>PBFG01000017.1 GCA_002718585.1 Fidelibacterota bacterium | reverse complement strand
TGGGATGCAATGGATTACTTATCAATATATGATTATCCAGATTTAAATCTAAGTGCTCCTGAAATAACATTCATGCATGGTAATAGTATAGAGGTTGATTTTGATAACAACTTACTTCTATCAAATAGAACAAGTAATGAAGTTTTCAAAATTGATAGATCAACAGGTGATATTATTTGGATTATGGGTGGACCTCTAAATGAGTTTAGATTTGATAATGATCCTCTTGGAGGCTTTAATAAACAGCATGATGTTAGAAGAATTGCTAATGGGAATATTACCATGTTTGATAATGGAACGCAGCACAATCCAATGATTTCTAGAGCTGTAGAGTACTTCGTTGATGAGGTAAATAAAAGAGCTGTTCTAATTTGGTCATACACCCATCCCGATAATGTTGCTGCAATGTCAATGGGTAGTGTACAAAGGCTCCCCAATCAAAATACATTAATTAATTGGGGATTCTTTTTTGAAACAGAAATTCTTGAGATCGGTGCTCATATCATGGAAGTAGACTATGATAAAAATATTGTATTTGAACTCGCGTATCCAACTGGGTACTATACCTATAGAGCAACTAAAAGTGAATGGGATTTTGATGTCAATCTAATTAAAGCAGATACAAACCTTGATAATATTGTGAACGTAATAGATATAATTTATTTTATTAATTATATATTATCTGGGGATACAGATTATTCTCTATTTAATGTGTATAAACTCGATATGAACTCTGATGGATTCCTTAACGTTTTAGATATAACAATAGTGGTTAATACAATATTAGATTAATGAATTTCTTCACCAAATTTTAAACCAAATCTTTTCCTAATCAAGCCAATTAGTACGTAGGCAATTGGTGTATCAAAAGCAGCAAAAAAAACCTTAAATAAAAATCCATTTAAAAGTAAAATTGAAAATCGCTCCCATGCAATAACATCGAATAAACATAGTAAAAATAATACTGAAAATGTATCTACAAATTGAGAAAACATTGTTGATGCATTATTTCTAAGCCATAGATGCTTGCCATTTGTAAGCCTTTTCCAAAAATGGAATACCCTAACATCTATATACTGTGCTATTAAGTATGCCATCATTGATGCAAAAACAGCAGCACCAGACAAACCAAATACCCTGCTAAATGTTTGATTATCAACTGGAGACCATACAGTAGCTTGTACCATATCTGATATCGTCACAACAACAAGCATAAACAAACTGGCAAATAAACCAGAAGTAACAACTTTATTAGCTCTCTTCTGACCATAAACTTCAGATATAATATCGGTGACTAAAAAAGTAACAGGATAAGGCAATAAACCTACAGATTGTTCAAATGTATAATTACCAACAAATGGAATCCATATATCAATAGTAAAAAATTTTTGGAATATGAGATTACATGAAACAAGAGATGCGACAAATACACTTGCGAGAATTAAATAAAGACTTTCTGCACTTTTTTTATTATCAATACTATTATTCATTTTACCATATCTTTAGTTAGAATTTTGAAACATATATTTTATATTATATATTAGGGAATCTTTAAGAAATTATCTAATTAATATCTAATGGAAAATAATATCAATAGCAGCTATATAAAATTTTGGGGAGTTAGAGGTTCGAACCCTACGCCAGACAAAGACAAAATGTATTATGGTGGTGATACATCTTGTATAGAGATAAGAACCAAAAATAATAATTTAATCATACTTGATATGGGCAGCGGAATAAGAAATCTTGGTAAAAAAATTATTAGCGATAAATCATATAATAATGAAATCAATATAATACTTAGCCACTATCACTGGGATCATATTATGGGGTTCTTCTACTTTGCTCCTCTTTATAATGAAAAGTATACAATAAATATTTATGGGTATAACAAAAATACATCTATTAATGATTTATCAAATCATTTAATAAATAAGGAGTTTTGGCCGGTTGAGAATTCAATGTATAAA
This sequence comes from Fidelibacterota bacterium, assembly GCA_002718585.1. Lineage (GTDB taxonomy): Bacteria > Fidelibacterota > Marinisomatia > SCGC-AAA003-L08 > D37C17. The sequence continues at coordinate 43,532 of PBFG01000017.1, read as the reverse complement.
GCAAATATTAATTTTTTTGAAATGGAGGAAAGTAGTAGCGAACTAAAGTCAATGGATATAAATGATACAAAAATATGCTATTCTTCTCATCCTCACCCTGGAGGTGCTAATTCTATTAGAGTAACATGTGACGATAAAAAAATAGTATATGTAACAGATTGCGAACATACTGATGGTAATTTGAATCAAAGTGTATTAAATATTGCAAAAGAATGTGATATCCTCATTCATGATTCACATTACACTGTTGGAGACTTACCAGGTTATAAAGGTTGGGGACACAGCAGTTGGAAGCAATCAACTGATATCGCAATAGTTTCAAGAATAAAAAAATTAGTTTTATTTCATTATTCTCCAGATTATAGCGATGAAAAAATAAAAGAAATCGAAGCCAATGCTCAAAAGAAATTCATAAATACATTAGCTTCTAATCAAGAACTTTTAATAGAATTATAAATAATGACTAAACAATTATATTTTGATATTGCAGCAACTACACCAATGGACATAGCCGTTGCCGAAATTGTTCACAAAGCTAATATTGAAAATTATGGGAACCCATCCAGTATGCATATGTCAGGACAAAAATCCCATAATATTGTTGAAAGATCAAGAACTTCTATCGCTCAAATTCTAAATTGCAAAACATCTGAAATCATTTTTACATCAGGAGGTTCTGAATCAAATAACATTGTACTGAAAGGAGTACTTAACAAAGGTGATCATTTAATTACAAGCTCATACGAACATCCATCTGTTTTAAATTTGGCAAAACATCTTGAACAAAATGGCGTAGAAGTTACCTTCATTAAACCCTTAAAAAATGGTTCAATTTCAGCAAAACAAGTAAAATCTGAAATAAAATCTAATACAAAGTTAATTTCTATTATGTATGTTAACAATGAGCTAGGGACTATTAACCCAATAAGTGAAATTGGGGATATTGCATCAGAAAATGAAATTTTATTTCATTCAGATACTGTTCAATTTATAGGTAAAGAAAAATTAGATCTATCTAAAATAAATATAGACTTTGCTACCATTTGTGCGCATAAATTTTATGGTCCTAAAGGAGTAGGTGGACTCTACTGTAAAAACGGTATTATCTTAAATCCTCTAATAGATGGTGGAGGACAAGAAAATGGATTAAGAGCTGGGACTGAAAATATTAGTTCTATATTAGGGATGGCAAAGGCACTTGAAATTTCAAATGATTCTCTTTTAGAAAATAAAAAAAAGATTTTAGAATTAGAAAATTACTTCATCGGATTATTAGAAAATTCTAATATACAATATAGGTTAAATGGTGTTAATAGATTAAAAGGTATCATGAATTTAACTTTTTTTGGTGTTGAGGGTCATGGACTTCTAATGAATCTTGATATGCAAGGCATCGCAATTTCGTATGGTTCTGCATGCTCATCAGGTTCAGCAAACGCACCACAAGCATTGATTGAGATGGGTATGGAAGAAAATGAAGCAAGATGTTCTGTCAGAATTTCAATAGGTAAAATGATTGAAAAAGATGATATTAAAAAATTATTTGAAACGATTTGCAATATAATAAGTAGGATAAAAAAATAATGAAAGAAAAGGTTCTAGTTGCGATGTCAGGAGGTGTTGATAGCTCTGTAACATTGCTAAGAATTATTGAAATGGGATATGAAGCCATAGGTATTACAATGAAACTATGGGAATACAAAAATTTTGGTGGAAATAATCTCCAAGAGAATAATTGTTGTGCTGTAAGTTCAATAAATAAAGCAAAACTAGTATGCGAAAGAATGGGAGTCCCTCACTATACCATTGATTTTACAGGTAGCTTTAAAGAGAATGTAGTTGATAATTTTGTTGATGAGTATTTAAGTGGAAGAACACCAAATCCATGTGTTAGATGTAACTCATTTATAAAGTGGGATACTTTTATTGAACAAGCTGAAATTTTAGGTGCAAAATATATTGCTACTGGTCATTATGCTCAAATTGATGAAAAAAATGGAGATTATTTTATTAAACAAGGTGCGGATGAAAGAAAAGATCAATCCTATGTTTTATGGGGCATACCAAAAGAGACGTTAAGTAAAACTATTCTTCCATTAGGAGCATTAACAAAAGAAGAGGTAAGAGATATTGCACGAGAGCATAAACTTGAGACAGCCGAAGAACCTGAAAGTATGGAAATTTGTTTTATAGCTGATAATAATTATAAAAGATTTATAAACGAATATGCTCCAGATAAAGTTTCTAAAATTAAAAATGGAAAAACCTTGGACGAAGAAGGAAAAAAATTGGGAAATAATGATGGCTATATTAACTATACAGTTGGCCAGAGAAGAGGTATAGGTTTAACAAATCCCAACCCTCTATATGTTAAAGAAATTAATCCAAAAAACAACTCAATTATTGTTGGAGAAAAAAATTCTTTATTAAAAGATATTTGTAAAGTAAAAGAACTTAATTGGCTAATAGAAACACCTGATTTCCCTTATGAAACCCATTGTCAAATTAGATATAATGGCAGAAAAGCTGAAGGTACAATTTCAATTGAAGAAAATGAATATGTAGTAAACTTCAAAGATCCTCAGCTTGCTATAACACCTGGTCAATCTATTGTATTTTATAATAATAAAACTTTATGCGGTGGAGGAATTATAAAACTTTATGAATGACAAAATGAACATGGTGATTATTTTGGCAGCAGGTAAAGGCACTCGAATGAACTCTGAAATTCCAAAAGTTTTACATACCTTAAATAATAAAACTCTTTTAGAACATGTAATTGATACTGCAAAAAGTCTTAATCCACAACAAATTATTGTTGTAGTAGGCTATAAAAAGAATCTAATTATAGAAAAATTTAAATCAGAAGATTTAATTTTTGTTGAACAAGAAACACAACAAGGTACTGCAGATGCTATAAAATACTGCCTGCCTGAAACAAAACGTTTTAATGGAAATGTACTAATCTTATCTGGTGATGTCCCTTTAATCAAGCCAGAAACATTAAAAGAATTCATAAAAATACATGATTCTAATAATGCATATGCATCTTTAATTTCAGCAAAAATTGATGATCCAACAGGTTATGGAAGAATAATAAAAAATAATTATAACCAACTTATAAAAATTGTTGAGCATAAAGATGCATCTGATAAACAAAAAGAATTAAAAGAAATAAACTCTGGTATTTATATTATTGATTCACAAACTTTAAATCAAATAATCCCATTAATAGACAATAAAAATGCACAATCAGAATATTATCTTACAGATATTTTTAATTTTATAGATGAAAAAGATACATCTATTTTTAGGGTAAAGAATAACAATGAAATATCTGGTATAAATACTGTTGTTCAATTATCAAATATGGAAAAAAAATATTAATGAAAAGTACATTGTTATATCTTTTATCAATCATTGTTATTACTGCTTCTGTTTTATATTTAAAATTCATATTCAATAATAGTTCAAGTTCAGAAGGCTTGTCTTCTACAAATATGCAAATCAATCAGATAATAAAAGCTGAAGTTGAAGTTTTAAATGGATGTGGTGATTCTGGCATCGCCAACTTATATTCAAACTATCTTATCGAACAAGGATTTGATGTAATAGAAATTAAAAATGCAAAGAACTTTGATTACTCGAATACTAATATTGTTGTTCATGATAAAGATAAAATTAATATTGCAAAGAATATTGCAAAAAAGTTAAATATAAATCATATAAAAATTGATGAAAATGGAATTTGGGATTTATCAATAATAATAGGAAAAGATTACAGAAAACTAGATTCATTTAATACGGTAAAACAATACTATTCTCCTTTCTAATATGAGCGAAAAAAAAATAGTTAAAAAAATTTCAGAATTAATGCTTGATAAAAAAGCATTAGATATAAAAATTATTGATGTGATAGGTTTAACCTCTTTGACAGATTATTTTGTCAATTGTTCCTCACAATCTGATCCGCAAACGCGAGCTATTAAAAATCATATTCAGGATGAACTATCAAGAGAATTCCAAATTAAACCTTTAAATATTGAAGGATATGAAGGTTTAAGATGGGTACTTATGGATTATGTGAATATAGTAGTTAATATTTTTCATATTGAAGAGAGAGAATATTATAATGTTGAAAGACTTTGGGCTGATGGTAGAGTAAAAAAAATAAAATGAAAAACTTGGTCATAGATGAAATTAAACGCTCACTAAAATATCTAAATTATGAATTTGAAGATGGGGATATCAATATTAGCGTTCCCAAAAAAAAAGAATTTGGTGATTTATCTACAAATATTGCATTTCTACTTTCAAAGAAAAATAAAAAAAATCCAATTGAGATCTCAAAGAGTTTAAAAAAAAATTTAATTTCAGTAAATTTATTTAAGGAAATAAATATAGCTGGCCCTGGATTTTTAAACTTTAAAATTAATCCAAAAAGTATTGTTAGTTACATTTCAGAGATAATCAAAGAAGATGAAAATTATGGTAAAGCTAATCCATGTAATAAAAAGGTTTTAGTAGAATTTGTAAGTGCAAATCCCACAGGTCCTCTTACTGTGGGACATGGCAGAGGTGCAATTTTAGGTGATGCTCTAAGTAATATATTTGAATGGAATGGCTATACAGTTCAAAGAGAATATTATTACAATAATGCTGGAAGACAAATGAGAATTTTAGGTGAATCAGTCCAGTCAAGATTCATGGAATTAATAGGCAAAAAATATATCTTTCCTGAAGATGGTTATCAAGGTGATTATATTTTTTCAATTGCAAAAGAAATTTTAGAAAAACAAGGCAAGGACTTAAATGAAGACAATGATTTTTTTAAAGAATATGCTGAAAGTTTTATTTTTAATCACATAAAAAAAACTCTAAAAAACTTAAATATAAGCTTTGATTCTTTTTTTAATGAAAAAACACTTTATGACAATAGAGAAATTTATAATGTTATAGATATACTTAAATCTAAAAAATTGATATATGAAAAAGATGGCGCAGTTTGGTTTGAGGGTACTAAAGTAGGTAGAGATAATGATCGAGTACTTATTAAAAAAACTGGTGAACCTACTTATAGATTGCCAGATATGGCTTATCATGCTGATAAAATTAAGAGGGGATACGACCTTTGTATAGATGTGTTTGGAGCAGATCACATGGATGCTTATCCAGATGTTTTAGAAGTTGTGAAACAGCTTGGATATGATGAATCTAAAATTAAAGTTATCATTCATCAATTTATTTCCATTTTAAAAAATGGTAAAACAGTTAAAATGTCTACACGAAAAGGGACGTTTATTACTTTAGACGATTTAGTTGATCAAGTTGGTTCAGATGTAGTTAGATATTTTTTTGTTATGCGAGGTATAAATTCACATCTTAATTTTGATTTAGACATAGCAAAAGAAAAATCAGAAAAAAATCCTATTTACTATATTCAGTATGCAAATGCTAGAATAAATACAATTTTAGAAACATATAAAAATAAAATCAAAAATGTGAACTTAGAATTACTTACTGAAGAAGAAGAAATTAAAATAATTTATAAACTTATTGAATTTAAAGAAACTTTAATTAAAGTAAAAAATATTATGGAACCACAAATACTTGCTAATTATTTACTTGAGTTATCATCAATGTTTCATAAATATTATGCAAAAAATAGAATAATTAATGATAACAACATTAAATTGACAGAGGCTAGAATATTTTTTATAAAGTCTACTAGTATTGTAATTACAAATGGATTAAAAATTCTAGGAATTTCAGCTCCTAAAAAAATGTAATATGGACCATTTAGATTTTTCATTTATTGTTCTCTCTTTCTCATCACTTTTTGCACTATTAAATCCTATTGGCATAGCTCCAATAATTCTTTCATTAACCGAAAATTATAATCTTGATGAATATAAAAAATTAATTCGTAAAAGTACATTTTTTGCGTGTATTATATTGTTGATTTTTGCAGTTATGGGTAAAATAATCTTCTCATTTTATGCAATTACGATACATGCTTTTAAAATCGCGGGTGGAATTTTATTTTTAAGGATTGGACTTAATATGCTTGAAGCAAAAGTTTCGAGAACAAAATCAACACCTAAAGAATCAGAAGAAGCAGAATCAAATACTGATATTGCTTTATCTCCAATTGGAATACCTTTAATAGCTGGACCTGGAGCAATAACATCGGTTATGATTCTATCAGCCCAAACAGTATCATTTAATCAAAAAATAGTTTTTTATTTAAATATTATTATTTCTCTCTTTATTACCTTTATCATATTAACGCTAGCTAAAAAATTAACAAAAAAATTGGGTACTGTTGGATTAAGAATAATAGAAAGAATCATGGGGATGATATTAATGGTTGTTGCTATACAATTTATAATAGATGGTGTTGGTACAACAATTGAAATTTACGCATCCGAAATATTAAAATAAAAATGGTAGGGTATTTTGAGTGACCCAGGCAGGAATCGAACCTGCGACCATCACCTTAAAAGGGTGCTGCTCTACCAACTGAGCTACTGGGTCACAAAAATTATAAAAATTTAAAATAACTTATTAATACAGCCTAAAAAATTAAGGAACTATTTGTAAGATAAAAAATAAAATTATACACTATTGTAAAAAATAATTTTATATGTAGCATAAAAAACTGTATTATATTTATCTGTTTTTTGAAATATACTCATGGGGGCGACTGGCTTCGACGGGTAATGAAAATCTATTGACTGCATGTGGAGGATACTCTATCACCTCCTAAATCATTTAGAGTAACACTATAAGTGCCGATTACGGTTACGCAGCTGCTGCTTAATTGCCAGTAGCCGTCTCTTTAAGGGTGTGCTCGTAGCTTTTATATGAGATGTCATTAATATGAGCTAGTTTTAATAAATCCTGAGTTATTAAAATGAAAACTTATCAGGATCGTTTAATTGTATTACGTCTATTTAAGACAATTAAATTAGATTAAAGAATAGTCTAAACATGTAGAGGTTAACGGTGATCTTATTCGGACCGCGGTTCAATTCCGCGCGCCTCCACAAACTTAATTTTGATTATCATACTTATTTTTTTCCCAAATTTCATCAAGTTCTTCCAAACTCAAGTCCTCAATTTTAATATTTTTGGTCTTTAAATCTTTCTCAATTTTTTTAAATCTTTTTGAAAATTTTTCTGTTGATTTTTTTAATGAAGAATCAGCATCATATCCCAAATGTCTGGATAAATTTACAATTGTAAATAATACATCGCCTATCTCTTCATCAATTCCCTCATTTTTTAGAATTGCATCTTTTAATTCTAAAATTTCTTCATCTACTTTTAATAATACTTGATTTTTATTATTCCAATCAAATCCAACAGAAGCAGCCTTTTCTTGGATTCTACTCGATCTAATTAACTGAGGTAACCTTTTGGGGACTCCATCTAAAACACTTAACCGTTTTTTTTCTTTCTTTTTTGATACTTCCCAATTTTCTTCTTTATATCTAGGATCTTTTTTATCATAAAAAATATGGGGGTGTCTTCTGATTAATTTTTCACAAATACCATCAATTACATCATTTAAACTAAATTTTTTATTATCATTAGCAATATCAATTTGAAAAATAACATGCAATAATAAATCACCTAATTCTTCTTTCAATAAATTGTAATTTTTATCCTCAATAGATTCTACGACTTCATATGTTTCTTCTATTAAGTAGGGGATTAAAGACTCATGGGTTTGTTTTTTATCCCATTCGCAACCGTTAGGTGCCCTTAATTTTTTAATAATATTAACTAGTCTATCAATTTTACTTATTTTTTTTGATTTCAACTTTATCAATTCTATTTTTTGTTAATTCAATAACTTTAAAAGAATAGTCCTGAAATGTAACCTTTTCATTAATCTTTGGTATATCTCCCATTGCATCAAAAATATATCCAGCTAAAGTATCATATTCTCTAACTTCTGGGAACTTTACTTCAATATTTTCTTCTAAATCGTAAATTTTAATTGCACCTTCAACAATATATTTATCATCAGAAATTTCACGAAATGAATATTCCTCCTTATCGTAAGGATCGCTTACCTCTCCAACTATTTCTTCAACTACGTCTTCTAATGTTACCAATCCTGATGTACCTCCCCATTCATCAACTGCTATAGCAATATTCTTTTTTTTATTCTTAAAATCATCTAATAAATCATTTATTTGTTTTGTTTCTGGAACAAATAAAGGGTCTCTTGATAGATTAACTAAATTAATTTTAGGCCTTGAGCCAATTAGGTATGGAATGATATCTTTTGCATATAAAATGCCTAAAATATTATCAACACTATCTTTATAAACAGGAATTTTAGATACTTTTTCATTAGCAATCAAATCCATTGCATCATCAAGTGAGCTAGTTGAATTAATAGCAATAATATCTACTCTAGGTGTTAAAATTTCTTTAACCAGTTTGTCATCAAATTCAAAAACAGACTGTATCATATTTGATTCTGTCTCTTTTATTGTACCTTGTTCTTCTACTAATTCGGTTAGCATTATTAATTCTTCTTCTGTATCAAAAGTTTTCTCTTTTGCAAGTGGATTGACTTTTACAACATAATCGGACATTTTATAGAAAATTAAGAAAAATGGTTTACATACTTTTAATAAAAAAGTTATTGGCATACTAATTAAATTTGAAAAATATTTGGATTGATTTATTGCAAAAGTTTTGGGAATTATTTCACCAAAAATCAATATAACTAAAGTGACCACAATAACCTCTATAAATAATAAGTTTTCTTCACTAACATTATTATATTTTATAGATAAAACATTAATAGTGTAACTAGCAGCGATAGAACCAATAGCTATATTTGCAAGTGTATTACCAATTAAAATAAATGTTAAAAGTTCTCTAGGCTTTGCAAGCAAACTTTTAACTTTATCACTAACTTTGTCATGCTTCCTAAGATTAAAAAAAGAAGTTTCACTTGCTGATAGAAAACCTGATATGATTAATAATATGATAAATATTAATATCATTTATTTTTATAAGAAATTATATCATATTTAAAAATACTCATATAATTATTTTCAAGCTTTGTCATTTTATCTTTTAGTATTTTATTTTTATCTTCAAATCCAATCAGATGAAGGACACCATGAATTAAAACTCTTTTAAATTCTTCATTAATTGATACTTCAAATATTTTAGCATTTTCAATAATATCATCAATACTTATATAAATCTCTCCTTCCAATGGTTCATTTTCATCTTCTAAATTAAAGGTAATTACGTCAGTAAATTGATTTAAACCAAAATAATCCATCTTTAACTTATTTAAAAGCATTTTATTTGATAGTATAATTGAAACTGAACCTTGAGGAATTTTATGCTCAGTTAAGAGTTCTTCTATTAAAGTTTGAATTGATTTGTTTTCTATTGAGATATCATCATTAAAATTATTTATTATGTTAATATCAAACACTCGATTTAGTAATTAAGTGATTTCAGAATTTCTCTAGCTATAATAATTCTTTGCACTTCACTTGTACCTTCACCAATTTCTAAAATTTTAGAGTCTCTAAAAAATCTTTCAACATTATATTCTCTAATATAACCAAATCCTCCATGAATTTGGATGGCTTCAGTTGTGATTTTCATTGCTAATTCACTTGTAAACAGCTTTGCCATAGCTGCTTCTTTTATAATACTTTCGTCTCTATCTTTTAGCCAAGCGGCATGATAAACTAGATGCCTGGCAGCCTCAATCTGCGTTGCCATATCAGAAAGCTTGAATGCAATTGACTGGAATTTATTTATTTTCTTACCAAAGGCTGTCCTTTCATTAGAATAATTTAATGCTGCCTGATATGCAGCTTCACAAATACCTAGAGATAGAGCTGCGATTGTTATTCTACCTCCAGTTAAAGTTTTTAAAAATTGTTTAAAACCTTTGTCAGGAGCTCCAAGCATATTATCTGACGAGATTTTCATTTGATCAAAATATACAGATCTAGTATCTGAACCTTTCCATCCCATTTTATTTTCTGGAGGTCCAAGTTTAAGGCCTTTGGTTCCTGCATCTACAAAAAGTGCCCCTACCCCTTTATTTTCACCATTTTCAATTATTTGTGCTGTAAAAATTATTACTCCAGCGTATCCAGCATTAGTACAAAAAACTTTTTGTCCATTAACTATATATTTATCGCCATCTAATATTGCTTTGGTTTGAGTATTACCAGCATCACTTCCAGCATTTGGTTCNGTTAATCCAAATGCTCCAATCATTTCACCTGATGATAATTTTCTTAAATAAANATTTTTTTGAGATTCATTACCAAAAGCTGCAAAAGGGCCAGTACCTAAACTTGTATGTGCCATAACAGTTACNGCAGTTGATACACAAGCTTTTGCCATTTCNTCAATTGCNATNACAAGTGATTGGNTNTCCATTCCNCCACCACCATATTCTTGAGGCCATGGAATTCCCATTAAACCCAAATCTGATATTTTTTTTATNGACTCATGNGGNAATTGTGATTTTTTATCAATCTCTTGTGCAATGGGTTTTAACTCNTGATTAGAAAAATCTCTAACCATTTTTTGTANTAATAAATGTTCTTCTTTTAAATATATTTTACTCATTATGCCATTTTAATATTGATGAAGCCCAATAAAANCCTGCTCCAAATGCNACTANTACAANAATATCATTATNTTNTATNCTATTTTGTTCGATTGCTTCANNTAANGCTATNCCTANNGANGCAGCAGTTGTATTNCCATATTTNTGAATGTTAGAAAAAACNTTATTCTCNTCAACCTTTAANCTTCTTTGAACNGCTTGGGTAATTCTNTAATTTGCTTGNTGAGGNATAACTAAACNTACATCTTCAATANTTAGATTATTATATGANAATCCTTCNCGAATGACCTCAGGNAATCTTTTAACAGCNTGTCTAAAAACNTCTCTTCCATTCATAAATATATGATGCTCTCTATTATCAATATTTTTTTTATTTATTAATCCTTTTACTACTGGGCTAGGTACCATNGTNCCTAATTCACTTATATATTTACCATCAGAATGTAAATGAGATGATAAAATACCTTTTCCATTTGATTTTGTTGGTTGAACTAAGGCACTTGTTGCACCATCNCCAAAAATTATTGCAGTACCTCTACCTTCAGTATCATAATCAAGCTGTGTAGTTTGTACCTCNGAGCCTACTACTAAAATATTTTTATATGTACCAGCTTTAATAAACTGATCTGCAACGCTAATAGCATAAACAAAACCACAACAACCTTGTCTAATATCTAATACCCCAATATTATTTAATCCCATTTTATGTTGAAAAATTGAACCNCTTCCAGGNACATATGTATCAGGTGAAGAAGTAGCAAAAATAACAAAATCTATATCCTCTAATTTTACATCAATTTTATCAAATAATTTTTTAGTTGATTCAACTGCTAAATCAGATGGNCCAAGTGGATTATCTCCCACNGAATGTCTTTGTTTGATACCTGTTCTAGAAGTTATCCACTCATCAGAAGTATCCATTAATTTCTCTAAATCATTATTAGTAATGATTTTTTCCGGGACGTAATATGATATACCTTTAATATATGAGTTCATTTTGTAATATAATTTTAAATCGATTTATAAGCCGAATTCTGTTTTTCAGATAATCATTTATCTAGATTAAGCTTCACAGCTTAACTCAAGCGATTTACCAACCATTTTANCATGCGGGGNACACTTGGTTACTTAATCTTGCTCCAAATAGGGTTTACATAACTANCAATCTTTAAATTGCTACTGAAAAGATCTTACCTTTTCGTTTCACCCTTACCTTTATNTAAAAAGGCGGTCTACTCTCTGTTGCACTTTCCATCCTTACTTTAGTAAGGTCCTCTTATTAGGAGGTATTTTCCCCTGCGGAGTTCGGACTTTCCTCTTATTAAAAAGCGATTATCAAATCGATTTAATTCTTTTATACTGAATCATCTTCTTGAGAATATAGCAAAATATTGCAAGAAGGACAATTTACAAGCTGTTCTTTATTTTTTGCATCAATAATTAATTGAGGAGGTAACTGTGAATAGCAATTTTCACAACATCCCCTACTTATAGCTGAAAAAGCAAGACCATCATACTCTTCCTTTTTACTATTNTAAGTGTGAATCAAGGATTCTGCTACCTCAGATAAATTNTCAATAAATGATTTTTTTTCATTTACCAACTCTTTTTCTTCCTTTTCAAATTCAGAATTAGTTTCTTTTAANTGATTATCTTTATTTGATAAATCATTGTTAAGCAATTCTAAACTTTCATTATTTTCATTTAAAGATGATTCAATTTTTTTTACTTCATCATCAAATTCTTCTAATTCTTTAATTGTATTTAAATTTTCATTATTTAGATGATCAATTTCACTTAATAAAGCTTCATATTCTCTATTTGATTTCACTTTATACATTTGATCATTTAATGAACTAACTTTNCTTTCAATATCTTGGATTGTNTGTGTTAATAATGTTTTTCTTNTATCTATTTCAGTAAGCCTATCATTATGAAGTTGTGATTGATTATTTAGATCGTTTATTTTATTTTTAATAACGTCAATTTTCCCAGGNAAATCACCTCTAGAATGATTAATTTCTAATAATCTTTTTTCTACTTTNTGAAGCTTAATCAAGGTATCAAAACTATTGTTGTTCATATTTTATACTCTTATTATTTGTCTTAATTTATTACTTAAAATAANGAATAAACAATAAATCAAGTAATACATATTATTTTATTAATTAAATTTAATCTGTTAAATTACGCATAATTAAATGAAATCTCTAAACTACTAAATTAAAATTTTTATGGCNAATTACATTAATCCACTAGATTTAATTTTTATTTCAATTATATTCATTTTTAGTTTGATTGGATACTATAATGGTTTTAAAAATGAATTAAAAAAGTTAATAAGTCTATTTATTACAATCATAATATTAAAACTATCTTCATCATTTNTTTATNATAAATTCCAATCAATTGAACCATTTTACATTTACATAATAGTTTTTATATTTTTTCTATTCATACTAAAATTGCTTATAAATTTTATATCTAGCTATTTTTNTATTTTAGAAAATTTTAATAAATATAAAAATATTCTAGGAGCATTCNCTGCAAGTTTTAAATCTATATTATTAATCTCTTTAATTTTACATGTTTTTGAATTAACTCCAATTGAAGATTCTTTAAAAAATAAAATTTACAATAAAGCAAATCGACTATCAGTAATTTTTAAGGTTTGTGATAATTTTAAAAACCTATTAATAAAATAGTTGGAGACATTGGATTTACATACCATTTTGCATGAAGATGCTCCAGGTATAATAGAAAATTTTATAATCTTAAATTTTTTAAATTTACCAATAGAAATTATAACTGGTAATTCTATAGATATGCAATGCATNTTAAAAGAAATAACTAATAAACATAATCTAAGAATGGCTCCATCTCATAGTAAAAATCTTGGGTCATATATTATAAATAAGAAATTATAAATGTCTCGAATACCTGAACAAACTATTTCAAGAATCATTGAAACCGCAGATATAGTNGAAGTTATATCCTCTAGAATAGAACTAAAAAAAAGGGGGTTAAATTTTTGGGCTCTTTGNCCATTCCANGATGAAAAAACTCCTTCTTTTTCAGTTAGTCCAAGCAAACAAATTTATAGTTGTTTTGGTGGTTGTGGAGCTAAGGGTGGTGTTGCAAATTTTTTAATGCAATATGATAAAATTCAATTTGTTGAAGCCATTGAAAAACTTGCNAATATGTATAATATTGAAATAAAACTTGATGAAAAATCATTTCAAAGCAGAAACATTAAATCACAGTTACTTGAGATATACAANATAACATCCAATTATTATAGAAATCAAATTAAAAAAGAAATTAATTTGGAATATTTTAATTATTTATTAAAAAGAAAAATTAATCAAGAAATGATTGAATTATATGAAATAGGATGCTCAAATAAAAATAATGAGGAATTACTTAATCTACTAAGAAAAAATAAATTTAGTGCTGANGCAATGAAAAAATCAGGATTATTCATCAATGGNAAAAATGGTTATTTTGAAACATTTAACTCTAGAGTTATTTTCCCCATTAAAAATCCTGCAGGAGAAGTAATAGCATTTGCAGGTAGAGTTCTTGATGATAATCCTAAAAGTAGAAAATTTATAAATTCATATGATAGTCCAATTTACTATAAAAGTAAGAATCTTTATGGATTAGATATTGCAAAAAATTATATTAATAAAGAAAAAAATGTTTTTTTAGTTGAAGGTCAATGGGATGTTGTAAGAATGCATCAAAGTGGCTTTAAGAACGTGGTAGGTATCGGTGGTACATCTTTAACTGATTTACAAGCAACTATCATTAAACAATATACCAGTAATATTTTTGTTTTACTTGATGGTGATTCTGCTGGTAAAAAAGCAGCTATTAGATCAGGATATACTTTATTGAAAAATTCAATTGATTGTAAAATAATTTGTCCTCCTAATAACTTTGACCCAGATGATTGGCTTCTTACAGAAACAGGGAAAAAAGAATTAACTGAAAACATAAAAAATGCTCGNTCTACAATTCATTTTCANTTTGATAACATTGATAAATCAGAAAATAATGCTATCAATAATTTTATAGAAGAATCAATTAATCATATAGTAGAAATTAAAGATCCTATTTTTAGAGAACTTATTGCAAAATCTTTATCAAATATAATTAATGTGAAGCAAGAAAACATCCTCCAATCTATTGAAAATAAATTAAAACCTAGACCATCATTTATTACTAAAGATAAAAAAGAAAAAATNATTTCCTCAAAAGATTCAATAAATCTAATCGAAGATGATTTAATTAGACTTTGCTTATCAAATGAATTTGATGCAAGAAAAATAATTTTTAAATACATGAATAANGACTGGTTAANATCTNTNATTCATCAGNTAATTTTTNANGAAATTTATATNCATTTNAATTCAGNTTATGAAATNCCNNTTGATTTAATCATAAATAAAACAGAAGATGATAGNGTNAGAAATAAAATAATTGAACTATATGAGGATGATAGNAANTTCTCTCCATGCAANGAGATGGCAATAGATTGTCTAATAAGATTNGAAAAACGAGTTCTAAAAAAAGANATACAAATTTTNAGAAATAAAATTAAAGATGCCCCNTCAGATGAAATTAATTCAATAATTTCACAAATTTCAAATATTGAAAAAAATATAAATGAACTAAACTTTAAGTATAAAAATGAATAAAGTCGATAGTTCCTTCAGGTCATTTAAAAGATTTTTGATTTACGCAAAACCTTGGAAGTGGAAAATAATTAAATCATCTATATATTCAATAATTAATAAACTTTTTGATATTGCACCAGAAATACTTTTAGGAGCAGCAGTTGATTTAGTAGTTAGAAAAGAAAATAGTTTTATTGCTAATCTAGGTTTTAATAGTGTTGAATCTCAAATTACTATTTTAGGTATTATTACATTTTTAATTTGGGCTTTTGAATCCATTTTTCAATATTTATATTCGATTTCATGGAGAAATTTAGCACAATCAGTTGAACATAATATTAGAACTGATGCATATAATCACGTTCAAAAATTAGATATATCTTGGTTTGAAAATAAAAAAGTTGGAGATATTACAGCGAAATTAAATGATGATGTAAATCAATTAGAAAGATTCTTAGATAATGGTTTTAATTCAATAATTCAACTTTGTGTATCTACGGTAGCAATTGGTTGTTGGTTTTTTTATATATCACCATTAGTTGCATCAATCACTATTCTTCCTGTACCAATTATTTTATTGATAGCATTTTTTTTCCAAAAAAACTTATCACCAAGATACTTAGCAGTTAGAAATTCAGCTGGAACCCTTAATAATACAATTTTCAATAATTTACTTGGTATATCAACAATAAAAAGTTTTGTTAGTGAAAAAGTTGAGTCAATGAGAATTAATGAATTAAGTGAAGATTACAGATTAACAAACAGATCAGCAATTCAGCTTAGTTCTGCATTTGTACCAATTGTTCGAATGGGTGTGCTATCTGGTTTTCTTGGGACGATGATTGTAGGTAGTTATTTAGCTCTCAATGGTAAAATAGAAATTGGTTCCTACAGTATACTAATATTTTTAACACAAAGATTTTTATGGCCTTTTACTACACTAAGTGAAACTGTTGACTTATTTGAACGTTCAATGGCTTCCAACAAGAGAATACTCGATCTGCTCAATACGAATCATACAATTAAAGATAATAAAAATTCCATTAATATTAATGAATATGACAATGATATTTTATTTTATAAAATAAAATTCCAATATGAAAATGATAAGAAACTTTTTAGTAGTCTTAACTTTAAAATTAAAAGAAAATCATTAACTGGAGTTGTTGGACAAACAGGATCTGGTAAAACCACCATAGTAAAACTCCTATTAAGATTTTATGACCCTCAAAAAGGTAATATTTTTATTGGAGATAGAGATATTAGGGATATAAAACTTAAAAATCTTAGGGAAAATATTGGTTATGTAAGTCAAGATATTTTTATGTTTGATGGAACAATAAAAGAAAATATTGCATACCCTGAAACCGAATTTGATGATGATAAAATTATAAATGCTGCAATACTTAGCCAATCAAAGGAGTTTATTGATAAATTACCGAAAAAATATGATACCCTAATAGGTGAAAGAGGCCAAAAATTATCTTCAGGACAAAAACAAAGAATTGCTATTGCTAGAGCTATTTATAAAAATCCCCCTATTATTATTTTTGATGAAGCAACATCTGCAATTGATAATGAAACAGAATATTTAATTAAAGTTGCAATGAGCGAAATATCAAAGAATAGAACAACGATTGTTATAGCTCATAGACTATCTACTGTTAGAAATGCAGACAACATAATTGTAATTGGAGATGGAGATATTATTGAAGAAGGTAATCATAATGACTTAGTTAATAATAATAACGTTTATAAAAAACTATGGGATATTCAGACGGGAAATTACGAAATAAATAAATAATACTATGTTATTATATCAGTTATATAATAAATTTCCCTGCTTTTTAGGGCCCTTAGCTCAGTTGGTTAGAGCAGCGGACTCATAATCCGTTGGTCCGGGGTTCAAGTCCCTGAGGGCCCACAAAAAAAAAAAGGAGTTTATCTAAGTGGTAAGTGTAAAAGTAAAAAATGATGAACCATTTGAACGTGCCTTAAGAAGGTTCAAAAAGAAATGGGAAAAAGCTGGCATTCTAAAGGATGTTAAAAGCAGAACATTTTACCTAAAACCAAGTGAACAAAAAAAATTAGCTAAAGCTAAAGTTCCACTTTGGAAAAAGAAAAAAATGTCTCATTAGTCAAGTATTAAACAATACTGTGGTTAAAGAAAAAAGTATATCAGAATTAAAATCTAAGTTAGAAAACCAAGATGATTTTATCCTGCTAGATGTACGAACTGAAAACGAAGTTTTAGTATCAAAAATTACTGAAGATTTCATTCATATTCCTATGAATGAAATCTCCTCAAAACTATCTCAAATCAATAATAATAAAGAAATTGTAGTTTATTGTAAGTCTGGAGTTAGATCTGCAAAAGTTTGTGAATATCTCATGCAAAATAATTACTCAAAAGTATATAATCTTAAAGGTGGAATTATTGCCTGGGCAAAAGAAGTAGACCCAAACATGTTTATCATGTAGAAATTCATGGGGAAAATAAATATATTTTCCCCACAAATTCTTTTAATACTACTTTATGGCTATTTTTTTTACTTCAGGCTTAACTGGTTCAAGCTTAGGAACATAAATAGCTAATATACCATCCTTCATTTTAGCTGAGACCTTATCAAGAATTACATCGTCAGGAAGATTAAATGTTCTTTCAAATTTTCCATAAGAATATTCAAAAATATAATCCTTTTCATCTCTTGATTTTTCACCAGATATTCTTAGCGAGTTATCTACCACTTCAAGATTAATATCTTTTTTACTCATTCCAGGAATTTCAGCAAAAATTTGATAACTATCATTTATTTCTCTTAATTCAAATTGTGGCATCCATCTAGAATTACCATTATTAAAATTAATAGGTTTATGAATTGATAAATTATCAAGCCATTGATCTACTTCATCAAATAAAGTTGGTCTATTTATCCATTTTATTAGTGTCATTTTTTTTCTCCTTTATATTAGAATTAAATTCACTAATTAAATGTGCAAAGCTCATACCAACTTAAAATGTAAAGTTAAATATGGCATAAATTCATAACAATAATGACATAATGTCTTATATAGATGACAATTAGTCATTAATCTGCCAAAAAGCAAAGTCTCCAGGATTTATACCAACTTGAAATATGCTAACTTCTTGGCCATTAGCATCTAAAACATGGATTTCATTAAAACTTGAAAAATCGGTTAATGCAAACCAAAAATATCCATCAATTTTTTCAATATGATAAACCTGCCATTGCTGAAAGTTTCCAATAGAAACAGGCAATAGATTTAGCTCATCATCCATTATAGCTAATCCTCCCCCTGATGACCTCATCATATTTGAATTGTGGTTTATAATTACGCCTCCACATGGAGCACCAGAACCATAATTATTCACAGTGATTTCTCCATTATTAGCAATTCTACTGGCACCATGAAATGTATTCCAACTACTATCATAAAACGTTCTTGAAACATAAACTTCATCTCCATTAAAAGCAACTTGCTGAGGACCATTTCCAACATCTATAACCTCAACCAAAGAATTAGAATCTGGGTCAATTTTACAAAGTGTACTCCCCGTAGAAAAATAAAAATCTGAATGTGGTATAGTAACCCATAAATATTCACCATCATATTCAATATCTTCAGGCAGACCATTAACAGAAATTGATGATTCTATTGCATAAGTATATAAATTGAAAACCTTTACATCTTGACTATTCCAATTAGTAAAATATAACTTATTTCCAACAATTGCCATTTCCCTGGGTGAAGAACCCATTAAATCTATCTCAATTCCTGGCATTGATAGGCCAAATGGCGTTATGTCATAAATTTTCATTTTACTATCTCCATTAATAAGAACAATCAATTTATCATTATATACTTCTATAGATTGAACTGTATCTCCAATATAGTCTGTAGTAAAAATATTCCCTTGTTCATCAATCATAGATATGGTACCATTAGATTGACCATAATTACCCTCATTTGCGATAAAAACCCAAGAGCATGTTAGAGCTCCACCACCGCACTCTCCTGTACAATCCAGGTATTGGCATGAGCCATTATCAACTACAGCACTAGAGTCGTAATTACATGCCTGAGGATCAAGACAACCATGAATAGACTCCTCCTCACATACAGTATTACCTGAAAGTATATCATCTACAATCAAAACAACATCAACAACATTTTTTATACCATCATCATTTACATCACCCTGACATTGAGAATAAATGCTTGATGAGCTAATAATTATTAAAGATAAAATTAAATACATTTTTATAATCTCCTTTCTCTGCGGCACTTTTTTCTAAAACCATAATTTTTACCGCTAAAAAATGGTTTATTTTTAAAGTCGAAAATTTTTTAATTATCAATATTTTCTACAACTGTAATTGAACCTATCATTCCTTGCTGTGCATGATTGCTTATAGAACAAATATAATTGTAGGTTCCTAGTTGGTTAAAGGTATAAGCACCTATTACACAAGAACCAGAGCAAGCATCTAAATAAAAAGAAATTGGACCTGATGTAATTTCTACATCATGAAATCCACTGCTATTTATCCATCTAACTGACTGGCCTAATTCAATCTCTAAGTGCTGCGGATTGTAATAGTAAGAACCAACATTTACAATAAAATCTGAATTTATGTAATCATTATTATCATCATTATCACAACTAAATAAAAATATTAATAAAAAATAAAAAAATATTTTCAATTTGAACTCCAAATGCGATATTATTAATTAGGAATCATTTTTCTTATCGCGAAAAAAATGACTTAAGAGTTATCTGGCTTACCTTACATGGCTCACAGTTGCGCGACAGCTTCGGAATTACACCGAATTCACTCTTTCAAAGCGATTCAATTTAGTTAAAGTAATTTATTTTAACAAAAAGTTTTAACAGAAATTTAATGATAGGTTATATGAAAAATTTTATAATGTATTAATACCAAAGCCATTCAATTCTTTTGTCAATAACTGTTCTGTAATTAATAGAAAAAGTAAAAATATCAAGTTCTTCATCAATATCTAATGGGGAATCATTAATATATTTTTCAAAACCTTTAGCTATGTTAATTCCAACTCCTCCTCCATTTTCAAAACCTAAAAGTATGTTAACTCCAGGAATATAAATGATAGACTCTGAATTTGGTGTTTCTCCCTGATTATCCCAAGAAGACCTTCCGGTATAAATAATATTCAGTGTTGGCCCTAAAGAACTTAAAGAAATCTTGCCTATTTTAAACTTAGTGAAATATCTTGAACTGGACATAGCTAATAATGATAAACCCAACCTATTTGAAGGACTAAAGCCATATTCACTCTTATTTAATGGTGTATTAAAACTCAAGGTACCCCCCCAAAATACAGGGAATTGAATTCTTTTTTTAAAAAATTGTAATTCAAAATTCATTTTATAAGCACCATCACTGATGTAGAAATGCCTATGACGTGTAAATTGTTCATCAATTTTAGTCCAAGGGGATTCTGTTAAAATATTATCTGATGGTATTTCAAGACCCATGCCAATAAAAACTCTGGTTCCTGGACCCTTCATTTGATTGTAGAGTAAATATCTAAAATTTAATTTTGCATCTCCTGTAATTCCTCCAAATGCTTTAATGCTGTTTCCATCATAAAAATCAGTTGTACTACATTCTGATCTATGGTGGACTGTCAATGAGTTCCCACTATCATCAACAGGACCATCCCATTTCATACATCTTTCTAAAAAAGATTGCTCAAATGTAATATTCCAATAATCGTTTAAACCTATGGTAATACCTAAATTAAGAATATGATTATTAAATAATCCAATATGATCAAAATTTTCAAGATTACCTTCTATATCAATTGCACCTGGGACCACATCATGCCACCAATCAAAGTGTTGATATGAGTAATTAGTGAAAAACATAACTTCACCTGCTTCAAGCCCAATACCTGTATCAGAACCGCCAACTGGCAGTGATGGATTCGCTCACATAGCTCACTGAGAAAAAGCAAATGATAAAACTGAGAAAATAAATAGAATTGTTTTAAGAAAAGAAATCATTCAAGTACCTCAAATCCTAAATCTACAATTGATTTTTTAATTTCATTCAAATCTTCACTTGAACAAATAACCTCTAACCTACCACTTTTAAGTTCAAGATTTAAAAATTCAATACCTTTAATTTTCTTGATTGTTTTTTTTATGGATTCAACACAGTTATTACAACTCATACCTTTTATTTTAATGATTGTATTGGACTTATTTTCAACAATGTTAGACTTAGAAAAATAATTTAAACGTATTGAGTTTAATAAGATTAAAACAAGAACATAGCCTGATATAACCTCTACAGAACGAGGTAGCATATGCATTGAGGCAGAAAGCGATTTTTCCACTGTCAAATCAGGAAATATAAAATCAAATAATAACCCTGATGTAATAGAACATATAATTATTGTAAGAACATAAATTATTGTTGATCTTTTACCAATTTGTTTAATTGCAACTGAAATTGTTGCAATATTAGTAGCTGGTCCACTCATCAAAAAAACAATTAAAGAACCCATAGAAAAACCTTTTAAATGAAGAGCGAGCGCAATTGGTATTGATGCTGTTGCACAAACATAACTTGGCAAACCAAGAAATAACATTATTAACATACCCGTAATACCCATACCAATTCCATTAAAATAATCAGGTGGAATCAAATAAAAAATGAATGCCGCTGTAACAATACCTATAATAAGTGGAGTAGCAATATCCTGTGGTAATTTTATGAATCCATAATCAAAAACTTTCCAAAATTTAGACTCTTTATCTTCACAGCAATCAGTAATACATGATAATGGTTTATCAGTATTAGTGTTATCTTGGTCAAATACTGAAACTAATACACCGCCTACAATACCTGAAATAAATGCTACGATAGGCCTAAAGAATGCAAATATTGGTCCAAGCAAACCATATGTTACTAAAATACTATCAATGCCTGTTTGAGGTGTAGATATCAAGAAAGATGTGGTAGAAGCTTTGCTAGCTCCATGCTTTTTCAAATAACTGAAAACAGGAATTACACCACATGAACACAAAGGTAATGGTATACCGAAAAAAGAAGCTAAAAAAATAGATTTTAATTTTTTACTTCCTAAATATTTAGTTACGGTTTCTACTGATAATGAAATAGATAAAATTCCAGAAAATAAAAAACCAAACAATAAAAAAGGAGAAATTTCAATAGTTAGAGACCAAATCTTTAAAATAAAATCCATATCAAAATATAATAAAAAAAATATTAAATTAATAGGTATACAAACTAATAATTAAGGACTAAAAATGAATTTTACAAGATATTCAATGCTAATTATTCTACTTCTTTCTGCAGCTTTATTTTCGAGAAGTATGGAGTTTAATTCATGCAAAACATATGTAAAGGTTGAAAAAAATCTTGAAAAAGGTGAAGAGTTTGGATTATTGGCTATGGGAAAAGAGCCAGATAATTCTTATATACCATATTATATTGGAAGATTCATTTATAGACCTCAAAAACGTATTAATGAAGCAGGAGAAATGTTCCTCAAAGCACTTGAATTGAAAGATACAAAACTTGAACGTTCATTTAGAATCGGATCTGGTAAAAATCAAGTATTTATTAAAACAGTCCATGATGCTATTTCCTTGTATGGTACTGATTGGTTTAATTACGGGGTCGAAGCTGAACAAAATGGAGAAAATCTAAAAGCTATTAATTTTTTAAAGACTGCAAGTATTTTTGATGAAAATTTAAAGGGGCAGTGTTTTAGTACAATAGCATTAATACATTATAATTTAGATAATTTAGAAGATGCTTTTAAATTTATCAATGATGCAATTAATCTAGCTAAAAATTCAAAAGAAGAAACTGAATTTAAAATGATGAAAATTATGTTTTTAAGAAATCAAAAAAATATCGATTCTGCATTTGAAGTATACAATAGTTTAGACTTAAATAATTTAAGCTTATCACAAAAGTATAATCTATTTCTTCTACATATGGATAATGATGATTGCGAAAGCGCAATAAATTATGGTAAGGGTTTATTTTTACAATTAGAAGAAGATATTTCATCTCCAATGAATTTATTGTCAGAATTCTCCTTTAATCTTGCAGCATGCTACAACCATAAAGCTGACATTAAATATAATGAAATAATTGATTACATGGGTGATAGTTCAAGACATTCGGAGAGTTTGACAAAAGAATATATTAATTTATGTGATGACATAAAAAGTTTGTATTCAAAAGCAAAAGATTTCTATAGATTATCAGGGGATTATGATGAATCATCAAATCCTAGCACAAAAGAGTATAAAAGAAAAATGAGAAAAAACATTAGAAAAGTTGATGATATAATAATCCCAGCTTTGATTGAACTATAATAGGGTCAAGATAATTTTGAACGTTTAATTAAATAATCAATCAATGATTTTTCTAATGTTTCGCTGGTATTAACTTTTAAATAATCAATATTATTTTTACTACACTCTTTTTTATAAATTCCACAAAATTCTGAAACAGCTTTCATATATTCTTTTTTTATTTGGCGAGGATCTGTCTTAATATTTGTACCATCTTCAGAATCAATAAAATTTGTAACTCCAGTAAAATTAAAATTAATTTCATTATCATCTAAAATATGGAAAATAATAACCTCATGTCCTTTATGTCTGAAATGACGCAAACCATTTATGACTTCATTTGGATTATCTAATAAATCCGATATTAAAATAATTAATCCTCTTTTTTTAATTGATTCAGCAAGCGAATGCAAAATTGGAGATATTTTGGTATCACCTTTAACTTTAGATGAATGCAATACATTTAACAAATAATTTAAATGACCTGTTTTTGATTTTGGAAGTATATAATCAATAATTTCCTCATCAAAAGTAACCAACCCAACAGCATCTTGCTGCTTTATCATTAAATATGCTAATGAAGCACTCAAAGTCTTTGCATAATCAAATTTTATCATATTATTATTTGAGCCGTAACTCATTGATAAACTTTTATCTAAAATAATATATGTTTTTAAATTTGTTTCTTCTTCAAATTGTTTAATGTAAAGCTTATCTGTTTTCGCTAACAACTTCCAATCTATATGCTTAATTTCATCTCCAAATCCGTATGGCCTATGCTCAGAAAACTCTACTGAGAAACCATGATATGGACTTTTATGTAAACCTATAATGAAACCCTCGACAACAAGCTTTGCCCTTAAATATAGATTATCAATTTTTTTTACTACGGATGGTGATAAATATTTTTGATATTCAGGATTCAAAATTATTTTTTATACTTTTCTAATAAATTATCAAGTACGTTATCAGATGTAATACCTTCTGCCTCTGCATTAAAATTTGGTATAATTCTATGTCTTAAAACAGGTTTTAATATAGAAAACATATCATCCATATCAGGAGTAGGTTTACCTGATAAAATTGATTTAGCTTTAGCAGCCATAATTAAATACGAACTTGCTCTAGGTCCAGCTCCCCAATTGATGTATTTTTTAGTAATTTTCTCTGATGTTTTATTAGGCCTCGTACTTTGAACGAAATTTACAGCAAATTCAATTAAATTATCTGAAACTGGTATGTTTAAAACTAAATTTTGATATTCAATTAATTTATTCTTATCAATTATTTTTTTAATATTAGTGTTAACCATAGATGTATTATTTCTTACTATATCTAATTCTTCCTCTAAATTTGGATATGTAATAATTATATTAAACATAAATCTATCTAATTGGGCTTCTGGAAGTGGATATGTACCTTCTTGTTCTATTGGATTCTGAGTTGCCATAACAAAAAAAGGAGAATCAATATCATAAGTTTCTCCACCAATCGTCACACGATTTTCTTGCATTGCTTCAAGCAGTGCAGATTGTGTTTTAGGTGGAGTCCTATTTATTTCATCTGCAAGAATTATATTTGAAAAAATGGGTCCTTTTATAAATTTAAATGCTCTTTCACCTGATTTTGAATCTTGTCTAATAATTTCAGACCCGGTTATATCTGAAGGCATAAGATCTGGCGTAAATTGAATTCTATTAAAATTTAAGTCTAAAATTTGCGATATGGTTTTAATGATGAGTGTCTTACCTAATCCGGGAACACCTTCTAAAATTATATGGCCTTTACATAATAATGCTATAAATATATATTCAATTACATCTTTCTGGCCGATAATTATTTTTGATAATTCATTATAAAAATTTTCCTTATCTTTTGTTAAGTTTTCTAAAGATTTTATATTATCCATAATGACCTTAATCCTTTATTTATAATTATGAGTATAAAATTTAATATATTTAATAAAATATTTTAATTAAATAAAAAAATAACATTAAAATGAACAAATCAATTATAGTAGGTAAAAATATTTCTGAACTATCGGCTATTTGTATAGAAAATAAATTTCCGAAGTTTCATGGTGAACAGCTTTACAAATGGCTTTATCAAAAATCGATAAATGATATTACAAAAATGAGTAATATTCCAGACTCTTTGAAAATAATAATCNATNAAAANTATAANCTAAATCCTTTNAAAATTNAAAAAAAATTAAAATCTAAAAATGAAGATACTATAAAATATTTNTTTNAAACNAATGATCATAANTTNATTGAATCNGTNAGTATGNTTGANAGTGGNAGGCATACTTTNTGTATATCTTCTCAAATCGGTTGNAGCGTAGATTGTGATTTCTGTGCAACTGGTAANATGGGTATAATTAGAAATTTAAATTGNGGCGAAATTATTCAACAACTTATTTNAATATCANCTGAAAGAAANCAAAAAATAACTAATATTGTTTTTATGGGCATGGGAGAACCTTTTTTAAACTATGCTAATGTAATTAAGGCTTGTAAAATNATTAATGANCCNAGNGGNTTTAATTTAAGCAGCAANAGAATAACTATTTCNACTTCAGGTATACTACCAATTATGAAACAATTTATNTTAGAAAAACATAAATATAAATTAGCAATATCCTTAAATGCNTCNAATAATTCAGATAGAGATAAGCTTATTCCTATTAATAAAAAATGGCCGATTGAAGANATNCTNGATACAATTAAAGATTATAAATANCAAAAATATAGACCGATAATGTTTGAATATGTNNTAATTAATGGGGTNAANGATAGTATTGAAAATGCAATAGAATTATCAAATTTACTAAAAAAAATTCATTGCAAAATAAATATTATNCCATATAACGAAACTGAAAAAAATTATAAACGNTCAAAAAATATAGAAANATTTGTTACNAANCTCAANGAAATTNAAAGTAATTANAGNGTATNAATNCGTTGGAGTAANGGACAAGATATTGATGCAGCATGNGGACAACTGGCAACATNAAATGAATNAAATNNTANATCANATAAAAAAAATTNTTGATATNAGNCCTNANAANTGTATTGTATTNGGNTCAGGNTTGGATAATTTTATCAATGANTTAGANAATACTAAAATTTTAGATTANNATCAAATTTNAGGTTTTCCTAAAACNAATGTAGANGGCCATGCTGGTCAATTTGTATTTGGNTATTTNAATAATATTCCTGTNTTNTGTGCAAAAGGTAGATTTCANCACTATGAAGGNCATTCATTTGANGATGTTGGAATTATTATAAAAATTTTTAATTTTTTTAATCCAAATAAAATNTTAATTACTAATTCTTGTGGATGTTTAAGATTAGATTGGGAACTTGGAAATTTTATGATTGTTGAAAAATTTNTAGANTTTTCNTTTATAAGTAAAAATATTCCCNTCTANTTTNANCTTAATAANAANCTCANAAAAAACTACAATNTTTATAAAGGNTGTTANACNTATACNATAGGACCTACATATGAAACTAAAAGTGAAATAGATGAAATAATTAATTTAGGTGGAGATGCAGTTGGNATGTCTACATTNCCAGANTATTTAATGTGTAAAAAANTAAACATTGAACCAATAATAATNTGNTGNTTAACAAATTATGGTGCNGGATTAAAAAAAGAAAAAATANANCATAAAGATGTTTTGATTAATGCAAATAAATCNNAAAAGAAGTTTAATCAACTAATCATNGATATTATACAAAATACTTAANTCCAAAAAAAATTGATNNTAATATCATNAATACTANNGTANTAATAATNANAATTAGNACAAAATTTATAAACCTNGACATATGTCCCATATTTTTTGTTTTATTTTTAAAGAAAAAAGGNANTGATGGTTCAGGTTTTTNTAAAAATTTACATAGAGGNCCCCAACCATCCTTAACCTGATANACTAATAAACGNTCTGNTGGNACATAATCAATAACTGANTGATTCCATTNATTAAANNTATTTTTTCTTTCNTCNTCTGTTTTNGCACCTTTAAATGCACCATCTTTNCCTAAAATCATTTTATTATGTATATCTTTNTGTAATTTAAATGAAGTATAAGGAAGCTTTGCAANAAATCTAAATGCAAAACTTTTTAAAACTTTATTATTTAAAACGTTCCAGCTCTTAATCCAACTATCATCATCCCTTACAGTAAGTATAACTTTAGCATCAGGATAAAAATCCATTAGCTCTTTATAATAATTACAACTNGGNAAATCTAAGCAAGCACCATAGCCTNTNAANATNGTTTCCCANTCAAAATTTTTATNTACTGNTTTATTAAANATTANGTTATGCCAAAGNNTTGCATCTTTCTTATTTAATAATATATTTTGCATATGGTAGGAAGGCTCAGAATTTAAATACTCTAAAGCATATTTTAAACTTCGNGTACCTGTTCTACCCCAACCAGCACATATTACTTTCATATTATAATTTTATTTAATCTAAATTAACTTTTTAATATAAAAAAAAATAGTTTAATCATTATANAGTAATTTTCAATTTNGTAANTAAACTTCAANTNACTTAAAGTAATACTTTAAATAAAATATTGACATGAATGCATTATTTTTNATAAGTTAGTNTCTAGTTNNGTATTTTTAATGTATTANAATACTTAACTANTAATCTCATATTGAGATNTAAATCNTAGNACTAAATGAGTTCCTTGGATTAACAAAAATAAGTTAAGGAGAATAACAATGAAATCAGCTTTATCAAATGTAAACGGTTGGTTAGGTGGAATCGTTGGATTGTTAAAGACAGTTATTGTGTTCTTTGTTTTTGCAGGTATCCTGTGGCCAACAGGTCTACCAAATGCAATAGGTGGTGTTATGAATCTTATCGGAACATTCATTGGTGGTGGATTAGCAGGNCTTTTAGCTCTTGTTGTNTTTGTTTCATTTATGGACTAATCAATCACTGTAAGAAAATGTTTATGGGCAATATTNATATTGCCCATAGACAAACTTACAATCTTAAATAGGAGTTAAAATGAAAAAAGCAATAACNAATGTCACTACTTGGTTAAANGAATTTACTGATCTACTTAAAGCACTNATAGTNTTTGGAATAGTTTCNGGAATACTCTATGATGATTATTTTGGTGTTATTGGTGGTATTGGTAGGCTAATGAACAATATNAACCAAGGTGGACTAGCTGGTTTAGTCGCTCTNGTTCTTGTTGTGACCTGGTGGAAGAAAAAATAGTTTAAAAAATCGTCGGNATATAAAAAAGCTCCNTAGGGAGCTTTTTTATTTTAAATCAGCTGTTACAGTTATTAATCCTTTTCTAAATACACATTTAGTAATAANTTTATTTTCATTNATATAAAACTTACGTTTTGCATCTTTCATAAATAAAGCCCAAGTAAATACATCTGTTTTATCTATTATAGGATTATTATAATNTTTNANTACTAAATCTAATTCATANNCAGAATCTNTNATATNATATTTTATNNATGCATCATAANTGANTCCTTCCCTTTCNATAATTAAATTNGAAGGTATAATATCACTATTCATAATAAAATGTAAAAAACTAAAAATATTGAANTATTCTTTCTTNATNTCAAAATTTGAATCACTATAATAAATTTTATTATTTATTTTTTTTGTTATCAAATTATTATANANACCAGGTTGATTTGTATTCTTAGANAACTGTAAAATNTGNTTATTTTTATCTAAAATAATTCTATATTCATTATTNATTGGNAAAATAATATCAAAAAATTTTCTTGTTTCAACATTAAAAATTATCTCATNAACCAATTCATCATCNTGTATAATTTTATTATTTTTAATCTTACAATCAGCTACATATAAACCTAAATATTTNATTTTGTAATCAAGTTTTTCATAGCCAAAANTAATACTTAAAAAAAATAAANCNTTTAATATATTTTTTTTTATTTCCANTCGTACCTATATAATGGACCTATTATNGCAAAAATAACAATATANATTGGGTGTATTATAGATAAAANAATAAAACTCAGCCAGTCCCATTTTAAATTATTTTTTAAATAAATAGGATNAATCATAAAATAATCTGGAATAATTTTAAATAATAAAGCTATTAAATAAATAGGTNATCCTGTTTTGCAAAATTNCATTATTAAANAACAACAAATTAANTTAACTAAAAATAAGAATGGTAAAATAATTTTCATTTCTTTACTAATAAATTGCAATTTATAATAATGAAATCCTTTAGATGCATATCTAGANCTCTGATTGATAAANTCTTTTAAAGTATTNGGAGATTCAGAAAANACCATNGATTTTTTATTAGAAATAAATTTAACTCTACATCCAANATAATGAACTATTTTATGTAAAACTAAATCATCATCTCCAGATATTATATTTTTTATTTGATGATANCCNTTCATTTCTAAAAAATATGATTTTCTNTATGCTATACTTCTTGCATTNCAAGATAGAATTAAATCTTTACCAATAGAATATCCACTAAATATATCTTGTGCAATACTATCCATCATAAATAGATTATTAAAAATATTANTTCTCTTATTAATTAATGGGGTTAAGCTCGATACAAAGCCTACAGAGCCATCCTCAAATGGAGCGACCATACTTTCAATCCAGTTTTTAGACATAAAACAATCTGCATCTGTCTGTAAAATAAGTTTTCCCTTACTTTGCTTTATACCATTGTGTAATGCCCATTTTTTACCAGCCCAAACGGGAGGACAACGGTCTATATTAATAATTTTTAGATTGCTAATTATATCTATATAACTATCAAGAATTCTTTTCGAATTATCATTTGATCTATCATTTACAATAACAATTTCAAATAAGTTTTTAGGATATTCTTGATTATTTAAAGAAAATAATAATTTATCTAAATTTTTTTCTTCATTTCGAGCAGCAATCAGTACAGTTACAAAAGGACTATATTTTTGACTTTTGTTAAAATCTTTTATAATAAATTTATAACCTTCAAGTAACCAAATAATAAAAAAACAATAAATGACTAATATGATTACTAATATAAACATATCTATCTCCAACCTAATCTTCTAGAAAATGGCGACATAATAACAACCAATACAACATATGGAATTTGAATTATAAACCAAAAGATGAAATCTAAAAAAACAAATCTAGAATTAAACAAAAATACACCTAAGCAATAAATAGTAAACTCTAAAATAAATTTTAAACAAAATATTATTATTAAGAATTTCATTGAATTATAATAAACAAAAGGTGAAATTAGAAAAAATAAATTTGAAAAAAAAGTTGCTAACATTATTATAAAAAAAGGCTTATTAAATTTCCACATTTCAGTACCATCTCCAGCCCATCTCAATCTTTGAAAGAAAAAATCTTTCCACTTAAAAATAATTTTAGAATTCACAAACGAATCAGGAGAACTTGAGACTACAACTTTAGCCTTATTATATTTTAAACAAAGATGCATAAAAATACTATCATCTCCCATTAGTAAATTAGAAATTTTAGAAAAACCATTAACTGATTTAAATAAGTTTTTTTTATATGATATGTTTTGCCCCGTAGAAGCTAATGGATAATTAAGATTAAATGAACTTAGTGTTGAAATCATAAGCATAAGCAAATCAATTTTTTGAAATTTAGAAACTAAATTTGAACTTGAATTAACAAAAGATAAACCAACAACAAAATTAACATCATTAGAATAATTACTCATGATTGATTGAATCCAATTTTTATTTAATGAACAGCCTGAATCTGTAAAAATTAAATAATTATTTTTTGAAACTTTAATGCCTGCATCAAGAGCTTTCTTTTTAAAAGATAAACTTTTAGATCCTAAATCTGAGGAGACATATTTAAATCGGCTATCAGTAGATACAAATTGATTAATAATTTTTTTGCTATCATCATTAGAATTATCATCAACTATTATAAATTCTAATTCACCTTTAAATTTTTGTTTCTTTAAATCACGTAAAAGACTATGTATTACTAATTCTTCATTTTTTACACAAACTATTACGGATACTGAATCGATGTCATTGGATAAAACATTATCTTTTGAAAAAAAATTTCTAAGTAAACCGATTATAAATAATAATAAAACAAATGTATATAAGTAGATATTTACATACAAGAAGAATAATAATAAATCAAACATTCTAATTAATATTAAATCAAATGATGTTTATTCATCCAATCGTTATTAACAAACTTTGACAAATAATTTCTTATTGAATCTGGCAAAATAATTAAGCAATTTTGATGGCTATCTAAATCTTTTGCACATTGCATAGCGGCCCATACAGCACCACCTGAAGATCCACCTACTAGGAGGCCTTCTTCCTTGATTAATCTTCTAGATAATTCAAAAGAATTTTTATCATTTATTTTAATATACTGATCAACTAGTTTATTATCTAGAACATCTGGAAAAAAATCATAACCAATTCCTTCAACTTTATAAGAAAAAACTTCATCCCCCCCTCCAAGTATTGAACCATAAGGGTCTACACCAATAATTTTTGTTTTACGAGATTTTTCTTTTATCTTTTTCGCAATTCCTGTAATTGTTCCTCCAGTACCAACTCCCATTACAATCATATCTAGATTATTATCAAACTCATTTAATATTTCTTCAGCTGTGTACTTATAATGTGCGTCTGGATTATTTAAATTTGAATATTGATTAAGTATGTGTGAATCTTTAATTTCTTTATTTAATCTTTTGGCTAGCTCAATATGACTTTCAGGGTCATCCCATGCTGCTTCAGTTGGAGTTCTATAAATGGTTGCACCAAGAGCACTCAATACAACTTCCTTTTCTTTACTCATTTTTTCTGGCATTGTTATTATCATTTTATAGCCTTTTACTGCAGCAGCTAAAGCTAATCCAATTCCAGTATTACCTGATGTAGGTTCAATTAAAGTATCTCCAGGTTTAATTTTACCTTCTTTTTCTGCGATTTCAATCATTTGCTTTCCAATTCTATCCTTAATTGAACCTCCAGGATTAAAAAATTCACATTTAACAAACAAATTACACTTTAAACTATTTCCAATTTTATTGAGCTTTACTATTGGAGTATTACCAACTGTTTCTAAAATATCTTTTAATATCATATGCTTAACTCACCCTTATATTTTATATTACCTCTAGATATAAATACGCTTTTATTACTTTTAAAAATAATTTCTGATTCACCTCCATCATTAATAATTTTTATATCTTTATATTTAAAATTATGATAATGATGAAAAGCGCAAGCTAAACTACCTGAAGAACAAGATTTCATCATTGATTCAACACCTTTTTCATAGGTTTTAACTTGAATAGTATTATTATTAATAATTTTATAAATATTAACATTTACACCATCAGGTAAAAATAACTTATTATATCTAATTTTCTTAAGTTTTTTTTCAAGTAATTCTTTACTGTTAAATAATATATCATCATTGGATTTTATTACAATATGTTTAGCACCTGAATGAATATAAAAACATTGAAAATTTTCAATGAAATATGTTTCAAAAAAAAGATTAGAATTTTCCCATTTCAATCTATTTTTATTAAATTTCATCGCATATGGGTTATTTAATTCAATCTTAATTTTATTATTTTTTAAAAAATCAATACCACATTCTCCTGAACCCGTTATAATTTTTTTAATATTAATATTATTTTCTAATAAAATTTGTGAACTACAGATTGTACCATTTAAACAAAAAGTCTCCCATGAACCATCATTATTATAGTAATCTATTGAAAATAATTTATTTTTACTTCTTATAAGTATTAAACCATCAACTTTTTCAGAACTATAGCTTTGACATATTTCTTGAATGAATTTTGGTGATAAAATTTTCGATGTATTAAATGGATATAAAATTATGAAAGTATTGCCACTACTATTGCATTCATAATAAGGAATGTTCATAATTTATATAAACGGGAGGTTTTGGTCTTTATTTGAAACAAGTATTTCTTTGTCTTCTAAATCCCATTTAATTTTTAATTTTGGGTCTTTGTAGTTAACTCCAGTATCAAAATTTTTATTATAATGACAATCAACTTTATAAGAAATGACAGCAGTTTTACTAAGAGTCAAAAAACCATGACCAAAACCTTTAGGAATCAATATTTGATTTTTATTTTTATCATCTAGAACTACAGAAACATAACTTTTATAAGTCTTTGAAGTCGGCCTTAAATCTACTGCTATATCTTGTATTCTACCTTTGATAACTCTTACTAACTTAGATTGTTCAAATGGCGGTTTTTGGAAATGGATGCCTCTCAAAATACCAAAACTAGATTTGGATTCATTATCTTGGATAAAATCAATATTTATTCCTTTGTCAATTAATTCTTTTTCATTGTATGATTCAAAAAAATAACCTCTATTATCGTGATGTATTTGCGGTTGTATTAAAAGAACATCTTCAATATTTGTCTTAGCTATTTTAATCACTTTACTATTTTTTTTAAATAATTGCCATATTCATTATTATATTTTAAAATTATTTTCTTTAATTGTTCATCATTAATATAATTGTATTTATATGCAATTTCTTCTAAACAAGAAACTTTTTTACCTTCTCTATTTTCTACAGTTTTAATAAAATTAGAAGCTTCAACTAAAGCATCATGAGTTCCTGTATCAAGCCAAAAAACAGAATCTAATATTTCAGTTTTTAATTTATTATTTTTTAAAACTTTAATATTTAAATCTGTAATTTCTAACTCACCCCTTTTTGAAGGTTTTAAATCCTTTATTAAATCAACAATATAATTTTTATAAAAATATAAACCAACAGCAGCATAATTTGATTTTGGTTCAAATGGTTTTTCTTCAATACTTACAACTTCTTTATTATCATTAAACTCGATAACTCCATATCTTTCTGGATCCTTTACTCTATAACCAAAGATTAATGAAAAATTATTTTCTTTAACTTCATCTGTTGCTCTTTTTAAAATTCTTGGCAAATTTTTTCCATAAAAAACATTATCACCTAAAATTAAACATACATCATCATCCGCAATGAATTGTTCACCTATTGATATTGCCTCGGCAATACCATTTGGTTTTTCTTGTATATCATATGATAAGCTAATTCCAAAATTTTCTCCATTGCCAAGTAAATCCTTAAATTTATTTATATCTTGTGGTGTTGAAATAATTAATATTTCTTTAATTCCTGATAACATTAAAGTAGATAAAGGATAATATATCATCGGCTTGTTATATATTGGCAGTAATTGCTTACTTATAATGTTTGTAGTTGGATATAGTCTAGTACCAGCTCCTCCTGCTAAAATGATTCCTTTCATTTTAAATTACCTAACCTTTCACTACTATATAAGTTTTTCCACCAATCTTTATATTTGATATACCAATCAATAGTTTTTTTAATTCCATCTTCAAATGTATAGCGTGGTGACCAATTCAAGTGTTTTTTAATTTTAGATGCATCAATTGCATATCTAAAATCATGACCTGGTCGATCTTTTACAAATGTAATTAATTCTTTATAAGAATCTATTTTATTTGATGGAATTTTATCATCTAAAATTTTACATATTGCACTTACTATTTCAAGATTATTTTTTTCTTGATTTCCCCCAATATTATAAGTTTCTCCATTTTTACCATTTAAAATAACACTATATAAAGCATCACAATGGTCAGCAACATAAAGCCAATCCCTGATATTTTTACCATCACCATAAATAGGTAAATTGTTGTGCTTTATACAATTTATAATCATTAATGGTATCAATTTTTCAGGAAATTGGAAAGGACCATAATTATTAGAACAATTTGTAATAATAGTGGGTAAATTAAATGTAAGATTCCATGCCCTTACTAAATGATCTGAAGATGCTTTTGATGCAGAATATGGAGAAGAAGGATTATAAGGTGTATTCTCTTTAAAATAGCCTTGTTTACCAAGACTCCCATATACCTCGTCAGTTGAAACATGAATAAATCTAAACTGATTTTCATTTTCTTTATAATTTAATTCATAATATTTAAGGGTTGCATTTAAAAGTTCATAAGTACCAATTATATTAGTATTAATAAATTCTTTTGGTCCATCAATTGATCTATCAACGTGAGATTCTGCTGCAAAATTAATAATACAATCAGGTTTATAGGAATTAAGAATTTTTAGGATTTTTTTGCTATCAACGATATCACCTTGTACAAAATTGTATAATTTATTTTTTTTGTATTTTAATAAATTATTAACATTAGCAGCATAAGTTAATTTATCAAAGTTTAGAATTTCATTTTTATGCTTATCAATTTGCATAGAAATAAAATTACTACCAATAAAACCTAATCCTCCTGTAACAAATATTTTCATTTATTTATATAAATAATTTTTTATTTTTTTTATAATTGATTTTTTTGTTGGATTATATTTTATGTGCAATTCATTTAAAGCTAAATTAATGTCGCCCTCTGCATTAATATAACGCCAAAATTTAGGGATATCATTTTCAAAATTTTCAACATTTACCTCAACTTTTTTAGATTTATTTTCCAAAAAAAACTTTATATTGTTTTCCATAGTTTGGACCATATCCAAGCAAATATCATAATCACTTTTATTTAATCGTTGACTTGAATTCAACAAATTATACTTAAAACCTTTTGTAATTCCTCTCCTGTAATAAAAGCGTTTAGAGTAACTTTTTGCAACCTCGTATTTATTTCTTCTTAAATGTACATAAATTGCATCATTACCGAAATTTTCATTTAGTGTTCCTAAAAACCATGATAATCTATTATCAATTTCTATATGATTATCTGGGAATACTATATCTAAATTTTTTCTACTTTCATGGCCAGTAGTATAATTTTTTATATGTTTACAAACATTATAAAAAGTTACAGAACCTGATCTTCCAGTACACAAAACAAAAACATTCATTATAATTATTTATTCCTTTTACACATTTAACTAATTTTTTTAATTATACAAAGACCTTTATCATTTTCAATGTATCTAAATTCAAAGCAATTATATTCATTTTTCCACAATTTAATTGTTTCTCTTTCATTTTTACGCCTTGCATCATCTAAAAGAATAATTGCATTATCACTTAATTTATCAAATAAAAATGGAATTGCAGGATATCTTGCATTTCTTCCAAGTTTTATTGGTGGTCCATCAATAATTAATAAATCAATGGATTCAATTTTATCTAAAGATGATATATCATACCATCTCAAATTATTTTGTTTTTTTAAAGGACTATAAATGACTTTAGCATAATCTTCTAAATTATGCTTTTTAATTTCATGTTTAGTTTTATCAGAAAATTCTTTACTATGATCTAATGAAATTATTTTACCAAATCCATTTTTTTTTAAGGTATATGAAGATATTAAAGTTGAAACACCTGAGCCTACTTCAAGTATTAATTTTGGCTTTTCCTGAGAAATGGTTTTACTAATTTGATATAAATAATCTGGACTACCTGCATATCCTCTAGTAAAAGGTATTTTATTTTTTATGTCTAAATTATTAATTAAAGTAACTAAAATTTCTAATTGATTATAAGCATCTTCAATATTTTTTTTTGAATGTAATTTTACGTATAAAAAACTAATTAATATAATTGTGAAAATAAATTCAAAACTATAATCTATTCTAAAATAGTATACAATAAATACATAGAATAGTAAAATAATTCCTGTCGCTTTTAATGCATTTTTTTTTACTTTATTTTTATANATTNTCATTTAACTCTCTCAAATACTTTCTGCTATGATATTCTCCAACCCAAGTATCCATTGCTGAACCAACATCAATACCAATTCCATTTATACTTTTTATATGATTACAAAATACTTTTGCATAAGGCCCAGCAGCAACAAACCAAACATCGACTTCTTTTTTTACATTTGAAATNGAGTCAATTATATAATCAAATTTTTTTAAAGACATTTTT
The DNA here is from genome assembly GCA_002718585.1 of Fidelibacterota bacterium. Taxonomy (GTDB): domain Bacteria; phylum Fidelibacterota; class Marinisomatia; order SCGC-AAA003-L08; family D37C17. Next base: position 5,799 of record PBFG01000017.1, on the reverse strand, counting down.
TTAAAAAATCCTGCATTTCTTTTAGGTATTGAAAACTGAGCATTCACCACTGTATTATGTATTGCAAGGAATTTAGAAACATTTAAATGTGATATGATACCAATTTTTTTATTTGAAATTATATTTTGAGCANAAGGATTNATTAATTGATTATTATTNGGATTTTTAACAAACTCTAAGTGAAAGTGACTATCAATTAAATTTTTTACGTCTAATTTATAATATTTTGTNATTTCATTATCAAATTTTCTAATACTACTNTATGAATAGTCTTTTGCNATACCTAAATAATCAGCANTCATAAATGATTCAATCAATTTTTTTTTAAAAAAATTTTGAAATTTAAAATCTAATTTTCTTATGTTGAAATGTTTCAATTTTTTTAAATATTTATTGATTGATATTCCTTTAATTTTATTGAATCCAATTAATACATTTTCACCATCNCCTTTTCTAACTACAGACAAAGGCAATNCTTCATCTATAGATTTTTCAATAATTTTTAATAATTTATTATTATCAATCAATATTTGCTTTTTATTTTCCATTAAATTTATTTTTGGGTTCAATGATAATNATTTGTGGATTTTTACCTAANATAATATTTGCAGCNANTCTTCTNGAACCATCTAAAATAAAAACTTGATTAGATTGAANCTTTGCNCCTAATATATTTANAGANTTTCCNNTTATATAAAGTGGCATACCCAGATTTTTTTCTTCANGTAAAAAATTTTTGTATTTTATTATATCCTTATATCTTTTTTTANTTGTCTTATNAGCTAGAATTTTTTCTAAATCTAAATTTTTATCAATAGTTACTTTTGTATTGAAAATTCTAATATCAATTAAATTCCAAAAATTCTTATCCCAAACCATTTTTGTTTTGATTTGATATTTAAAAATTTTATTAATTATTCTTTTTATAAAAAATCGTCCAGTCCAAAGATTACTTACCTTATAAAAATTAATAAATTTATTTACATCTAACTNTTCAACAAATGATTTTATATTTATATTAACATTAATTGATTCATCNGAAGTAAGACTATGAGAAAATTTATTTAGATTATATTTTTTATCCATAATATTTTGTTTCTAGACTCATTATGTTTACTGCTTTTATAATTTTTACAATTATACATTTCATAAAACTTTTTCTTTAATCTAAAATCCTTGAATAAAGAGGTATATTTACCCCANCTTTTTGAATGACTATCATAAGTAGAGAGNTTATTNGTATAACATGCATTAAATTGATTNTGCNTATNATAATNNAAAAGTCTTATCCATAAATCAGAGTCAATACCACAAGAAAATTCTTCTGTCCATTCACCAAAACCTCCTACATCCAATAAAATTTTCTTATTTATTGCAATAGTAGTACCCTGAACTCTNTTACTTGTAAATTTTCTAAGTCTACCGTTATTATCTTTNATTTGGCCTACAATAAAGTTNTAATCNTTGAATAATTTCATTGTATCTTCAATTGAGTTATCAGAAATAAAATAATTATCATCATCTAAAAATAATAAATTATCAAATGATGATTTTTTTACNGCGTAATTAAGAACTCTCGATTTAGACATGCAACTTTTAAGTTTAGGTAAATAAACCCATTTCTTTATAAAATCATATTGAATNAAATTTTTTTTTAAAAANTGATTCAAGCTTTCATNTTCAGCTAAATAAATNGAACGTGAGTCATTTTTAATTTTTATTTTTTTNCTATAATTATCAATTATTGATTTTGAATAATGAGATCCATCATCTGCAATTATAACTTCAAAANTTTGNGGATCTNNATTCTCTTTANNAATAGATTTTAAAGTTTCTAATAATGGATTTTTAAAATCTTTNGTATCAGGGTAATAATGTGANANTATTATTGATATTTTATTTTTCATTTTTTAAAATATTTTTAAAATTATGTAAATCTATNTCNGTAGTNATTTTAAAATTTAATTTATCACCTTTAAAAAATTTTACATTAACATTTTGGTTATGATTTATCAAAGNTGACATATCATCAGTATATCCTTTTTTTGATTTAAAAATTGCTTTTTCAAAAATTTTCTTTTTAAATGATTGAGGTGTTTGTATTGATTTAATTTTACTCCTATCAAGATACTTTATATTAGTATTTAATTCTATTAATGAATCATCTATATCTATATAAGGTGCCACAGCATCGTATTTACTTANAAGATTTATACTATCATCAATTAATTTTTGACTAATTAAGGGTCTAGCGGCATCATGAATNAGNACATTTTCAGATTTCTCAGAGCATAATAATAAGCCGTTTTGGGTTGAATGAAATCTTTCTTTACCACCATGTGTTAANTTNTAATCTTTATATTCTTTACCAAAAGAATCAATGAATTTTTTGGGGAAAACTAAAATAATCTCATCAACATTTTTATTTTTTTTAAATTCAATTATTGAGAAATCAATAATTTTTCTATGATCTATTTCAATAAATTGCTTTGGAATTTGAGAATTTAATCTTTTACCATCGCCNCCNGCNAAAATAATAACACTATTCATGCTTTACTCCAAACTGCAAATCATATAATTTTTTATACTTTTTATTTAATTTCATCAATTCTTCATGAGTNCCATTTTCTACAATNTCTCCNTTATCAAAAAATAATATTTTATCAGCTTTTTTTATAGTAGATAATCGGTGTGCAATTATAATTAGTGTCATTTCATTAGAAAAAGAATCTATTGCTTCTTGAATTTTTTTCTCAGANTGGGAATCTAAAGCAGAGGTNGCTTCATCTAATATTAATATATCAGGATTTTTAATAATTGCTCTAGCAATAGCTAATCTTTGTTTTTGGCCACCAGAAATTCTAACACCTTTTTCACCAATATTAGTATCAAATTTATCNGACATTTTNTCAATAAATTCAAAAGCATTGGCTTTTTTTGCTGATNCNTAAACATCTTTATTACTNGATTGTNGACTTCCTAATTTAATATTGTTAGAAACAGTATCATTAAAAAGTATACTATCTTGAGNAACTAAACCAATTTTTTTCCTCAAAGAGTTTACATTTATATTTCTAATATCTATGTCATCAATATTTATATTTCCATTTTTAAANGAATGAAAATTCATNATTAAATCTGANAATGTTGTTTTACCTGATCCNCTTTCNCCAACTAAAGCTATAAANTCTCCTTTTTTTATTGATACATTAATATTTTTTAAAACATTAACTTTTTTATCATATGAAAATGTAACATCTTTAAAATCAATCTTATCAATTTTATCAATTTCAATTTTTGAGTTATCATCAAATTCTTCTATCTCTNTTGTATCTAATATATTAAAAACCCTCTCTGCAGATGATATTCCTCTATTTATNTCAGCATTAACATTAGCAATTTTTTTTGCTGGCTGAAACATTGCAAATAAGAATGTAAAAAATTTAATAAATCCATCAGGAGATAAACTTTGGTTTACAAGGACAAGTTTACCGCCAAATAGCAATAATAATGCTCCAATCAAAGCTCCCATCATATCAAGTATTGGTGTATTTAAAAATCTTAAACTTTCNAGTCTAAATTCTTTTGAAAATAGATTAGAATTAAANTTATCGAACTTCTTAATTTGATTTAACTGACTTGTAAATGCTTTTACAATTTTAACATTAGAAATATTCTCGATAACAACATTCATNAGCTTTGCAGTTTGCNTTGTNGAACGCATTGCTTTTCTTCTTATACTAGCNCTTAATTTAACTGTNANAAAAACTGAAANAGGTATTANAATGAAACAAATNAGAGTTAATTGAANATTAATTAATATTAANGTTATTAAAAAAAATAATACATTNAGTGGTTGATTAAATAAATTTTGAACTGTTTGATTAAATGTATTTTTTATAATTCCTACATCNTGNATTAATATTGAAGTTAAATCTGAAGTTTTTTTATTNTTAAAAAAATTTAAAGAAAGATTTTGATACTTTATAAANATCTTATTTCTAATAGAAGCAATTATACCATTTTGAGCATACGAAAGAGATACATTATTAATATAAAAAAATATATTTTTAAAAAAGAAAGATANAAGTAATGAATAACTTAAAAACTTNANTAANTCNATTTTATTATTTGTATNAATATAAGAAAATAAAAAATTATTNANTCNATCAGTAAATGAGTTNGGATTAATNNTNTGNAGATTTGTAATACTATCACTCATAACTGAACTAAGTAATGAACCAATAATCCANAGTGATANACCATTAGTTAAAACATATAAAACTGAAGATATNATAGAGAAAANAACAAAAATTTTAAATGGTTTGACAAAACTCAATAATCTTAAATATACTTTCATATTTTAGCTTCNCCATCTCCTTGNCTTAAAATNTTATATTCTGATTTAGAAAAATCTATAATAGTTGAACCTTTAGATTTTTTTNGNATATNATCACTAAAAATATCAAAATCTGGAAATTGNTNTTGAATTTCTNNAATNGANTTTAAAGATTTTTGATTATGAATNTTAACGCTTGTTGTTATAATTGGCNTATCTANTAANTCTACTACTTTNAGNATAGGTTTAAAATTNGGNATTCTTATACCNATCGTTGATAAATTATTAGAAANATATTTTGATAAATTNGAATTATTTTTATTTAAAATTNCNGTAAATGGTCCAGGTAAAATTTCTTCNAATTTTTGANTAATTTTNTTGTCNGTTTTTGCATATTTTTTTAACATNNCAAACGAGCTTACNATAATAGAATATGGCTGNATTCTACCNTTAATATNATTTAATTTTTTNACNCACTNATCATTAGTAGCATCTACACCAAAACCATATAATGTATCAGTNGANTANATAATNATTTTACCTTNATTTATTGAATCTGCTGCTAATTTTATATTNTTAATTTTATCAAGTGAAAATATCATGTGTATTTGAAACAAAGGTTAATTGATTATGTTCCAAAAAAGTTATACTTAATTTTTANAAGAACTTGTATATTCNCAACGTATAATCTATAATTTATTAATTAATNAGTATTTTAAAATGAAAAAAGANATATATATAATAGCTGAAATTGGAATAAATCACAATGGAGATATGTCCATTGCNAAAAAATTAATCGATATAGCCAAAGTNGCTGGCTGTGATGTTGTNAAATTCCAAAAAAGAAATCCTGATGTTTGTGTACCTGAACATCAGAAGANAATAATGAGAGATACTCCATGGGGNAGAATGACNTATTTAGATTATAAGTATAAGGTTGAATTNAACCAAAATCAATATGATGAAATNGANATNTATTGNAAAGAAAAAGATATTAAATGGTCNGCTTCACCATGGGACTTAGATAGTTTNGATTTTCTAAATCAATATGATATTCCATTCATAAAAATTCCNTCTGCNNTANTAACANATTTAGAATTAATCANAGAATCTGTTAAAACTGGGAAAAAAATAATTATNTCTACTGGNATGAGTACNATTGNNGAAATTGATAATGCNGTTNATNCNATNAAAAAAGTTAATNCTGAAGCTCAATATGCAATACTTCACTGTAATTCTACTTATCCNGCNCCNAATGATGAATTAAATCTAAATTGTATAAAAACTTTAAAGGANAAATATAAATGTGAAGTAGGATATAGTGGTCATGAATTCGGNCTNACAACAACTATTGCTTCTGTATGNTTAGGTGCCACTATAATTGAACGTCATATTACGCTTGATAGAACTATGTGGGGTACAGATCAAATGTGTTCTGTTGAACCTCAAGGTTTGATAAA
>PBFG01000016.1 GCA_002718585.1 Fidelibacterota bacterium | reverse complement strand
TAGTTACAATACAATTACCATCACAATCAAAGTTTTCTTCTGCATAGGTACACGAACCATTATCTTCAGTAGCACTACTATCATAATTACATGCTAGTGAATCAGTACATCCATTAAGAGTAGTTGAAGAAAGAAATTCTGATGTTAGTGTAATGCCACCAAAACCTGAGAACACCCAATTAGAAAATGAATTTTCTGTACACGAATCAAGAGATCCAATCAGTAAACCATTAGATGCAGAAGAGATTACTGAACCTGAAAGAGAAAAACCGATAACAACAGATTCACTTTTTGATATAGTAAAACCTGCTAATTCTGCCTCTCCACCTGATGCATTGATTGCACAACCATCGTGATTAAATTGAAAACCAGCAATATCAACGTTAGATGTATAAAGTAAATTTGGTCCATCTAAACTTATAGAAACATCTTGCGAAAATAAAAAATTTATTAAACTAAATATTAAAAGAAAACTTTTATAATTGAACATATACACCCCTACAATTCATAGCGGACTAAATCACAAATTAAATAAATCCTAAAGTATCTAATTTGCTAAAAAAAATTATACTATTTTGTGATGTAATCAACAAAATCAAAGAAAAAATTATTTTATTATATCCGCAATTAGGTCTATCAAAAGTCCGCTCCTCCTCTAATATAGGTATAAAAATCTATGAATACAATGGTTATTCGCTCAGGTTTAAGCTATTTTTTTATAAAAAACTAGTTCCGGGAATACATTTTGAGTTACAACATCTTTACTTATTATGCATTTTTTAACATTTTTTTTATTGGGGATATCATACATTATATCAATCATTACCTCATCAATGACTGAACGCAAAGCTCTCGCACCAGTTTTACGCTCTAATGCAAGTCTACTAATTTCATTTAATGCATCTTTTTCAAAAATTAATTCTATTTTATCATACTTAAACAATTCTATATATTGCTTAGTTAAAGAATTAGTTGGTTCAACCAATATTTTTAAAAGCGTTTGTTGATCTAAATAATCTAAATAAGTTATTATTGGCAATCTACCTGTCAATTCAGGGATGAATCCATATTTTATTATATCATCTACTTTAACTAAGGATAGATTATTTTTATCAGAAAAATTGGGATTAATATTTCTATCAAAACCAATTCCTCCACCCTTTACCCTTCTACCAATGATTTCACCTATACCATCAAATGTTCCACCGCATATGAATAAAATTTCGGATGTATTTATTTTTATCAAAGGCTGTTCTGGATGTTTTCTCCCACCTTGAGGTGGTATACTTGCTACGGTCCCCTCAATAATTTTTAATAATGATTGTTGCACTCCTTCACCTGATACATCGCGAGTAATTGAAGGATTAGAATTTTTACGAGCTATCTTATCTATTTCATCAATGTAAATTATACCTTTTTGTGTTTTTTCAATATCATAGCCTGATTCATGAAACAGCCTAACCAAAATATTTTCTACATCTTCTCCAACATATCCTGCTTCTGTAAGAACAGTTGCATCTACTATTACAAATGGAATTTTTAAAATATTAGCAAGTGTTTTAGCAAGTAAAGTTTTACCAGTTCCTGTAGGTCCAATTAATAAAACATTACTCTTATCTATATTAATACCTGATGATTTATTATTTAAAATTCTTTTATAGTGATTGTAAACAGCAACAGATAAAGTTTTTTTTGCAACATCTTGACCAACTATAAATGAGTCTAATTTAGATTTAATTTTTGGAGGAGTTATAAGATTATTAATATTAAAGTCTGAAATCTTTTTATTATTAGATTTAAGTGCTTTATCAGCTTTTTGAATACACATATTACATATATATGCATTATTTCCTTCAACTAAAAAATCTAATTTGTCTTGCGAAGAATCACAAAAAGAACATGCAATTATTTTTTCCTTATTCATGTTTATTTTTTTGATTTAATAATTTCATCAACGATACCATAAGATAATGCTTTTTCAGACGACATAAAGTTGTCTCTATTTGTATCTTTCTCAATAGTTTTAATACTCTGCCCAGTATTTTTACTCAATATTTTATTTAATTTGTCCCTTAGATATAGAATCTCTTTAGTATGAATTTCAATATCACTAGCCTGACCAGACACTCCACCCAAAGGCTGATGGATCATAACTCGTGAGTTTTCTAATATCATCCTTTTACCTTTTGTGCCAGATGATAATAATACTGCGGCCATACTTGCGGCTTGCCCCATACAAATTGTTGATATATTAGGTTTTATGTAGTTCATTGTATCAAGAATCCCAAAGCCTGATGTAACAACTCCTCCCGGGCTATTTATATACATATATATATCTTTTTCTGAATCTTCTGCTTCTAAGAATAACAATTGAGCAATTACTAAGCTACTAACATAATCATCAATTGGGGTACCCAAAAAAATTATTCTTTCTTTTAATAATCTAGAATAAATATCAAAGGCTCTCTCTCCATTTGCAGTTTGCTCTACAACCATTGGAACTAAATTACTTTTTATGCTCATATTTCTAATCCTTAACTTTTTTTAATTTTATCTGTTGAAATTTTTTTAGTTTTATTAATAAAATAATTTTCTAATTTAGTAAAAAACTTATTATTGAGCATATCTTCTCTCAGCTTATCCTTATTGCTTTGCTCATTATAAAATTTTATTATATCTTTTTTATAATTTGGTGAATCTTTTATTGACTTTTCTATTTGTTCATCTAATTCAGATTCCTTTAGAAAAACTTTTTCTTTTTCCATCAAAAACTCTCTTACTAATAACCATTTGATATTTTTAATAGAAATTTCACTAAACTCACTATTCATTTTTTCTTCATCGTAGGAACCTTGATTTTTTGACTTGTAGTCTTCAATTAAAAATGATTTATAATTTTCAACCATTGATTTAGGTGGTGAAAATTTTGTTTTATCTATAAAATATTCAATAACTTTGTTTTGAAATTCTTTTTTATTTTCATTATCTAAATTAAGTTGGATATTATCATTAATCTTATTTTTAAATTCATCTACATTTTTAAAATTTTTATCAACCATTTTAACAAATTTATCTGTTAATTTAGGGAGTATTTGTTCTTCAATTTTATTAATTTTCACTGAGTATGGTACTTCTCTGCTTTCCTGATCTATTTTAATATTTACAACATCCCCTGCTTTTTTATTAATAAATGGTTTTTCTAAATCTCCTACAAATAAACCTTCGCCAATTTTAATTTGATGGTTTGGCAAAATTGAGTCCAAAATTGGGTTACCTTTATCATCAAGTTTTGTAAAGTCAGCGTAAATAAAATGACCAGATTTTAATTTTGATGATTTATTAAGTGATTTCATTGTTGCATGCTTGAATCTTATGTCTTCAATAGCTTTATTTACATCTTTATCAGTAGCGATATAGCGATTTGTCTTTATATTAATTTTTTTACTATAGTCTGGAATTTTATTGTTTATATCTGGTTTTATTTCAAATATAATAATAAAACCAAATTTTGAATTTTCACCGTTAAAGTCAAGTTCGGAAACCTTCCCCTGATTAATCGGAACTATATTCTCCTCTTGTAAAGCCTTCTGGAAATATTTATTTAAAGCAAAGTCTACAAAAGAAGAGTTGATATAATCCTTATTATTTTTTAACCATAATTCTTTCTGCAAACCTCTTAATTTTCCTTTTCTAGCACCCTTAACTTTAGCATTAGAAAGTTCTTTATTTACCTGACTATAATAATCATCTTTTACATCATCCCAACTTAATCCAACAGTCATTTTAATTTCATAGTCATTACTGTTTTTAATATTTATTTTCATTTCGAACTTTCCTTATTTTTAAAAATTACGTCAAATATTGCTTATTAAAATATACTTTTTATAGTATTATTTCATATTCAATATTTTAAATTTATATATTATATTAAATTTTAAAACAAATATATGAAAACTATACCTCTACATAATAAAAAAAGTAAAATTCAATTATTAGAAGATTTAAAAAATGAAAAATTTAAAAGAATAACAATTTCATTTTATAAATACATTAAAATAAAAAATATAAAAGATATAAGAGATGAATTATTTATTGAATTTTATAAAATGAAGATTTTGGGAAGAATATATGTTGCAGAAGAGGGTATAAATGCTCAAATAAGTATTCCTGAAAACAAAATTATAAATTTAAAAAAATATTTAAAGAATAATAAACTGCTCAAAAATATTGATATTAAAAATGCAGTTGAAGAAGGTCTATCTTTTTTTAAGCTTACAATAAAAATTAAAAAAGAAATTGTAGCCTTTAATGTTTCAAAAAAAGAATATAACATGAATATTGTAGGGAAGCATTTAAATTATAAGGGATTTCACAATGCAATTTCAGAAGGCGCTACAATCATAGATATGCGAAATTACTACGAAGGAGAAGTAGGAAAATTTGAAAATGCAATAATCCCAGATATTGATAAATCAATGGATTTACTACCCGAAGTAAGGAAAATATTGAGTGGAAGAGAAAAAGAAAAAATTTTACTTTATTGTACTGGTGGAATTAGGTGTGAGAAAGCTAGTTCATATTTAATCCATCATGGTTTTATGGATGTAAATCAATTAAAAGGCGGAATTATCAAATATGCCAATGATATAAAGAAAAACAAAATAAAATCTAAATTTATTGGCAAAAATTTTGTTTTTGATAATAGAATAGGAGAAAATATAACAGAAGATATAATAAGTTGTTGCCATCAATGTTCATATCCATCAAATCAGCATACTAATTGCTCCAATGAATCTTGTAATATTTTATTTATACAATGTCCAAAATGTAATAAAAAATATGATAACTGTTGTTCTAAAAAATGTTTTGATTTTTCGAATCTCCCTATTAATGTACAAAAGAAAAAATTTAGATCCGGAAAAATAAAATTTTCAGCACAATATTCTAATGATGTCAAACCTAAGTTATTAAAAAATTAACTAGAAATTTTAGCAATATCAGTCAATATATCTTGGGCATGAGTTTTAGTTTTAACTTTATCATAGACTTTTTGGATTTTACCTGTTTCATCAATAATGTATGTAACACGTAAAATCCCCATATATTCTTTACCCATAAATTTTTTAAGAGCCCATACTTTATAATTTATTAACATTTCTTTTGACTCATCACTTAGCATGAAGAAAGGGAAATCATATTTTTCAACAAATTTCTGCTGTTTTTTGACAGAATCAGCAGAGACACCTACAACTTCATAACCAGTATTTTTAAAATCTTCGAATTCATCACGGAATCCACATCCCTCCACTGTTCAACCTGGAGTACTAGCTTTAGGGAAAAACCATATAATAAATTTTTTTCCTTTAAAATCTTTCAAACTAATAATTTCTCCATTATAATTTTCTAATGAAAAATCTGGTGCTTTATCTCCTTGCTTTAGTAAATCAAAAGACATCTATTAATTCCTTTATATATTATTTATGTATTTCATTTTGTAAATTAAGACTATATAAATTTAATAACTTTATGATTATAATATATACAACTAATTGGTGCCCATCATGTAATTACGCTAAAAAATTATTTAATGAATTAAGTTTAGATTATCAAGAAATAAATATAGAATCTGAAGATATAACCAGAGACCAATTATTAAAATTAACAGGCGGCTACAGTGTACCTCAAATCATTATTAACCATAAAGCTATAGGAGGTTATGATAACTTATTATTTTTGCATCAAAATAATAAACTAAATCAACTAATTAATAATAATGAATAATTTAAAAAATAAAAATATTCTTCTTTGTATAACTGGATCGATTGCTGCATATAAATCATGTGAAATAATAAGATTATTGACAAAAGAAGGTGCGCAAGTACAAGTTGCAATATCTAAATCAGGATTAGAATTCATTGGAGCAGCTACACTCGCTGCAATATCAAATAATAAAGTCATTACTGAGTTATTCCCAAAATCTCCAAAAGGGGGTCTAGAGCACATTAATTTAGCATTTGATTTGGATCTTATTGTTATTGCACCAGCTACAGCAAATATTTTATGCAAAAGTGGAAATGGAGTAGCTGATGATTTAATTTCTACAATAATTTCAGTTTGTGAACAAAAACAAATATTTTTTCCAGCAATGAATCATAGGATGTGGCAAAATCAAGCAACAATTGATGCGGTAGATAAATTAAGAATAAGAGAAAAAATAGTAATTAATCCAGATGAAGGTCATTTAGCTTCTCTGCATACTGGAGAAGGTAGACTACCTGCAGTTAATAAGATTATTAATGAAATAAAAAAATGCTTTGATTGTGAATTACATTTAGAAAATCAAAATATTCTTGTTACAGCTGGACCTACTAGAGAGCTAATTGATCCCGTAAGATTTATTTCAAATAGATCAAGTGGAAAAATGGGATATTCTATTGCAAAAATTTGTAAAGAATATGGCGGAAATGTTGATTTAATTTCTGGGCCTACAAATTTACAAGTAATACCAAATGTAAATACAATAAATATTGAAACAACAAATGAGTTATATGAAAAAATGGTTTTTTTGCTTCAAGAAAAAAAATATAAATATATTTTTATGGTTGCAGCAGTTGCTGATTACCAATTTAAAAAAATTAAAAAAAATAAAATAAAAAGTAGAGAAAATAAATTAAATTTGGAGTTAACGAAATCAGTTGATATTATTAAAAAAATTTCTAAAAAAAATAAAGGACTTACGATAGGCTTCGCTCTTGAGACAGAAAATGGTGAGTACAATGCGAAAGAAAAAATGAAAAATAAAGATTTAGATTATATTATTTTAAACTATGCAAATGAGGAAAATGCAGGTTTTGAATCTAATACAAATCATGTTTATATGTTTTCAAAAAATGGTTTCAAAAAAGAATTTAAATTAGATAGAAAAGATAGAATAGCAAAAAAAATAATTGATAGTATAATAAAGAATGATTAAAACTGAAAAAGTTATATGCGCTGGTGGAATAATAATCAATAATAATGGAAAAGTTGTAGTTGTAAATCAAAATCATGATTCCTGGTCTTTACCTAAGGGTCATGTTGATGATGGTGAAACTTTTTTAGATGCTGCATTAAGAGAAATCTATGAAGAAACTGGCATAAAAAATCCTAAATTTATAAAACCACTTGGAAGTTATGGACGCTACAGAATAGGTTTAGATGGCAATGATGATTTATCACATTATAAAACAATTCATATTTTTTTATTTGAATCTAATCAAGTAAAACTAAAACCAGTAGATGAGAATAATCCAGAGGCTAAATGGTTAAAATATGCAGAAGCTGAGAAAATTTTAACTCATCCAAATGATAAAAAATTTTTCAAAAAATCTATTAAAAGTATCATAAATGAAAAATAGTATAACACTTATAACTGGAGCATCTGGAGAGATTGGTGAAAATCTCATTGATTATTTTTCAAAGATTGATAAAAGAAAAATAATTGCTATTGATATAAATGGGTCTAAAAATCAAAATAATATTTTTAAATTTATTAAAGGTTCAATTCTTAATATTGATATATTAAATAATATTAATGAAGAATATGTTATTGAAGAAATTTATCATCTTGCTGCCGTACTTAGTACGAAAGCAGAGAAAAACAAAAAACTAGCACAAAATGTTAATATTGATGGAACAAATAATTTATTTAATCTTGCTTTATCACAAAATTTAAAAAATAATATTACAACGAAATTTTTTTTCCCAAGCTCAATTGCCGTTTACAATGTTAAAAATAATTATATAATACCCGTTTCAGAAAATAGATTTTGCAATCCTAAAACAATTTATGGTCAGCACAAATTATTTTGTGAAAATCTAGGAATAGCTTTTGATAAATATGGAAATAATCAAAATTTTAAAATCGATTTTAGGAGTATTAGATTCCCTGGAATAATTAGTGTTAATTCAATGCCCTCAGGAGGTACAAGTGATTACGCTCCAGAAATGATTCATTGTGCAATAAAAAATAAAAATTATTCTTGTTTCGTAAATGAAAAATCACGTTTGCCATTTATTGTAATGCCAGATGCAATTAAAGCAATTATTAACATTATGATTACACCAAAAAAAAAGTTGAAAAAAAATATTTACAATATAACATCTTTTAGTCCTAGTGTTGAAGATTTGTTGAAAACAATTCAAAAAAGATTGCCTGAATTTAAGATGAATTATAATATAGATAAAATGCGCGAAGATATTGTTAATCAATGGCCAAACTTTATAGATGATTCAAATGCAAAAAATGATTGGGAATGGAAGCCTGAATATGATTTAGAGTCTGCATTTAATAATTATATATTTAAAAATTTGGAGAACTAAGATGGATACAATATCAAAAAGAATCAGTTCAATAATAAATGAAATAAAGAATGATGGATTATATAAAGATGAAAGAATAATTTCATCTCAACAAAATTCAGAAATATTAGTTGAAAATAATAAAGTTCTAAATTTTTGTGCGAATAACTACTTAGGGTTATCAAATAATCAAGAGTTAATAAATTATGCTAAAATAGCACTCGATAAATTTGGTTTCGGGTTAAGTTCAGTAAGATTCATTTGTGGTACACAGAATATTCACAAAGATTTAGAAAATAAAATATCCATTTTTTTAGAAAAAGAAGATACTATCCTCTACACATCTTGTTTCGATGCGAATGGAGGACTCTATGAAACGATTCTTGATGAAAATGATGTAATAATTTCAGACGAATTAAATCATGCATCAATCATTGATGGAGTTAGATTATCCAAGGCTAAAAGATTTCGATACAAAAATTCTAACATGTCTGATCTTGAAGACAAGTTAAAACAGTGTAAAAATTTTAAAAATAGATTAATCACTACCGATGGTGTTTTTTCAATGGACGGTTATATTGCAAAACTCGATGAAATATGTAAATTAGCAAAAAAATATGATGCTCTCGTACATGTAGATGATTCGCATGCTACTGGATTTTTAGGAGAGAAAGGTAAGGGTTCTATTGAATATTGTAATGTAATAGATAGAGTAGATATAGTAACTTCTACCCTTGGAAAAGCATTAGGAGGTGCCTCAGGGGGATTTACAAGTTCATCAAAAGAAATTATTGATTTACTTCGTCAAAAATCTCGCCCATATTTATTCAGTAATACAATCCCACCAGTAATTACATATACTGCAATCAAGACAATTGATATGCTGACTGAATCTGATAAACTAAGAAAAAAATTAATGAAAAATACCTCATATTTTAGAAAAAAAATTCAGTCAATTGGTTATACAATAAAAAATGGTGTCCATCCAATAGTTCCAATAATGTTAGGAGATGCTAAATTAGCTCAGAAAATTTCGAAAGAAATGCTCAAAATGAATGTTTTTGTTATAGGTTTTTCTTATCCAGTAGTACCAAAAAATGAGGCAAGAATAAGAGTCCAAATAAGTTCGTCTCATTCAAAAGAACAATTGGATTACACTTTAAATGCGTTTGATGAAGTGGCTAAAAAATTAAATTTATTTATTTAAAAAAGATACAGAAGTACCAAATGCAGTTCCAGCTGAGCCTAAATTCTGTATACCTAAATTTAATATAGTATCTTTCAAGTAAATTTCTAAACCAAATCCAAAACCTGATAAAAAATGATATTTATTATCTTCAAAAGATAAATCAGAATAATTACTTGAATTTGAAATTTGAAATGATAGTTTATCATCTGGGTAGAATTTTAAGCATAAAATATTTTGAAATTCCTCAAAATATTTTTGATAAAGTAAATCATAACTTAGTTCAAAAGATTTAAAAATTTTGTTAAACGAAAACCTATATTGAACTGGTAATTTTTGATTATATTCTGTATAAGATTTAAATAAAATACCAAAATTTTCAATACTTAATCCAATCAGTACATTATTTTCTCTTAAAATTGATTTAAAAGAAATGGAATTAGATTGTGCAAAAGCACTATAATTATAAATTTTACTATTTAAAAAACCAAATTTAAACTTTACAATATTATTTCTTATTTTTTTTTCAATAAAAAAATGGCCTATAATTTCATAAGCTGAAAATGTTTTATAAAGCGTATCATTTATTCTGTCTTCAAGTAAACCAAAGTCTAGAAAAGATAAATAAAATTTATTCATCTTAAAATTATATAATCTTATGCTTGCAGGATATTGTATTACATTAAATGAATATTTATAATCTTGAAATTTGTTAACATTGTTTTCTAAAAGATTTTCATTTTTAATACCGTTTGAACTTAAATGAGAAACTTCATTAGGTATTGTAAGAATTTGAAACTCAGATTGACAATATAATAGACTAAATATAAAAAATGTTAAAATTTTAATTTTCTTTATCATAAATACAGTTATCTAATTCTTATTTTTAAATAATTTAAATATATATTGAATAAAAATATAGTTTTAAAAAAATGAAATAGGATCAACATCAATCTTTATTTTCTGTTTTTTTAAATCCGCATTTGAACTTTTTAGATTATCTGTAATTATATCGTG
This sequence comes from Fidelibacterota bacterium, assembly GCA_002718585.1. Taxonomy (GTDB): domain Bacteria; phylum Fidelibacterota; class Marinisomatia; order SCGC-AAA003-L08; family D37C17. Next base: position 44,219 of record PBFG01000016.1, on the reverse strand, counting down.
AAATTTTTGCCAATAATGTTTTTTACACTTAATTAAAAGTTGGTATTCACTTGAAACTTTATCTACATTATTTTTTATTTTAATTGGACCTAAAACTTGTATGTTTAAATTACTTTTAAAATTTTTTATAAAACTATTTGATTGTTTTTCAGCATTTATATCATTTTTTGATAGAAATAAAATTTTAATTAATCGAGTATAAGGAGGATAATCTAAATCTTTTCTATCACGTAAAATTTGTATATAATTTTCTTCTACATTATTTCTACAAGCATTCTCAATATATTCATCATTTATATTATTAGTTTGTATAATAGCTGTGCTCTCTGCATCTCTTCTACCAGCTCTACCCACAAGCTGATAAATATTTTGGAAAATACGCTCGCCTGATCTNAAATCNGGACTAGATAATCCAAANTCTGCATTAATCATTGCGACTAANGANACATTGCTAAAATCNANACCTTTACTTATTATACTAGTTCCAAGTAAAATATCTGCATTNCCTTTTTCAAAATTATTTAATATACTATAATAAGCTTTAGANCCAACAATTGTATCTCCATCATATCTAAGAATTTTTATNNTAGGAAAAAATTTATATAGNATTGATTCAACTTTTTGTATGCCNCCTTTATCATAGCCTCTTTTATTATGTAATAGAATTATTTGTTGTTTATTACTAATTGTTTCTTCGATTTTATGAATTAGTACATCACTTAANAATCCTTTCTGAGAAGACATATCAATCAAACGTATATTTGTTTCTTGATTTTCAAAATATTTCCTTGATAAAGAATGATTATNNTATTTTTTTAACTTTATATTGTGATATGTNTCTAANGATGGAGCNCTACTCACAAGCAAAATAGAACATTTACTAAATTTTGACCTCATCAANGCAACATCTCTGGCATTATANNNTGGTGAACTNAAATCTTGNTTATAATTCAATTCTTGNTCTTCATCAACAATAATTAAACCAAGATTAGAAAATGGAGTAAANAAAGAACTACGTGTTCCAACTACTATTCTTATNGTATTAGATTTTANACCANTTAAAANATAATTCNTTTCAGANGTACTAAGTTTACTATGCCANAAACCAATATCTTCTTTAANATAATTTGCTAAACTATTATATACATGAAAAATTTGTGANANCTCTGGAACAAGAANNAATATNTTTAAATTTTTTTTCAAAAAATCTTCAATAATNTTAATATAAATCATTGTTTTACCAGAACCTGGAATTCCAGATAACAANATAGGCTTTNTATTNTCATTATTTAAGTCTGATTGAATATTTTTTAANACTAAACTTTGATANTTTTTTAANANTAAACTTTTATACTGAANCTTTNTAGACATNAAACNATCTATTTTATCAATTTTTTTTATAGAAATTAANNTTTTAGATTCCAGNGTTTTNCAGGCTTNNTGATAAGATGGCAATTCTTNTTTNAATAAACTTAAANTTGCTTTATAATTTGGNGANTTATATAATAATTGNAAAATTTTCTTTTGAATAGGATAATTTATTTTTTTAATNTTTTTTAATCCATNATTNGTGAGTTGANCATACTTTTNTGAAGGAATTTTNAATTTATTCTTATGCTGATATGANATNGTATTTNCTAGAGTCTGTCCTAGGGGACAAATATAATACTTTGAAATCCAAATTAATGTTTTCCATAATTCAGGATTTATTTGAAATGANTTCTCATTAACAGATATTACATTTAAAAGTTTACCATCATAATCTGAATNATTTTTTATTTCAATGATAAATCCGTTAATTTTTTTATTTTTGAAAGGAATANTAACCGATTGACCNAAAAAAATTTTATTNTGATATTTTTTTGGTACTTTATATGTAAAACTTTTGAATAAAGCTATCGGTATAGANACCTCAANATACATNTATANAGATTATTTAGCTGCTTGTACTTTAACCTTAATCTTTGTATCTAAATCATAACCNAANTTAATAGCTATTTTAAAGTTTCCTAATTCTTTAATTGTCTCTTCTAAAACTATTTCTTTCTTATCAACTGTATAGCCCTTATCAGCAAGTTCATCAGCAATCATTTGAGATGTAACTGATCCAAATAATTTTTCATCTTCACCAACTTGAACATCAAATTTTAGAGTTAAAGAATTTAATTTTTTAGATAAAGCCTCTAAATTTATTCTATTTTTAGCCTCTTTGTTTTCTTGAGATTTTAAAAATACCTCTAAAGCTTTAATATTTTGCTCCGTAGCTAAAGATGCAATTTTATTAGGAATTAAATAATTTCTTGCGAAGCCAGGTTTTACATTAACTATTTCACCTACTTTTCCAAGATTTTCATATGATTTTAATAATATAATTTTCATTTTATCTCCTAATTATTTCTTGGATCAACTACAAAAGGTAGCAAAGCAAGAACTCTAGCTTTTTTTATTTCACTTGTAATTAATCTTTGATATTTTGCAGATACTCCTGTGACATGTGCAGGTATTATTTTACCTTGATCAGTAATAAATTTTTTTAAAAATTTATATTCCTTATAATTAATTTTCTTTATTAATGAAGGATCTTCCTTAAAAGGACATATCTTTGATTTTCCTAAAATAGCCATTTCATTTTCTCCTTAATTTTCTTTCTCTGTATCTGTATTATCTTGTTTTTCTTCAACAGAACTATTTTCGTCTTTTTCAGAATTTCCACTTTCTTTTATTTTAGCTTTCATAATATCTTGTTCTGCTATTTTAATATTTAAATATCTTAAAATATTTGGATTGTGTTCAAACTCTCCACTCAATTCTTTTAAATTATTTAAATCACTAAGCTTATATTGAAAAAATATATATGTTCCATATTTTTCTTTATCAATGTAATAAGCCAATTTTTTTCTTCCCCAATTATCTGAATATAATATTTCAGCTCCAAGAGATACTGCTTTTTTTTCAATTGTATTTACAATATCATTCAATCTACCTTCTTGAAGAGCAGGATGTAATATATATGTAGTTTCATAAATTCCCATTATTTTTTTCTCCTATTAATTTTTTTATTAAAATAAAAATGGCGCTATAACTAATGATACAACAGACATTAACTTAATTAATATATTAAGTGAAGGCCCTGAAGTATCTTTAAAAGGATCACCAACTGTATCTCCAACAACTGCTGCTTTATGGGGATCTGAACCCTTCCCAAATTTTTCACCATTAATTTCAATACCTTCTTCAATCATTTTCTTTGCATTATCCCATGCACCTCCAGCATTAGATTGAAATATAGCCATTAAAACACCACAAACTGTTACTCCCGCTAAAAGTCCACCTAATGCAGCAGCACCTGCAAATTTTCCAACAATTACAGGTGTTAAAACTGCAAGTAATCCAGGCATAACCATTTCTCTAATAGCTGCTTGGGTTGAAATTTCAACACATTTACCATGCTCAGCTTTATCTAATCCTAACTCATAANTTTTTTTATCAGCAGCTGTCCATTTAGATTCATCTTTACTCATAACTTTTAATGCAGCCTTTAATTCTGGTATATCTCTAAACTGACGTCTTACTTCTTCAATCATAGACATAGCTGCTCTACCAACTGCTCCCATAGCCATCGAAGAAAATACGAATGGAAGCATACCACCAATAAATAGTCCACCCATAACCCATGGATTTGTTATATCAATTAATAACTTTTCACCTGTATTTGCTTCTACAACAGATCTAAATGAAGCAAACAACGCTAAAGTAGTTAACGCAGCTGAACCAATAGCGAATCCTTTTCCTATAGCTGCCGTTGTATTACCAACCGCATCTAACTTATCTGTTCTTTCTCTGACTTCTGGTTCTAATTCAGCCATTTCAGCTATTCCGCCAGCGTTATCAGAAATAGGACCATATGCATCTACAGCAAGTTGAATACCTGTATTAGCAAGCATTCCTAATGCAGCCATAGCTATACCATATAAACCAGCAAATGTATAGGCTCCAATGATTGCAGCAGCAATTATTAGAGTTGGAATAGCTGTAGATTGCATACCTACACCTAAACCTGCAATAATATTTGTAGCTGAACCTGTAATAGACTGTTCTGCAACAGATTTCACAGGTGATGTTCCAGTACCAGTGTAATGTTCTGTAATCATACCAATCCCTAAACCAGCAGCTAAACCTATTAGAGTTGCATAAAAAATTCCCATTGAAGAAAAATTTGAACCACTAGCAACCAAAGTAACACCATTTGGTAAAACATTAGTAATTAAAAAATACATAACNACTACCATTATACCAGCAGATCCAAATTCTCCTATATTTAAAGCTTTTTGTGGATTNCCTCCTTCTTTAACAGATACCATAAATGTACCAATAATTGATACTANTATTCCAGCNCCAGCAATATATAANGGTAACATCACAGCATCNATTGAATTAAATAAAGCCCAACCTAANACCATTGAACCTATTATNGCNCCAACATATGATTCAAAAAGATCTGCACCCATACCAGCTACATCACCAACATTATCACCAACGTTATCAGCNATAGTTGCTGGNTTTAATGGATGATCTTCTGGTATACCAGCTTCNACTTTACCAACTAAATCAGCTCCAACATCTGCAGCTTTNGTATAAATTCCACCGCCAACTCTNGCAAANAACGCAATAGAAGAAGCTCCTAANGAAAAGCCNGTAATCGCTTGNATTAGTTCATAAGTACCTGAAAATAANTTCATNCTTGAATATACAACATANAGACCAGNNACNCCNAGTACACCAAGACCNACAACACTNAANCCCATNACTGAACCACCNGTNAAAGCAACATTTAAAGCTTTTGCTAATCCNGACTGAGCTGCATTTGTTGTTCTATTATTTGCTTTNGTTGCAACTCTCATNCCTAAAAAACCNGCNAANCCAGAAGNAAATGCTCCAATTAAAAAAGATANTGATACTAGCCAAGAATTTTTNCCTTCAGGTGCCAAAAAAGCTAATAGAANGGCTACAACTACTACAAAAATAGCTAAAACTCTATANTCNGCACGNAGAAAAGCCATNGCTCCATCAGCTATTGCTTTTCCAATTTTTTCCATTCTATCNGTTCCTTGNTCTTGTTTATTTATCCAACTTGTTTTCCAAAATGAAAACAACATTGCAAATAAACCTGATAAAAGAACTAAATATATATTTTCCATTTTTATTTTTTCCTCTAGTTAAATTTATTCATTGATTTATGTATATCATTTTTTAAGTAATAANNNACACCCTNAACAGCCTTATTTNTTACTTCATCTACCAAANNTTTATACTTTTTNGGNAANGNTTTTAGTACATANTTTTCTGAAGGTCGCATTNACATAGATGTTGCAATNCCAAGTTTTAATCTATCAAAAGTATCTGTTTTTAAGTATCTNATAATAGATTTAATACCATTATGTCCACCATCAGAACCTCTAGATTTAAACCGTANTTCTCCAAGNTNTATATCNANATCATCATAAATAATAAAGATATCTTTTTTACTAAANTGATTATAAAAACTTAAAATTTGATTAATNGCTNATCCACTATTATTTACAAANCTAGTTGGTTTNACAAATAAACATTCATCATTTTTAGCGTANATATAATCACCTTTTCCCAATTTATATTTTAAAGAGCTTTGTTTGACTAACTCATCAATTATCCAAAAACCAAAATTATGTTTAGTCAAACTATAATTGTCTCCTGGNTTACCAAGNCCAACAATTATTTTCATTTTANACTATCCTTCTTTACTACCATCATCTGAATCGGAATTTGATGAATCTTCAGAATCAGAAGNATCAGTTTGTTCATCTGATGNAGATGAATCAANATCATCTGTNGATTCTTCAGTTTCTTGAGCNGGCTGAGTCACAGAAACAACTATTTGATCACCTGNAGTTTTTAAAGAAAACTTTTCATCTAATNCCAAATNTTCNCACCTNAGNCTTTCNCCAATNTCAAGATTTGTTATATNTAACAAAATATTTTGAGGAATATCAGTAGGTAAACATTCAATTTCTACTTCGTTTAGATTTTGAACTAAAATTCCACCTTCAACCACTCCTTTAGCTGAACCTTCAATAAGAATAGGAATACTTACAGTAACAACTTGGTCCATTTTAATGCCATATAAATCTATATGTAATATCTCATCTGTTACAGGATGATATTGTACTGATTTAAACAAAACATTACGTTTTTTACCACCTACTGAAATATTAAATATTTGGGTATCAGCTTTTTGGGCATTTAATATCTCTTTTTTAGTTATATAAAATGGAATGCTATTTTTAGAATCATGCGAATAGTAAATACCTGGTATTTTACCTTCGTTTAAAGCTCTTTTTCTTCCACCTTTATTTAATAATTCTCTTTTATCAACCGTTAAATTAAACTCATTTGACATTTTTATATCCTTTCTAATAAAATTTTAAACTCTAAACATTGAACTCAATGAATCACCATCGACAATTCTCTTAATAGATTCTCCAAAAACGTTTGATACATTTATAATTTGGAGTTTTGAAAATTTATTTTCTTCTTTCATTTCAATTGTGTTACATACCATAACTTTTGATATTGGAGATTTTTCTAATCTTTCGATTGCAGGGCCAGAAAGTACAGGATGAGTAGCAACAGCAATCACTGATAAAGCTCCATTATCCATCGCAGTCTGCGCAGCATTACATATTGTACCAGCAGTATCAATCATATCATCTATTATTAATACATGCTTATTATCTAATTCTCCAATTAAATTTGCTACTACGGCCTGATTAGCCTTAGGCCTTCTTTTATCAATCAAAGCGAATGAAATACCCAGGGTTTTAGCATAGGCTTGACTCATTTTAGCACTCCCAACATCAGGTGCTAATACTACTCCTGTGTCTTCATTTAGATTCATTTCTTTTAAATGACCAGACAAAGCAATTCGAGAGTATAAGTGATCAAATGGGACATTAGCAAAACCTTGTATTTGTGATGAATGCAAATCCATAGATACTATTCTATTCACACCAACAGCAGAAATTACATCAAGAAACATCCTTGCAGAAATAGGAACTCGTGGTCTATCTTTTCTGTCTTGCCTTCCATAACCAAAATATGGAATAACTGCTATAACGGATCTTGCTGAAGCTCTCTTCGCTGCATCTAAAATTAATAACAATTCCCATATATTTTCAGATGGTGGGTTAGTTGATTGTATAATAAAAACGTCTTCGTTTCTAATATTTTCTTCAAACTTAATGGACAACTCACCATCACTGAATTGCTTAATTATTAATTTTCCTAAATCTTGATTTAAATATTTACAAATATCTAAAGCTAAAGATTTATTTGAATTTCCACTAAATATTTTCATGCTGGGGGACAGGGAGTCGAACCCCGATCCCATGGACCAAAACCATGTGTCCTACCATTGAACGATCCCCCAATATATCCATTAAATTCTAGGGAGTGCTAAACAGGTATGATATTGATTAAGATATGATATAGCATTATTTGCTAAATCAATATCATTGTATATACCAAACATAGTCGAACCACTTCCCGACAAACTCGCATACAAAGCGCCACTTTTCATAAGTGAGGTCCTTATATCCATAATTTCTGGATATGTTAAACATACAATATGTTCAAAAACATTTTCAAATAAAGATAAATCAACTTTATTATCCAAGGGCGGAAATTTAGNATTAATTTTATCNTCATACAAATCTTTTTTTATTTTNCCNTAAGCCCATTTTGTTGATANTGAAAANTCTGGAAATACTAAAAGAAAAATTTTATCCTTTAAAAAAGTGGAATCAATTGTTTTTATTACTTCACCTATACCNGATATTTGTTTTACTTTACCTGATATAAAAAAAGGGACATCACTACCTATTTTTATAGCTAATTTTTCTANATCATAATTTCTCAGACCTAAATCATATATTTTGTTAATAGTCTTTATTATGTAAGCTGCATTACTNCTTCCGCCACCTAAACCACTTCCAACTGGTATATTTTTAATTACAGTAATCTTATATTTAATATTTTTTTTATTGAGATTACAATAGTCAGATATAACATTTATTGCATTTGAAACTGTATTAACTTCAGGAATGATTTGATTCTTAAATTTAATTTNNAGNCTATCACTTTGTTCAAATCTAATTANATCATGTAAATCATTTTCAATAAAAATAGAATGGATATTATGAAATCCATCATTCCTTCGGCCTGTAATTTTTAATCCTAAATTAANCTTGGAAAAAGATTTTATNTCAAATGATTTCAAATTATTTATTCCAACTACTTCGTAATGCNACTGATTGATTAAAAATTAATTTTTTNCTTGTTGAATCTGAATCTAGGACAAAATANCCNTTTCTTAAGAATTGAAATTTTTGATTTATTTCTGCATTAATTAAGAAAGATTCTACTTTAGCATTTTCAATAGTNTTAATGGATGATGAACTTATATTGAATGTAAAATCATCATCATCTTTTAATGTTTTTAATGGGTTCTCCTTATCAAATAACTTATCATATATTCTTACCTCAGCATTANGAGAATGNTTACATGAAACCCAATGAATTGTACCTCTGACTTTTCTCCCATCATTTGACCAACCNCCCTTAGTTTCNGGATCGTAAGAACACCTTACTTCTGTGATATTTCCTAANCTGTCTTTTTTGAAGTCATTGCAAACCACATAATATCCATTCCTTAATCTAACTTCATTACCAACTGCTAATCTAAAAAATTTTTTAGGGGGATTTTCAGAAAAATCTTCTCGCTCAATATATAATTCTTTCGAAAAANCAANTTTTCTAGAACCAAANGTTTTATCTTCAGGATTATTTTCAACTTCCATATATTCAACTTTATCATCAGGATAATTTTCTATTATTAATTTTATTGGATCNATAACTGCCATAACTCTGTANGCAATTAAATTTAAATTCTCTCTCAAAAAATGTTCCAAATGATTTAAATCAGATACTGTCTTACTTTTAGCAAAACCTAAACTCATAATAAAATTCTTAATTGATTCTGGTGTATATCCTCTTCTNCTTAAACCAGATATAGTTGGCATTCTAGGATCATCCCATCCATTTACTAATTGTTTTTCTACAAGTTTAAGTAAGTTTCGTTTACTNAAAATTGTATATGTCATATCTAANTTAGCAAATTCAATTTGTTGAGGATGGTAAATATCTAACTTTTCTAAAAACCAATCATATATAGGNCTATGATCTTCAAATTCTAANGTACATATTGAATGAGTAATACCTTCNATAGAATCNTCTAATCCATGTGCCCAATCATACATTGGATAAATTGGCCACTTGTTACCTGNCCTATGATGATTAACTTTTAATATTCGATACATAATTGGATCTCGTAAATTTAAATTTTTAGATGACATACTAATTTTAGCACGTAAAACTTTTTCTCCATCTTCATATAAACCCTTACGCATATCTTCAAATAANTTTAGATTTTCATCAATTGTTCGTTCACGAAACGGGCTGTTAGTACCTNTTATATTATAATCNCCTCTATTTTTTTTTATCTGTTCAGAGGTTTGATCATCTACATANGCATATCCTTTTTTAATGAGATCTAAAGCATAACNATACATTTGTTCAAAATAATCTGAAGCATATAGAATTTNNCCTATATTTTTATNTCCTAANAGCCATTTCACATCACTTATGATTGAATTAATATAATCAATATTTTCNTTTACAGGATTNGTATCATCAAATCGCAAATTACATTTTCCATTATATTGTTTTGCTAGTCCATAATTAAGAAAAATAGANTTTGCATGGCCAATNTGTAAAAATCCATTNGGTTCAGGAGGAAANCGNGTACTAATTTTATAATTATTATCATTNTTAGNNATATCATTTTCAATNATTTCTGTGATAAAATTATTCATTTNNGTATCATTATTCATTTGATATATNNCTCTATTCTTCTTTTTGATTCATCTAACCCAAGAATATCTATTATTGTAAATAAATCAGGTCCATTTAAACTTCCATAAAGAACACCACGTAATGGGAAGAAAATTTCTTTTCCTTTCACATTAAATTTTTCAGCTNTATCTTTTATCAATTTATCTGATAACTCTNTNTNAAAACNTTCAATNNTCGATAAAGATTTNAAATAAAACTTTAAAATATCTTGAGATTTTTTTTCATTGACATAANTTAACACTTCTTCTTTTAAATTATTTGGCNNAGNGTAAAAAGGAAGAATAGAATCATTCAATTCTAAGAGNGTGGATGATCTTTGTTTAAAAAAATTAATTGCCTTNCNTAATTTAGTCGTATTTTTAATATCAATTTCTTTTTTAAAAAANTCTTGAGAAACTTCAAATAAAGTATCTAAATCCATNGATTTNATNTATTCTGAATTCATCCAATTTAATTTTTTTATATCAAATACTGAACCTGATTTCTGAATTCTAGGGATNGAAAAATTTTCTATTAAATCTAAAATATTAAATATCTCTCTNTCATTATCTGGATGCCATCCTAATANAGCGATAAAATTTAATACAGCACTTTTAAGATAACCCTTTTCTATAAATTTATCTACATCTACATCTCCTTGTCTCTTAGATAATTTTGAATGATCTGGATTAAGNAATAAAGGCAAATGTATAAAATGAGGTAAATTAAATTCTAAACTATTATAAAGAAGTATATGCTTGGGTAATGAAGATAGCCACTCTTCTCCTCTAATTACATGGGATATTTTCATTAAATGATCATCAACAACATTAGCAAAATGATATGTTGGAAAACCATCTGATTTAATAATTATAAAATCATCTATTAAACTTAAATCAAAAACTACTTTTCCTCTAAGATCNTCAAAAGTATTAAAATTTTTAATTGAAGGAACTTTAAACTTTACAATAAATCTAGATTTAGTATCTTNTTGATTTATAATTGATANNGATTTATCAATATTATTTTCAGGTTTTAAATTTTGATTATCATCTACATAACACAAATATGCGCTTTTATTTTCAATCAATTTACAACAATANTTNTGATAAATATNTANTCTCTTGGATTGATAATAAGGACCATATTTTTCATTAAGGTTTGGACCTTCATCAAAATTTATATCAAATGAATTCAAAGATTTTATAATTTTTTCAGCAGCACCACGAACTAATCTTTTTTGATCTGTATCTTCAATCCTTAGTATAAATTGACCATTATTTTTTTTTGCAAAAATAAANTTATATAAAGCCGTTCTTAGACCTCCAATATGCAAATAACCTGTAGGGCTGGGAGCAAATCTAGTTCGAATCATAATTATCACTAAGCAGAATTGTAATNAAAGAGGCAATTCCCTCTCCTCTNCCAAGAAATCCCAGTTTATCTGTTGTAGTTGCTTTTAAAGATACTTGAGANAAATCAATATTACATAGTTTAGAAATACTTTTTCTTATGATGNCAGCATGTGGATTAATTCTAATATTTTGAACTACAACTGTAATATCAATATTATTAATACTAAAACCATATGATTTCATTTTTTCCAAAGCAAAATCAAGNAAAATTTTACTATCAGCNTTTTTCCATTTATCATCATCTGATGGAAAAAATTGACCTATATCNCCTATTGCTAATGCACCCAAAATAGAATCAACTAATGCATGNAATATTAAATCTCCATCACTGTGACCAGTAATTCCTATNTCAGAAGGAATTTTTACTCCTCCTAAAACTAAATCTTCACCTNTTTGAAGATCATGAACATCAANTCCTGTTCCTATTCTTAGCTTCATATTTTATAATAATAGCATTGCATCACCATAAGAATAAAACTTATATTTTTTCTTAATTGCTTCTTGGTAAGCATCTAAAATAATATCTTTACTTGAGAATGCAGATACTAACATCATCAATGTTGATTTNGGTTGATGAAAATTAGTTATAAGNCTATCACACATTTTAAACTTATANGGTGGATATATAAATTTATCAGTCCANCCTTTNTTAGGAGTAATTTCAAATCCAGAAACAACAACCGTTTCTAAAGCTCTATTNGTAGAAGTNCCAACNGTCCAAACTTTTTTCTTTTTTTTCTTAGCCTCATTAATAATCGATGCGGTCTCTATTGGGATATCATAATACTCNGAGTCCATATGATGTCGTGTTAAATCTTCAACNAANATAGGCCTGAATGTACCTANNCCAATGTGNAGAGTGANATATACAANATTAACNCCNTTTTTTTCAATTTTNTTTAATAATGTTTCAGAAAAATGNANCCCNGCTGTNGGNGCNGCNACAGANCCTCTTTCNGANGCATANACTGTCTGATAACTCTTTTTNTCTTGNGGNGTAGACTCTCTCTTNATATATGGAGGCAAAGGAGATAAACCNTGCTTATCNATAAATGGATATAAACTATCTACATCATACTCAAACCTTAAAACTCTACCNCCTGANACAGTATTATCAATAACATCACAGGAAATATTTTTATTAAAAATTAATTTATTACCTATNCTAACTTTCCGAGCTGGTTTAACCATAGCTTCCCATAAATCATTTTCNANCTCTCTTAATAANAAAACCTCAACTTTTGCATCTGATTTATCNTTAGTAGCGTANAATCTTGCAGGGAATACTTTTGTATTNTTTAGAACTAATACATCACCTTTATTAAACAANTCAGCTATATCAGAAAATTTTTTATGTTGNATATCACCATTTTCCNTATTCANAACCATTAANTTNCAAGCATCCCTTGTTTTGGGAGGNTTCTGTGCTNCTANATTTTCAGGTATTTCAAATTCAAATTCTGANAANCTTGGTGGTCTTTCTACTGTTCCAAAAAACATATTTCCCCTTTCTGTTATTTTTTTATNTAATCAATTGCTTTATCNAGTGCAATTCTGCCTCTAGANGTCCTTTGNAAAAAACCTTTCTTAATTAAAAAAGGTTCATATACTTCTTCAATTGTNTTNGGNTTTTCAGATACTACTACTCCTAATGAATCCAAACCNACNGGTCCACAATTAAAATTTTCAANAAGTGCTTTCAAAATATTAATATCCATACGATCTAAACCTAATTTATCAATTCCCAANGCATCTAAAGCTTCTTTTACNATTTCATTAGTTATTACNCCATCACCCTTTACATCTGCAAAATCTCTTGTTCGTTTTAAAATTCTATTTGCTATTCTNGGTGTACCTCTTGATCTNGATGCAATTTCAATACANCCATTAGTNCTTATTTCTATATCAAGTAATTTTGCAGATCTNTGAACAATTTTNGCTAAATCTTCATTATCATAAAAATCNAANCTTATTACTACNCCAAANCTATCTCTCATNGGTGANGTTAAATTACCCANCTTNGTTGTAGCACCTACNAAAGTAAANGGATTTAAATTTAACTGAACNCTTCTGGCATTTGGNCCTTGNTCAAGCATAATATCAATAGTATAATCTTCCATNGCAGAATATAAATATTCTTCAACNATACTATTAATTCTATGTATCTCATCTATAAATAAAACACTTTTATCTTCTAAATTNGTTAATANTCCAGCNAAATCTCCNGCTTTAACTAAAATAGGNCCNGANGTCATTTTAATGTTTACATTAAGTTCTTTTGCAATTATGTTTGCNAGTGTAGTTTTACCTAAGCCTGGTGGCCCATANAGNACAACATGNTCAAGNGATTCATCNCTTTTTTTTGCAGCTTCTATATANACCTTNAGCTTTTNAATTTCTTTTTTTTGTCCNACNAAATCATTAAAGCTGGTTGGTCTTAAACTATGTTCANTNANTCGATCTTCTTCAATTTGATCTGGATTAGTTAAATTTTTGTTAGGANTNGACGATTTTATCATAATAAAAGTTGCTTAATATAATAAAAATTAAATCCTAAAAAAAGTTAATTAGATATCTTTTTTTTCTTCCATTCTGCTATCGTGTAGGCTTGAATTTGAAGGGCATGAATTTCAGTAACTATTTTATCTTCAAAAATTGNNTAAATCATTCTATGTCTTTCAACNANTGAAACATCNATAAATTTATCAGAAATAACAACNAGACTAAAATGATCNCCNGTNCCACGAGTATCGAATACTTCAACCNTATCATTTTTAAAATTTAAAGTCAATCTTTCTTTTATATCTTCAATTTTCATATTTAATTTTATCATTCATTTTATTAAGGAACAATAAGTATTGTAAAGCATTAATTTATTATATAATAATTGATATATTATGTTAANGAGCTATTTTTTAAATAAAAAATATTTATTACNTCTANTTATGTTTTGCACAATTTATGCAAATTATAATACTGCTTTNTATGAAAANAAGAACTTAGCTAAAAANTATTATGANGCNAATNTATACGATGATGCTATTATCATTTATGAAGAAATTCTNGTCATTGAAAAAAGAGTTTTTGGGAATNAAGATATAAATTTACTTCAAACATTAAAAAAATTNTATGAANTAAATCTTCTNAANNNAGATTTTAAAAAATCAAAACAATACATTCAAGAATNTTTAAATATTCAATCTTCATCATTACTAAATCAACAAAATANTTNTATNNATCCTTTAGAACAGNTAAAAAANATNTTNATNGAAGAAAAAAAANTGAATGAAGTCTTTNCTGTAGANAGCCTTCTTCAAATAATNNATAANAATACNANTATTATAAAAAAAGATTCAANTTTAATNTTACCNAAANTATTNATNAATACAATTGATNCAACNAATTATGAAAGTGAATATTCNAATAATGATNTAGCTATAGATTTNATNAATGATGGTTTAANATTTNTANAAAATGATTTATATACTGAAGCAAAAAATAAATTNATNAATGCAATANANTTAAATGCTGAAATAATTGATGTTAATTATTTNAAAAAAATTGATTTTGGNAATNTNCAANAAAACCTTTACNACTCATTNNTNGANGATTCTAAAAATGACTCATTANCTGATNAATATCANAATTTATTTTTAGGAATTATNGCNTTTAAAGAAGAAAATTNTGATGANTCTATTAATTTNNTAACCAGATATCATGAATTTTATCCCAGTGATATTAANGCNCTATTAATNCTAGGAGAATTAAATTTTAATAAAGGGAAGTTATCTAAATTCAATGTTCTTTTTTTATCAAGCNTTAAAATNTGATNAAGATAACNTAANTGCCAATANATTNTTATCTGANATATTNATTATTNTNGAAGATTATGANCAAGCNTTAGATATTCTAAATTATATNTCAAAANATAATAATGAACATATAATCTTTTATAANNTAGGATTTTGTTATTTTAAAATCAATAAATTTGAAAAATCTATTAACTCNTACNCTCAAGCTATTTTACTNNATCCNGANGATTANANAACTTTTTATCAATTGGGTATNAGTTACAANTCAAATAAGCTATTTAANCAATCNTTNGATGCATTCAAAAAATCTNTNAAANTAAATCCNAATTGGGGGTTAGGNCATTATGAATTAGGTTTGATTTATCAAATGACATTAAATGATGATTTGGCTATTTATCATTTTGAACTAGCGAATAAAAACGAAAATTTCGACGATTTAAATTATAGACTAGGTATACTATATTTTAAAAACGAACAATTTTACAAATCAATGAAACGACTTAAGGAGTATCTTGTTCACAATATGAATGATATAGAAACAATGAAAATTATAGGTGATATTTTCTTAAAACTAGGACGATTTCCTGAAGCAATTGATATTTTTAGTAGATTAATTGAAAATGATCCTAATAATCAAAGTTTTTATTATAATATTGCCAGTTCTTTTTATCAACTTAATGATTTAGATAATGCATTAGATTATTTTTTAAAAGTTATAGAATTAGACGAAGAAGATTACAATGTTTATATAGATATTGGTATAATTTTTAATAAGAAAAATTTATTTTTGGAAGCAGAATCATACCTTTTAAAAGCTTTAGATTGTGGTTTTACAAATAAAAATTTATTAATGCAACTTGGAATATCATATGGTGGTCAAAATAAATTTTTACAGTCTCTAATTGCATTTCAAAATGCATTAAAATNNTCATTAGAAGANCCAATACTTCACTACCAAATAGGTATAATATATAAGGANTTATCAATTTTTGACTTAGCTATCAAAAACTTAAATTTTTATTTAGAATATAATAAAAATGATGAAGTCACTCTTNTGNTNATAGGAGAATGTCATTTAAACTTAAAAGAATANGATAATGCNNTAAGAATCTTTGAAAAAACATATAAAATTAATAAAAATNATAATGCNTTATTTAANATTGGTAAATCCTATGAAAAATTAGGCGATTTAAAAAATGCAGCAAAACATTATAAGAATGTTATCAAAAAAAATCCTAATCATGTAAAATCTAGAGAAAATTTAATTTTCATATATAAAAATTTAAATAAATTCAGAGAAGCTAAAAAAGAATGTGAAATCATATATATGCTAGATAGGTCAGTATATAATTCTATCGCATTCTGCAGAGAATAAATAATTTTTTACTTTTTAATGTAAATTTATTAATTTTACTATCCATTATTTAAAAAAATTAGAGGTATAAAATGCTTATATTGATACCGCCAAGTGAGGGCAAAGCTAAAATAAAATCTTCAGATACTCTGTTCAAAGATACTAACTTCAAATATGAAAGAGAAGTAAATCAAGTTGTTAGACATCTTAGTATTCTAGAAAATGAAGATTTAAGATCAATCTATGGAACTTCACAAGAGAAATCTGAAACTTTTCATAGGCAAAATCAAGATATTTTTAATAGCCATTGTGCNATGGCTATAGAAAGATATACTGGTGTTGTNTATGAATATATTGATTGGAATTCGCTGAATGATACAGCTAAAAAATATATGGAAAAACATGTTAGAATTTTCAGCGGATTATTTGGAATTTTAACACCAGAAACTCTTATCCCTAATTATAAGCTAAAAATGAATGTTTTATCATTACAATTTCATTGGAAACCCATACTTACGAAAGCCCTTGAAAAAGAAGATGTTGTTTTTGATTTACTACCACAAGTTCATAGAAAAGCATACAACCCATCTAAAAATGTAATTAAAGTAGATTTCTCCGTTCAAAATAAAGGAAGGAAAACTGCCGCAGGACATTTTGGTAAAGCTGTAAAAGGAAAATTTATTAGATTTTTAGCCGAAAATAATATCAATAGTATTGATAAATTTAAAGATTTTGAATACGATGGTTTTAAATGGAACGGAGAACAATTCATNAAAGAAATGAACTCATGATTGAAATAAAAAATCTTTATAAAAACTATGGAAACGTAAAAGCTGTTCAAGGAATAGACTTTTCAATTAAAGGTGGAGAAATAGTTGGTTTTTTAGGTTCTAACGGTGCTGGTAAATCAACTACTTTGAAAATTTTATCTGGATATTTAAATCCTACGAGTGGGCAAGTTTCTATAGATGGTCTAAATATAAATAATCATTCACATGAAGTCAAAAAAATTATAGGCTATCTTCCTGAAAGTAATCCACTTTATTATGAAATGATGGTTTATGATTTATTAAAATTTACTGCTAATATCAGAGGCATAAACTCACATGATTTTAAAGATTCTCTTGATAAGGTAGTAGAAAGATGTGGTTTAAAAGGTGTTTTACATAAAAATATTGGATCTTGTTCTAAAGGATATAAACAAAGAGTTGGTCTTGCATGTGCAATGATTCATGATCCTAAAATATTAATTCTTGATGAACCAGTTACTGGATTAGATCCAAATCAAATTGTAGAAATTAGAGAGCTAATTAAAAATCTTGGTAAAGAAAAATTAGTACTAATGTCNAGTCATATTCTTCAAGAAATTGAAGCTACAGTTGATAGAATTATTATTATTGATAAAGGTAGAATTGTTGCAGATGGATCTACAAAAAAATTAATCAAAAAAAATAAAGGTAATATCAATTTATACCTAGAAATCACAGGAGCNAAAAAAGAAGAATTAAAAANAATAGAAACTACTTTTGAGAACGTTAAAATTGAAAACATAAAAAAAGTAAAAAAAGGTTATTCACTGAATATTTCATATGATGAGAAAAATGACCCAAGAACCGATTTATTTAATCATATTGTGAAGTCTAACTGGGGTTTACTGGAAATGACACCTCAATCAGAAAATCTTGAAGATATTTTTAGAAAATTAACAAATACAAATAATTAAATGTTTAATAATATCAAACAAATTTATTTAAAAGAAATNAAATCATACTTTGATGGCCCAATGGCATATATCTTCTTAGTTATTTTTAGTCTTGTTACAGGATATTTCTTTTCAAATACTTTTTTTATATTTGGTCAATCCGATATGAGAGCACTATTTCAAATTGTGCCATTAGTATATTTATTTTTCATCCCCGCAATTACAATGGGAATAATTTCAAAAGAAAAAAATATTGGTACAATGGAAGTAATNTGTACGCTNCCGATAAAGGATTATGAATTTGTNATTGGNAAATATTTAGCNATTTTATCTCTTCTTAAAATTGCNCTATTTTTAACNGGTATAATGTTTATTAATTTAATTTTTGTCGGAACAAATATTGATTACGGTGCTGTGTTTACTGGATATTTGGGATTATTTCTTGCAGGTTCAGTTTATGCAGCTATGGGGATTTTTGCAAGCAGTCTTACAGANAATCAAGTTGTTGGATTCATTATTGCTATTTTTCTTGTATTAATATTCTTTTTNCTTGATAAACTATTAATTTTTATGCCGAATATGATTGCAGGAACAATGCAATATTTAAGTATTGATTATCATTTATCGAATATATCAAAAGGTGTAATAGATTCAAGAAATATCATATATTTTTTATCGATGATTAGTTTATTTTTAATTTTAACAATAGAATCTCTAGGTTCTAGAAAATGGAATTGATTTATGAACCATAAAAAATCATCATACATTTTTATTGGTATAGTTATTTTTGCTTTTATTCTTGTGAATTTAATTTCAATGAATTTATTTGTAAGATTTGATTTAACTGATAATCAAATGTTTTCATTATCTGAGTCAAGTAAAAAAACAATTATGAAAATAGATGATCCTCTAACAATTGATTTATACTTTTCAGATGATTTGCCAGGGCAACTTCAAAATAATAAAAGATTTGTTCAGGATCTATTAGAAGAATATTCAGCATATAGCAAAAATGTAAAATTTTATTTTATACCAAATGACGAAGAATTTAGTTCTAAAGCTCAAAGTGATGGAATATTGTCACAGGATATTCAAGTTATAGAAAATGATGAGATATCTTTTAAAACTATTTTCATGGGAATGAAAATTAGATTTGCTGGAAAATCAGATGTGATTCAACTACTTGGTGTTAATACGGGTTTAGAATACATGGTAACAAAATCAATCAAAAAACTTACAGAAAATAAAGAAACCACTGTTGGNATCACACAGGCTGGTTCAAAAACACACACAAATGAAAATTTAACTTCTATACTTAGTGAAAGATTCAAAATTAATAAAGACGTAAAATTAAATAATCTTGAAGAAAATAAAATTGATTTATTAATTATAAACGGTGTTGAAGGTGATTTAAGTAATGAAGAAATTAATGGTTTATGGTCATACATTAATCAAGGTGGTAAAATAATGTTAGCCCAAAGTAGAGTAAAAGCGGATCTTCAAACTCAACAGGGTAACATTATACANTCAAATTTATTTGATNTTTTNGATTCACTNGGTATTGAAATTCAAGAGAATCTCATTCTAGACCAACAATGTAAATCACTTATGGCTCAACAAAATANGGGTGGTATAAGAATNCAAAGACAAATAGATTATCCATTTATNCCATCAATCAAAAATTTNNATTCATANGAAGGTNTAACTACTGGACTTGAAGGCATNCANNTAGTACANGTCGCATTCCCAAGTGAAATTANCTTTACAAATAANGATTCATTTATACCANTGTTNCAAACATCNAATCANTCAGCANCTATGAAAGACTTTTTCAATTTAGGNGCATTACCNGAAGTNAACCCTNTACTCAATCAGTTGAANGANNCATCTAAAGTAATAGGTGGTAAATTTTCNACACCTNCAGGTGCAGAAGTTCTTATTATAACAGATTCTGATTTTTTTAATGACGAATCTATTGCAAGCATGAGAGTTGTCAGAAATGATGTAAACGAAAATTATACATTCATTGAAAATTCNATAGATGTAATGCTTGGTGATGCNGAACTTATATCTTTAAGATCNAGAGAAGTTGTGTTAAGACCTCTTGATNATTCTGTTNTTGGNCAAGAGAACACNTCTNTNAGAAATAGATGGAAATGGATTGACTTATTACTTCCATCAATTCTAATAATTACTTATGGATTAGTTAGAAAGCGTTCTAGAGAAAANAGATCAAAATATTTAATGGATTTTTATGGATAATAAATTATTTAAATCATTTGGTATACTTTTTATNTTAGTTNCTNTCTATTTTTTAAATNAAAATATACAAAGTAAATATANTCCACTAAATAATCANTTTTTTAGTATTGAAGAAAAAGATATAAATAAAATTATTATAAGTTCTAAAGAAGATATTATTGAACTTTCTCGTTCTGATACNATCTGGTCAATTTCAGGTAATGACACNTTAATTATCAAAAAAAATNTNGTTNAAAATCTNTTNAAATCAATNAACGAATTAGAAAAACTTCATTTAGTTACATCTAAAAAATCAAACTGGGCACGTTATGGAATATCTGATACACTGGGTACTCATTTAGCNCTAATTGATGGAAATGGTTTAACTAAATTCCACTATGTTTTTGGATTATCAACTAACGAATACAATAAATGCTATGTAAGATCAAATAAAAATTCTGATGTTCACTTATTAAATTCTAATATCTTATATCAGCTGCAAACATCTCCACTTTTTTGGGGTACAAAACCTAATCAGGATAATGAATTAAATTAGAATGTCGACTCCTTCAGGCAACCTATATCATCCAATAAATAGTCATCCGGTCCCAATCTACACTGGTTTTTCTTGGCCCAACTTATTTTTTGGAGTATTCTGGTTTATGTTTAAAAGTATGTGGGGTTGGGCAATAATATCATTCTTATTATCGTGGATGACATTTGGATTTTCAAATTTAATTTTTCCTTTTTTTGCAAATGGTTTACATCAAAATTACTTACTAAAGCTTGGATATTTAGGTTACGAGAAAAATGAAAATTAAAGATAATTTTAAATTTCAAATTTGTATCTGTATAATCATTGGATCACTAATGATTTATTATCAATTTTTCTTATCTAAATCTCTTGATAATTTTAAATTTGAAATTAATAATTTCAAATTTAAATGGGAGTTTTTATTAGATGATGATCAATACAAAATTAATACTAAAAGTGAAAAAAAAATCAAGCCAAAAATAATCTAATTAATTTTTAATTTCTGACCAAAACTCCTAACATTTAAAAATCAATTTTTTCAAAAACACCTAATTTTTTATTTTTTCTTACATTATCAGATTTAAAATATTGGCCGTTCATGGTTATATAAACGCCACTTTCCAAAACTTGAGCAAATGATAATGCACTGCCTAAATTAAATAACCCATCAGAACTACCAAATTTGATAGGAATCATAGCTCCTGTCAAAATAACTACCTTATCTTTTACATACTTTGCAATAAATTTAGATGTTTCAACCATTGTATCAGTTCCATGTGTAATAATAATTTTAGAAGTTTTTTCTTTTGAACATTTATCCAATATATATTGTCTATCTTCATCAGACATTAATAAACTATCAATCATCATCAGAGTTTCAATTTTTACATCAATTTGAGATCTCCCAAGTTGTAATAATTGATATAAATTAGTTTCTTTAAAATATAATTCACCATTTATCTCATTAAATTCTTTATCAAAAGTTCCACCTGTCGCAAAAATTTTAATATACTTATTTTTCATAATTCAGTTTATTTTATTCAAGTTTATTTGCTTAAAATAATATAAAATATAGTATAAAATATAAAGTTAATTAATACATATTATGGCAGTTAAAAAATTAGTAGAAGTTTGGGATGGAAAAAACATTATCAAAGATAATGTGATTTTTTTAAAACAAAAAACTAAGGAAGTTATAAATCTTAATTCTGAAGAATTAAAAAAAATTAAAAAAGATTTATTAGATACTTATCAGGCAACACCATGTGCAGGGGTTGCTGCAAATCAAATTGGTTATGATAAAAGAGTTTTTATTGGCCTAAAAAAAGATGATGAAAGTGATGATAAAAATAATAATCCTATTGGAAACCCTAATGCTGAAAACTATGAGTTTTATATCAATCCTCAAATTGATTACTACTCAAAAAAATCAATTCAAGAGGGAGAAGAAGGCTGTTTAAGTATTCCTGAAATTAGATTGGTTGCTGAAAGATTTGATCAAATTAAGGTTCGTTATTTTAATGAAAATGGAAAAAAAATTAAAAAACCACTATCAGGTTTTTTATCGAGGCTTTTTCAACATGAACTCGATCATTTGGATGGAAAATTAATGTTAGAAAATAATCTAATAAAACAAGTTTATCAAATTACTGAAAACAAAAATATTAAACAATTATACACCAATCTTGTACAAGAATTAAAATCTTTTTAAATAAAAATGAACAATAGTTAAACAATAATCATTTAAAGAATTGTATAGTACTTGCAGTAGATAAAAACTAAATAATCATATGTTTTTACTGATGTTTAATAATATATTAAATACCAAATATGAACAAACTATTTGATAATAATATTTCCCTAGAACGCGAATCACATACATATAATTTAGTAAGTAATCCAAATTTAGAATTTACTAGCGCAACAACTTTTGTAGGACAATTTTTTGAAGAATTTAATCCAATAAAAGTTGCAACACGCCTAGTTACAAAAAGTCCAAAATACAGCGGAATGACAGTTGAAGAATTACTTCAAGTATGGAGAGATTCTGCAGAACACGGAACTATTGTACATGAAGAAATTGAAAATAATATTTTAAATCAATCGCCTCTAACTGAGAGAAAAGCAATACATGGAATAAATTGGTTAAATAAATTTAAACTTACATCAAGGTTTGAGATATATCCTGAAGTTATTGTGTATAGTGAAGAATTACAGCTATGTGGGACGATTGATTTATTAGTTTATGATAAGGAAAAAGACATTTATAATTTAATGGATTGGAAAACATCGAAATCAATAAGTACTAAGTCATATGGTAATAAAAAAGGTATTAAACCTGCAACTGCAGATTTAGATGATACAAAATTTAATTTATATTCATTACAATTATCACTTTATAGATATCTTTTGGAAGAATATTATGGTTTAAAAATTGGACAACATATGATTTTACATTTAAAAGAAGAAGAATGTATTGGTGTACATACTCCATACTTAAAAAATAATGTATTAAAAATGGTAGGAACAAGATTAAAATGAGTTTCATTAAAGGACTCAATGATATAGACAACAATATTAAACTTCAAAAATATGAAGGGAAAAATCTCATTGTTAATAAACCAGATACTTTAGAAAAATTAAATGCATCGTCTGACCGTATGAGAATTTGTTTTTTAGATTTAGAAACAACAGGTCTAGATAAAAATGAAGATAAAATTATTGAAATTGCAATTAAATGTATAGAAATAACAAAAAATAATGGTTCAGATATAAAAGTAATAGATGCATATGAATCTTTCCAAGATCCAGGATTTGAAATTCCTGAAGAATCTATAAAAATACACGGCATAACAAATGAAATGGTTGCTAATAAAAAAATTGATTGGAATTATGTAAAAAATATTCTGAGCAAAGCGCCTTTAATTATTGCTCATAATGCACAGTTCGATCGATCTTTCCTCGATTTAAATTTAGAATTATCTAAAAATAAAATTTGGTCTTGTTCAATCAATGATATAAACTGGGAACAAAGGGGATTTAATTCTTTTAAACAAGAATTACTGGCAATATGGCATGGATTTTATTATGAATCACATAGAGCGATGATGGATGTTGATGCGCTGATTCACTTACTGACTCATGATAGTTACTTGGATAATAAACCTATTGTAGAATTAATTCAAAATGCAAAAACTCCTTTATGTAAAGTAGAAGCAACTTATGCTAAATTTGAATATAAGAATTTACTAAGGAAAAGAAACTATAAATGGTTTAGTGCAGATAACGGAAAAAGAGAGGATAATTTTTGGTACAAAATCATTAAACATTCTGAAATTGAAATTGAGAGAAAGTGGTTGACAGAAAATATATATAGTGGAAATTTCAAAGGTAGATTTGTGGAAGTTACCATTGTTGACAAATATAAAAACTAATGTCAGATTACAAAAATTTTACCTAAATTTATTTATGAAAATTAAAATCAATTTTTTATTTATGATAGCTCCCAAAATGGAGCTATTTTTTTATAAATCAAATGAATTTTAATCCTGCAAAGCTAATACTTGAGAATGGCAGAATATTTAATGGCCTAGCATTTGGGAAAATTGGTACCACATTAGGCGAAGTTTGTTTTAATACTGGAATGACTGGCTATCAAGAAATTATCACAGACCCTTCTTACTGTGGACAAATAGTTACACTAACTGCATCTCATATTGGAAACTATGGTACAAATGAAAGTGATAAAGAAAGTAATAAAATTCATGTATCGGGAATCATTATAAAAGAATCATCTCCAATTGTTTCTAATTATAGATCAACAAATTCACTACAAAATTATCTAGTTAAAAATAATATTGTAGGCATACAAAATATTGATACAAGAGCCCTGGTAAGAATTATAAGAAATGAAGGGGCAATGAATGGTATTATATCAAGTGATTCTTTTTCAGAAAAACAACTTATTGAAAAACTTAAAAAACATCCAAATATGAATGGTATGGACTTAGCGCAAACTGTATCATGTTTAAAACCATATGATTGGAATGATAAAAATAAAAAAATTAAAATTGCCGCAATAGATTTTGGTATTAAACATAATATTTTAAGGTTAATGGATAAAGAAAATTGTTATATAAAAGTATTTCCTGCATCTACAAAAATAAATGAAATAAAAGAGTTTGATCCTGATGGCATATTTTTATCAAATGGGCCTGGTGATCCATCTGCAGTTCATTATGGCATTAGTACGGTAAAAAATTTATTAGATACTAAAATTCCTATTTTTGGTATATGTCTCGGACATCAAATACTTGCATTAGCCTTAGGTGCAAAAACTCGAAAACTTAAATTCGGTCATAGAGGATGCAACCATCCAGTTAAAAATTTAAGTACAAATAAGATAGAAATAACCAGTCAAAATCATGGTTTTGTAGTTAGTGAAAACAATCTACCAAAAGAAATTATTATAACTCATATAAGCTTAAATGATCAAACAATTGAAGGTTTAAAATGTAAGAATTATCCTGCATTTAGCATTCAATATCATCCTGAATCTAGTCCTGGACCTCACGATTCTAGATATTTATTTAAAGAATTTATTAATGTCATAAAAAAAAATCAAAATGCCTAAAAGAGAAGATATTAGTTCGATACTTGTTATAGGTGCAGGTCCAATTATTATTGGGCAAGCATGTGAATTTGATTATTCAGGTACACAAGCATGTAGAGCTTTGAAGAAAGATGGATTTAAAATAATTCTAATTAATTCAAATCCTGCAACAATCATGACTGATAAAAATATTGCTGATGCAACATATCTTGAACCAATAACTCTAAATGCAATTGAAGAAATTATAAAAAAAGAAAAGCCCGATGCCATTCTACCAACAGTTGGAGGTCAAACTGCTTTAGATATTACTCTGCGATTATATCAAAATGGAATATTAGATAAATATAATATTGAATTGATTGGTGCCAATATCAATGCTATTGAAAAAGCAGAAAATAGAGAAAAATTTAAACTTTGCATGGACCAAATTGGTATACCTACAGCAAAGGGAGGTTTTGTCAATACAATTCAAAAAGCTTTAGTAATGGCAGATGAAATTGGATTTCCTCTAATCATTAGGCCCTCTTTCACACTTGGTGGAACAGGTGGATCTACTGCTTATAATATTGAAGAATTTAAAAAACAGATTGAAATTGGATTAAGGGCCAGCCCAATAAACGAAGTTTTAATTGAGGAATCGCTGTTAGGTTGGAAAGAATATGAGATGGAGGTTATTAGAGATAAAAATGATAATGCAATAATAGTGTGTAGTATTGAAAATATAGATCCTATGGGTGTTCATACTGGTGATAGTATCACTGTAGCACCAGCACAAACATTATCAGATAAAGAATTTCAAAAAATGAGAAATTGGTCTTTACAATGTCTAAGAACAATAGGTGTTGATACTGGTGGATCAAACGTCCAATTTGCTGTTAATTCTAAAACTGGCAGAATGATTATCATTGAAATGAATCCAAGNGTNAGTAGATCTTCGGCATTAGCTTCTAAAGCNACAGGATTCCCTATAGCAAAAATTGCAGCAAAACTNGCTGTTGGNTTTACNTTAGATGAAATTCCAAATGATATNACAAAAGAAACCATGGCNTCATTTGAGCCTTCTATTGATTATACNGTTGTAAAAATTCCAAGATTTGATTTTGAAAAATTTCCNTCTTCAAATGGTATTTTAGGGGTTCAAATGCAATCAGTNGGNGAGGTAATGTCAATTGGTAGAACNTTTAGAGAATCNNTTCANAAAGCATTCAGATCTTTAGAAGTTGGNTTAAATGGNTTTCAACCTAAAATTACAGATACAAGACCCTTAGATATTTCTAAAATAGGTTTCCCTTCTGCATTTAGATTAATTAAAATTTGGAAAGCATTTAAAGAGNGTTATTCAATTGATGAATTATTTGATAAAACCAANATNGACCCATGGTTTNTAAATCANTTAAAATTAATTGCAGATACAAATCTAAATNATTCTATGAATAATAATTATATGACNTATCTAAAACAAAATGGATTTTCTGATNTACANATTGCAAATGCCAGAAATGAAAAAGAATCAAAAATTAGAGACTTTAGNTTAAAGAATAATATTATTCCTACTTATAAAATGGTTGATACTTGCNCTGCTGAATTTCAAGCAAAAACTCCATATTGCTATTCAACCTACGAAGAAGAAAATGAGATTATTCCATTTACTGAAAAAACAATAATNATTTTAGGTGGTGGTCCAAANAGAATAGGNCAAGGTATAGAGTTTGATTATTGTTGTATACAAGCAGTNTTTGGATTAAAANAATTAGGATTTAAAACGATAATGGTTAATTGTAATCCTGAAACTGTTTCAACTGATTTTGATATTGCTGATAGACTTTATTTTGANCCTTTNACTTTTGAAGATGTAATGAATATAATNGATCTTGAAAAACCNGAAGGTGTATTAATTCANTTTGGTGGNCAAACNCCANTAAATATTGCAAATAGATTATTAGCAAATNAAGTTAATATCATTGGAACTGACCCACATTCAATTGATCTTGCAGAGAATAGAAAAAAATTTGGGAAAGTATTAAAAAAATTAAATATTCCNGCACCTAAATATGGAACTGCATTTTCTATNCAAGATGCAATTCANATTGCTAATGANATCAAATATCCTGTNTTNGTCAGNCCTTCTTATGTNTTNGGNGGAAGNGGNATGGAAATAGTTTATGATGANGANGGTTTAAAAANGTTNGTAGCTAAAGCAGCNTTAGTTTCNGGAGAACATCCAATTTTAATAGATNCNTTTTTAGAGAATGCTTATGAATTTGATGTAGATGCAATATCNGATGGAGAAAATGTTAAAATTGCAGGNATAATGCAACATATNGAAGAAGCTGGTATNCATTCTGGCGANTCTTCNTGTGTTTATCCCGCTTANAATCTACCNCTCAAAGCCAAAAAAATTATTGAAAATTATACNAAAGATTTAGCAATAGANTTNAAAACTGTTGGTCTTATTAATATTCAATTTGCAATGAAAAATAATAAAATCTATGTTATTGAAGTAAATCCNAGGGCTAGTAGAACTATCCCATTTATAAGNAAAATTAAAGATATNCCTTATGCAAAATATGCGGCTCAAGTTTCNGTTGGTAAAAAATTAAGTGAATTAGATTTTATCGAAAAAAATACAAATCTAATTGCTGTTAAAAAACCTGTTTTNCCATTTAACAAATTTCCTNATCANAATATTTTTTTATCACCTGAGATGAAATCTACTGGTGAAGTAATTGGNTTTGATAAACATTTAGGNTCTGCTTATGCAAAAGCNNCTTATGGNGCTGGCGAAAAAATACCTNTANNTGGGAATGTATTCATATCAGTTAATGATTCAGATAAAGAAAATATTCTTAAAATTTCTAGAGACTTAGATGAAATGAATTATAATATTTTAGCAACNAAAGGTACAGCAGAGNTATTATCTGAAAATGGTATTAATTGTAACCAAGTTTATAANGTTGGAGAAGGAAGACCAAATATTGTTGATGCAATTAAAAATAATGAAATTAATATGNTCATTAATACACCTTTAGGAGCTCAATCAAGATTTGANGAATANGAAATTGGNAANGCTGCAATAAAACATAAAATTCANGTTATAACAACTATAGCAGGNGCAACAGCAATGCTTCGTGCAATTAGAATGATTAAAAGTAATAAATTAAATTATACGAGTTTACAAAAAATTTTTGAATAATGAATATTGGTATTGCAATAACAAAAAATNAATTAAAATTTGANAAATTAACCTCNAAGATNAAAAAAACATACTCTGATTTTAATTTNATAAAACTTGATAATGAAGAAANAATTATTGANAATATTGAAAATATTGATATTTTATTATCTTACAATATCCCTAAAAAAATATTTAAAAAAAANNTAGNNAATTTAAAATGGATACAACTGGGTAATGCTGGAGTAGATAATTGTATGTATGATGAAGTNATNAAAAGTAAAATTATNATAACTAACTCAAGGGGTATAAATTCAATTCCAGTAGCAGAATATGTCATGAGTGCAATCTTNTTTTTTTCTAAAAATTTGAATAAATGNATTGANTTTAAAAANAATAAAATTTGGTCTCAATGGGAAATAGCAAAANNAAATGANACNCTNGAAAATAAAATTTTAGGNATNATTGGTTACGGNTCAATTGGTAAAGAAATTGCAAAAAGAGCNAANAAATTTAATATGAAAATATATGCAACAAGAAGATTACAAAAANATAGATTAAGTAATAAAAATGTTGATTTATTACTTCCTTTATGTGAAATAGATTATTTNTTAAATCATAGTGACTATATCGTAATTGCATGCCCNCTAACATATTTAACAAGAAATNTAATNAACAAAAANAAANTTAANANAATNAATTCAAATTCNATATTGATTAATNTTTCGAGNGGTGNGATTATAGATGAAAAAGAATTAATCNATGTTCTAANNAATAAAAAAATNANAGGAGCAGNATTAGATGTNTTTGAATCTAGAACCACTGAGCAAAGACAGTCCNCTCTTTAATTTAAATAATGTTTTATTATCTCCACATATAGCTGGTAATTTTAATAATTATCAATCNAATGTTATTAANGNATTTGAAGAAAATTTAAATCGNTATATTAACCANAAATCTCTTAGAAATAGAGTTTGTAAAAAAAGGCAATATTNACAAATGAANAAATTATATCCACCTATAGAACCNTATAATGAATTTTTTTTAAAAGTATCAAAATTACACACAATTTNTGTTGAAGAATCTGGTAATCCNNNAGGGAANCCTGTAATATTTTTACANGGAGGACCNGGAGGTGGNTCTGAACCTATTTATAGNCAATATTTTNATCCTCAAAAATGGAGAATTATNATTTTTGATCAGAGNGGTTGTGGAAAAAGCTTACCCCATGCAGAACTNGANGAAAATACCACATGGGATTTANTTNNTGATATTGAAATGATTAGAGAATACTTAAAAATNGATTCATGGGTTGTNTTTGGTGGGAGCTGGGGNTCAACACTNTCTTTAAGCTATGCAATAAAAAATNCAAAAAGNTGTAAAGGTCTTATTTTAAGAGGNATTTTNATGTTACGTAAAATNGAAATTGATTGGTTTTATCAAGAAGGNTGNAGCTATATATTCCCTGATGAATGGGAAAATTATCTAAAAATNATNCCTGAAAATGAAAGAAGTAATTTAGTTAACGCATATTATAAAAGACTTANATCAAAANATAAAAAAACTCGTATAGAAGCTGCAAAAGCCTGGTCAACATGGGAAGCACGTACAAGTAAACTTATTCAAACTAAAGACTCNCTTCATCATTTTGANNATGAAAAAGTAGCNGAAGCATTTGCTAGAATAGAATGTCATTATTTTATAAANAAAGGTTTTTTTAAAAATGATGGCTGGATTCTTGAAAATATTTATAAAATTCANCATATACCTAANGTAATTATNCANGGTAGATATGATGTAGTTTGTCCANTGAGAAGTGCTTGGGATTTACATAAAGCTTGGAATAATTCNAATTTANTTATTATAAAAGATGCNGGTCACTCNATGTTNGAGAAAANTATTCANTCNGANTTNATAAACTATACTAATANNTTTANTGANCTCTAAATATTTACTTATCGCATTTACTNTAGCCACATTCCATACACATATCNCAGCCATTTTCAGTTTTTAGCGATTTACTTGAACAAGNTGGNCAAATNCTNAATTCAGAATTAACCTCTAAATCATTTGCAACTTTAATNAAGTCATCNTNANTTTGATTTATNTTTTTTTTTTTANNTTCTTGATTTTCTGAGGNTTGATTTAAATCTTCTTTCTTAATAATATCTACATCATAAAAGAAACGCTCTATNACATCTGCAACTTCNGCNTAAAATGAATGATANTATTTNCCNTCTTTNAAAGAACCACCATTTGGATCATGAATACCATGTAATTCTTCTAAAATAAACATTGGATTAGTTGCTCTTCTAAATATTGCTGAAATTAATCTAGTAAGNACAACATACTCTGCAGAACGATTTAAATCTTTTGAGTTTATAAAAATTTCAATTGGNTTCCTNCCAGAATGTGTATCAATNTAACTNAGTGTAATGAAAACNGCATTTTTNACAAANGCACTTTTAACTTTGTAAACCTTAGCATTAACAACTTCTGGCCTAATGGCAGAATTTGTACTNGGAGAACTTACNTTTTCTTTTTGTNTTNTNTCTTTTNNTTGAACTTCTTTAACTTTAAAATTTTTCTTTAATTTAATCACTTANNGCATCCTCAAATTTTGTATTNGATAAAACTTCTTCAATACCTTTTTCTGAATTTTTTAAGTAATGATACATTGTAACTANAGAACCATCAGCNAACTTCATNATATCATCACCNTTTACNTCTACTTCTTCNCCATCNTCATTAGTAATNACAAATTTCTTATCTTTTTCTTGTTGAAATTTAGTTAANTCNCCTTTCGTNCTTANTATTGGGAATCNACTTCCATCTCTATATATTGTAACNCCCTTTANCTTATTTTGCCANGCCTGAATATANATATCAGATATCAACTCTGGNTGAACATCTTCTGGTAAATTGATTGTAGATGAAATACTNTGGTCAATATACTTTTGAATTTTACCTTGAATATCAACTCTTCTTCNNGAATCTATTTTATGAGAAGTTCTTGTTAAAAANTCNGGAAGTACAGATTCTACATCACCCTCTTCTCCCANTTCATCTATNTTNGATTGTAAATCATATTGATCTATATATGCTTGAACCGTTGAATGNAATACTTTATAAAATCTATTATCATCTTTGAATGACTCNGTTCTNCTTGTATAATGGGTNGCAAAAATTGGCTCAACNCCACCAGAAACACCAATATAATTNTTATTTCCNTTT
This sequence comes from Fidelibacterota bacterium, assembly GCA_002718585.1. GTDB lineage: Bacteria > Fidelibacterota > Marinisomatia > SCGC-AAA003-L08 > D37C17. The sequence continues at coordinate 12,155 of PBFG01000016.1, read as the reverse complement.
TTGTANGAAAGTACNATNTTAGATATAGANCCTGTTGGAGCAATAGACATTATTGCAATATTTCTTATCCCATTTTCAGCAATAGTTTGTTTTGTTTGATCATTTAATGCNTCTTCAATAAANGGACATTTCATATAACTTTCATAATCATAAATAGGAGATGGACCTTTTTCACCAGCTAAAGTTGCTGATGCCTGATAAGCTGCATTAGTAATAAANTTTAATGTTTTTTCNATAATTTCTGTACCTTCTTCNGAATCATAACCTAAACCGAGCTGATTTAACATATCNGCTATNCCCATCACACCTAANCCTAATCTTCNTGTTTCTTTTGCTGCATCNCTTTGTTTTGATAAAGCATTTAAATCTTCATTCCANGTTACAACGTTNTCTAAAAATCTNGTTAATATCATTGTAGTTTCAGCCAATTGATCCCAATCAATAGAAGCATTTGGNGAAAATCCCTCATTTACAAATCGAGATAAATTAATTGAACCTAAGTTACANGCNCCCCCATCTTCNAAAGGAACTTCTGCACAAGGATTNGTACAAATTATAGGCCTTCCTACATAGTTTGAAGGAGAGTATTTACTCATNGTTGTCCAAAAAATTAATCCAGGCTCTGCNGTTCTATANTTACCTTCAACAAATTGATCCCATATNGTNCGNGACTTAACTANCTCTCTAACTTCNTTTGTAGCATCACTATTAAAATANAGNAAAAAATCTCCTGCTTGCNTAATTGCTAAATCATGATTTTTATTTTTTAATGGNACAATNTAATCACCAAAAACNTCTCTATTTTTAGCATTATTAAAGTTATCNTGATTAATTTTGGAAAGATTTTTNTANGANTCATTNGTATCTAACCATTCATTNAGCGCATCAAAACTANTAAACGTNTTTAGAAGTTCNTAATCCTCAATTTCTTTAGATGGAATACCTGAAGAATAATGNATTTTATCTTCATCTTGAATTGCATCCATTACAANATCTTTATTNTTTTTCTTNTATATTAAGAAAGTATCATCNCCAAANTCTCTTTCTTCNCTTACAGNCTGCATAAATTCATCACTTGCTTTTATAGAAATATTAGCAAATCTAACNTGTGTNTTTTCCATNACNTGCTTTTTNATNGTNTCTAATTCTTTTTCNTTAAATAANCCTGACCAACTACATTGTTCAACAATTTGNCTTGTNACCCAATTAGGATCTTTTTTTACATTCAAAAAATATTTAATATCAGGATGCTTAACATCTATTGTNAACATCAATGCACCNCTTCTTCCACTNTGACCAATTAAACCTGTNGTNANNGANTATAATTCCATAAATGATACAGCACCTGTTGAGCTNTCTGCCGCATTNTGNACAACNGAATCCTTNGGNCGTAAACTTGAAATATCTACTCCAATTCCTCCNCCATATGAATATGTTCGTGCACATTCAAATGCAGCCTTATAAATCGAATCAATATCATCTNTATCAATTTTNGCAACAAAACAGTTAGCAAGAGTTTTTACNCTATANAAATCACCNGCACCAGCAAGAACTCTTCCTCCNGATACNAATCTACCTTCNTANAGNTCNGTATAAAATTTTTCAGCCCATTTTTTTTGTTTTGTTTTAGAAAGTTCAGAGGTAGCTAAGAAAGATGCCAATCTTTTAAATACGTCTTCAGGTGATTTTTCAATACATTTATTATCTAAATCTTTTAAAAAATATTTTTTAGTATAAATATTTTGAGCTAATTCATTATTTCCAAGATAATTTTCATGAACTGGTAATTCATTTGCATCTTGTTTTTCCGATAAGTGATTGTAAATTTCTCTATATGCTTGTGCTCTGCCAGAGCCGATTAATTTTGTAGTTTTCCCTTGGAAATCAAACATTTGTTCGATTTTTGACATATTTATAATATCCTTTATTTTTGTTATGATGGATAGATTATCCATCTCAATTCATATAATCTCAGCAAAATTGGTTTTTGCTTAAAATAAACTTAGCTTTGAAGCTTAATATTTGAGCATTAAATAAATAGCTCAGGATTTTTTCTATTTTTTGGTGGTTTTGTCGTCGGAGTTAAAACCATTTCCCAAAACAAGCAGTAACAATCACTGCTTAGAATATAAATTATTTTAATATTTTAATTCAACTTTTTTTATTACAAAGTAAAAAAAAATTTATAATCTGCTAATCATAATTCTTAAATTTAGATTAATTAATAAAATTAAAAACCGAGGTAAGGCAACAATGAGTTCAATAAAGTTAAATATCAATGGTAAAGAAATAAAGCTACCTGTAATTAAGGGTACTGAAAATGAACATGGAATTAACATTACACAGCTAAGAAAAGAAACAGGATATATCACTTTAGATCCTGGTTATGCAAATACTGGTGCTTGTGTGAGTAATATTACATTTATTGATGGAGAAAAAGGTATTCTAAGATATCGAGGATATCCAATTGAACAATTGGCTGGAAAAGTAAGCTTCACTGATACCGCCTTTTTGCTACTTAATGGAGAATTCCCTAATATTAGTGAAAAAAATTATTTTAGTAAAAAATTAAGACAACATGCAAACATTCACGAAGATATGAAAAGATTTTTTGATGGATTCCCATTGAATGCTCACCCTATGGCTACTTTATCTTCAATGGTTACTGCGCTATCTGCCTTTCACCCTGAATCAGAATCTGAAGATGAAGAAATTATTGAACTGAATATTATCAAAATCTTAGCAAAAGTAAAAACAATTGCAGCTTATTCATATAGAAAGTTTAATGGGCTCCCATTTATCTATCCAGACCAAGAACTAAATTATGTTGAAAATTTTTTACATATGATGTTTTCAGATTCGCAAGAAGAATTTCACGCCGATCCAGTGTTAGTTGATGCTTTAAACTTATTGCTGATATTACATGCTGACCATGAACAAAATTGTTCTACTTCAACGGTTCGACTAGCTGGCAGCAGTAAATCAAACGTATTCGGAGCAATTTCTTCAGGAATCTCAGCACTATGGGGGCCATTACATGGTGGTGCTAATCAAGCCGTAATAGAAATGTTAAAAAAAATTAGAAATGATAATAGTGATTATAAAAAATATGTTCAAATGGCAAAAGATAAAAAATCTTCTTTTAGATTGATGGGATTTGGTCATAGGGTTTATAAAAATTATGATCCCAGAGCAAAAATTATAAAATCTGCAGCTGATAAAGTTTTACAAAAATTAAAAATTAATGACCCATTATTAGATATAGCAAAAGAACTTGAACAAATAGCACTAGAAGATGAATATTTTGTTCAAAGAGGGTTGTATCCAAATGTAGACTTTTACTCAGGTATTATTTATAGAGCAATGGGGATACCAACTAATATGTTTACAGTAATGTTTGCTTTAGGTAGACTTCCTGGTTGGCTGGCACATTGGAAAGAAATGCTTAACAGTCCTGATTTTAAAATTAATCGTCCTAGACAAATTTATAATGGTCACAAAAAGCGAAATTTAAAATAAAATAATGAAACAATATAAAGACTTAGTTAACACTGTACTAAATGAAGGTATTAGAAAAAATAATAGGACCGGTGTTGATACAATAATGTATTTTGGATACCACTATAAAGTTGACTTAGCTGCTGGTTTTCCTTTACTTACAACAAAAAAAATATTTTTTAATTCAGTTATAAGAGAATTATTATGGTATTTAAATGGTGAAACGCACATTAGAAATCTTAGACAGTATACAAAAATATGGGATGCATGGACTAGTAAGGAAAAAAATTGGGAAATAGGGAAAATGTATGGATATCAATGGGTTAAATGGGAGAAATTTTCAAAAAATTCTAAATCTGCAGATTATGAAAAAACCTATATTAATCAAATTGAAGAAGTTATAAGTTTAATTAAAAATAGTCCTGATTCAAGAAGAATGGTTGTCACCGCATGGAATCCATCAGTTTTAGATGAAATTGCATTACCTAGTTGTCATGCTTTTTTTATATTCAATGTTACAAACGGTAAATTAAATTGCCACTTAACTCAAAGAAGTGGTGATATAGCACTTGGAATACCATTCAACCTTGCATGCTATGCTACTTTAACGCAAATGATTGCTCAAGAAACTAATCTTCAACTTGGTGAGTTTTCTCACTATATTAATGATGCTCATATTTATGAAAATCATATAGAAGGCTTAAAAGAACAAATGAAAAGGGAGCCACTTAAACTACCTAGTCTTGAGATATCAGATAAACCTTTTTGGGATTTGTCATTTGAAGATTTTAAATTGGTAAATTATGAACATCATCCAATTATTAAATTTCCTGTTGCAGTGTAATGGAAATTCATCTAATTTGGGCAGAAGATAAAAATGGTGGTATTGGATGTAACGGAAAACTTCCATGGTATATTCCAGAAGATTTAAAAAATTTTAAAATTATTACTATCAATTCCACAATAATAATGGGTAGAAAAACTTGGGATTCACTGCCTATTAAACCTCTACCAAATAGAAATAATATTATTCTTTCATCAAAAAAACAAACTGGTGGTATGACATTCAGTAGTCTGGATAATTGCATTAACTATTTAAATCAAGAAAAAATTGATAAAGTGTTCGTAATTGGAGGAAGGTCTATTTATAAAATTTTTTTTAAATTAGCCAAATATTTACATATATCATTTATTTCCAAAGATAACCAAAATATAAATGAATATTTCCCAATTAATCAAAGTGTTGTTAAAAACCATTTTAAAAAAATCAAAAGTCAAAGTTTATGTAAAGATGCAACATATACTTTGTGGTTAAAAAAATAACTTTGGGGAAAAAAAATTTAATTTATAACAGTTTGTCACTAGTTGGTATACTTTTAATTATAGATACAGCTTTATATCATTTTTTAAATTTTGGACCATATTTATCAGATATTACAATATACTATTGTGCTGTATTTTTATATTGTGGAGTCAAATTTAAACAAAAGTTTTTTCGTAGAAAATTGATAATGATACCATTTTATATAATGGTCCTTCAGACAATTTTATCATTAGCTATATATCGTTAATACAACTCCGGATAATGCAAACAACATCGCAACTATTCTTTGTTTTGTTATTTTCTCTTTTAAAAAAAACCACGATAATAAAATTATAAAGATGACTGATGTTTGACCTAATATACTAGCAACAGGGGGGTGTTCAATATTTGCATATCCAATAATCCAAAAGCTCAGTGCTATGAAAGTTCCTAAAATTGAACTAAATATAATCTTAATAATTAAATTGAATTGTAAAAATGGCTGACTTGGTCTGATTTTGTTCTTTTGAAATAACATAATTATCCACGCAGTTATCATACCTGGTAGCAATCTAAAAAAGGTTAACCATAATTGAATATTTATATCATTATTTATTTTCAATAAAACTGGTTTAATCATAACTATACCTATACTACTAAGTACGACTGCTGATATTTGTAATAAAATTCCTCTTCTTTTATTATACTTATCTAATTCATTTGTATCTTTTTCATATGTTATAATTAATAATGATATAATAACAACTATGAAGCCAATTAATTGATTAATGTTAAGAATTGTGCCTAAAAATATTGAAGACAAAATATATATTACAACCGGTTCAAAGCAATTTATTAATGCTATTCTATTAGCACCAATTTGGGATAGTGCATAAATAAATAATACGTCAGCAAGTCCCATCCCTAACACACCACTAATTAATATTTTAAAATAATCTATTTGTTGAAAATTATCATACCAAAGTGGAATATCAAATAATAAAAAAAATACTAAAAAACAGAACGAGGCAATCGTATTTTTTAAAGCAGTAATTAAAAAAGGAGATACTTCGTTGCTTGCAGATTTAAAAATTATAACTGCAATACTCCAAAAAATTGCTGCCAATAAAGCAGAGAGTTCACCAAAATAAGTAAAATTAGTGTTGATGTTCATATAGATGGAGCATACCTCTAAGTGTTAAATCAATATCTACTATATGATTCATTTTTAATTTTTCTGATATTAAAATAGAAAAACCTCCTGTTAAAAGGATTTGATATTTTTCATTTGTCTCTAAAATTATTCTTTGAATCATACCCTCAACTTGATCTACAGCACCATACATAATGCCTGACTGAATATTTGTTTTTGTAACTTTACCAATAGCATTTTCAGGAAATTTTAATGGCACAGAATTAAGTAGTGCAGCTTTATCAACTAAGTATTGAGCTGATGTTTCAACTCCTGGTGCAATAACTCCTCCAATAAATTGTTTTTCACTATTAATCACATCAAATGTTGTAGAAGTACCAAAATCAACAACTATCACAGGACAATCATAATCAATTGAAGCAGCCGTAATATTACATAAACGATCTGCACCTATACTCTCAGGCTCAGTGACATCTAAATCTAAAGGACAACATTTATAGTTAATCAAAAATGATTCTAAATTATATTTTTCTTTTATTATTTTTATATATTCGTTAGTCTTTTGAGGTACTACTGAGCTTATGATAGAAATTTTTATGTCATAAGAATCCAAAGAATCTAAGAAAGTATCAAATTCATTTTTTAATTTAAAATGAATTCGTTTAACTAATTTTTTTCTTTCAAATAAACCTGCAGTAATAGATGTATTACCTATATCAATAACTATTTTCATAATATTTTTATAAACCCATCATATTTTATTAACTGTTTATTGTAATCAATAATTGCTTGGCCAAATTTATTAACCGATTTAAAATTTCCTACTATTTGTTTTCCATTAGAATTAAATGAAACTTTCTTATCAATATGTGCACAATGTTTAATCCAATCTTTTATGATAGTATCTCTATCAAATTTTTTTATAATCAGTTCAAGTTCATTAAAAAAAATTGCTAATAAAGGTTCTCTCTGAATTGGATACCCAATTATTTCCCTTATGGAAGTAGCTTTTGAATGTAATTCACTTGGAAAATCTTGTTTAAGTTCATTAACATTTAAACCAACTCCAATATTTAATTTTTTATTAATACCTTTCGTCTCAATTAATACTCCTCCTAATTTTTTACCGCCATAAACAATATCATTAGGCCATTTGATTTGCACATTAATTAGTGCTATTTTTTTTATAGCTTTAACAATTAATAATGGAACTATTAATGCATGAAGGTTGAATTGATCATTTTTTAAAAAAGAATCAATTAAAAAAGAACACGTAATACTTTTACCAGGAAATGAAAACCACTTATTCGAACCCCGTCCCCTTCCTTGGGTTTGATTGTCAGTATAAACTAATAAATTACTTAAAAAATTCGATTTATCATCATATAATTGCCAAACTAAATCGCTTGTGGATTCTGTCTCGGGGTAATATAGAATTTTCTGGAAAAAAAACTTATTATTCAAATTAGATTCAAATAAACTTTGAAAAAACATCTAAATATGTTCTCCATGAACCTCTTTCATTACACTGCATATCTCGCCTAGCGTACAATGATTTCTAACACAATCAATTATTAATGGTAGTAGATTAGAGTCATCATCAAGACCTTTTTTCAAAGCATTTAAATTATGAATAACATTTTTTTTATTTCTATTTTTCTTAAACTTTTTTAACCTCGTCAATTGATCATCAATTGCTAATTGATCTATCTTTTGAGTTTCTACATCAGAATCATTGGTATCAGTAAACTTATTTAAACCTATGATAATCTTATCTTTATTTTCAATTTCTTTTTGATATTCAAATGCAGAGTTTGAAATTTCGTTTTGCTGAAAATTATTTTCTATGGCAGGTATTGCACCTCCGAATTCATCTATTTTTTTTATTAATGCTAAAGTTTCTTTTTCAATTTGACTTGTTAAGGATTCAACATAATAAGAACCTGCCAGTGGATCTACAACATCTGATAATCCGGTTTCGTAAGCTAAAATTTGCTGCGTTCTCAAAGCTAACTTAGCAGAATTTTCTGTTGGTAAAGAAAGTGCTTCATCTTTAGAATTTGTATGAAGTGATTGTGTACCTCCTAAAATAGCAGCAGTTGCTTGCATTGTAGTTCTAACTATATTATTTTCAATTTGTTGAGCTTGTAATGAAGACCCTGCAGTCTGTGTATGGAACCTACATAATTGTGATTTTTTGTCACTTATTCCATACCTATTCTTTATTATATTAGACCATATTTTTCTTGCTGCTCTAAATTTACATACTTCTTCAAAAAAATAATTATGACTATTAAAAAAAAAGCTAATTCTTTTAGTAATACTTGAAATATCTAACTTTCTCTGTTGTGCCTCATCCAAATAACTGATTGCATTAGAAAATGTAAATGCTAATTCTTGTACAGCATCTGAACCAGCTTCTCTTATATGATATCCCGAAATAGAAATAGTATTCCAAAGTGGCATTTCTTTATTACAAAACTCAAATATATCTGTCACTAATTTCATACTAAATTTTGGTGGATAGATATACGTTCCTCTAGCAATATATTCTTTTAAAATATCATTTTGAACAGTACCTCTTAACTGAGACACTGAAATATTATTTTCTTCAGCGACTACAATTAAAAATGCTAATAAAACGATCGCAGTAGAATTGATTGTCATCGATATTGAAACCTTATCTAATGGGATATTATTTAATAAAATTCTCATATCTTCTAAAGTGCAAATAGGGACTCCGACTTTCCCTACTTCTCCTAAAGAAAGTTCATCATCAGAGTCATACCCTGTTTGTGTTGGTAAATCAAAAGCTACAGATAGCCCAGATACACCTTGACCAAGTAAATAATGATAACGTTCATTACTTTTTAAAGCAGAAGAAAATCCTGCATACTGACGCATAGTCCAAAGCCTGTCTAAATACATATTTGGATAAATACCTGAAGTAAAGGGATATTCACCTGGTAATTTTTTACCATAAAATTTTTTAAGTTCAATACCTGAACTTGTTTTTTTTGATTTAAAATCTGGCATATTAGAATTTAACCATTATTATATTGATTTAAAAATTTTTGTGACCATTTTTCAAAACAATCATCTATAATAGACTGTTTGGCGTCTATCATTAAGTTATTATAAAATGATAAATTATGTTGCGTAGCAATTCTATATCCCAAAATTTCTTGAGTTTTAAATAAATGATGCAAATATGCTCTACTATAATTTTTAGATATTAAAGAGTTGTTATTTTTATCTATCATTGTATCATCGTTTCTATATTTTGCGTTTTTAATATTAATCTTACCATGCGATGTAAATAATTGACCATTTCTAGCGTTTCTTGTAGGTATAACACAATCAAACATATCCACTCCTAAAGCAATGCTCTCAACTAAATCTGAAGGAGTCCCCACACCCATAAGATATCTAGGTTTGTTTTTTGGCATAATATTATTTAAATATTGCACAGTATTTAACATTTCTTCTTTTGGTTCTCCCACTGCCAAGCCACCAATAGCATACATTTTAGCATTTAAATCAATGAGTTGATTTGCAGAAATTTTTCTTAACTCTTTTGAAGTCCCACCTTGAATTATAGGTGAAATAATTTGTTCAAATTCGTATTTAGGTCCTTTTTGATTTAGATGATTAATGCATCTTTCAGCCCACTGTGTTGTAATTTCTACAGCTTTTAAATGTTGTTGGTAAGTTGCATCTGCAGGTGGACAAACATCTAATACCATCATTATATCCGAACCAATATCTCGTTGAATATCAACAATTCTTTCTGGAGTAAAATAATGCTTACTTCCATCAAGGTGAGACTTAAATTCGACTCCATCATCACTAATTTTTCTAAAATCAGATAAACTATAAATTTGATATCCACCAGAATCTGTTAAGATAGCACCATCCCAATTCATAAAGTTATGTAATCCATCAAATTGACTAAGAATATCAGTACCTGGTCTTAAATAAAGATGATAGGTATTACTTAATACTAAATCAAAATTCATTCTTTTTATTTCATCTGTAGATAAAGTTTTTATTGCAGCATATGTGCCAATAGGCATAAATACTGGGGTTTCAATTATACCATGTGAAGTATGCAAAAATCCCGTTCTTGCAGATGTATTTTTGCAAAATTTTTTAATCTTAAACATGAACTAAAGATTGGTTAAAAGCTATTTCTTTTCTTGTGTTTTTTTCTTGGCAGGTACTTTTTTCTTGGCAGGTGCTTTTTTCTTAGCCGGTACTTTTTTCTTAGCTGGTGCTTTTTTCTTGGCTGGGGTTTTTTTTATAGTTTCTTTATTTACTGCAGGTGTCTTAGTATCATCTTTGGGAGCAACATCATCAACTACAAGTTTTTTAATAACAACTTTTTTCTTATTCTTCAAAGAAATTTCTTTTAATGCCTTTAATCTTGATTTAGTTTTTTGGTGTTTTTTATTAACATGTTTTTTCTTTTTATTCATTATGTGCTCCCTGAAAAAAAATAATATTTATTTTAGCATCGTAATATAAAAATATCTATAATTTTTTTTACTATTTATTTTGCAACGCTAATTCAACAAAAACAGATGTCCCTATCACCATTGAATCTTCATCAATATCAAAGTGTGAACAATGATGTGGTGTACTCATTTTATCTTTACCAGCAGGCATTGTGCCTAGAAAAAAGAAACAACCTGGAACTTTTTGTGCGAAATAACTAAAATCTTCTCCACCCATGGATAAATAAGGTGAAATTAATTTATTACCTACAATTTTATTAGCAATTCTACTCAATTTTTTTGTGGTTACTATATTATTAATAACTGGAGGGTATCCATCTTCGTAAATTAATTCAATATTAGCATTAAACATAGATTCAGTTCCGTTAATAATCTCCACTAATCTTTTTTTTATCATCAATCTATTTTCTTCAGTATATGCTCTCGCAGTGCCTTTCAAAATTACTTTATCAGCAATAATATTAAAATTATACCCACCATTTATTTGTCCTATAGTAATAGCAGTACTATCAATAGGGTTCGTATTTCTACTAACTATAGTTTGTAAGGATTGAATTAAATAAGATGATACTACAACACAGTCTACAGTTCCTTGGGGAGCAGCTCCATGTCCTCCAATACCATTTATTATTATCTTAAATTTATCTGAGGCGGCCATTACTGGACCTGATTTTAAACCAATAGTACCACTCTCTTGATAGTTCCAAACATGTAAACCATATATTTCTTCAACTCCTTCTAGGGCACCATCATCAATCATAAATTTAGCACCACCAAAACCTTCCTCGGCAGGTTGAAAAATAAATTTTATTTGCCCTGAAATATGTTCAATGTTTTTTGATAAAATTTCCGCTGCAACTAATAGCATTGCAGTATGCGCATCGTGCCCACATGCATGCATTACTCCATCGTTTACTGATTTATATGATAAATCACTTGTTTCCTGTATAGGTAATGCATCCATATCTGCTCTAAAAGCAATAGTTTTTCCAGGCCTAGCTCCCCTTAAGATTCCTAAAACTCCTGTCTTCCCAATTTTTTCATAAACTTCTAATCCAAATTTTTTTAAAGAATCAGAAACTAGTTTTGCTGTCCTAAATTCTTGAAAAGATAATTCAGGATGCTTATGGATATCGCGTCTAATTTTAATAATTTTATTTTTAAACTTTTTAACTTGTGGATTTATTTTCATTTAATCAAAATATACTAAACCAAAAATAATCATCATTTCATCAGTACTCAATAATCCAAAATTCACATAATTATTAGTATCATTTTGGTAAGTTGCACGAGATATAATGCTTTGGCCTTCTATTATAGTTAATGGTGGATCGAGCTCTAATATTGGAGGATGTTCGTAATCAAGCGCAGTATAAATTAATTCTTGTTCACCATTTTCTTTTAAAATTAAAATATCAAATCTGGTCATTAATTGATGCGCATGAGAAAATAATTGAAATATTTTTAAATCAGAAGAGTCATCTGGTCTATCAATGTTTATCCCATTTAAAATATCAGTGGTTGAAAAGACCTCTTCGAGTGTGGTTTCCTCATTAGGTGGTAAAGAAATATCATTTTTACCCAATTGTAAAATCCCGGCTTCATGAATTACATTTTGTGGTAAAGTTGCATGTAAATTTAGATAAACCTCCCCTTGAATTAAGTTATCTGTATAATTAAAATA
>PBFG01000015.1 GCA_002718585.1 Fidelibacterota bacterium | reverse complement strand
GTAAATCCTGCCGCTGCTGCATCTCCTCCAGCAGCACCCGAAGCAGTTGTTCCCTCAACACTAAATTGGAATCCAGCAATATCTGTATCTGAATTATAGAGGACATCACCTTCTAGAAGAAAAACATTATTAATTGGTAAATCACAACCATCAGCAACAACATCATCTCCACCGCCGCTTCCACTGTCCACCCAGTAGCTAAAATTAATTTCAGCTGCACTAGCATCAGAAAATACTAAACTTCCTAGACCAGTTGCTGCACCATCGAGTGTTAAAGATGTTAGAGTTCCACATCCAGCTGGTATTAATGCACCAGTAAATGAAAAACCTAGAATTGTGGAACCTCCTGCAGATACCGTAAATCCAGCATCAGCAGCTGAACCTCCTGCAGCACCTGAAGCAGTTGTTCCTTCCACACTAAATTGGAATCCAGCAATATCTGTATCTGAATTATAGAGGACATCTCCAGAAGCGGTTAAATATACTTGATTGGTTTCTAATTCACATCCATCAGTTGGATCTGCAAATATAAAACTCATAAAAAATAATAAAGTCAAAAAAGACTTTTTAAAAATAGAATTATTGCAATTAATCATTATCATTTCCTTTCTCAGTTAAAATTCTTTTGAATACCTTTATCTAATATTTTATAATCACATCAATACTAATAACGAATTTTTGTATCAATTTGTTAAAATGGACATGTTGTGTATAGTTAGAATTTAATATTTTCTTAGAAAGAATAGAAGTATTTTTTGAATAAAAAAATTACTTAAATGGCCAATAAACTGGTATTAAATAACTTGCAGTTAACCAAAAAATTATTGTTAAAGGAATACCCATGTACATGAAATCCTTAAATCTATATTGTCCTGGTGCAAAAACCATTAAATTTGTTTGATAACCAATTGGTGTCATAAAACTTGCTGAAGCACCAAAACATACAGCCATTAACATACCTCTGGTTGGATCAATTCCTAAAGTTTGAAAATGTTGTCCTAATATAATAGCAATTGGTGATAATATGATTGCAACAGCCGCATTTGATACGAATGCTGAAGTAACAAAAGTTATCAGATATAAGATTGAAATTACTCTCGTTGCCTGAGTGTCTGGATTATTACCAATATATTGGGCTAAATCTAATATCCAAGAACTAATAAATTCACCTGTACCTGTTTTTTCCATAGCAATTCCTATTGGGACTAACAATGCAATCAAAAAAATAACTGCCCAATTAATTGATTCATATGCTTCTTCCATAGAAATAGATCTTAAAACAAGTAGAATTATAGCACCTATAACTGTTGCTTCAACTATGGTCAGTAGATTAAAAGATGCAACTATCATAATTAGAGGAAAAATTAAAATTGATAACCACCAATACTTCTGATATCTTAATTGGATATCTAATTCTTCTAAAATTATTAAATCATTTGAAGAACGTAATGAATCTAACTTATTTTTAGGAAGCATTATTAATAGAGTATCAGAAAATTTAAGGTTAATGTGAGCAACTTTATCTCTTAATAATTCAGTTTGTCTTTTAATAGCTAAAACAAATGAACTGAATTTTTTTCTAAAATCAATTTGACTTACTGTTTTATTTATTAAATTAGAATGATCTGGGATTAATCCTTCAACTAGAATATAATTATCACCAGCAAGCTCCTGCTGATTTATCTTAATCTCTGATAAAAGAAGTAACTTATATTTATCTTTAAACTTAATTATATCTTTGATATTAATTTGACAAATAATAACATCTTCTTTTTTTAAAGTAGAAAATCTTAAATCATTTACAATCTCTTTTTTATCTCTAATAATTTTAAGGATTTGAACATCAAAATATTTTTTAATATTTAATATCCTAAATGATGAATTATTGAGGGGAGATTTTTCTGTAATTTTAAATTCTGTCAAAAAAGTTCTCATGTGATATTTCTGTGTTAAAGAAGTAGTTATTGCTCTAGATGGTAAAAACCACTTACTAATAATTAAATTATACAATGTGCCAATTATTAAAAATACTAGACCAAGCTTAGTAAATTCAAACATTCTAAAAGTCTGTAAATTGTTTGATTCTAGAAATGAGTTAACTAGTAAATTGGTTGATGTACCAATTAAAGTTAAAGTTCCTCCAAAAATTGCAGCATAAGATAATGGAAGTAAAATTTTTGTTGGACTAATATGAAATTTTTGGCACAAATTGATTGCTAATGGAATAAAAATTGCAACGGCAGCAGTATTATTTATAAATCCAGATATAACTGATACCATTATGAAAAAAATTGTGAATGAAATCCATTTCCAATTTCCACCAATTCTGTAAAAATAATCAATAAAAACTTCTAAAAATCCAGTTTTAACTAAAGACTTACTAATAATAAAAATTGCACCAATTGTTACCACAGCTTTATTTCCAAAACCACTTATCGATTCTTCAATAGTTAAAATATTGAAGAACCATAATAATCCTAATGTTGCTAATGCTGTAACTTCCATTGGTAGTAATTCTAATATGAAAGAAAAAACCATCAATAAAAGAATTAATAAGAAAATTGGTAAATGATATGCTTCAATAAAAAGATAAAATTGAGATATGCTTTGTTGAAAATTATATAATATGCTTAAAAACATTTATTTTGTAAAAAATTAAAAGTTATAGTGCTATAAAAGGTAAGAATTTATTTAATTTTTTCTATATTTTTTTTAGGGGCTACTAGTTAGCAGCCCCTAATTTATAATTTAAACCTCAGCCATTTGATTTTCACAGCAGGTTTTCATTAGCATAAAGCAAAGTTGATATGGATCTACATTAGCAGATGGTCTCCTATCTTCTAAATATCCATACCCTGCATTTGCTGTACCCATAGGTATTCTGATGGATGCTCCTCTATCGCTTACTCCATATCGAAACTCTTTAATACTACAAGTTTCATGAAGTCCAGTTAACCTATCTTCATTACCGGAACCATAAACTGCGATATGCTCTTCATGTTTTTTACCTAAAGCCATACATGCATTTTCTATCACTTCCATACCTCCTGCCTCTCTCATCATTTTTGTACTAAAATTTGCATGTGCACCAGCTCCATTCCAATCTCCTTTGACCGGTTTAGGGTCAAGCGTAGCACTAACACCATAATCTTCTCCAATTCTGTATAAAAGCCATCTTGCAATCCATAGTTGATCAGATACTTCTAATGGACCACATGGACCTACCTGAAACTCCCACTGTCCTGGCATAACTTCAGCGTTTATACCTGAAATTTTAATACCTGCATCTATGCATGCATGCATATGATCTTCAACAATTTCTCTACCAAAAACTTCATCTGAACCAACGCCGCAATAATAACCACCTTGTGGAGCTGGGAAACCATTATCTGGCCATCCCAGAGGTTTTATTCCATCAAAAAATGTATACTCTTGCTCAATACCAAACCATGCGTCTTGATTTGCATATTTTTCAGCAACCTCTCTTAAAGCAGCTCTTTTATTGCTTTCATGAACACTACCATCAGCATTAAATACCTCACACATTACTAAAATATTATCACCACCTCTAATAGGATCGTTCATAATATATACAGGTTTTAACAAACAATCACTAAAATGACCCTCAGCCTGCATCGTACTTGAACCATCAAAACCCCATTCTGGAAGTTCTGATACATCATTAACTTTTGTTTCTAGAATTTTAGTTTTACTTCTTAAATTAGCTGTTGGCTTGTGGCCATCAATCCAAATATATTCAGCCATTACATTTCCCATTTTTTCTCCTTTGTATTTAGTGTTTATTAGATGATAAAATTAACTGTGTCTCAGTTCTAATTATTCCAGGCCATTGCTGTACTTTTCTTAAAAATTTTTCCAAAGTATTAGTATCTTTTGTCCTAATTAGCAAGACATGAGAACCTGTTCCAGTTGTAGCAAANCATTTNACAACTTCATGCATTGATTTAGCCAACTCAATTACTTCNTAATAATGTTCAGAAGACTCTGAAATTAAGGTAATTAATGCTGAAATATCCATACCNAGCTTTGAATAATTAATTTTAGCNGTNTAACCNTGNATNANATCNGCATCTTGNAATTTATTTATTCTNTCNATAACTGCTGGGGTAGACATACCAATTTTTTCAGAAATACTACTNGCAGATTCTCTACCAGAAACAGATAAAATATCTAATATAGCCTTATCTTTCTTATCTAACATGAATAACAACACAGTNAATTATCTTANATTTTAATAANAATAATNCATAATTGCAAATAATATTAAGAAATTATTANATTTATCTNAATAAATTAATAATNATANNAATAAAACTTAAAATTATAATGAATATAATCTATCATAATCCAAATTGAAGTAAAAGCAGAAAATCNGTTGAGATTTTAGAAAAAAGNAATCTTGATTTTAAAATAATCAAGTATTTGAAAAACCCTCCAAATGAAANTGAAATTNAAAATTTATGNACNATGTTAAATTGNGAACCAATTGANATAATAAGAAAAAATGAAAANGACTTCAAAAATAANAATCTAGATAAAATNGCNGANAANANAGACTTGATAATTAAGNAAATGGTCAAATACCCNAAAATAATNGAAAGACCAATAATAATAATNAAAAATAAAGCNGTGATTGGAAGACCNCCTGAAAATATATATNAAATTTTAGAAGANTGANAAAANNANTGANGCNCAAATAGGNACTANTAAATTNTCNTCAATNTTAATNTTTTTTGAAAATAANTCAATAATAGTACAAAATNANGCAACANTNAAAATANNCAAACTATNAAAATTNAGTAAAAATAAAATCAAAAAAGTTATTANAAANAATGATATTGAGCCCTCTAANCTTTTATTTAAAATCGAAAAACTTCCAAAAGACCTTCCAANCAATGCAGCAAATGGATCTGAAATACTCATTATCAATAAAGATGCAAGGGCTNTTTCTTTATTNNAAAAAATACTTANAAATAAAATTGAAATAAAAACATATGTTGCCCCTGTNAATTTACTTTCCTCAGANGGACGTGTNACATAATTAAANAAAAATAAATATAATTTTTTAATTTNTANATTTNTCATCCTGAGAAAATCNAAAACTATAAAAGTCAAAGNAAAAATNAANAATATTGGNATAGATATATTCTTTCCAAAATAAAACAATATNNNNGGNAAAATNGCTGAACTAAAGTGGATAAGTTTTCTTAAAACTTCTCTTTTATATGAAAAGTTTTTANCNNGCANCACTTACTGTAAAATGTAATTAACCAACAATACAATNTCTATAACATTNATGATTCCATCACNAGTCAAATCATACGAGCATAAAACTGTATCATCAATNATATTAGATGATAAAATTAAATTAACCAGAGATACAATATCTATAACATTAACTATACCATCTCCAGTTATATCCATTTGNCCACACTGNGAGTTTTCATTAAACTCACCAGTNGTGAACTTAACAGCAATATTTTCATAAAATCCATTTTCACTTAGNTCCCAAAANGAACCNAGNTCTGGCCTACTAGAAAATAAGTACTGNACACCATCATCCTGATCAGGAGACTCAATTCCAATTGTTGAATAATTACCATTTTGNTCAATATCNTGNANTTCTTTGTANTGNAAAATTATNTCACCATCACCAGTAGCTGTTTGATAAANATTTGGATCATGTAAAATCATTTGAAATGTTTCCTTTATACAATCTGGACANTTCTGNTCATCTTCACCATTAGATACATTATCCCATTGNATAATAAATCTTCCATTTCCNTCATTGTAAGAATAAACATTGAATGGCTCANTNCCATCNTCATCATCNAAATCGTCCATAAATGGTGCAAGCATTCCTGATGGNCCCATTGGATTTGGTATTGAAAAATTCCAAAAATGACTAAGANCNCANGGCTCAAATGATGTCCANCCATTNGAACAAACAGTCATTGAATTGTATGTTTNACCAAAATAATTAAAATCAAAACCTATTTGAACATCATTGATNACAGAATCNTCNGTCAANTTAAGATTTGTACCAATTTGATTAATTTCAACCCAATCNTANANNGGNGCTTCATTAAANTCTANATCTGTNTTATCATATGCCTTATAACCATATTCGCTTTGCANTGATGGAAGNGAAGNAGNGTAANAANNATATTGCTCACTTACAGTGAGCTCAAAATTAAAATCTTCAATCTCATACTCNTCGCTTANAACCGAAAATGTAAAAGGTATTTTATCACCAGGAGTTGCACCNGAACTAGTCGTAAGAACCATTGTATTAACATNACAATATTGATTAGGATAACAATTTGAAACAGTNAAACAATNATCAATCATATTTTGAGTCNACCCNTCATCATNGCAAGATGCTTCACCAANAAATTCACTNGGAGATGAAAGATTAAAATCAAATGAAACCTNTTCNTNNGANGAGTTAAATATTGAAAAAGAAAAATAAATTGTTTGNTCATAATCTGAAGGAATATANTCAACAGTNTCATATGCGCTATATTCGTANANCCAACTCAAATCNATATCAAAATCTAAAGGCACTAGACCTGNAAAAGNAGACCCATCATCTGACAAGTAATTAAGCTCAATTACTTTTTGTCTGAATTGAGGGGAATTTAAATATAAAGTTAAATTTGATGTTGNNTNTGTAGGAAAATCAATTATNAGTAGACCTTCACTATTTGAAACTGATTTTGCAATTAATTCACCATTAGAGNCTAATANTGCACCAACCACACCAACTANAGCAGTATTATCTGATTGATCAGTAAGATTTAAACTAATGTAGGATGATGTTAAATCAGTAGATTGAATATCTGTAGCAATAGTNCCAGGTTCNAGTANNCTTACTGGTATACTAGGATCTCCAATNACGCTATAAATNTGATGATAAAAATAATCTATTACTGTTCCATCAGGNGCAGATAATCCAGAAAATTCATAGGTTAAACTTTGCTTACCAACATGCAAGGCTTGGGCTAANTCAGNAGCCTCTTGCTCNAANAGAGCATCCCACATTTCTCCACANATAACATTATTAAATCTTGTATCTGTATCTAGATCTGATGGCCCAACCATAGCAGCAGCACCTTTTGGATTAATAACACTACCTGCAGTAACCATAACTTCNCCAAAACATTTAGGTAAACCAGAACCACTATAATCATTACCAAAATCACCTGTATTNCAAACAAAACTTAATACGATTGGAAGATTCCAACCATTGTTTAGNGACTCTAATTCCTCTTTATGNAAATATGGTTTNTGCCAGCCATTTCCATCTCCCCATCCCCTGTAATTAATGATTCCAACACCCTCATNCCATGTATTAGGAATAGTAGGGTTATATTCAGCTGTCTCCCAATTATANTGATGAAAAAAAGCAGTATCTATTTGAGTATANCCAAAATCTTGCCATTCTTCCATTAACCAAAGTGAAGTCCAAACCGGGGTNACNGGCCATTGATTAGGTGGNACTTCCTCACCTTCAGCTGTTTTATAATTACCTGCAACTAACATTGCTTTNTTTANATANGAATAATCTGTAACATTATCCATTGTCACATACTGTATACTNCTACTTTTAATATTCAAAAAATCTGCAGTTGTTCTTATNGGCCATCTCCCAAGAAAGAAATGAGGATTNTATGCATCATNANTAAATGTNTANGGATAATCAGTTACATCTATATCTTCTTCATTATAAGATGGAATTGTAAATGTTGGCATTTCAAATGAGCCATTAACATCACCAACTAGCAAAACATACTCNAACATAGGATTTTGTTGATAAAAAGGCATAATTATAGAATCTTTAATTTCTTGAGCAGTTAAACCTGCTTGAACTGTCAATACTTCAACATCAAAACCCTGAGTTCTTTTAAACTTTACAAAATCACCACCATAATTTGGATTTGTCAAAAAAACCTCATTCAAACCCTGTGGTAAAAGAATTAAGTAAGTTCCTCTATTATAGTTTGAATATTCATTTAATTCATCAAATGCTTTCATAACTAAGGGTCTAGACTCTCCAAAAATCAAAGTAAAAACTGTGACTAACAATATAAAACGTAATACCTTACTCATAAAATAATTCCTTAATTAATTTCTAAAATAAAATTTACAATTTCAACTAAATCGATAACATTTAAAATGCCATCTTCATAACAATCTCCAACACATTTTTCAAATGAATTAGAATTTCCTATTAAAATTAGATTTACTAGATGATTAATATCTAAAATGTTTATTAATGCATCTTGATTTAAATCTTTTTTACTACATTCACCAATTGGTTTTTCATAAACAGATAAATAATCAATATTAACACCCCTATAGTCTAAACTTGCATCTGATACAAAATTAAATGAGAAATTACCTAGTTCATTTAAAGTTAGTGGAATAAATGTATCTATCCATTGGTATTCATGATCTGAAAAGGTTTCCCCAACAAAGCTATGACTTGAAGTACTAAAACCTATATTTAAATAATCATTATCCCACTCAATCTCTCTTTTAAAATTTGCTTTTGCTACATAGTCTCCTGGCTCAAAAACTTTGTAAGAAGTTAGGTGAATATCCAAGTTGTTATCATACAACAAATCAGATTGAGTAGATAGTACTCCATCATCGATGCTCCAACCTTCATTTGCCCAATTATTTGATGAAGAAAAGTCATCGTAAAAAATAGTAGATTTCCATTTTAAATCTTTAAATAATTCAATATTAGAATCAAGATTAATAGTAAATGATTCAGGGAATAAATTGTCTGAATAAATCATAATATCATAGTTATCTTCAGGTAGATTTAATTCAAGATTATTATTTCCAATTATTGTATCATTGTATGTTTCTGAATTAATTACTGTATAAATTGATTCATCAAAAACAGGAGGCAACTCTAGGTCTATTGATAGACTATAATAATCTTTAGGCTGCATCAAAACATNATATTGTGTNATTTGAGAACTTGATGGCACAAATGTATGCANTTGNTNCTCATATCCAAATAATTTAAAATTAATATTATANGTACCTTCAATTAANAATCTACGATAACGNCCAAACTCATCTGANNATCTTGGCTTAAGCATTGGACCATTCAACTCATCTATCCAAACCTCTGCTTGAAGTGGANCACCAGTTNCTGCATCAGTNATAAGNCCAGTAATTTGATACTTTTCAGGTCCATTTTGAATATTTGTACCTGCTGTTCTTTTAAGTAAATGTAATGCACTCATTATGTTTTTTTCAATNGTNTCTTCAATAACTTGTACATCGCTTGACTGCATATTCTCTGTACCAACTTCAACCAAATATTGAATNCATCCAGTATTAGCATAANTCCAATCGTGTGCGTTNCCTCTTCTACTNATACTACTTGCNGAAGCATAAAAACCTGATTCAGCTTCCTTTGGTAATAACTGTGACATTTCAAATCCTAATCTGGAAATAATATCAAAATCAGGAGATTTTTTATTTACATCCCACTCCCATGGGTATATTACTTTTTCTGCCACACANCCAGACCTAGAACTATGATATGCTATGGAAAGNAAAAAGTTTTTACTTAATACAAAATCTCTAATTGCAANAACCTCNCTTTCNGAAAAGGGAGCAGGNCCTCTGTAATAATCATAATTAGCTATGTAAGATGGGTTTGCTCCACATCCAGAATCTGTAGAATAAATTNCATCCCCAAAAATCCAATTAAAATCATANTTTCTATTTAAATCNACTCCATCATAATCATTCCCTATTCCAATAACAAAATCAAAAACACCATTATTATTAGCGTCATATTTATTTTTCCTATANTACACATCTTGATTAAATTGATTTAATTCATCNTAAAACCCATGAACAACAGAAAGTCCNTCTGGATTATGTGTNGGNACAATCCAAATTTCAGCATTNGTCATAATAGAAAGAATTGATTGAATTTGAGANGGATGATCCATTGGGTATAACATCCATTTAATTAGGTCCATAGCAATCTCAACACCATAAATTTCTTCNGCATGACATTGACCTAATATCAATGCTTTAGGCTTGTCTTCATTCAAATCTGCATTTAAAGTAAGTTTNACTGCCCAAATAGGAAGATTATCTACACCTGAATAACCTATAATTTCNTGATGATAAATAATTCCNTCATCACCAGGATAAAAAGGATAAGGATTTTGATTAGANCCAAATTNATCATACCACAAATTTANCTGTGTNTCTATTTCATCTAGAGANGTATATCTCTCTGACAGCTCTGATTGAGTGTAAACNAAAGATGATATTAAAATTATNTACANAATTTTTTTTAACATCAACAATCCTTTATGATAAAATTAAATTTACCAAAGAAACAATATCAATTACATTAATAGTTCCATCATNATTCATATCACCAGCTAATGCTTGNTNTGGTGATAAATTATTNCCNAGGATTCCGTTNACCAAACTAACAACATCTATNACGTTTAAAACGCCATCAAAATTAAGGTCACCAAGCATTACACTATTGGAATNAACCGTAACAGACTGAACATANATNTTNGTTAAATCTTCCTTACCAGAACTNCTTAAATCNTCCCAATATATCATATATTTATTAGAATTTTCATCATATAAATCAATTTGTGGGTTAAATTGATTAAAATCTGCATCGCACATTACAATTCCATTAACATCATAAATGAAATTTCCATTTTGCATTTGCTGAAAATAAATATTAGAAGTTACACTACCTCTAGAATCTTCCCANGCAAATAGATATGAACCATCNAATGTAGAATGTACATTTGGTGATTTTTGGTTNCCAGAAAAAGTACATAAATCTATNTCATCACTNACTACTAATGTNTCCTCATNAACTGTNACACAATAAATATCAAAATCATCACCATCTCTAAAATCTTCCCAACAAACCATTATCTCGTTTGAAACCTCATTATAGGTCAACGTTGGATCTTGCTGATCATTTTGCGCAGTAGTAATTGCAAAACCATCTTGAGGACCTAAAATNGNTCCATCAAAACTAACCATTTGTGCGTATAAATCAGAAGAACCAGACCTCTGATCTTTCCACAAAATAAAATATCCAGAATCNGTTTTTAATAAACCTTTTATAAATTGATCACTCTCNTTTGTTGANAGNCTAATNCCACCAGAAAAAGCAGNNAAAATATTTCCANTTGAATCTAGNGCTTGTAAATATGCTCTGGTACCACTAAAATCACCACTATCATAAGCAATCAAACACCCATCATCAGAAGTAGTTTCAATAAATTTCACATTATCATCAACNAAGAAATTATCAACAATTAAAAGAGGTTCTGAAAAAGAGTTAGAGAANCCACTATATTTTTGNAGATATATATCACTATCTATAAAATTTCTTTGATCAGAAAATACAAAATAAACATCNCCAATACTATTTATAGCTAAATCATAATTATTTTGTGGAGTAAAAGATTCGAANACTGGTATACCCTCATTGGTATTTCCAATCATTTCTAANTTATTATTTAATGGTTGATAATGAAGAGCTATATCTCCAAATGCCTGACCAAAACCTAATAAAATATCACCAGATAGATTACCAAGTTCAGCTTTAGGAGTAACCTGATATGGGTTATTACAAAGTTTAATTCCATTTGGTTCAACTGCATCTTGCCAGCCATCATATACTTTCTGACCATATGTTAAATCCGCAATGACTCCTAATCTTCNATCTTCCCAATAAATTAATGTTTCATTATTNCCTAAGTATAAAGNTTNAGCACTCAATCCATTTCCATCAATTCCAAAATATAACTCAATACCTTCTTCCTGTAAGCTAATACCNGAAGAGGGNGATAAATGTTGTACATATAAACCTATACTNCCTGTTCTCATATCACCCCAAACAGCAAAAACGTTTCCGTTNCCATCATTTCTTACCANAGGATTAAACTGAAAACCTTGCGCATCACAGACTGCTTCTCCATTNTCAACAAAAGANAAATTNCCATTTGAATCAATATGTTGCATAAATATTTCAGTTTCTGGNAATGGAGCAAATCTCTCATCCATCCAAACAATNTATGAACCACCATTACCATCAGAAGTTAAACGTGGTTGATCTTGGGTACCTGAGGCTGTACAAATACCTAAACCATTTTGNTCTAATTGTGNACCTCCATCTANTGTATGTTTCTGTACATAAATATCACCTGGTCCATTTCTTGAATCTTCCCATACAACATATACACCATTTTCATCNCCTTTNGCCCTNGGCTTAATTTGATTTGCAGGNTGATCACATAATATCTCTCCANNAGGATNAAGCATTACGTTTCCATCCATATCAANATANTGNATAAAAATATCTCCNATATTTTCATTAAATCTCTTATCTTCCCAAACTACTGCNGAAACAGTCTGNCTGTAATATGTAACTTTNATATATTCCTGTGANCCNGGTGCAGTACATAGAGGTATTCCTCCTTCTTCTGGANTTGACCACAATGTATTACAACTNGTATCAATNCTTTGNGTAAANATATCTATTCCNGAATCTGAAACATCAACATTACGATCATCTGCCCAAACTAGAATAGCACTTCCATCTGCTGCTCTTTCAATACTTACTCCAGCATGGTCTGAATCATTTGAAATAATAGGAACTCCAGTTCCTGGTGCGATTATTTCATTTACATCGGGTGTCAAATGCGTGCCATAGGTATGACCTAAAGTACTTACAGATAAATCATTCCATATTACAAAAACTCCACCAATTCCATCGGATGCCGCATTTGGAGCAACTTGTTTTCCAGGAACATTTGTTAAAGGGATTCCAGATTCATCCCAGGATATAACTCCTTGAGAATTTATATGTTGAGCATAAATATCTCCATAATCAGGCTCATCTCTATAATCAACCCAAATTATGTATGCACCTCCATTTCCATCAGTAATTAAAATAGGGTCTTCTTGCCTACCAGGCTGAACTACAACAGGAGAACCTTCAGAACCCCACATATTATTACCATTTACATCAACTTTTTGGGCATAAATATCTCTGCCACCAAATCTAGTATCTGACCATGCAAAAATCATTTCTCCATCACTTCCATTATCACCTGTTCTTTGCCATTCGATATGGATACCTTGCCTTACAGAAACTCCATTATCTTGCCAGTCATATTGTGAAAATAAAAAACCTACTATTATAAAAAATAAAAATTTAAATTTCATATTAGTCCCCTATATTATAAATTTCTAAACCATTCTTAGTTGCTACATAATAAACATCATTAATAATTCTTGCTGTAAATGCATAGGATGAATATAATCTCATTTCTTCATTTACATTCAATGAATTACCATCCCAATTATATATTAGAACTCCATCAGCTCCTGTTGATAATATCAGCTTATTAGTTATTGAATCAAAATATATATCATAGACTGTAAAGTTTTCAGCTATCTTTAATTTAGAATCATCACTATCAGATATACCATTTTCTTCTAGTAACGTTATGTAACATCCATTTTGTGTGCCAGCAACTATATAATTATTTAAAGCAAAAATAGATTTTACTTGAGAGTCAGTTTCATATGAATCAATTAAATTGCCTTGCTTTTGATAAATTTCAAAAGAATTAATATTATCTCTCGGGTTTGAAATATAAATCTTATCTTCAGAAAAATACATATCATTAACCTTGTATCCTAGGGTATCTAAAAAACTAATTGATTCATTTTCACATACACCAATGAAATCACAAAATTCTAAAGTTTGCTGTGGAGGAATAACATATTCCATAAGTTTGATAGTTGAATATGATTCAGAGGTGTAAAGTTCATTATCAGCGTTGTGCTTGTAAAGAATATGTAGCTCTGGCCAATCACCTGAATCATCTAATGCAAATTTGGTAGCGTGTGTCTGCGTTGCTGCACAAATGTTTGTTATTAATGTATCAGGGCAGCTCAATCCCAAAGAATTTGTATTACCCATTAGATATGGAACATAATTGTGATATGTATATTCAAATCTATCGAGAGCATATAATATATCGGTTTTTTCAGAATATTGTATACTTCTTATATCTTTACCTATACCCCAATCAATGTTTTCATATAAAGTTGTTAAAATATCATCTCCAAATAATGTGATGTCATTCTCATTAAGACTAATTGAATCTATTCCAAAGATGTAAATCCCTTCTGATTCAGTACCAACAAAAAGCTGTTTTTTTGATTCTGAATAATCTAAATCTCTAACCTCACCAATATCAATAGTTATTAAGCTGTATGGCTCAGATCTGTTAAAAGGATCATTCTCATTATCGCAACAAAGAAATAATAAGAAAAATACAAAATATATCATTCTATTTTTTTTCATAATTTTATTTTATCAAAGTAAAAAGTATATGATATTATATATCTCTTAAAACTTTTTAAATTCTCTACCCAAGACTGTGGTGATTTTGTGACTCTGTTTCTTTTTGAAAAAGAAATTTTATGATTATCAAATTTAAGGGAATAAGTGAAAGTTACATCATTATGGCTCCTACCATAATGCAGTTCATCAGATATAATATTTGATGTGTTATATCTAAAGTAAGAATCAATTTGGTATATTCTTCTCACTTTATCAACAAAAGGCAAAGTGTCAACTAACTCTTTATAAATAAATTTAATTCTACTTTGATTGTAACTTCTATCATCATTTAATGTAGTAAGCTGACCATTTAAATATGTAAAATTGTCTGCAATTTCATGACTGAAATAGAGCATAATTTCTTTTTGTACTATATTTGTCCAATCATCAAAGATTGTTATGCTATCATTTAATCTAAAATTAATTTGCGAGAAAAATCCTGTAATATTTAGATCAAATTCAGTAAAAAATTTATCAAACAATTGCCTCTCATAAGATATGCCAAACTTTAATTTTGGAAATTGGGGTGAGCTCTTCTCGGAGTAAGCAAAACTCAATTTAGATATACTAAATTTTGCAGACTGTAAATTATCTTCTATACTAGAATTATCAACAACCAAATCGCCATCTTTATATTCTCTTAAATAAAAATCAGGCATAAAAAAATAATTAATATAAAAATGTCTGTATTTGCCTAATAGATTATCAATTTGTATACCTAAACTAGATACACTTTTATCTTGATTGTCATTATGTATTTTACCTGAGAAAGAAATTGTATATAAAGTTTTCTTATCTATTCTAGGTAGAATCGATTTTGATTTAAATTTTAAAACAGATTTAAAATTAAAAAATCTTGAATGAACATATTTAGCATTCTTTAAAATACTAGAATTAGCAGGTATTTGATTTATTTCATTATTAGACAGTCTCAAAGGATTTGAATCATAACCAATTCCAAACGAATTGTTTATAGAAAAATCGCTTAATGCTATAATTGGGCTTACAAATAGAATGTAAGAAAATAATCTAATTCTTAGATTTTTCATACTCAACAATTTTGATTAAAACTTTATCATTTTCATTAGAATCTTTAGGCAAAGAAAAAGTATAATAAGAATAATTTGATTTATAATCAGGAATATTTAAGTAAAAAGACCTAGTCTTGCTCAGGGTTTTATCTTTTATTTTTTTATAATCTGTGACAATCTTTGAATTATTCTCAGTTTTCAGCTTCTCAAACATATAATTTCCTATCCATTGACCATTCTCATGAACAGAGATATTATAATTATCTTTTGGTATATCATCAATCACTGAACGACAAAAAACTCTAACCAATTTGTTGGATGGAATCATAAACTGTTGATCTAAATTTTTATCAACTAAAAACCATCCTTTTGATTTAATTCTATTGTTATTTTTTTTATATTCAACTATAATATTTTTTTGGCTATCAACTGTTTTGATAAAAGTATCTGATTTTGACAATTTGTCTTTTTTATCTGCTATGATTCTGGCATAAATCTTTTGGCCTTTAATTTTTGATTTTAAAATTATTTTTGTTTTTTTAGTTAACTTTATATCTTCAAACCAATACCCAGCGTGTGAAAAATAAAAACCTTTTTTCTCTGGAGAAGTAACATTCGTAGACTTTTTTCTGTAGCTTAAATCTCTTCTAGATACCTCCTTAGAATCATCCATAACAATTAATTCAAATTGAAATTTTTTACTTGAATTACTATTTGATGCCATGTGTGTTCTTGACATAATTTGAAGACTAATTTTATCTCCTGATTTAAAACCTTTAAAATCTTTGTACGTCAACCCATCTTTATCAATCATATAATAAGGTCTGATTTTATTTCCTTCATTAGTCTCAATGACCAATTTAAGCATATCTTCTTTGCCAGTAGGCTTAATCGTTTTGGGGAAAATTGCAGAACAAATAATTATAAATAATAAAATTTTTTTAAACGACAGAATCAACTTCATGTGTCTCCATTCTTTTTTTAATTTGTATATGGCTATAAATTCCAATTGCAACAATTAATGCTATTGATAGGAGCAAGCATAAAGATATTACAAAAGGATTATATGGATCATATTTATAAAAAAGTGATCCTTTTCCCACCTTCATATCTCCAGTCATTATATCAGAGACATAATCCTGAGGCACTAATTTAATTATATTTTTAATATTAAGCATAGGAATTGATTTTTCGGTTAAAAAATTATAAGAAATAGATTTTTTAAATTCACTAAAACCTATATCCTGAATATCTAAAAAATTTATTAACCCCACTTGTAGGGAATCTTTATCTAATCCATTTCCCAGTGATGAAGCACCTCCTCCAATATTGACATACATGCTATAATTATTACTATTACTATCGAAGAAATTGATTTTTTTTGATATGTTATCTATTAAGCTAAATTCGTTAATGAAATTAACATTGTTAGGGATAGACGATTCTAAAATTTCGATTCCTTTATCAGAAAGATTATCTCCGTTGTCATTATCTCCACCCATTGAATAAACAATACTCCTATTTCTCAAGAAATTATTATCAAATAAGTAACTTTCAATAATTGGCCAAGATAAATCAACTCTATTTGCTCCCCAAGCTGATGAGCCTGCAGATGACATTATAATAGGAGTAATATTCATTGTTTCACAAACTGATAATAAAGCTAAATTTGCACCTGGAAATGAACCTGTCATGGAAACTGCGATAGTATCTCCAGATGAAATTTCAGCATCATAAAAAAATTCAACTATTAATGCAGCAAAATTAGGATGCGTAGTTAACAATTTAGATTTAAACATTAAACTATCATTATCTTGAATGGTTGTAATGGGACTATTTTGTAATCCAATTAAACCAGAGTTGTACAAATCTAACTTAGATTTTTCTATTATAAAATTTTTGTTAAGTTCAAAGATTAATTGCTCCATCAGTTCTACAGCAATTATTTTATCCTCATAACCTATTTTTTTTACTTTTGTTTCAGATTTTACAGCTAAAAAAACTAAAACTAAATTGAATAAAGCTATAAAAAATAATGTACTGGTTTTCTGAATCTGAGGTCTAAACATATAAAATCCTGTACTGATCAAAATAAAACAATAACATCATAAATAAATTAACTATACTCGCAACAATTAATATTACAGAGACTGTTCTCAGAACTCCTTGTCTATCCATCCAGGATGCAATTAAACCTGGTATAATGTAACCAATATATTCTAGGTCAATTAACTTATTATTTACTGATAGCTGAAAACTATTTGTATCTAAAAAGATTCTTAATAAATAACCAAACAAAAACCCAAGTAAAAGACATAAAATCAATCTTCTTCTTCCATAAATCAGCATAAATTTGGAAATTAACATAACAGTAGCATATGTAAACAAGCTTATTGAAAAAGTAGTTATGACCATCAATGGATTATGTAAATATAGGGCAAAATATCCAGGAACAATTATTCCTCCTGCCATAACACCAATTGTTTCGGTTAAAAAAAGGCTAATAACCATACCCAATCCAATTGCTATATAAGTATAATTATATGGTGTGCCATATAAAAAATCCATTACACATTCTCCTTTAACTTATCAATAAATTGTTCACCCCAATCAACAATATTTCCAATACCTAGTATAAAAAAATTATTCAAACCTAAAATCTTTTCTACAACCAAATCTGGCTTAGTATCCATACTAAAAATCACAATTTTTCTTTTATCAAATTCATAACTTTTCAAAATTGAACTCAAATTGTCTGCTCTAATAATGAATAAATCCGGCTTTATATCTTTAAGAACCAAATCAACTAATTGAATAGTTCTGTACCTTCTATCGTTTCTAGTATTCAAAAAAATACAACTTTTTGATTTAAACCTACTGTTAACTAAATTCCAAACCATTTTTGTTGAACTTGGATCATTAGCTGCAAACCCACTAATAAATTTACATTTGTTTTTTTTATTTTTTATATCCCAAATGAAAAGTGCACCTGGATCTGGAATTGTACTCAACATACCATTTAATGCATCTTTCTTATTTACTCCCAAAGCTAAGCATACTTTCAAAGCTAATGCTAAATTTTCTGGATGTTCAATAAATGGAAATCTATCTATATAATCTTTATCTATATCTTCTAAATCAGATTGCAAAATTTTAGAGTTTCTTTTTTTAGAAATTTTATTAAGTGGTTCAAAATTCTCGTATTCTGCAGTTATAATCTCTGAATTATATGGAATTGTATTTGATAAAGAATAAGCTATCTCTTCATTAGTTGATCCCATTTCATCTAAGTGATCTGGTCTAACATTTGTTATTACTCCTAATGTAGATTTTACAATCTTCTGTTCTGAAACCCACTGATATTGAGGATTGACTGCCATACATTCAATAATGAGTGCATCAGGTTTTTTATTTGAAAAGTAACGAATCAATTTTACCTGTTCACCAATTGAAGCACTTCTCAATCTATGTATTTCAACATCTTTACCATTCTCATTAATTATTCTGGGTGTTGTGCCTGTAGTTTTAGCAAAAGTTCTTAATCCACCACCCCTCAATCCTGAAGCTATTAATCGTGTAACACTAGATTTACCTCTAGTTCCATTTACATGTACTCTTATTGGAATCTTTGATAAAGACTTTTGATGAAAGAAGTTTTCCAGGAAACCAAAAACTAATAAAATTGTCACTAGGACGGATAATGTTGTTAAAATTGGATCCAAAAAAATATTTTATTCATTTAATATATACTGAATGACTTGAATCACATCCAATACTGTTATATTTCCATCACTATCAAAATCAGATATATAAATTCCCATAGATGGTAACAATTCAACAACTAGAATGTGGTTGACAATTACTACAACATCTAAAACATTCACTTCACCATCCTGATTTGCATCTCCCATAAGTGTTTCTACTGGATTTCTTGTAGTTATAAAAAGTGCACTACTATCATATAATGGTCTTGCAGATTGAGGATATGAGTTATTGAAAGTATATTGTAAACCTACTGTAGAAAGATGATTTTCAATACCAATAGTAGAATAACCTCCATGAGTGTTACCCCATCCAGATAAATTACCATTGGAGGTATTATTGAAATCTTTATATTGCATTAAGATTTCATTATCTCCAGTGGGAGTTAGATTGGTATTATCAAACAAAATTACTTGAAAAGTCTGTGAATCATTATTTGGATAAGTTCTCATTTCAGACCACTCAATTATAACATAATTATCTCCAAAATATTTATATATTTCTCCATTATTACCTGTTTTTAAATCATCCCAAAAGACTGCAAGCATTGGTGATGGTCCACCTGCACCAGGTATTGGATAATTTCTAAAGGACTCTAAATTTGATTCACCAAAAGCAATCCAACCATTAGTATTCACAGTTATTTTATCATATGAAATACCATAAAAAGTGAACTCAAAGGGTAAATCTATAATAGCAAGACTATTGTTAATATTGTTTCCATCACCACTATCACTCAAATTTAAATTTACGCCATCACCTCCAAAATCATTATCAATCTCAATCCAATCATAAATAGGAGCTAGACTATAACCTAAATCAGAAGAATCATAAATATAGTAACCATATTCATCCGGACCTAGTGGGTCTTCAACAGTAACTTCACCAATTTGTATATTGAAAATTAAATTTTGATCATAACCATTTGAACTTGTCAGTCTTGCATTGATTGGAATAGTTGAACCATTTATTGTATTTCCATTGATAAATAAACTAATAGGATTAGAAGTAGAGGATTGAACTGAATTACCTAAAACTATATTTCCAAAAGATGAATAAGGCTGAATTATATCTATTAGTGAGCCTGATGGTAACACTTCAATATTAACATCAGTTAAATTAGCTGTACCTAAATTTGCTAAATCAATTGATATTTCTGCAATATTCCCAGGTGAAATATCACTTAAATAAAGTACTTGGTTTACTGCAAGAAAACCTGCACTTAAGCTTAGAGGGACAATTGAATCCCATGATGAATCACCATTTGATAAATTAAATCTCAAATTTAAATTATCAACATCGGTGGCCGAGCCAATTACCTCCATAACATAACTATTATTACTAAATCCAATTTGCTCTGGAACGATCGAGTCATACTGTCCAATACCATATATAATATTCACTAATTCAGAATCAGACGTCAATACACCAACTAAATTAGAATGAGAAACTGAACCATAATTGATTATAGGCAAGGAAACAGTTATGATTTCGCCA
This sequence comes from Fidelibacterota bacterium, assembly GCA_002718585.1. Taxonomy (GTDB): domain Bacteria; phylum Fidelibacterota; class Marinisomatia; order SCGC-AAA003-L08; family D37C17. Next base: position 19,822 of record PBFG01000015.1, on the reverse strand, counting down.
GGATTAATTAGGCCATCTCCATTTCCATTTGAAATTTGATTATTTTCATCAGAAATAATAATACTTGGTATGTGAAGATTAATATTTGAATCAGGCTGATTAATCTCAAAAACCTCCTCGATTGGGATACAATTCTTTTTCGTTATTGTTAAAAAAGTTTGTCCAGGAGAATCATAATTAAGTAAAATTGTTGCCATTCCTAAAGAATTTGTATAGCTTGATAAAAATATTTCATCATTATCTTTAACTAACGTTATTTTTGCATTTTCAACAGGTTCTCCATTTTCATCATTGACGAATACATCTATAAAATTTGTTCCCCATGAAATATTAGTTTCAAAATCTACTATAATCTGCTTAGGCGTATCAGTCCATAAATGAAGTGCAGGATCTCCTATTAAATTTAACCAATGCGAAAAAATTGAAACCTTATTACTGGGATTTGATGGATAAGTTGAGTACAATGATAATCTTCCATTTGCCACTGCCGCTCCGGCAGTTCTCAAATCCTTTGGAAAAATACCATCAAAAATTCCCATAGACATAATATTATTAAATAAAGTATGAGTCCCAGTTGTAGCTGTTCCTACAGCGGCAACAGCTCCCTTAGGATTTGTTACACTACCAGCTGTTAAAAATTCTTCGCTTAAAGAAGTATAATTAAAATCTCCTGTTCCACAAGTTATAAATGAAACAAATGGAGTCATATATCCATTATTAGCACTATTTATTTCATTACCACCAAAACCACTAGAACCATAATATCCTCTGTAATTCATATATAGACTGCCACTTTGTAGTTCATTTTCCATCCAATTATCATAGTTACCACTACCATAATTTGTATTGATGTTACTAAAACCGTAAACATCTAAAATATTTTCAACGTACTCATTTGTAATCATAGTTGAATTACCTGATGATGATGGATCACCACACAGTGCAGCACTCTCATACCAAGAAGTTCCTGTTTGATTTATGTAAGTAGCCTTTTCATAAGCTAAGGTTTTATTAATTACATTTGAAAGCTCACTATTAGAGTTAACTGAAATCCTACCAATAAAAACTTCAGGCAGCAAATCAGAACCATCAAGTTGAGAATATGGGAAATCTCCTGCGCCATTATAACCAGACCATCCTTCAGTGTAATAACCAATGGAAAAACTACCTCCTGTATCACCAATTAAACCAACAATTTCAGGGGGATTGTCCCAATTATTATATGCTTGCTGAATATAATTTTTTACTTCGTATGTGCCTGAACCACCAATTTCACTTGTAGAAACAGCATTAACTACATAGCCTGTTCTATGCCTCCAATCTATTAATTCTTGGACATATGGGTTATTTAGAGATGAACCACCGCAAATATAAAGAATTGATGGTTGTTGATAGTCATCATCTCTATCTGATCGCGTGTAATTAACTATCAAATCCTCATATAAAGGCTCGAAAGCCTTGGAAAGTTTGATATCATTAAATTCATAATTAATATCAGTTTCAAATTCATCAATCATGAAATCTACATTTTCAAAAATTATAAGTTCTTTTGTTTCAACATTGTAAGTGTAAGGTATGAATGAAACCTTTCTTACCAAAAGACCTCTGAAAACCATGGGCTCAGAAATAATTAGATTTTTTGAAGGAAAAATTCTTTCGTCTTTAAAACCATAATTGGATTCGAGTAATAGTTGTGAGTCTATATTTTTAGTTTCTTTTTTTGTTTGATGAACATTATAGGTTATACTCACATCTTTTCCATCACCTATTTGATAAAAAGTACTTGTTACATACAATTGTGAATCTAATGATAAACTTTCTAAAATTTTTGATGAGCTCGTATCAACAAGTATTCTTTCTATATCTTTTTTTATGGCTGATGAAGAATGAGCAGATAAAAGTATTCCAGTATAAATAAATGATAAAAGTATGTTTAAAAAAAAATTCATAAATAAATGCCTTTTCGAATTCATTAAAGTGTATGATTTAATTCATTAATTTAACAAAGAATATATGTATCAACTTGTAATTTTAATAAAAAAAAATATGTTAAAAAAATACTTTACATGTTGTTACATTTAGGAATATTTGTATAACAAAAAAAAACATTAAATTAAATGATGTTCTTTTTAAAGCTAAAAAATGGAGAAGCAAAAAATGATTAGTAACATTAAGAAAAAAATTCAAGAAGGTTTTACTCTAGTTGAAATCCTTATAGTAGTAGTTATAGTTGGAATATTGGCTGCAATAGCAATTCCTACGTATTTTAATTATGTTGAAAAAGCATATGCTTCGGATGCACAAACGCAAATTAAAACTCTTTTAGAAGAATGTAAGATTTGGAAAACTACACATGAAGATTTTCCATCAGATGTACAAGAAATGATTGATGAAGGTGCAGGGAATATTTCAAAGTCAACATTAAAAAAATGGACTTTTGAAATTGATTTACAACAAAGTTCTGATGGAAGTTCTGATTTAGAAGGCACAATTAATGCCACTAGCCTAGAAGATATGCCTGGTGGAGTTGATAAAAAAGTTTGTTTTGATGTTGAAACTGGTGTTTTTACTGGTTACGGTACAAAAGAAGAATGTGCTGGATAATATAGTCTTATAAAAATGAGTACTTCTATTAAAGATATGCTGGCTTATGCATTGGATGCAGGAGCCTCAGATTTACATTTAAGTGTTGGGTCAATCCCAATGGTTAGAATTCATGGAGAAATGAAAAAACTTCAATTACCTATTCTTGAAATGAATTCAATGAAAAAAATAAGAGATGACATCTTAAATGATAATCAAAAAAAACTTTTTTCAGATAAACTAGAAATAGACTTTTCGACAGCGCTTGAAGATAAGGGCAGATTCAGAGTTAATTTTTTTAATCAAATAAATGGAATGTCAGCTGTGTTTAGGGCGATTCCATCTGAAATTAAAAGTTGTCAAGAACTTGGAGTCCCTCCAATAATGAATAAACTTGCCATGAAAAATAAAGGCTTAGTTTTATTAACTGGACCGACTGGAAGTGGTAAATCTACGACACTTGCAGCCATGATAGATCATATTAATGAAAATAAAACAAGTCACATTATTACAATCGAAGATCCTGTTGAATATTTCCATAATTCAAAAAACTGTATGATTAATCAAAGAGAATTGGGTCAGTCTACGCATTCGTTCTCTAATGCTATTCGTTCAGCTCTGAGAGAAGATCCAGATGTAATATTAGTTGGTGAAATGAGAGACTTGGAGACAATACAGCTTGCTCTTACTGCAGCTGAAACTGGCCACCTTGTCCTTTCTACATTACATACATCTAGTGCTGTAAAAACAATTGATAGGATAATTGATGTATTTCCATCAGGCCAAAAAGAACATATAAGATCAATGTTATCTGAAAGCTTGCTCGCGGTTATTGCTCAAAAACTACTTCGAAATAAAAATCAAAATGGCAGGGTTCCGGCATGTGAAATTATGGTAGCAAATTCTGCTGTTAAAAATCTTATAAGAGAAGATAAAATATATCAAATACCTTCATTGATTCAAGGTGGTAGCCAAGATGGAATGCAAACATTAGATCAAGATTTACAAAGACTTCTTCATCAAGGATTAGTAGATCGTTCAGAAGCAATAAAAGTAGCTGAAAATACCGATGTTTTTGAAAAAGGTGTTTTTTAATGCTAAAACGAAAAAAGTTTCTTTTTAATATAAATCAATTAGGCTTTACATATGTTGAAGCTATAATATCAATTTCTCTGACATTAGTAGCAGCAGGTGCAATCACTTTTGGTGTTGGAAAAGCTGTAAGAACTTATAAATCTATATACCTTAAAGAAAGAGCATTAGAAGAGTTAATAAAATATACTGAAGAGTATAGGATGATGGTAGCATATGGTGAGAAACCCTTACCTGGCAAGCAACCAAGAAATGGCCACAAAGTCAATATTTATAATCCTTACCAAGAACAGAGAGGACTTGGTGCAAGTTTTGGTGAGACTGTACAAATAATTGAGGGAACTATGTTTCATATAATAACTGATAAATCAAGTGAAACTTCAGGAGATCAATCTGGCTATTTTAATATTAAAACATGGATAGAATGGGAAGATCCATATGTTGGGAATACTGCATATAAACACCTAGCTTTTGAAGTTGACCAAGCTGTCTTAATGAAATAAAAATGATAATAAAAACTAAATATATAAGAGGCTTTACTTTATTAGAAATGCTTATTTCTATGATTATAACATCAATGGCAACTATAATGATGATGTTTGTCTTTAATGAATCGCAAAAAAAATTTTTTAATGATAATATGGAACTTGATATTGCAATTTATTGTAATAAATCTATTCAAGCAATTTCAAAATTAGTAAATGATATTACTGCGCCTATAGATCAGCAACAAGATTGGGAAGGTAATAATTCATATAAATTGAGTTTTTATGATGTTGATAGAAGTGGAGATGGGAATGAAAGAGAAATCATAATCAGACTCAGTAATACTGATGGTTTTATAATTAAGGAAAATAATACAGATGTTACTAATACAATTTTTGATGGTTTATTAATAAATGGAGGTTCCATAAATTTCGGTACAAAGGATCCGAATACTCAAACATCCTATGTAATTAATGATTGGGGGATAGAAAAGTTGACAGCTGATTCACTATATCATCGAATTAATCCGTCAAAAACAAATGCTATGTCCTTGTCATCATATGAAATTTGGATGGAAATAGAAATTCAAACTGAAAAGCCTGGAAATCTCGGAAGTGAAACTCTATACAAGTATAAAAAATTCTCTACTAGATCATTTTCACCAGGATTGTATTTGAGAGAAAAAAGTAAAAAATCAAATAATCAGATGACTGATATTTAAATGAAAAATAAAAATAAATTTAATAAACTTCTTGCATCAGGAATGTCTCTTCCAATAGCAATGATGTTTACAATTGGAGGTTCAGGAATTTTATATGCTTATTATAGCCAATTATATGCAAGGAACTGGAATGTTAATTATAAAATTGCTAAATATAAAGCTAAACTTAACGCTAATTCTGGTATAGCACATGCAATGGCAAATTATTTATACAGAAGAGATTTTGTAGGTGCAGCAGATTCAATTGAAAATTCTATTTTAATAAATGATATATATCCCGATAGGTTAAGAAAACAGGAGTCAATTACTCCTAATCCGGAAAGAATGGGTAGATATCTAGTATACCCCTACAAAGAATATAATTCAGAAGTAGCTAAATTTAACCCAAAAGCATGGTCAGAAGGCCAAGCAACTATTAAAAATTTATATAACAACTCAATGATTGTTAAAGATACGGTTAATATAGAGCTAACCACCGCTTCTTCACTTTCAGATTTTTTATACTTAACAAATTCTGAAAAAGCCGGCGGGGCTCCTTTCGTATTTGATGGTTCTCCAAACTTTAATAATAGAAGAGAAGTTAATTTTGGATCTGGAGATTCATTTAATAATCTTTGGCCTGGCAATGAAACAGTTTGCGATGTTGATATTAAAACTAATGGGCAATTTGTAATGAGTGATTTTGGTTGTCCAACATTTAATAATACGGTATCGTTAATGGAAAACGAAGATGGAGAAGTTAACTACCCTGATTTGGGACTTTGTAGTGAACAACAAGTTTTTAGAGGTGACCCTCCATTAGATACTTTAAAAGCAACTTGCTTACCGCCTGATGGATATGAAGAAATGAAAAGAGCCGTTGAATATGGGAATGACCACATTTTTATTGATGCCACGACCAAGTTAAATTGGCAACCTACTTATATATCTAGAGATACTTTGATCATGACAGATATAGAATTTTTTACGGAAAATGGAGGTGGAGTCAAAGTAAAGCAATGGTGGTATTTAATGCCTCCATATTTAAGTCCTAGTTCCCAATCCCTATCCCCTTTTGTATTTGGCAATTCATTAAATTCACCTGGTTATACCTGTTCAGAAACGAATCTTTATAATTGTGATAAATATCAAGAATCAATGCAAAATTTTCATAGTAAAAATGTTCTTTCTAATGGTATGGATTATGAAATTAATCCAATAGTTAAAGGAACGTATGGTTTTCACCACTATGATATACCTGATATTCATATTCCTGGACCATGGACTTCACAGCTCAATGATAGTCACCTGTTACCTGAGTATCAAAATGATGGATTTGTAAAATATTATTGTAATGGTAGACCAACGGCAATTTACGTAAAGGGTGGCCCTGTTAGAGTACATGGAACATACAAAGGTCAGTATACCGTTGTTACTGATGAATATACAACTTATCACAGACACGCGTGGGGTTCCAACCTATCCGCTTCTTCTGGAGGACCCAAAATTGATACATTATGGAACAATATTTGGATCATTGACGATATAAGAAACGAAGATGCTTCTTGGAATGGAAGTCTTTTAAATGCTCAACCTGAAGAAGTTAGTGATTTGGGTTGCGTTGGTGGCTCTGAAAATGTTTTAGGTTTAGTTTCAGGTGCCAATGTATATGTTGCTAACACTCAAGCAAATGGTGCTAGGAACAATACTTGGAATCAAGATGTTCATATTCACGCTCATATAATTGCCTTTAATGAATCTTTTGGCGTACATTATTGGCAAAATACAATGACAACTGCAGGCAATACATATACTAATCCGCCATATGGTGATGGGCAAGGAATTGCAAGATATGGTGCTGGAGGTACAACTGATTATAGAGGGACTATCTACTTGTGGGGAGGAATAGTCCAAAAATATCGTGGGTATACTGTGAGGAATAATCCGGGACCTTATCAAACAAATGATATAGGAATGGATAAAAATTATAACTTTGATTGTAATTTAAAGTGTAACTTTCCTCCATTATATCCTGAAAATATAGAATCATCGGATTGTGGTGGCTCTCAGGAAGAAGAAAAAAAATATAACGTATACAAATACTTTTAATTATGAGTTTAGGCATAGATATAGGAAAATTTAAAATCAAAATTGTTGAGCTTGTTTCAATTGATGGTAATGTAGAAATAAAGCAATTAGGTTCAATACCAGTTTTTGAAGACTTAAACAAGTTTGATTTAGAAAAAATTTCTAGATCTCAACTTGAAGCATGCATCTATGACTTAGCACAAAATCTTAATATAAACTTCAAGAAAGCAAAAAATATTGTTTCAGGAATATCGGGTTCAATGGTTGACATAAGAGAAATTGCAACACTTGATATGCCAGATAAAGAGCTATCAGTTTCTCTTGAACTTGAAGCTAAAAAACATATTCCACTTGATGGAACCGATCCCATTATTGACTACCACCATTTAGGTGTAAACAGTAAAGAAATTGATAAAATTAATGTTTTGCTTACATCAACAACAAAAAATATAATTCAAGAGCATGCTACTATGATTAAAAATTCTGGATTTAAACCTAATATTTTTGATACTGATCCGATAGCAATATCTAATAACTATCAATTTAATTATGAACTTCCTGAAGAAGGAACAGATGTAATTTTAAATATTGGTAACTCTACTACTAATGTTATCGTTTGGGGTAAAAACTGTCCTTTTTTTGCAAGGAATATTGATATTTCTGGTAATTACTTTACAGCAGAAATAATGAGAAAATTCAATATTGATTATAAATCTGCAGAAGAAATGAAGCTTGAAAAAGGTATTAAAGTATTTGAAGAAGAATCTACTGAAGAAACTACTAGTATTGGTATTTCAGTGGAAAAAAGAACACCATTTAATGATTTTGCTGAAGAAATCAAAAGAACTCTAAGATTTTATATGAAAAATAATAATCAAGCTTTTTTTAATAATTTTTATATAACTGGAGGTTCAGCAAATTTAAAGGGCTTAAAAGATTTTATTGCGGAAACACTCAATGTTAAAGTTGAAATTTTAAATCCAATAAAGAAATTAAATTGTAATGAAGTAGTTGATGATATTAATCAATATTCTACGGCTATTGGACTTGCTTTAAGAGGATTAGAAAATTGAAACTTATAAAAATAAATCTAAACCAGACGGTAAGCAAAGCTCAACTTGATCAAATAAAAGAAGAAAAAAAACGCTGGTATATTTTTGGCACATTAACATCTTTATTTATAATTTACTTATTATGGTTTAGTTTTATGAACTACAGAATGAATAATATCATTGACAGTAGACAAGAAACAATTTCAAAAATAATTAAAGATACAGAAGAACTGAAAAAAAGTGGAAAAATAAACTTATCAAAAATAGATATAAAAACATTAAATAAATTTGAGAATAAAAGAATGTTTTGGGCACCCAAGCTTATAGCTTTATCAGAAATTACACCAGAAGATATGGCTATAACGGGTTTAGATTTTGAAAATAAAAAATTGCAGATCTCAGCAATATCTAAAATGAATAGAGGAGAAAAAGACTTCGATGTTGTTCAAGATTTCATGAAGCGAATTGATGAGAATGACGAATTTAATAAAGACTTTAAAAGTATTAAATTTGATTCAATGGAAAAAAGTAGAGCTAAGGGACAAGAAGTTCTTTCTTTTACAATTAAAGCTAAACTAAAATGAGTAACCAAATTAAAAATATTTTAAAAAAAATAAACCTTGAAAATTTTGATTTTCAATCCTTGCTCAATAGAAATGTTATTTTAGTAATAGTAACTCTTGTATTTATTTCTTTGAATTATATTTTAGTATCATATTTTTTCAAGTCTAAAATTGATTTAATTGAAGAATTAGAAGAAGAACAAAAAATTGTTAATGAAAAGTTTATTACAGCACAAATATTATCTGAGGAATTAGATAATGTATATAGTGTATTTGAACAAAATTTAGCTTCTAATAAAAATGATCCTAAAAATAAAGAATCAAATATGTTATTTTTAAAAGACTTAACAGATATTTTAGAAAAGCTAGAAATAAAATTAATTCAAATAGAACCGGGTGGCAAAAAAAGAAAAGGTTTATTAACACTAATACCATATACCATGGAATTAAAATGCAATTATGAAGAAATAGGTAAACTAGTTACTGAACTTGAAGCAAGTAATCGATTAATTACAGTTGATGAAATTATAATTAAGAATGGAATAGAAAAAATAAAAAAGAATAATAATAATCAAGATGCCATTAATGATGTCAAAACCATTTTATCAATTAATACAGTAACATTAAATAAACCAAAACAAAAATAATATGAATCTTAGACAAAAATTTTTATGGAATCTTACCTTATTTTTTTCAGTAATTATACTACTATCTGCTACATATTATCAATATGATAGAAATACTAAAGTTCAAAAAGCATATAATAAATTTATTAATGAGGAAGTAGGAACTGATAAAGAATTACAAAATATGATATCAGAACTTGAACAAAATTTGAATGAAAGACAAAATACAAAGTTTAAATATAAAGAAAACCCATTAGACTTAACTAAAGTTATAATGCTTGATGGGATTGCTTCTTCACAATCAGGTCAAAAGGGAATAGATTGTAGAGCTGCTTGGAGTAATGGCGATGGAACCTATTCTGCTATGTGCTTCTACAAATCTAATAGATATGCAGTAACTGTAGGTGATTCAATTGGAGGAGGAGTTGTAACCACAATAACTGATTCAAAGGTATTTATATTTAAGGATGATAAAGAACTAATTTTTAATTTTGGACTTGATAAATATGACGATAATTGAAATTTTACGGAGATATAAATGAAATTTAAAACCCTTACATTAATACTTTTTACTACGATCATGATAAGTTCTATTTATTGTGATGATTTAGTTGATAAAAATGAACCTACTGTATCTATTCATGCTGAAGACACTCACCTCCCCACAATCTTATCAATGCTTGCCAAACAAAGTGATTACAATATAGTTACTGGACCTAATGTCCAAACACAAGAAAAGCTTACTATACATCTTGATGATGTACCAATTTCACAAGCAATAAATTTAATTATAAGAGCATCGGGCCTTAGTTACGAGATAATAGGAAATTCAATTTTAGTTGCTAATAAAAGTAAATTAGATAAGGATATTGGTGTAAAACCTCATGTAATTAGTCTGCAATACGCTAATGCTGCAGCTGTCTCAGAGTTATTAAAAGATATAACTCCGTCTGTCCAAATTGATTTTTCTGGTAATAATTTACTTGTAACTGCTAGTCCAAAAAAAATTAATGAAATTGAAGCCATAGTAAAAGATATAGATACACCAGCCGTACAAATTATGTTGGAAGCTAGATTAATAGAAGTTTCTTTGAAAGACGAAGCAGAAATGGGAATAGATTGGGAAAAACTTGCATCAACAAGTATAATTTTTGCTGAGGGCGGTGCACCAAGATTTATGGGTAGAGATTCTAATGGTGAAGATATGTGGTTTACTCCTTACCCTGGAATGTCCCCTCAAATAATGACCGATGACAATGAAGGCTTAAAATGGCTAGATATAGAAGGATCTGCTCTTCCATCAGGTGTACTTCCTGAAGGCATGCTATTTACACAAGATTTAGAAAAAATTCAACCTTTTGGGAGGCAACTAACAGCATTTGATGTTACTTTAGATATGCTCGTAAAAGATAATCAAGCAAATGTTTTAACAAATTCTCAAGTAGTTACACTTAATGGTCATGCCGCTACAATAGATATGGTTGATGAGATTCCATATCTAGCTCAAAGTAGTGGATCAACTGGGAACATGCAAGTTTTAAAAGAAATTGTTGGTATTAGACTTCATATATTGCCCACTGTAAACTCAGATGGCTATATTACAACTGAGGTAACACCAGAAGTGAGTTCAATCGTTGATTGGACATCCCAAGGTTATCCTTGGACAAAGAAGAGAAAATCTACAACAACTATTAGGGTTAAGGATAGCGAAACAATTGTAATCGCTGGATTAGTTACTTCAGAAGCCATTACAACACAAAATAAATTTCCCATTTTATGGAGAATTCCATGGGTAGGTAAAAAATTCTTTACACACTATTATGATACAGAACAAAAAACAGATTTGATTATTCAAGTTAAACCAACGATAATTCAAGATAATTATTCAGGAATAAAAAAACAATATTATCACAATGATGCAGAAAAAAAACTTGAGGTTAAAAAACCAGGTCTATTTAATAAATAATAATTTTCAGGAGACACGTAATAATGCATAAATTAAATCTTAAATTATATTCATTACTCACATCAATTTTTTTACTATTAAATTTATCATGTGAAGATGATTATCCAGTCATATTTGCAAATAATAACTCATATTCACTTACCCTATCTCATAATGTAGTTAATGGTGAAAAGGATTATAATGATGGTGGAGTTTTTGATAGATCTGAAATAATTGCTACCCTTAATCTAATATCACCTAATGGAAACATAATAGAACCTTCTGCGAATTCTCAAATTACTTTCGAAGTATCTTTTAATCCAAGTACTGGGCTTAGTCCTTCTTTGACTCACATGGATGGTACTCCATTGACAAATAATTCAGCTATGACTGATCAATATGGAAGGGTTGTATTAAGTTGGAATGACGCAGGATATTTTGGAGAAGTAACTGTTTCATGTAAATATAGTACAGCTGATTATGATTGGGTTCCTGAAAATGGAGGTTTAACTTTTGAGGTTTTTTCAGTTTATAATAAAGTAACAGACTTATCTCCTATATCACAAGATATAGCTGATGTTCAATTCACAACAGGAACCATTTGGACTAATCCCATAGTAGCTGTTGTTAGGCAAGAAGAAACAGTTGTTCCTAATATTGACGTCAATCTTACTGAGAATATTTCCATCAATGGAATAAGTTATATTACTCAAGATTTAGATTTTTTATATTTCACAGATGCATCTGGAATCACTGTATACTCTGCACAGTCAGACAGTACTGGTCAATCTGTTTTCAATATTAACTTAATTGGTGGTGATGAATTAAATAGTAAACTACAAAATAACGAACTCTTAATTGAACAGGATATCTTTATTGAAGATGAAAATTTATCTTCATCCATAGATTTTAATAATAATGGGGTTCCTGATTTATCTGGATCAATAAGCTTGAGAATAAATACTTCAACTGCTAATTCTTTTAGTTTAGTTGATACATTACTTCTTGAAATAGATCCAGTTCAATTTATTATTGATGATACGCCAACAGCAATTAATAATGGTGGGAATAATAATGAAAACTTTGGAGATGAGTCTAATTCTGATTCTGATGCTGATGATAATTCCTCAACTAACTCGAGTGATGATAATGCACTGCTTATAGCAACTGTTAGGGATGTTAATGGTAGTGGTATAGCCGGTATACCCGTTAGATTCTCAAACTCTGATATTTATGGAACTTTTACTACCAATAATGTTGTGTCTGGAGATGATGGAACTTCACAGACTACGTTACAAAATATTGTTGTTCCTACTTCAAATCAAATCTATGATATGACTTTAACAGCTGATATTTTAGATCCAAATGATTCAAGTCAAATTTTAAAAACTGCCTCACAAAATTTTCAAATAGGCTATCAATCAGCATTAAATATTTCTCAAGTAGATATACAAGGGGGATTGGATGTTGCTTTAATACAAAATTTCACAACAGTTAATAATGTTAATGTTCAATATTCAGATACAATTAAAGTAAATGTTATTGATAGTAATGGAGCACCAGTTGAAAATGTACCAATTCAATTTAGTTTATTACCAAATCCAGATGGTGATATTGTTGGGATGATTAGTAGTCAACAAGAATGGTCTGATTCAGATGGTTCAGCTATGATTGCTTTTGAACTTACACCTGGAGATTTAGTAACGTATGCTGGACAGACAATTAATCCAGTAATAAATATTTATATTAATGATGATTTACAGGAAACAACCAATAATCAATGGACAATAAATATTGAAGGTTATCCTAATATTGAATATGATGTTCATGAATTTAACTTTTACTCAAATCTACTACCTGATAGTACACCTTCAATTAGTATGGCAGCAGGAGATACATTAATATTACCTTTTATTGCCAAAGATGCTTCTGGTATTGCAATTGAAGGAGTTCCTGTACAGTTTCAAATTTATGAGAGTGAAGTTGTTGGTAGAGCATATGGTTTATTGGCAGATGCCTTAACATATACATGTTGTACTGATACATCTGCAGTTTATGCAGATGTTGATGCAAATGGAGTTGCAACACCTGAGGAAAATATTGGTATCGCATTCACAAATTATTATAATATTATTACTGAAGCATCAACTCGTGATAAAGTTAGAGCTTTCATTACAGATCCTATTACCAATGAAATCTTATTTCAAGACGAAGTAACAATAACTGTTGAATTACCATCAGATCAAACTGAAGCATCTCTTCAATTGACTTCTGAATACTATCAACTTCCAGCAAATGATAATTCAATATTTACTAGTACAATAACAGCATCCGTAATAGATTCTTTAGAAAACCCTGTACCAGAAAATACACTTGTACAATTTCAAAGTTTAACTTTAGATGATAACGGAGACTTAGTTAGTATTGGAAGTATTGAAGAAAATAAATTCACAGATAACCAAGGAACTGCAACTTCAATTTTTAATATGGAGTCCGATGCTGGTCTTGCTATAATTATTGGTACAGCACCTCAATTTAATTTAGCTGATACAATTTACGTAAATCTAACATCTACTCAGGCTTCTTCAATTGAACTTACACCCCCTTTCCCTTTTGAAATAATGGTTCAAGGTGGTGGTGGCGTTGAGGCTACAGGACTTGAAGTACGCGTTAAAGATGCTACAGAAAATCTTGTTACTAGCCCATTTATAGTTCGTTATCAAATTCTACCAACTGCTCCTCAAGGAGTTTATTTAAATGCATCTGATGAAAATAATTATTTAGAATGTATTGAAGCAACAAACGGTGTTGCAACAGCGACTCTAAATTCTGGTACTCAACCAGGATCTGTTCCTGTAAAAATTGAATTATTTAATACTGTTGATAATCAAGAATTAACAGACGACTTTTGTCAAAGCCTTGTTTATGGTGACCCAGATGATCCAAATAATGGAACTGGATTAGCTGCTTTAGAAGCAGTTCCTGTTACCGTAGTAACTGGTCCACCTGAGTTTGGTCAAATAAATTATAGCTATGTAGATATAACACCTATAGGAGGTGGAACATATAATGTCCCATTATCAGTAAACCTTTGGGACTTTTACTCAAATCCAGTAGCTGACTCTACAAATGTGTATATTTGGATTGAAGGAATTGCTGCTCCATGGGATGGCGAAAACATCACGTATGAATTTGGAGACACTGTTAAATGGGGAGGAACTGATGCTTTAGGAAACATAATTGAAGTCGATAGTTTACTTTACATTTATAATGTTGAAAATCAAACAGATGATTTACTTGGGAATATTAATCCTGGACAAGGTGCATCAATTTTTGGAGTTCCAATTTGGAGACAAGTTGCACAACCAGGTTCAATAATTGGTGAGGCTCAAATTGGTATGGAAGCTCCTGATGGAAATAGCTATCCTGGACTGGCTTGGTCATCTGTTAATTATGGAACTTCAAATATGTTTGATAATACCGTAATTAAAGCTTTGACATATAAAGCAAATGGTGAAAAATTAATTATTGACGGAAGAGATAGCCATAATGGCGAAGGCTTAGTACTTCCCTTTCAACCAGGAGTTCTTGCACTTGGCTCAGATGTACAATTTTGGAATTATTCAGTTTTTGGAGATCCAGGTATTAATGACTTAGATGATACTGTTGCAGTAAATATATCTGCTAGCTTAACTGATTACTATCAATATCCTGTTGATAATGGACGAATAGTTTTAAGTGCTCCTGGTGCTAACATTTTAGCAGTTTGTGACCCAGTAGATACTGATAATGATGGTTTTGTAGGTTGTTGTGATAGCTTTGATGTTTTAGATAACACAACTGGCTTACCAAGTAATAATTTAGGTAATGGTGATGGCGTTTGTGATGAGATTTCTGAGTTTGATACATGTACTGTATGTGTTTCAAATGGTGGGACATGGATACCTGATGGTGCTCAAGATGATCCTACCACACTTTTTACAATTGAAATAAATGGTCCTAATGATGTTGCAGATGATACAGCTTATGGTAGGACTAACGGAGATGGTACAATCATTTGGAATATATCTTACAATGAGGCATTAAATCCAGGAGATGGCCAAAATCCTGAAACTTATGAAGATTTTACTTCAACTGTTACCGGTCAGTTAATTGATCCTTTACAAACTGCCAGTGAAGGTGTTGATATACTTCTGATAAAATCAGAAGTAAATGAAAATCCTTAAAAAAAAATTACAGGTAATTAAATATGTCAAATTTCAATCCACAATTTCAAAGAATAGGTGATATTCTAGTACATAATGGTATTATATCACAAAATGATTTAACAAGAGCACTTGATGACCAAAAAACATCCAATGAAAAAATTGGTGCTGTTCTGATTAAACTTGGCTGTATTAATGAAGATGAGCTAATAGATGCATATTCTCAACAAATGGGTAAAAAACCAATAGATCTTGAAGAAATTTTAAAAGCAAACTTAGAAGTTACAGCTTTATTATCAGAAGATTTTGCTAAAGAAAAAAATATTGTTGCGCTCAATAAATCTGAAAATTCAATCATAGTCGTTATGTCAGATCCCGAAGATATATCTACTTTAGATGCAGTAAAAAAACTTACTAATCTAAATCCAGAAATATTTATATCTGGAAGTAATAATATTAAAAAAGCTTTAGATATCCTATATAGTAAAATTAAAAAAAGCGGTGAGGTTGAAAGTGCAATATCTAGTATCAGTATAGTAAAAGGTGATGATGAAACTGGTGAAGAAGTAAATCTTGATAAAGAAGAAGTTTCAGCAGAAGATGCACCTTTTGTAAAGCTTGTAAATTTAATTTTACTTGAAGCTATAAAAGAAGGTTCTACAGATATTCATATTGAACCAGGTAGAGATGAAGTAAAAGTTAGAATAAGAATTGATGGAGTATTGGTTCAGATTATGTCTCCACCAGCATCTTCTCTAAATGGTATTGTTGCGAGAATAAAAATTCTATCAAAACTTAATATTGCAGAACATAGACTACCTCAGGATGGTAGAATGAAGCTTAAAACATCTGAACGTGATATTGATGTAAGAGTTTCAATACTTCCAACCGTTCATGGAGAAAAAATCGTTCTTCGATTACTTGGTAGTGGAAATAAAACTCTCACTCTACAAAATTTAGGATTTCCAGATAAAAAATTAAAAATCTTTAGAAAATGGATAAATCAACCTTATGGAATGGTTATAATTTCTGGACCTACTGGTAGTGGTAAATCAACTACATTATACGCTTCCTTGATGGAAATTATGAGTGAACAAATAAATATAACCACAGTTGAAGATCCAGTCGAGTATCAGATTCCAGGTATTAATCAAGTTCAAATGCATGATGATATAGGTTTGAATTTCACTGCTTCACTTCGATCAATTTTAAGACAAGATCCTGATGTTTTACTTATTGGAGAAATTCGTGATGCTGAAACAGCTGATATTGCTGTAAAATTTTCTTTAACAGGCCATTTAGTATTCAGTACCGTTCATGCAAACGACGCACCATCTACCATAACTAGACTATTAGATTTGGGTATTGCTCCATTTCTACTAGGTTCCTCTCTTAATTTGATAATGGCACAAAGATTGGTAAGAACAATTGATGATTCAGCTAAAGAGGAATACATACCATCCAGTGATGATTTAAGTAAAATTAATTTATCTAGTGAAAAAGTAAAATCAACTAAATTTTTCAGAGGAAGACCTACAACTGACAACCATCAAACTGGATATAAAGGAAGAACTGCAATTCATGAAATTCTTGAAGTTAATAATGATATGAGAGAATTAATTTTTGATGGTTCCAGTCAAAATAACATTAAAAAATTAGCTATTAAAAATGGAATGACCTCACTTAGAGATGCAGGAATTGATAAAATTAAAGATGGTGAAACAACAATTGAAGAAGTATTAAGGGCAACTGTTGAGGATAATTAATGGCTGAGTTCACATATATTGTCAGAACTTCTAAAGGCTCCAGGGAAAGTGGAGAGATAAAATCTGATAATTATAATACTGCTCTGGATGAATTACAAGTTAATGGTAATACAGTAATTCAACTCAAAGAAAGAGATACTTCATTTGATTTTATTAAACCATTTCTTGATAGATTATCTGTTGCACTTGAGGAATTAAAAAATAAAATACCTCTTAATGTTTTAGTATTTTTTACACGTCAATTGTCGACAATGTTTTCTGCAGGTTTAACTATCGAACGAGCTCTATACTTTTTAAGCACTGAAGAAAAAAATAAAAAATTTAAGAAAATTTTGTTAAAAATAGCAGATGATGTAAAAAAGGGTTTATTATTATCTAGTGCATTAGAAAATCATCCAGGTGTTTTTTCAAATTTATATATTTCTCTTGTAAAAGCAGGAGAAGTAAGTGGTAAATTATCCGAAACCCTAGAAGAACTATCTATTTATTTAGAAAAAATAGAAGATACGCAAAGAAAAGTAAAATCCGCAATGTATTACCCAGTTTTCATAATTGCTTTTTTATTTGTAGTTATAACGGTAATGTTTACGTTTTTAATCCCTAAATTCAAGAATGTATATGATCAACTTGGTTCAGAATTACCATACTATACCGTTTTATTTGTAAATTTATCCGTTTGGTTCCAAAATAACTTTTTTTCTGTATTTTTAATACTCATTATCAGTTTTATATCTATTTGGATTTTTACTTTAACAGATACAGGTAGATTAATTAGAGATAGATTTTTACTATCAATACCTATTTTTGGCAGTATAATTAGACAAAATATTTTAAGCAAATTCAGTAAAACTTTTGGTATTCTAATTAGTTCTGGTGTTGCTGTGATGGAAGCAATGGATTTAGTAATAAAGGTCGTTAATAATAGAGTTTATGAATTAGCAGTAAAAGATGCAACTAAGAATATAGAAAATGGTGTTTCTATTTCAGATTCACTTAAAAATACTGGAGTTTTTCCTCCTATCATGATACAACTCTTTTCTACTGGTGAAGAAACAGGAGAAATTGATAATCTTTCATTAAAAGCCTCTGATTTTTATACCAAACAAGTAAATGCTTCTGTGGATAGATTAACCTCACTAATTGAACCATTGCTAATTATTTTAGTTGGATTAGTTATTGGAGGAGTTATTATTGTTACATATCTTCCTATATTCCAAGTTGGAGCTGCAATTGCTAACTAAGATAAAATGTTACTAGATAATGTTTTATTTTTTCTATTAGGTTTAGTACTAGGAAGCTTTATTAATGTTATTATTGAAAGAATACCTAAAGGCATATCTATTGTAAGTCCTCGATCATTTTGTTTTTTGTGTAAATACAAAATTCCATTTTACAGAAATATTCCTTTACTTTCGTATTTAATTCAAAGAGGAAAATGTTCAAATTGCAATGAAAATATTTCATATCAATATATAGTTATTGAATTTTTAATAGGTATACTTTGGCTTTACTCATCATTTGTGTTTAATAATTTCTATGAAATGATAAGTTTTTCAATCATTTCTTCTTTTCTTATCGCAATAACAGTTATTGATTACAAACATTTTATTATTCCAATTGAAATAAGTACTTTCATTTTTTTATTTTTATCTTTAGAATATTTTTTTGATAAATCTATACTTTCAAGTTTACAAGGAGCTTTTGTTGGTTCCATTTACTTACTATTAATTTTGCTTATTACTTGGTTAATTACAAAAAGACAAGGTCTGGGATATGGAGATATTCAACTAATTTTTGTACTTGGTTATTGGTTGGGGATATATAAAATTTTATTTGTAATTTTTTTCTCAGCATTAACTGCTATTATTTTTTGGTTAATACTAAATTATTTAAAAGAGTATGATAAAAATAGAGCCCTTCCTTTCGGAAGTTTTTTATGTATAAATTCGATTATTTTTTACCAAATAGAAATAAATTATTTATTCAGATTTTAACTGACGTTTCCTTTCAAAAACAATGGCACTAATAGATGCAGAAACATTCAATGAATTAGTCTTACCTGACATTGGAATAGTTGAAAGAAAATCACATGATTTTTTTACTAATTTTCTAATACCTTTAGATTCACTGCCAAAAACGATTGCAACTTTTTTGGTATAGTCCATTTCATACCAATCTTTACAATCTAAACTATTTTCCATCCCAATTACCCAAAAATCATTTTTTTTTAATAAATCAATAGTATTTTTAATATTTGTCACCATATATAAATTTATATTATCAAATGCTCCTTGACTAACTTGTAAAACGGTATTGGTAATATGTACACTACCGTGTTTTGGTAAAATGATTCCATTGATTCCAGCGCACTCACAAGTTCGTATAATCTGTCCAAGATTTTGGGGATCATTAATTTGATCAATAATAACGAAACATATATTTTCTTCATTAAACTCATATAAATCTAATTCTTTTAAAAAATCAGCTGAAAAATTTACTATAATTCCTTGTGAATGTTTATTTTTACACTTTATTAAAAAATCTTTTTTATTTAGAAAAGCTATTTGAGATTTTTGGTCTTTTATAAGATTCTGAATTTGTGAATTTGATTCAGCAATACTTCCGTTCATTACTATTATACTGTTTATTATATACTTTTTTGAGGATAGTATAGAAATAGCATTATTTAATCCGTAAACTGAATATTCTGTTCTAT
>PBFG01000014.1 GCA_002718585.1 Fidelibacterota bacterium | reverse complement strand
TAGTTAATATTATTACAAGTCTTTTTGAATGAAGTTTAATTATTTCTTTGTAAATTAGTTCATGAAATTTTTGAAAAAAATATCTCTTTTTATTTTTTCTTTAAGCATACTTTTGTGTCATGGAGTATCAGAGTCAACAGCAAGTGCAATGTCAAATGCATCTTTGATTGATTGGTCTAGATTTGGGGCTGAACACATGGTAACAGGGTATGACCATATATTATTTTTAGTTGGCGTTCTCTTTTTTTTGACAAAGTATATTGATATTTTTAAATTTATTACTGCCTTTACTATAGCCCATTGTTTAACATTAATTTTTGCTACAAATTTTGGAATAACAGCAAATGCATATTTGATTGATGCTATCATAGCTTTTAGTGTAATATATAAAGGTTTTGAAAATTTAGATGGTTTTAAAAAGGTATTTTCAACTAAAGCTCCGAATCTAATTGTGATGGTTTTTGTATTTGGTTTGATACATGGTTTTGGATTATCGACAAAATTACAAGAAGTAGCTACATCTTCAAATATTGATTTAAGTTTATCACAAATTCTATCATTCAATATTGGTGTTGAGCTTGGTCAAATTATTGTTTTAATTATACTTTTCCCATTATTGTCATTGATTAGAAAAAAATATTTTAATTTCATTTCAAAATTTACAAATTGGGGTTTGGTTGTTGCAGGAGTTCTATTGTTTATATTCCAAATAAATGGTTATATCAATGATGAACATCATGATAATCCAAAAACTAACTCTGGTGATCATCATCACCATCACCATTAAATAGTGAATAAGAGTTTTGCAAAGCATAGATTATTATTCTCAAAATTATTACTATTATCAATTATTATAGTTTTATTAATATCTGAAAATAATAATGTTGATAAAAATTCTACATTGCATTTTGCTCTTGAATTTTTTGGATTTGCTTTTTTATTATCAGGAGTAATTGGTAGAATTTGGTCATCCTTATATATTGAAGGTAAAAAAACAAATGTACTAGTAACTGATGGTATTTATTCTGTATGTAGAAACCCTTTGTATTTTTTTAGTTTTATTTTGCTTATAGGTTTTTTCTTATTAATTAAATCAATTATTATATCTGTAGTTTCTATGATATTGCTTTTAATAATTTATCCTAAAACCATAAAACATGAAGAGGATAAGCTTTTAAAAATACATGGGCAATTATATTCTGATTATATACTAAAAACACCAAAATTAATTCCAAATTTTTTATTATTCAAAAGGTCAAGTAGTAATAAATTGATTAAAATAAATATTAAAAAAGTTGAAAATGTTTTGGTAGAATCTTTTGGTTTTATTCTATTTTTTGAGCTAATAAGATTAGTTGATTATTTCCATGAAATAAATATACTNCCNACACTTTTTACAATATTTTAATANTANATGTTNAGANTCATTAAGTTTTTNATTTTTATTTCTANAAGTTTTTTATTNNCCAATAATTTTNTTANTNATAATGGNCANGTNTATNTTGTAGGNCTTAATCAGCATGATTCAACTATGAACTATGATTATAGATTGAATTATATTCCAGAGTTCAGAAAAAAAATANCNATAAATGCANATTCAAATNTNGATNTAAATTTTAGNTANTTATTTTTTAAAGAACAAAATANCAATAAAGTTAATNTNAGTAAATATCGNTCTTGGATAAGGTATTACAATGATTATATTGATTTAAGATTNGGNTTGCAAAAAATAACTTTTGGTTCAGCTTTATTTTTAAAACCTTTATCNTGGTTTGATTCAATAGATTTCAGATCAATTACAGATCAAACTTANGGTGTGGATGCAGCCAGNTTAATTTTAACNCCAAATAATTCTTCATCTTATTGGTTTTGGATAATAAAAAATAAATTGTCTNCNAATTCTTTTGGTGGNAGATTTGAATTATCNAATTATTATGGNGATTGGGGTTTTACATATTANAAAGATTCTCAATTTCAAAAACATTTACCATTTCAAATAAATCAATTNTTGTTTAGTATGNTATCANNTGATTTANNATNTCAANCNAATNATTTAGAATNTNTTTTAGGATTTAGAGAAAATCAAAGATTNGGATTTGATTATAGATANGANGGNNTNTTTGGTTTTTGGTTTGAANCCTCAAAATATATTATGAAAAAATATGANGATGTTTTATTNAANGAATTTCTTTTTTNNACATTNGGNCTTGANTATACTNTNCCNTATAANGATGGTATCCTAATTTCAGGAGAAACNATTTTTTCTCAGGTTGATTTATCNATNGANTCTGANNTATTAGATANTGATAANATATCAAGTTTATTNTATTTNTCAANNCCAATCNATATGATAAATAATTTNTCTTTATTCCATATTAGAGATTGGGATAATAATATTCCTAGCAACAATTTGTTACTTNTATCATCAACATATGATAGTTTTACANTGAATTATATGCTTACATTAATNCCTGGTNAATTCAACGATTTTTTTCAAATTGAATTTGTTTATAATTATTAATTAACTAAAGTTTTATGATTGTTAAAATTNAAAATCTCACTAAAAAATTNTNTATTGGTGGNAGTTTTTTTACTGCATTAGATAATATTTCATTAGAAATNNANAATGGAGAATTTTTNGGGCTNGTAGGAGCTTCNGGTTCAGGNAAAACAACTTTATTAAATATTATAGGTGGTCTTGATTCACCAACTAATGGTNAAATATCAGTTTTGAATCAATTTATGAATACTACATCTCATACTGAAAGAGCATTNATTAGAAGAAANAATATGGGTTTTATTTTTCAAAGTTANAATTTATTACCCGTTTATAGNGTATATGAAAATGTAGANTTGCCTCTTATTTTAAATAATATTGATAAAAAATCTAGAAGGNAAAAAGTTTTAGAAGCAATTGATGNTGTTGGCTTATCTGATAAGATAAATTCAAGNCCAAATCAACTTAGTGGAGGACAATGNCANAGAACTGCNATTGCTAGAGCTATTGTACANAAACCTGCNTTAGTACTNGCNGATGANCCAACTGCAAATCTTGATTCCNAAAATTCACATCTTATAATGGAAATAATGAAAANATTAAATANAAATTATAATACATCATTTATNTTTGCNACTCANGATGAAAAAATTATGGGTNATCTTNAAAGAATGATTCATATTGAAGATGGTAAGATTTTTAAAGATGAAAAAATAAANCTTTAGTATTTTTTATGTTNTTNAATATTGCTNTNAAGAATTTNGTTGGTGCAGGAATAAGAACATGGTTNAATGTTTTTGTTACTTCAGTTTCAATTTTTATGATAATATTTTCTTCTGGTATGTANACTGGTATGAAACAACATGCCATGAATGTTTCGATTGATACTGAGATTGCTGGAGGTGCTTTTTGGCACCCTAATTATGACCCNTATGANCCAATAACATTTGAAGATTCTCATTCAANTACTCCNAGTATCTTAANTGANNTAGTNNAATCTAATNANGCNCTTGAAGTNCTNGTAAGCCAAGCTTCNATATATCCTGATGGTAGNGTCGTTCCAGTTATNATGAANGGTATTACTTTAGANCAAGAGATTTTAAATATACCNACTAAAGAAATATTAAAATATNANGGNNANAATATTCCTATTCTAATTGGAAGAGGAATGTCAAANTANACAAAATTNANTATTGGAGATACTTTNATCATAAGATGGATGGATGATAATAGAACATACGATGCTGGATTAGGNGAGATTGTTTNTATAATGGATTCNGATAATTTTAAAATAGATTTTGGTCANATTTGGCTACCAATAGAAANAATGCAGAAAATGCTNTCTATGGAAAANGANTCNACATATGTTGTTTTTGATGATAATATTAATCCTCATTCAGCAGGTGATTGGATAAAAAGAGATGTTAAATATCTAATAAGAGATATGGANACAATTATTGAACAAGATAGGCCNAATGCAATAATGATTTACATTATATTNTTNTCTTTAGCTGCAATGGGAATATTTAANGCTCAGACNCTTTCTATTTTCAGGAGAAAAAANGAAATTGGTACATTAATGGCACTNGGAATGCATAANAGAAGNGTAGTCTTNTTATTTACNATTGAAGGAGCAATGAATGCTATTTTTGCAATTATTTTAACNGTNTTATTATTCGGNCCNTTGCTTTATTACTTNAGTATTTATGGAGTACCNTTGCCAATTGATTATTCAGATATGGGTTTAATAATTGCTAAAAGATTAATACCNATTTATTCAATNCCATTATTAATNGCAACTGCTCTNATAGTTTTTTTAATTCTTCTNTTAGTTAGTTATCTGCCNTCTAGAAAAATATCGAAAATGCATCCNGTNGATGCGATAAGAGGTAAAACAACATAATGTTTAATTTTTTATANAAAGGNCTAATTAGAGATCGNTCTAGAAGTTTNTTCCCAGTNATTATTATAACTNTAATTGTTACAATTATAATCTTTTTTTCTGGATTTTTAAATGGTGTTTATAATTCTTTATTTCTTAATACAGCATTAGTCAATTCCGGTCATGTNAAAATTGTAACTTTTTNATATAATGAAGAGCATCAACTTNTNCCTAANGATTTTGCNTTATTAGATATANATAAAAAAATTAGTGANCTTGAAAANAGTTATGATGATTATTTNTGGACTCCTAGAATAACTTTTGCTGGTTTATTNGATGTTCCTGATGACAATGGNGAAACTNAGAGTCAAAGCCCTACAATTGGTTTAGGAATAGATTTTTTATCAAATGATTCAGANCANTTTAAAATTTGGGATCTNAAAAATAAACTNGTNANNGGNAGATTAATTGATAANAGTAATGAAATATTAATTAGTCAAGAATTATCTAATCGTTTANATTTGAAAGAAAATGAAATTGTCACTTTTATTGGTTCTACTATGTANGGAGGATTTACAACATTTAATTTTATTGTTTCTGGAATTTTTGATTTAAATATNGGNCCTATAGCAAAAGATATGATTTTAGTTGATTTGNAAGGAGCNAGANTTGCTTTGGATATGGATNATGCNGCTTCNGAAATTTTTGGNTATGATAAAGAATTATTATTTAATAATNATAANACAGTTGAACTTAGAAATAATTTTAATNTTGAGAATCAAAATAGCCTNGATGAATTTAGACCTATTATGTTGGCNCTTAGAGACTCAAATCAAATGGGTACATTAGTAGATTTTAGTGANGCAATAATTTTAATTATATTAACAGTTTTTTTAATTGTTGTTACATTAGTTTTATGGAATATGGGAATAATGAGTGGTTTAAGAAGNTATGGTGAANTAGGAATGAGGCTTGCAATNGGAGAAACAAAAAATCATGTTTTTAAATCNATGATTTTAGAATCTATNATTATTGGTACTTTAGGAAGNTTTTTTGGAACAATTCTAGGAATTTCAATAACNAGATATTTTGAAAATATNGGAATAGATTATTCCAAAGGAATTGATAGTTTGAGTTCTTCGAATTTTGCTATGCCAAATGTATTCTATCCTCAAGTAACATCAGAATTNTTTTATATAGGTTTTATTCCNGGTATTTTAGCAACAGTTCTTGGAACTATGCTTGCAGGNAGAGCAATTTANAANCGTGAAATGTCACAATTATTTAAGGANCTTGAAGTATGATTAAATTTTTTATTTTTTTTATTTCTGTAATTTTTTCTGAACNNAATAATCAAATTATNGATGANATAGTAAAAAAAATGGATATGAATTTAAATTCTNAAAATAGAGTTATAAAAAGTAAAANGATTATTCATGGTAGAAGAACTAGTAGAACGATAGAGTCTAAAAGTTGGATTGTNGGAATTAATAAAGCATTTACAGAATATTTATCTCCTGCCAGAGANAAAGGAAGTAAAATGTTAAAAATAAATGACAAACTATATACTTTTACACCTCAAACGGATAGAATTATACAAATTTCTGGTCATATGTTAAGNCAGTCNGTTATGGGCTCAGATATGTCCTACAATGATATACTTGAAGATAAACCNTTGAATGATATATATACTGCNTCATTTGAGAAAGANGAGNTAATAAATGANAGAAAACATTATGTNATTTTNNTANAAGCNATTGNAGANGGATTAGCCTATCCACAAAGAAGAGCTTGGGTAGATGCTGAATATTTTCTGCCAATNAAAGAAGAANTATATGCAAAAAGTGGTCAATTNTTAAAATCNACTTCNATGAGNGGAATNAGAAAAATTGNTGAAAGATGGTTTCCNACTATTTTTGTNTTTAAAGATGAATTAAAGAAAACAAGTAAGGGNACTGAGTGGATTATTGANGAGATTGAGTTTGACGTTGATATNCCNGAGTCAATTTTTTTCAAATCAAATTTAAGAAAGTGATATAANAAGTTTNTTTATGATAATTGAGGAAGATCTATGGATAAAATAATTAAGATTGATGANGTAGAGGGAAAAGTTTATGANCTNGATGATTGGAANCCAGAACAAGGTGTNCAGGTTAAAAAATATTTCAATGAAAAATTTAAAGANCTTAAAGATAGTTATGAAAAATTATTAAGTGATTTTAATTGGAATAAATTGATTTTTGAAAGTGATATTTCATTTACACCTATAATTGGAAAAGTTTATCATTTGTATGAGAAAGAAAATGGAAAAAAATTTATGTCTTTAATAAGTCCAACTGACTGGGGTAATAGCACTAAATTAAAATTTATTGGTTCTTTTAAACAAGATTCAAGGCAGAAATGGAATCTTGTAGATGGTGAGTTAATAAATGAAAAAAGTTAAAGATTAGAAAATAATGGCTCGATATACTGTGAGGAGCACAAGGTATCTCGAGCCATTTATGTAACATGCGGACGGGATGATAATTTTTAATCTTTTTTGTAGTCTAGAATATCTCCAGGTTTACATTCAAGTACTTCGCAAATTTTATTTAAAGTCGAATATCTTATTCCTTTAACATTTCCATTTTTAATTCTTGATAAATTAACGATGCTTATACCTATTTTATTTGCAAGCTCAGAAACAGACATTTTTTTTTTAGCAAGCATGATATCAATATTAGTAATAATTGGCATAAAACATTAAAAATTTTATTTAATACATATAAAATTTAATGTTTTACATTAAAATTAAAAAGTTTTTTTTGATATTTTTAAAAAATCTAATAATTTATTTTTTCGGAAAAATAATTGCTAATGGGATAGAAAGAAAATTTCAAATTAATAGCTTTATTTTATATTAAAAATTTTTTATTCTTTTTTAGAGCTTAAATGTGTGTAGCCTTGTAAGTTATAATTTTTTATGAAGTTTATTTTAATAAAATATTAATTTTATCTTGATGATTATAAAATTACTTATTGTAAATTACTATAAATAGTTTTGAACGTTATTTTTCCAAATAAAATTGAAATAATTAAATTTAAAATAGAAATTATAGTTAGATAAGAATTATAATAAATTTTATGAGCAATAAAATAAATATAACTTTCCCTGATGGTAACTCTAAAGAGTTTAATAAAAATGTGACTGGATATGAAGTGGCTTACGATATTTCTCCTTCTTTGGCAAAACAAGCTGTTTTAGTTGAAGTTAATGGAGATATAAAAGATTTACATTCTGCCATAGAGCATGATTCTATTTTAAAAATAATAAAAAAGGATTCGGATTCAGTTTTGGAGGTATTAAGGCATGATTGTGCTCATGTGATGGCTGAAGCAGTTCAAAATCTATTCCCTGGTACACAAGTAACGATAGGTCCTTCCATAGACAATGGTTTTTACTATGATTTTGCTAGAAAGCAACCATTTACAACAGATGATTTTAAGAGTATTGAAAATAAGATGCACGAAATTATTAGTAGGGGGTCACAATTCAGGAAAGAAGTATGGACAAGGGAAAAAGCAATAGAATTTTTTAAAGAAAAAGGAGAATTTTATAAAGTAGAAATTATAAAAGATTTACCTGATGATGAAGAACTTTCAATCTATTTTCAAGGAGAATGGTTGGATTTATGCAGAGGGCCTCATCTCCCATCCACTAAACATATTGGAAAATCATTTAAATTAATGAAAGTTGCTGGAGCTTATTGGAGAGGCAATGAAAATAATGAAATGTTAACAAGAATTTATGGTACTGCATGGAGAAATGACAAAGAGTTAAGAAAATATTTAAACATGTTGAAAGAGGCAGAAAAAAGAGATCATCGTAAAATTGGAAAGGAAATGAAATTATTTTCATTTGATGATGAAGTAGGTTCAGGTTTACCACTTTGGCTTCCAAATGGAACAGTTATTATTGATGAGTTAGAAAATTTAGCAAAAGAAACTGAAACTAAAGCAGGTTATGATAGAGTTAAAACTCCTCATATAACCAAAGGTTCACTCTATGAAAAATCTGGACATTTATCCCATTATGAAGATAGTATGTTTCCAGCTATGGATATAGATGGCAATAAATATTATTTAAAACCTATGAATTGTCCTCATCATCATAAAATTTATGCAAGCCTTCCTAGGACTTACAAAGAATTACCAATAAGGCTAAGTGAGTACGGTACATGTTATAGATATGAGAAATCAGGTCAATTGTTTGGATTAATGAGAGTAAGAAGTATGCAAATGAATGATGCACATATTTACTGTACAGAAGAACAATTTAAGAGTGAGTTTTTAGGTGTATGTAATATGTATTTAGAATATTTTAAGATTTTTGGTATTGAAAAGTACGAAATGAGGTTAAGCCTGCATGATAATGAAAAGTTAGGAGATAAATACGTTAATGAACCAGAACTATGGATTAAAACTGAGGATTTAGTTCGTGAAGCATTAACTGAAGGTGGACTAAATTTTACTGAAATACCAGGGGAGGCTGCATTTTATGGACCTAAAATTGATGTACAGGTCTGGAGTGCAATTGGTAGAGAATTTACCTTAGCAACGAATCAGGTTGATTTTGCTATTCCATCAAGATTTGATTTATCCTACATTGATAAATCAAATAAATCACAAGTTCCGTTATGTATTCATCGAGCTCCTTTGGGAACACATGAACGATTTATTGGTTTTCTTATTGAGCATTTTGCAGGAAACTTTCCTCTATGGTTAGCACCAGTACAAATGGTTGTAATACCAATATCTGAAAAATTTAATGATTATTGCATGATGGTTTTTTCTAAATTAAAACAAGAAGGATTAAGAGTTAAAATTGATAATCGAAATGAAAAAATGGGTGCAAAAATTAGAACCGCAGAAATTGATAAAATTCCAATCATGATAATTATTGGAGAAAATGAAGTTAATGATAATGTTATTTCTGTAAGAAGAAAATTTAAGGGTGATCTTGGTAAACTTGGTTTAAATAACTTTATTGATAGCATTAAACATGAGATTTTATCGAGAAATTTATAAGAACAATAATTGAATTACTTTAATTTATTACTAGTTTCCCCATTAATTTTTTTAATTAAAATTTATCAATTACTTCTTTCTCCATTTTTAGGATCTAATTGTAGATTTATTCCAACATGTTCAGAATATACGAAACAGTCTTTATTAAGATATGGATTAGTAAAAGGTTCTTTCCTAGCATTAAGAAGATTATCAAAATGCCACCCCTGTTCAAAATCACACTTTAACGACCCTCTAAATTAGATTGCGTTTTTTATTTTAATTAACATAATAATTCATTATATTTAAGACCATATTAAAACGTGCAAAACGTGCAATATAAAAAGGATTTATTATAAATGAGTTTTTTTATTAAAAATTTAAATTATTATGGTGTCACCCATAAAGTTGCTTCACTTGAGCTTAGAGAGCATTTTGCCCTCAGTGAAGGTCAAATTATAAAAGCTTACGAATTATCAAAAAAGTTTGAAATTCATGAAATTTTTATTCTATCAACATGTGCAAGAACAGAATTTTATGCCTTTTGTAATAAAAATGAATTACTGACATTTATAAAGTTTCTTTACAAAACACTTGAAAAAAAATGCAATTTTAACTTCTTGATTTATAAAAATGCTGAAGAATGTATTAGACAAATAATGCTTGTATCCTCAAGTATTGATTCTATGCTGGTTGGAGAGACTCAGATTACTAATCAGATTAAAAAAAGTTTTCAGTTATCAAAAGATAAAAGAGCTTGTAGGTCAATCTTATCTAGAATGATTCAATCATCTTTAGAAGTTGGCAAAAGTATTCGAAATAAAACAAAATTATCAGATGGTGCTTTATCAATTAGTTATGCTGCTGTACAAAAAATTGATAACATTACAGATAATCTAAAGCATGAAACTGTTTTAGTTGTAGGTGCAGGTGTTACTGGTAAGTTAGTTGTACAAAATTTTAAAAAAAAGGGTGCGAAAAATATTTTAATAACAAACCGTGATTTTGATAGAGGTCAAAAACTTGCAAGTAAAGTTAATGGAAATTTTATACCATTTGAAAAATTTAATAAACATATTCACAAAGCTTCAATTATAATAACATGTACAAATGCCAGTTATAACCTTATAACATATAAAGAAATTCTTGAAATATCAAAAATTAAGGAAAAACTTATTTTAATGGATTTATCTGTTCCTAGAAATATTGAAAGTTCTATATCAAACATCGATAATTGTACCTTATTATCAATTGATGATATTCAAGATGTAATAAACGAACTTATTAAGAAAAGGTATAATGAACTACCTAAAGCAAATGAAAAAATTGAAGAAAAAATTTTAGATTTTACTAGTTGGTTCAATCAGCTTAAAGTGACTCCAACAATTGCTAATTTGAAACATCATTATGAATCTATTCAAAAAAAAGAGATTAATAAAATATCAAATAAATACGAAGAAAGTACCCTTGATGCTATAGATATTTTTTCAAATAGTTTACTTAAAAAAATAATGAAAGATTCTATTGAGTTTCTTAAATCAGATAAAACGAGTGATTTATCTAAAGAACAATTGGTTGATATCCTTAGAGAAGTCCATGGATTTGATAAATGAAACAGTTGATTATAGGTACTAGGGGTAGTTCTTTAGCTTTAAATCAAGCTAATGAAGTAAAAGAAAGAATTGTATCAAACTTTGATATAAAAGTTGAAATTAGAGTAGTAAAAACGGAAGGAGATATTGATTTAAAAACCCCATCAAGAAAAATTTTAGATAAAGGTTTTTATACAAGTGAAATAGAACAATTACTTAACGATTCCAAAATTGATTTAGCTGTTCATAGCATGAAAGATTTGCCTCTTAAACTAAAATCTCAATTTGAAATTAGTGCTGTCATGAAAAGAAGATCACCAATGGACATATTAATAACTAATAGATTTGCTAAATTAAAAGATTTCCCATTAAATTCTACAATTGGAGTTGGGAGCTTGAGGCGAAGATTACAATTAAAACTGATAAGACCAGATTTTCAAATAGTAGATGTTAGAGGAAATATTGAAACTCGAATAGATAAGATGTATAAATATAATTGGCATGGATTAATCATAGCAAAAGCTGCCTTAGAGCGTCTTAATTTGAAAGAAAAATTTATTGATTTTAATATTAAACAAATGATCCCTGCCTCATGTCAAGGTATAGTCGCTGTTGAAAGTTTGAAAAATAGATCTGAATTGAAAAGTATTACTTCAAAAATTAATCATCCTCAAACATATTTAAATGGATTAATTGAAAGAGAAATTGCTTTAACTCTTGAAGGTGGATGTAAAATTCCTGTTGGATGTTACGCGGATGTAAATAATGATAAAGTTAATCTCTATGCATATATAGCAACTGATTCTGGTGAAAAATTTATAATTGAAACAGAATCAGGATTATTAGAAGATAAAAAAGAAATAATAAATAGTCTGATAAAAAAAATGAATAAAAAGGGTTTACAGGAAATTTTAAATGATAGAAAATAGTAAAATCCCACATAAAATTATATGGACTCTCCAAAGTCAAATACCAATTGATTGGATAAAAAATATCAATTTAAATAAATTTATAATTGAACATGTTCCTCTAATAAATTTAGTTCAGACTTTAAATGTAAATCAAATAATTAAGATAGCTTCAAATTTTAATAAAATAATTATTACTAGTCCATTCGCATCTAGAATTTTAAAAAATGTTTTAAATGAAAATCATTCTATTTATGTTGTAGGGGAAAAATCTAAAAAGATTTTATCTGAAAATAAATTAAATGTAATGAAATGCTGTAATTCATCAATTGAATTATCTCAATATATCATTAAAAATATAAATGATAGTTATTTGCATTTATGTTCTGAGAAAACAGATTTCAATGTTTGGCCAGATAATGTTGATTGTATATCTTTTTATAAACCTCAAAAAAATAATAATTTTAGGTATGAAGATTATCTAAATATATCAGATTCTACTATAGTCTTTGGAAGCCCCTCTGGAGCTGATATTTGGTTTGAAAACAATCGAAATGAGAAAAATTTGAATTATGCATGTATGGGATTAACTACAGCAAATCAGATTAAGAAATATGTTAAAGAAAATTCAATTATTTTCCCTGAAGATTCTAAACTTGATACATTAATAAAACTTATAACGGAAAAAATAAATGCATAAAGATAATCAAATTTTTATTGAGGCTTGTTTTATGAAACCTGTTAAAAGAACACCCATATGGATTATGAGGCAAGCTGGAAGATATTTACCCGAATATAGAAATATCAGATCAAAAAATTCATTTCATGAAATGATGCATACCCCTGATTTAATGGCTGAGGTAACATTATTACCTATGAATCGATTTGATTTAGACGCATCTATTATGTTCTCTGATATTTTAGTTATTCCAGAATCGCTTGGCATGAAATTCGAACTAGTATCTAAAGTAGGTCCAGTTTTTAAAACTTCAATTTCTAGTTCTGGAGATATTGAAAAATTAAATTTTAATCATTCTTATTTTAAAAATATATATAGTGGCATTAAAATAATTAGAAACAGTCTTGATAAAACCAAATCTTTGATTGGATTTGCAGGTACACCTTGGACAACTGCTTGTTATATGGTTGAAGGTAAGCCAAGTAAAGATTACATGAAAATAAGATCTTTAATGTATAATGATTATGAAAGTTTTGATTTATTAATGAGAAAAATAACAGATGCGACTATATCTTATATTAGAGAACAAATTAATTCAGGAGTAGATGCAGTACAAATATTTGATTCAAATGGTGTGTACATTTCGAAGAAAAATTTTATAAAATATTCTTTACCATATATTAAAGAAATCATAAATTTTATTAACTCACAAAATATTCCAAGTATTTATTATGCTAAAGGTTTGTGTGATTCTCCTGATTTAATTATGCAAACGAATTCAAAAGTATTAGGTATTGATTGGTCTGTTGAATTAAGTAAAGTTAAATCTGCAACTGAAGGAATGGTAGCGCTTCAAGGTAATTTAGATCCAGCTATTTTGTTATGTCCTAATAACGTAATTAAATCACAAACAGAAAAAGTTTTACAATCATTTGGTAAGGGCAGTGGCCACATTTTTAATCTAGGGCATGGAATTACACCAAATGTAAGGCCAGAATCTGTAGAATATTTAATTCAACAGGTTAGAGAAATGAGTTCTAAAAACTATGAATAGAGAAAAGATTTCAATACTATTTAAAGATATCCAAGATAATATTTCAGATAAAATTAAATCTGCTACAGGTCAAAACTATTTAGAAGATAAATGGAATTACGGTAGTGGTAAAGGCGGAGGTAGAACAAGAATATTTTCAAATGGTGATATAGAAAAAGCCGGTGTTAATTTTTCATCGTTATCTGGGAACTTATCTGAAAAAATATCAAATAAAATAAAAGGATCTGGTAAGGCTTTTTTCGCAACTGGTGTATCAGTAGTCATTCATCCAAAAAATCCTTTTGTTCCATCGATACACATGAATATTAGGTATCTTGAAAGAAATAATAAAAGATGGTTTGGAGGTGGCATAGATTTAACCCCTTATTATATTTCAAAAAAAGACATTATTGATTATCACAAAAAGTTAAAAACAATTTGTGATAAATATGATGATAGTTTTTACTTTAATTTTAAAAAACAATGTGATGATTATT
Organism: Fidelibacterota bacterium; assembly: GCA_002718585.1. GTDB lineage: Bacteria > Fidelibacterota > Marinisomatia > SCGC-AAA003-L08 > D37C17. Next base: position 17,493 of record PBFG01000014.1, on the reverse strand, counting down.
TTTATATAAAACACAGAAAAGAAACTAGGGGAGTAGGTGGTTTATTTTTTGATAACTTAGATGGAGAATCGACTGAAAATCTAAATTTCGTAGAAGATATTGGAAGAAATTTTTCTCAAATATTTTTAACTTTTTTTAATAAAAATAATAGTATAAAATTTTCGAATAAAGAAAAAAAATTCCAAACATACAGACGTGGTAGATATGTTGAGTTTAATCTAGTTTACGATAGAGGTACTTTATTTGGATTAGAGACTAATGGAAGAATAGAATCAATTCTCATGTCTTTACCACCAACATCAGAATGGATTTATAATTGGAGTCCAGAAATTAATTCTGAAGAATCTAAGTTATATAAATTTTTAAAACCTATCGATTGGCTAAAATAAATATGAAAAAAGCAGTTTTAATCATAAATCTAGGTTCTCCTAATGATGCTTCAATTTCATCTGTTTGGAAATTTTTAAAAGAGTTTTTAATGGATGGACGAGTTATTGACATACCATATTTACTAAGGCTTTTTCTTGTCAATTTAATCATAATTCCATTTAGAGTGAGAAACTCAACTAAAGAATATAAAAAAATGTGGAGAAAATTTGGCTATTCTCCAATCTTTAAGTATACTGAAAGTTTAACAAAAAAAATTAATTCAAAAATTGGAAATGACTATACATGTTATTATGCAATGAGATATCAGAATCCATCTATCCATAGTGTACTTAAGAAAATTTATGAAAACAACCATGATGAATTAGTTATCTTACCACTATATCCTCAATATGCTGCTGCATCAACTGGATCTACAATTGCCAAGTGTTATGATGTTATTGCTAAATGGTGGAATTTTCCTAAAGTTACTGTAATAAATCATTTTTATGATGATGAAAACTTCATCAACTGTTTTGTTTCTAATGTAAAAAAAATAGATTATTATAAGTATGACCACGTATTATTTTCTTATCATGGTCTTCCTGAAAGACATGTTGATAAAACATATACAGATAAATCATTATGTAAAGACCATTCTTGTGAAAACGGAGTTACAGAAGAAAATAAATTTTGTTACAAAGCAATGTGCTATGAAACAACAAACTTAATTGCTAAAAAATTAAAACTTTCTAGAAAAAATTATACAGTTACATTCCAGTCTAGACTTGATAACAAGTGGCTTAAGCCATTTACTGATGATGTTTTGGAAGATATGATTGAATTAAAAAAATACAAATTGTTAGTTTTATCACCTGCATTTGTTAGCGACTGTTTAGAAACCTGTATAGAGATTGATGAAAGTTATAAAGAGGACTTTATAAAAGCTGGTGGAAAAGAGTTGAAAATGGTACCAAGCTTAAATGATTCTGATGAATGGGTAGACACAATAATAAATTTGGTAAATAGAAATGTCTAAAAATATTGCTATTATTGGCTCCGGAATTTCGGGTTTATCTACCGCCTTTTTTCTAAAAAAATTTGGTAATGATAAAATCACAGTAATCGAATCAAATAAAATTTCAGGAGGTGTAATAGAAACCAAATTAAGCTCGAAATATAAATTTGAAACTGGACCAAATACTTTATCAGTTTCAGATTCGAGAGTAATGGATATGTTTAATGAATTAAATTTAAAAATTAAATATCCAAATCCATTAGCAAAAAATCGGTTTGTTTTAAAGAATAAAACAATTATCAGAGTACCAGATTCTTTTTTATCATTTTTAAAAACAAAATTGTTTTCTTTTAAAACTAAGATAAAAATATTATTTGAATTTTTTAATAAATCAAAACCTGTAAAAAAAGTAGAATCAGTTTATGATTTTTTCAATAGAAGATTCAATAAAGAATTTGTTGAATATGCAATAAATCCATTTATTGCAGGAACCTATTCAGGTAATCCTAAAAATTTAAGTATAAAGCATGTTTTCCCTTTATTGTTTAATCTAGAAGAAAAATATGGAAGTATATTTAAGGGTTTTTTTAAAAAAAATAAAAATAAATATAAAATTAAGAGAACAATTTTGTCATTTGATAATGGTCTTTATGACTTAATTTCATCATTATCGATTGAACTTAAAGAAAATATAATTTTGAACTCAAGAGTAATTAAAATAGGTTTTGAAAAAAATAAATTCAATATTGAATACTTATCAGATCAAAAAATTACAAATATGCAATTTGATAAAGTAGTTTTGACTGTACCATTTCATAAAATAAAGGATATCCAATTTGACATGGAACTTACAAATAAAATTAAAGGCTTATCTGAAGTTTACTATCCTCCAATAAAAATGGTTACTTTATCATTTAAAGATAACGGTAATAAAGAAAAATTTAACGGCTATGGAATTTTGATTCCAGAAATAGAAAAAATGAATATATTAGGAGTTTTATATTTATCATCAATGTTTAATGATAGTGCGCCTAAAGATGAAACTCTCATCACAGTTTTCGTTGGTGGTTCTAGACAACCTTCTTTAGCTAAATTGGATGATAAAAAGATTGAGAAACTAATTTTAGATGATTTAAAGGTAATATATGGTTTCAATGTTGAGCCTGAATTTATAACAACTAGATTTTGGCCTCATTCAATACCACAATACGATTTGGACTATTCTAAGAAAATAGATTTAATGAGATCAATAGAAACTGATTGCCCAGGTTTGTTATTTAATGGTAATTTTATAAACGGAATTTCTCTTGAAAATAATATATTAAATTCATTAGAAATTGCAAAAAATATATGAAAAATAATATAGATTTAAAAGTAAGACCAAGAAGATTAAGAAATTCTAAAATTTTAAGATCTCTTGTATCAGAGACAAAACTAGATTTAGATGATTTAGTATACCCTTTATTTATAAAATCCGGTAAGAAAATTAAAATTGAGATTGATTCAATGCCTGGAATTTATCAGTTTTCTAAAGATACAGTACTAAATGAAATTGAAGAGTTATTAAAGCTAAAAATTAACAAATTTATTTTGTTTGGAATACCAAAAGAAAAAGATGATTATGGATCAGATTCTTTTGCAGATGATGGTGTTATACAAACAGCTTTGAGAGATATAAAGAAAAGATTTCCAGATGTATTCTTAATTACAGATGTATGTTTTTGTGAATTTACTAGTCATGGTCATTGTGGGATAACAAAAAATAATTCCTTGGATAATGATACAACTATTGAATATTTACAAAAACAGGTCGTATCGCATGCTAAGGCAGGAGCAGATATGGTTGCTCCTTCAGGTATGGTTGATGGTTCTGTTAAATATATAAGAAAAGCTCTAGATACCAATGGTTTTAGCAGTTTACCAATATTAAGCTATTCTGTCAAATTTGCTTCTTCATTTTATAGCCCATTTAGAGATGCTGCTGAATCTATGCCTAAATATGGTAATAGAAAAAAATATCAAATGGATTTCAAAAATTCAAGAGAAACTATTAAAGAAGTACAGTTAGATATAAGTGAAGGTGCAGATATTGTTATGGTTAAACCAGCTATGGTATACTTGGATATAATAAAAAATATTAAAAAAATTGTTAATGTTCCGATTGCTGCATATAACGTTAGTGGTGAATATTCAATGGTAAAAGCTGCAGCAAAAATGGGTTGGATTAATGAAGATAAAATTATGAATGAAATTTTATTTTCAATTAAAAGAGCTGGAGCCGATATAATAATTACTTATTTTGCAAAAGATTTTGCAAAAACTAAACTAAATGAAAATTAAAAATATAAAATCAAAAAAATTATTTAGTGATGCGAAAAAATTAATGCCTGGTGGTGTTAATAGTCCTGTTAGATCTTTTAAAGCGGTTGGAGGAATACCTCATTTTATAGCTAAAGGAGATGGCCCTTTTATATTTGATGAAGATGATAATAGATTTCTTGATTTTACATGTTCTTGGGGCCCTTTGATTCTAGGACACAATAATAAAATTGTTAAGGATAGTATAAAAGAAGTTATTGAGTTTGGTACATCATTTGGTACACCAACCAGAAGAGAAAATATACTCGCAGAATTAATTATAGAAGCTGTAGAATCTATAGATAAGATAAGATTTGTTAATTCAGGTACAGAAGCAACTATGAGTGCAGTTAGGCTTGCTAGAGGATTTACTGGAAAAGATTTAATAATCAAATTTGAAGGATGTTATCATGGCCATGCAGACTTATTTTTATCCAATGCAGGGTCAGGTTTAGCTACTTTTGATCAGCCCTCTAGCCCTGGTGTTCCTCAATCTGTTGTTGATTCAACGATAACCTTAGATTTTAATAATATTAAACAAGTTGAAAATGCTTTTAAAAAATATGAAAATAAAATTGCTGCTGTAATAGTTGAACCAATAACAGGAAATATGAGTGTCATTAAACCAAAAAATGATTTTATAAATGGACTAAGGGAATTATGTACTAAAAATAATTCCTTACTAATATTTGATGAGGTTATGACAGGTTTTAGAGTAAAACACGGTGGCGCTCAAGAACTTTTATCAGTTAAGCCAGATTTAACAACATTAGGTAAAGTAATTGGAGGCGGGTTGCCAGTGGGTGCATATGGAGGTAGGAAAGAGATTATGTCTTTTATTGCTCCAGAGGGGCCAGTATATCAAGCAGGTACACTATCCGGAAATCCTGTTTCAATGTCAGCTGGGATTGCTACTTTAAAACAACTCAAAAATGATAAAGTTTATAGCTATCTTAATGAGATTTCTAAATATTTAAGCGATGGATTAAAAAATATTTCGGAAATACATTCATATCCACTGATAGTTAATGAATTTTGTTCAATGATTGGAATATTTTGTACAGACAATACAGTTAATAGTTATAAAGATATAACTAAAACTTGTATTGATAATTATAATATGCTACATAGATATTTTCTTGATAATTTAATTTATTTTCCTCCATCTGCCTATGAAGCATTATTTTTATCTACAAAAATCAAACATCATCATATTGATCATGTTCTTGATACATTTAATAAATTTTGTGTTGAGCAAAAGAATTAATTTAATTTTTAATTATAATGAGAAATCTTAATATGAAATATTTAAAAAATATAATTTTCTTTTTTTTAGTTAGCTTTTCTTATCCAAACGAAGTTATTGTATTTGAAAGTTCAAATCCTTTTTCACTTAAAGATATAATAATTGATGTTGAAAAACTTGATACTCAAAAAGTTATGGGGATTTTGCAGATTCCCGAATCAGATGATAAAAATAAATTTCCACTTGTAATAGGTGTTGCTGGAAGTGTAGGTTGGGGAGAACATCACCTTGAATACCTAAAAATGTATAGAGAAATGGGAATAGCAACATTCCAACTACAGAGTTTTGAAAGTAGAAATGAAACTTCAACTGTTGGAACTCAAAATACTGTAACTACACCAATGATTATTTTAGATAGTTATAGAGCTTTAGAGAAACTAAGTGAACATCCAAAGATTGATATTGATAATGTAGCGATAACTGGGTGGAGTCTAGGAGGTGGTGTTGCATTATTTTCTGGCTGGAAACCTGTAATGGATGCTATCAATTCTAAATTTAAATTTTCAGCTCATCTGTCATATTATCCCCCATGTTTTGCAGAGCCTGAAATTGTTGAATTTACAGATTCACCAATGCATATTTTAATTGGTGAGTTAGATGAGTGGGTTCCAGCCCAAGCTTGTTATGATTTAGTTAATTTAATGAAAGATAATAAAATTAATATTGATATAGATGTTTATAAAAATGCTCATCATTCATTTGATCGAAAAACTGAACTAAAGGTTGCAGAAAATGGATATAAGTTTACTGATTGTAGATTTAAGTTAAGAAATGATGGTGCTGTTTTGATGAATTTTTTAAACATCCCAATGACAAATCCATTTTTACAAAAAATTGGTTTTGCTATGTGTACTGGAAGAAATCCTTTATTTGGAGGACATAAAGAGTCTCGCAGAAAATCGTTTGAATTTTCAAAAAATTTTATGAAGAAGAATTTAATTGATTAATAGAAAATGAAAACTACACATCATATATTATTTATATCTCTACTTTTAATTTTTTCTTGCAAAAGCGAAAGTAAACCAAGAACGTATAAATTGCCAAAGGAAAATTTAGATAATACACTTTTAGACGAAGTAAAACCAGTACTTACGGAAGATATATTTTGGGATAAACCTAATGATTGGCTAGAAAAAGACAAAGACTCTTTTAGTTTAGCAAATTATGAAATCCCATTTAATGATAACTACGCTAATTTATCCATAACAAAATTTGCAGGAGATGCAGGAGGTATTGTTGCAAATGTTAATAGATGGAGAAGGCAACTTGGCTTAGAACCAATGGCTTTAAAAGATATACAGAGTAATGCGTTAATAGGGTCTTCAAAAATTGGTGATTTTTTCATATATAAAATTGTAAGTAATAATAAGAATGAGGCATTCCTTTGTTCAATTTTACCTATTGAAGGTAGTACAATATTTGTAAAATTGAAAGCTACAATAGATATCGTTAATTCTTTAGAAAAAGTTTTTTATGAATTTTGTTCATCTTTTAGAGGTACAAAATTATGAGTTTTGTCGAATTTAGAAATTTAATGATTTACAAAATTGGTAGTCCAAAGATATTTGTATATCTAATCATTTGGCTTATGGTATTAGTTTTTTTTGGTACAATAGCTCAAAAAGACTATGGTTTATATTTAGTTCAAATAGATTATTTTTCTAGTTGGATTAAATGGTTCGGACCACTACCAACACCAAGTGCAAAATTAACAATGCTTGTAATGTTTGTAAATTTATCAGGTTTTTTCTTTAGGCCTAAAATTTTTACTCTTTCAAAACTTGGGGTAACTATAACACATATTGGAATTATGCTTTTACTCTTAGGTTCAGGTTTAACATCTGTGTTTAGTACAGAAGGTACTATGATTATTGATGAAGGTAAGAAATCTAATTTTTTTGAAAATTATTATGTCAAAGAGCTTGCCATAATTGATAAATCAAGTAATGAACATGATAATTATATTATTTTTGATGAGAAGTCATTATATAAAAATTCGTTTTTAGAGTATTCTCAAATTCCTTTTAAAATTGAAATTTTAGATTTCTATCCAAATTGTAATCCAATTCAAAAACAAAGTACCATTATTCAAAATAACTTTTATAAAGGTATGGCAAGAAATTTTTATCTTCAAGAAATCCCGCCAGAGAAAGATTATGAAAAAAATAGAGCAGGAATTATTTATGAAATTATAGAATCTGGAGATCCTCATGTAGACGGTGTATATATTCTGTTTATGGGTCAACCAATACCTCAAACTGTTAAAGCTGAGAATTATGAGTTCGAATTCCAAATTAGGCCCTATAGAACGTATTTGCCATTTGAGATTGAGTTAGTTGATTTTGATAAGATAATGCATCCAGGTACTGATGTAGCAAAAAGTTATAGTTCTGAAGTAAATTTAATTGAAAAAGGAGTACCAAGAAAAACGTTAATTGAAATGAATGCTCCTCTAAGACACTATGATTACACTTTTTTTCAAGCATCTTTCATTGAAGAAAATAATATACAAACTACTGTTTTAGCAACTGTGAAAAATTATGGTAGGTTATTCCCATACATATCAACAATTGTGATGAGTTTTGGAATTCTTTTTCATCTACTAGTTATGGTTTCAAGGAGATTTAAATTTTAGAGTTATGAAAAATTTATTTAAAAATATAATATTTTTTCTTATTTACAGTTCATTGCTTATATCAAGTGATTTGCAAATTAAAAGTGATGTGTCATTAATCCCAGTTTTAGAATCCGGCAGAATAAAACCACTTGAATCATTTGCAAGAAATCAGCTGATATTATTTCATGGTAAAGATTATATTTCAAAAAAGCATAGTTATAATGGTGAAAAAATTGAAGCTATCGATTGGCTAATCAATCTTTTGATGAATCCAAATGAAGGACTGAATCAAAACATTTTTTTTATAAGTAATTGGAGTAACTCTCCTGAAGTTGAAATAAGTTTAGGTTTAGATGGTAGAGAATCGCATAGATATAGTTTTTTTGAAGTTATTGAAGGTTTTAGAGAAAATCAAATTTTACTTGATGGTTTAAAATCTAAGCCTCAGTCAGAATACACGAATGTAGAAAAACAAATTGTTGATTTATATAATAAAGTAGTTTTATTTGATCAGCTTGCACATAGTTTCAAATGTATTACACCTGAAATTGAAATTAGAAATGTCGATGTAATAAAATCACTTAATCTTAAAGGCCCTACTAAAGTTAGCTATTCATTCTTTGTAAATAATATATCTCTTTTCAGTCCACTCATGGCAGAATTATTAGAAATTAGCCCAGAAAATTGGAATGATAAACAAAAAGAATTAAATAAAATTGCAATGGAGCTACAAAATTTGAGTCAGTATGATTATGCTACTTCTTTAAAGGTTGTACCTGCAGATAGTTCTGGAAGTGAGTGGTTATCACCTTGGCAAGTAATGGATATAAATTCAGTCACTGCAAAACAAGCTCAGTTAATTTTTCAATTAGAACAATTTATTAATCAATATACCCAAATGGAATATAATGATAATCAAATATCAAATTATTATAATATTCTAAAAACATTTGATGAGGAAATAAATTATTCTAATCTTAATCGAGAAATATACAATAACAAAATAAATTTTTTCTCCAAAAGTTTGATTTTATATATTCTAGCTTTTATTTTTCTTGGGATTAGTTGGATGTACAAAAAAAGTATTTTTAGAAAAATATCAATTGTATCTATACTTTTTGGCTTTATTTTGCATGTTGTTGGTATCATATATAGAATGATAATTATGCAAAGACCTCCTGTTTCTACTCTTTATGAATCAATTATATTTGTTGGATTTGTTTTAGTTTTAATTGCACTGATATATGAATTAGTTAAAAAGGATTCTTTTGGTCTTTTTGTTGCAATTGTAGGTGGTGCAATTCTTCATTTTGTTGGATTAAAGTATGCTGCAGATGGAGATACTTTAGGAATGCTTGTAGCTGTTTTAAACTCAAATTTTTGGTTATCTATTCATGTTACAACTATTACTTTTGGATACGGTGTATCACTGGTTTCAGGATTAATGGGTCATGTTTACTTATTTCGAGCATTTTGGTTTGGTAAAAAAGATAAACAATTAAAAAGTATTTATGACAACATATATGGACTTACTTTAATTGCTCTATTTTTTACTTTATTTGGAACAATCCTGGGAGGCATTTGGGCGGATCAATCATGGGGAAGGTTTTGGGGTTGGGATCCAAAAGAGAACGGAGCTTTATTAATTGTTATGTGGCATTTACTTGTACTCCACTTAAGAATAACAGGTTTAGCCAAACCATTAGATTTTGCTTTTTATGCATCTCTTGTAAACATTATCGTAGTATTGGCTTGGTTTGGTGTTAATTTATTAAGTGTTGGTTTGCATAGTTATGGTTTCACTGATAATGTAGCTTTAAATCTTTTTGTATTTATTGCTTTTGAACTTATTTTTTGTACTGCTTTATATGTCAAAGTAAAATATTTTACTTCAAAATGAAGAATATTTCTATAGTTGATGCTGAATCTATACTGAACAGAGAAATTAATTTTTTAGAAGATGCAGTCAAAAATTCAAAAAATTCTTTTCATCTTTTTAATCTTTCAACAATAAATCAAAATGTACCAGAATCAAGAACAGTAGTTTTAAGAGGTTTTGAAAAATCACCTTTTAGGTTGCAATTCAATACTGACAAAAGAAGCCCTAAGATTAACCATTTAGGTAATAACTCTAATTGTTCAGCATTGTTTTATGATAAAATTAGAAAAGTACAGTTAAGATTTTCTTGTTTCGCAACAATAAATAATAACAATTCTAAATCATATGAAAAATGGGTGAGTACAAGACTTCAAAGCAGAAAATGTTATATGGGAGATTTTGATCCTAGTTATAAATTAGAATCTTGGAATCCTAATATCCCGATTGAATATTTAAAAATAAATCCAAAAAAAGAAGATAGCGAAATTGGATATAAAAATTTTTGTTTAATTGAATTAGATGTAAGAAAAATTGATATTTTAGAACTTCATCACGATGGCCACATAAGGTTTGAATATAAAAATGATAAAATACAATTTATTGCTCCTTAAATACTTACATTTCATTACATTATTTTATCACAACTTAGTTCTATGCACTTCATATATTTAGAAAATGTTAATTAAAATAAAAAAAAAATTACTTTATATTTGTCTTACATTTGTTTTTTCAAACGAGTTTACGCCTATTCAAAATGCTAATTTGAATTATATTCATGCTAGATTAAGCTGGCCGCAAATGCCGCAAGCTAGTCATTATGAATTAAATATTGATGATTCAAGTTCATTCATCCAGTTTGACGTAAATAAAAATTCATATATTTTAACTGATTTTTTAAATTGGGGTGGACAGTATAATTGGAGTGTTTGTGGATATAATCAAAATAATTTAGTTATAGATTGTTTTAATAATAATTTTTTTTCTATCAGAGAATTGCCTGATTATTACCCAGATAATGTAAATCTTGTGTATTTAGATGATGGATATCATCAGGGTCTTAATTTATTAGATTTTGATGGACTAGGATTTTCTGTGATTTTAGATGAATTTGGAAATCCAATTTGGTTTGTTGATAAAAATAATTTTAATCCACCCAAAATTTTAACAACTCAATTTTTAAAATCAGGTAATTTCATAGGTTTCGGAGCTGGTAATGGTTATGAAATTAATATTGATGGTGAAATTTTATTTCAAACTCCAAGTGAATTTGGCGTACACCATGATTTTAAGAAACATGAGAATAGTTATTTTTTATTGGATGGTTTAATTGAATCACATCCATGCCCCGAACCTTGCCCAGATAATTTGCCTGAAGATATTAATTGGTTAGGAGATAGATTTATTCAAATCAATAATTATGGAGAATTAATTTGGGAGTGGAATTCATTTGATTATATTGATTTAAATGATTTTAATCCTCTTTACCTAGATAGACTATCAATAAATTATTCTGAAGATGATACAATGGATTGGACGCATTCGAATTCTATTTTTTATAATAATGGGAAAGTGTATATATCCGTTAGAAATTTATCAAGAATATTAAAGATAGATTACGAATCTAAAAATTTAGATTGGCACATTGGTGAAGAAGATTTTATGAATCAAATTTATTTTAATAATAGTATTGAGTTTTCGCAACAGCATTCTGTTAAGGAACTATCTAATGGTAATGTTCTCTTTTTTGATAATCATACTTTTTTACAACCTGAAATATCTAGATGTATTGAATTTGCGTACGATGAAGTGGCTGATTCCTTGCATTTGGTTTGGGAGTATATATTACCCAATAATTTATTTTCAGGTTCCAGAGGTGAGTGTAATCGTTTAGTTAATGGTAATACATTAATAAATGTTGGTAGAACAGGTAATATAATAGAGGTCAATAATTTAGATGAAATAGTTTGGCATTTAGTTTTAGAAAACAATAATCTATCACAAGCATCTTATAGAGTGGAAAGAATAAATAGCTTATATCCTCTTGCATTCTCTTTTGAGTTAGATGCATTGAGAGGTAGTTATTATGATAATTATTTTCTTGAAAATCATGGAATTATAACAGGTCAAGTACATAATATCGGAACATCAATTCAATCATATAATTATCAATTATTAGATTCAGAAAATCAAATCATTTTTAGTGATAGTCTCGCTGTAGATAGCCAATCTACAGGGTATATAAATATGAATTTAAGTCAGTTAGAAGTTGATACTAATTCTGATTATAATGTAAAGATTACACCATTAAGTGATATTAGTCAATACCAAGAAATAAACTTTAAATTTAATGAAATTTTGGGTGATTTGAACAGCGATTCAATTGTAAATGTGATAGATGCGATTATATTGGTTAATTTAATTTTAAATTTTGAATATCAGTCTAATGCNGATTANAATAATGATGGATTATTAAATATCCNAGATATAATTTNAATTATTAATTCTATCATTGATTAANTTATAAANATATATTAATNATCAAATGANAAANTTTTTATTNACAATATTATTTTTAAAATTTTCNTTCGCATCTCAACTNTCTTTAGAAAATATTAATGATGTATTGATTAATTTTTTATTAGAAAAAAATAAAANCAATTTATCTGTANGTAATATTCAAANTTTTGANGATNATAANGATTCAACAATNATNTATATTGTAAANTTAAATCCNAAAGGTTTTGTTGTTTTATCTGNNAGTAAGAANTCTAGACCNATTCTTGGNTATAGTTTTNCAAATAATATNGANTTAAATAATTTACCTATTCAATTAGATTTNATTATTAAAAGTTACATNCGTGGTATNGAATATTTAATTNNAAATGATATNCCTCCAGATCNAGAAAATTTAAANTTATANAANCANTATTTANATGGANNNTTTAANAATTCCATNTCAAANAGNTCTATTGCNCCTTTAATTTCTGCAAATTGGAATCAAGGTGNAGAATGGAACGATTACTGNCCTAATAATTCATTGGTAGGNTGTGTTGCTGTNGCAATGGGNCAGGTAATGAATTANTGGAACCANCCTNCTCAAGGTTATGGTTATAGNCAATATTATGATCAAAATCATGGNGTTATTGGAGTTAATTTTGANGATTATAGTTATNATTTTCAAAATATGTNTGATNATTATGCAACNGAAGACTCNCAATTATTACTNTANCATTCAGGGGTNGCTGTTCAAATGANTTATTCACANTGGGCATCAGGTGCNTCNGTATGCTGGGAAGGACCATCTGCTCAACATGCATTGGATAATCATTTTAGATATAATGATGATATNACTTGTGAGGTCAANATTAATTATTCTGANGATGATTGGGANTTATTAATTAAANATCAATTANATAGGGGATGGCCANTAATTTATAGNGGNTATTCTGATGATTCTGGTCATGCTTGGAATATAGATGGNTACGAAGATNNTTTTTACCATTGTAATTGGGGCTGGGGAGGTTCATCTAATGGATATTTNTATTTTGANAACCTTAATGGAGGNGGATATAATTTTATAGATAATCAAGCAGCATTATTAAATATAATACCTGATNATNTTTTANCNCCTGAAGCATTNTTTGATTTTAATATAAATGAACTTTTAGTAGAATTNAATGACTTATCTTTTATTGTNAATAGTGATGAGATNATCAGNTGGAANTGGAGNTTTGGAGATGGTAATTTTTCATCAGANCANTCNCCAATTCATNCTTANCAAGATTNNGGTGAGTATCAAGTNTCGTTAACAGTCCAAAATTCTTANGGTTTAGATAGTTNTCCTCANNTAGAGAATATNNTTATTNCAAATTATTTTGGNGATATAAATGANGATTTTTCAATCAACGTCNTAGATATAATAGATTTNCTCAATTTTATTTTGGCAAATGAATTAANTAATANCTTAGATTACGATTTGAATTTTGATAGTACAATTAATATCTTAGATATTATTATTCTTGTNCAATTAATTATAAATTAAAAATAAAATATAATTATGCTTGATTTTANTTCACAGTTAAGTGANCCNCAATTATATAATGCTCATTGGAATATAACATATGTTATGGTNTTTGCTTGGATTTTNATAAGCGTTTTNGGTTNTCAANNAGGTGAATCNCTTAAATATAAGATAACATTAATATTAGTTTTATTGAGTTTTTNNCAAGAGNTTTTTGATTACTATAACAGATTTTTNTTNAGTGANCTTTATATTGTTAAAATACAAACTGATTTNCCACTTCATCTTTGTCATTTTGCATATTGGTTTTCAGTNTTAGGAATGCTNGCTCAGATTTATAATTATAAAAATAAACAATTCTTTTTTAATTGNGCTTATTTTCTTGGATTCAGTGGTGCTTTTCAGGGAATAGTTACTGTTGATTTAACAGGAATATTCACTTTTGGNGATATGTTATCATTNCATTTNCAACATTCATTAATAATNTTGAATGTACTNTGGTTAATTTTTGCATATGGTATGAAATTCANTTTAAAAGGAGTTNTGCANGCATTTTTATTTACAAATATTTTATTAATTTTTGTTGGNATNATNAATACTNNAATTGAATCTAATTATATGTTTTTATGTNAACCTCCAGATGTNAANANCCCTTTTNTAATTGGAGATTGGCCTTTTTANTTGATAATACTTGAGNTANTTTTTTTCATNTATGGATATTTTTTATGTTTNCCATTTNTAGTTGTGANATTTTTTAAAAAATAATGTATACTAATTTTANTTGAAGATGCTTAAAATAAGTAGTTTTAATTTTATTAAATATGGCTAAGAAAACTTATATATCAATGAATAATGTTCCAATTGGGACCAANATGATTATNAAGGAAACNGGTAAAGAAGTTGAATTNATNGAAATTCAAAATTANCCTACTTNTTTTATNGTTAAATTTGANGATGGCANCCAAGATAGNTTTTTNACGCATCAGGTTGAAATATTAAATTGGCCAGATGTTTCNCAATAATTATGGTGGCTGTAGCTCAGTTGGTTAGAGCGAAGGATTGTGGTTCCTTAGGCCGTGGGTTCGATCCCCATCAGCCACCCAAAATTTAATACCCCTGTAGCTCAATTGGATAGAGCACTGGACTTCGGATCCAGGTGTTGGGGGTTCAAGTCCTCCCGGGGGTACAAANAAAAGGAAATAAAATGAAAGATTTATCAAAAAAACTAATNACTAAATACTCTGANAATTTTAANTCTTCAGATTCAAATATGATGTCAATGAACGCACTTACNCGNTCNAAATTAGAAGATGTAGCNATGAATTGGGATACATTTAGAAAAATTGATCATACATATTCAGATGTTATAAAAAATGAAATGAAGCAAGTAACAAATCAAAAGTCTAGTGGAAGGTGTTGGGGTTTTGCAGCATTAAATTTGATGAGAATTGATCTTGCAAAAAAATATAATTTAGGNAATTTTGAATTTTCTCANAGNTATTTNATGTTTTTTGATAAACTTGAAAAAGCAAATTATTTTCTTGAAAATATTTTAGCAACCTTAGNTGAANAGTCAGATAGTAGAATTATTTCGTGGCTTGTTGATAGTCCTATTCAGGANGGAGGTCAATGGGATATGTTTGTAAACTTGATGGANAAATACGGNATTGTTCCACAATCAGCTATGCCTGAAAGTTTTCATTCAAGCAATTCTAGATCTATGAATCAAATTATAACTAGACANCTTAGAAAGTTTGCAAGTATTTTAAGGTTTGAGAGTCAAGANGGTNNNGATATTAAAGATTTAAGNAAGAAGAAAATTANAAATGATGCAAACTATTTACAATATGCTTTGNATGTTTATTGGNAAGCCTCCTGAAATTTTTGATTGGCAAGTTAGAGACAAAAAAAATAAGTTTATAAGATTTGAAAATTTAACACCTTTGNATTTNTACAAAAAAAATGTTGGTNCTAATTTNACTGATAAAGTTTGTTTAATACATTGCCCAATGAAAAATAAAAAAATGAATGAGTTNTATACTATAAAGTTNTTAGGTAATGTTATGGAGGGNCAAATTATAAAATATTTAAATGTTTCTNTAGATGAAATGAANAAGTTTAGTATCAAATCTTTAAAAAATGATGAAGCNGTTTGGTTTGGTTGTGACGTAGGGAAAATGTTTCATAGNCANGTNGGAGTAATGGATATNGACCTTTATGATTATAAATTAACATTTGGAGNTGATAGTGANATGGATAAAGCTACTCGTTTAGAGTACGGTGATAGNCAGATGACACATGCAATGCTTTTTACTGGAGTAGATTTAAANAATAATAANTCNTTNAAGTGGAGAGTTGAAAATAGNTGGGGNACAAAAGGNGGNTGTAATGGATACTATTTGATGACAGATAAGTGGTTTGACCAATANAATTATGAAGTTGTGGTAGATAANAAATATTTACCTGAAAAAATTAANAAGATGTTTAATAANACACCAGTNGAATTAAATCCCTGGGATCCTATGGGTGCNCTTGCAAAATAAATTCATGAAGGAGTATGGGCCCATATCTCCNTCATAAAATTATTAATGCTTAATTACTTNGCATTAACAACTTGATTTGATTCCAATAAAATCANTTCCTCAAATTCTTGAGTTNGTNTTTCATTTATTGTNGGATTTTTAGANACAAAATCCCAAGCAGCCATATTAATTGTATCATCTGGCNTCCANTCTTTGTCAATATAAGATTTTGCTCTTTTTAGTTCTCTTTCNGTAAAAGAGATNACAGTNTCACNTTTCTGTTCTGANCTANTTGAATCTTCTNCTAGTTGNNTATTTTCTACTGAATCAGTATACATTTTTTCAACTATTTCATTAACTTGATTGTTTNTTGANCTTATNTTTTGATTATCATTATTTATTTCTGGATTCATTTTTAAATAAATGAAAAAAATGAAAACAGATAATAANAAAGAAATCGCNATTAATTGCTCTTTAGCTTTTTTTAGCTTCATTNGATTTCCTTTCTTTTGGATTATANTATATTTACTNCTCTANAATGAATTATGTTCCAAAAAAAAATTAGNGATTTTAATNCTAANTNTATTAAAATATATTNGAAATGTCTNTNTATTTTTTACTAATATTATCCATTNTTTTTTGTNCAATTGGNTTAAAATTCTTAACTTTTAANACNGGNAATCATGAAAATGATTTTATTTTTAAGATTATGGGGTTGGTAATTTTAATNCCTTTTTTNTTAGTATTACTTGANATNTTAGGNATAATTAAATGAATGAANTNAAAATCCATATAGAGTNTTGNGAAAAGTGAAATTATAAACCNCAATTTGATCGTGTATCANATATTATAANNTCNTATAATTTGAATGTGGAAATTTTTGGGAACTCTATTGAGCCCAGAAGCGGTGCATTCGAAATTGAAATTGATGGCAAAGTAGTATTTTCCAAATTCCAAACAAAAAAGTTTCCAGATAGCGAAGAAATATATTCATGGTTTCATTAAAAATGTTTAAATTATAGAGTAATAATTATATAATATTTTAATGTCACAAGAAGTAAGTCCAAAAATACCAAAAATAAATTCTAATCAAGCTACAAAATTAGTTTTCTCATTAGTTTTAGTTATTCTACTCGCAATGTCTTTTTTTACTGTGGATGCAAATGAAAATGCTGTGGTTTTAAGATTAGGGAAATATCATGATACTAGGCCTCCTGGATTAGGTTTTAAAATTCCATTTATAGATGAGATTTACAAAGTCAAAGTTGATTATCAGTATAAAAAAGAATTCGGATTTAGAACTCTCAAGTCTGATAAAAAATCTGTTTTTAGATCCAGGGGCTACGAAGATGAATCGTGGATGCTTACAGGAGATTTGAAAATTGCAGAAGTAAAGTGGGTTGTGC
>PBFG01000013.1 GCA_002718585.1 Fidelibacterota bacterium | reverse complement strand
GTTATACCCATTTTAAACGCAACTCTACCATTAACAGTTACTAATCCATTTTTAATTAAATCATCAGCTTCTTTTCTTGTACAATTTTGGTGTTTAGATATAAGTTTATTTAACCTCAAGTTTAGTGATAGATTATTTTATAAGTATTTTTTTTTCAACGGTCCCATCATTATAGTAAAATAAAGTAATATTACCTAAACACCCATTTTTTTGCCCTAACATATTAGTTATTTGAATTATTTTTTTTTCAAAATTAGATGAATTAATGTTACTAGTGTTAGTTGTATGGTTACAAGGCAACAAAGGGTAAATAAAGGAACTAACAAAATTCAAAGCCTGAACAAACCTTGAGTCTGCGTTTCCACTTTGAAACCAATCATGATCTCCACCATCATAAACAAGAAGGTCGTTTAATAAGCCAATATTATTTGTTTGATTATGTATTTCATTACTTCCACAAAGATCTAGTACAGTTGGAATGCCAAGGCCAGGAGCACAGTTAAAATCAATTGTTTGATCAGCATTTCCATGAACACTAACAATCGGTGGTTCTTGAACCTCAATCCAATTTGGGGTGTTTATTGCTCCCGAAAAACTTATCACACCACTTATTTTTGATGAAAACCCATTATTACCAACATCTCCTTCTAAACCTCCGGAATTATTTACTAATGTTTGAATGCTTGTTCCATTTGGTGAGCTTGTGTTCGGAAGGTCTAAAACATCGTTAATATAAGCTAAATGTACTGCTGTTACTGCTCCCGCAGAAGATCCACCAATAAAAATTGTATTTTGATCTATTCTATAATTATTTCCGTTAAAATAATTTTTTCTAAAGTATCTAACAGCAGCCTTTACATCAGCAACTGAATTCCAAACAGTTAAGTATTGTTCCTCTTGTAACAAAACAAAGTTCAACTGATTTGAGCTAAGGCGGTAATTAACTGATGCTGTTACATAGCCTTTTTTTGCAAAATATTCACAAAAATCGATACAATCAATTTCTGTTTTGCTACCTCCTAGATAAGTTCCGCCGTGTATATAAATAATTAAAGGTCTATTGCTAGCCGTGTCACCGTCAGGTGTATATATATCCATTTCATGATATGAGTCTTGGTATTGTATCTGATCAGAATAATTAACAGTAGTTTTTGACACAGAGTTAAAGATTTGAGTCACATATCTACCATTACACTGAGAATAGATTACACTACTAGAAAATACTAATAATATTATAAATAATTTAATTTTCATTTTTATCAGCATTTAATTTATCTATCATTTTTTGAATTTTATCATCTTCTATTTTTGCAAATAAATGACCTCCGCTGTTAATTTTATGCCCTGAATTAATCATTGTTTTACATGTATCAGCCCATTTAAGTTTTGTTAAATTTAAGATATCTTGTAATTTTTTGGATGTAAAAGGAAGAAAGGGTTCGGAAACAATTGAAAGTGATGCGGTAATTTGTAATGAAATATTTAAAATTGTCTTTGCTCTTTTTTCATCTGATTTAATAATTTTCCATGGCTCGCAATCTGCAAGATATTTATTTCCAGCTCTTGCAAGATTCATCATTTCTGTTAGAGCTTCTCTAAAACGAAACATTTTTATAGAATTAGCAATTTTTGTTGGTGATATTTTAAGTAACGATAAAATTTGATTATCATCTTCATTTGTAATATCTATTGCAGGAACAACACCATGCCAGTATTTATTTGTCAAAACAACAACTCGATTAACAAAATTTCCTAATATAGCAACTAACTCATTATTATTTCTAGCTTGAAATTCTTTCCATGTAAAATCAGTATCTTTATTTTCTGGGGCAGACGCACAAAGCGCATATCTAAGCGCATCTTGCTGATCTTTAAAATCTATTAAGTATTCGTGTAACCATATTGCCCAGTTTTTTGAAGTAGATAATTTATTCCCTTCTAAATTTAAAAACTCGTTAGCAGGTACATTTTTTGGCAAGATATAATTCTTTTTTAGCTTTAAAATTATTGGAAAAATTATACAATGAAAAACTATATTGTCTTTTCCAATAAAGTGTACTAATTCAGTATCACTACTTTTCCAATAATCCTCCCATTTTTTATTATTTAATTTAGCCCATGCTTTTGTTGCTGATATATATCCAATAGGGGCGTCAAACCAAACATAAAGTACTTTTCCTTCTGAATCTTTCAAAGGAACTTTAACCCCCCAGTCAAGATCTCTAGTTATGGCTCTAGATTTAAGACCTGAATTAATCCAAGATTTACATTGGCCTAAAACTTGAGTTTTCCAAGTTTTTACATCATGAGACTTAAAATCGTTTATAACTCCTTTGCCAATCCATTTTGCTAACCACTTTTCGTGCTTTGCCATTGGTAGGAACCAATGTTTAGTTTTTTTTAATACTGGTTTGTTTCCACTTATAGTAGATTTTGGATTGATTAACTCATTAGGACTAAGAGTTGACCCACATTTTTCGCATTGATCACCATAGGCATGCTGATGTCCACATTTTGGACATTCACCTTCAATGTATCTATCAGCTAAAAATTGATTTATTGAATTATCAAAATATTGTTCAGTGGTTTTAACTTCGAATAAATTGTTTTTTTCTAATGAGGTAAAAAATTCTTTAGCGGTTTCATGATGTATCTTTTCTGATGTCCTATGATAAATACTAAAATCTATACCAAACTCATCAAAAGTTTTTTTATTTAGATTATGGTATTTATCTATTATTTCTTTGGGAGTTAGTCCTAATTTTTTAGCTTGCAAAGTTATTGCAGCTCCATGTTCGTCTGAACCACAAATAAATGCAACATCTTCATTATTTAATCTTAAAAATCGCACATAAATATCGGCAGGTAAATATGCTCCGGCTATGTGACCAATATGAATTGGTCCGTTTGCATATAAGAGAGCAGAGGTGACAATATGTTTTTTTCCCATTTAAAAAGAATAAATTATTTTAGCATATATTAATTGCAAATTAATTAATATTATCTATGAAAACACTTAAAAATCTTAAAAAAGGTGATAAGGTAGCTGTTTTATCAACTGCTCGAAAAGTTTCTATGGATGAAATAAAATTTGCTATTACTATTTTTGAAAGTTGGGGATTAGTGGTTGAGCTAGCAGAAAACTTGTTTGAAGAAGACAATCAATTTGCAGGAACAGTTTCACAAAGAACACAAGATTTACAAAATATGATCAACCGACGAGATATTAAGGCAATTTTTTTTGCAAGAGGAGGCTACGGAACTGTTCAAATTATTGATAATCTGAATTTTTCTGAGTTAAGTCAATTTCCAAAATGGCTTGTTGGATACAGTGATGTAACAGTTATACATTCCCATTTAAATAAACAAGAACTTATAACATTGCACGCCACTATGCCAATAAATTTTGTTTCAAATAAAAAGACCGCTTTAGATAGCCTTTATAATGTCTTGTTTAATAATAAAAATAAGATTCAGTTTAAGTCTCATTATTTAAATAAGTTAGGAATTGTAAATGGCAAGATAGTTGGAGGTAATTTGTCAATTATTTATAGTTTAATAGGCTCAAAATCTGAGTTAGATACACAAAATAAAATATTGTTTTTAGAAGATATTGATGAGTATTTATATCATATTGATAGGATGATGATTAATTTGGACAGAAATAATATACTATCTAATATTAAAGCTTTAATTGTAGGTTCTATGACAAATATGAATGATAATGAAGTTCCATTTGGTAAAAGTGCAAATGAAATAATTCATTCATATGCAAGTAAATATGATTTTCCAATCTGCTTTAATTTCCCATCTGGACATATTGATGATAATAGAACTATTGTTTTTGGTGTTGATTCATGTTTAAATATTGATGAAAGAGGTGTGTCATTACATCAATTTATAAAATAAATTTATTGATTATGTTATTGAAATCTAAAATAAAAAATGGCTTACGAATCAGTATTAATAACTTTTGGAACTTTAAAGTAGTCTGAATCTTTTTTTGGACCATTTTTGAGAGCTAAATTTTGTGTCAGTTCATTAGAAACAACATCTTTTCTTGTAGCATTAATTTCTTGCGTTAAATAAATCAATGGGTCAACATTTTTAGTATCAATTTCAGAAAGTTTATCTATAAATTGTACAATTTTATTCAAATCTTTTATAATTTGTTCTTTTTTGATTGAATCAAATTTTAATTTAGATAGGTTAGATATGTTTTCTACAAGACTATCAGTTATTTTCATAATGCTTTAATTTTTCAAAAATAATACTATAAACATAATTATTTATGGTTTCAGTATTAAAATTTTTTGGGTCAATAGATTTATGTATTGTAACTCTTATAATTCCTGGTCTGCCTTTAAAATAACTTTTTGGAAATTTTTCTTTGTTATCAGCTATAGTAATAGGTATAATTTTGATATTCTCTTCACAAGCTAATTTAAAAGCACCGTTTTTAAATTTTTTTAAAAATATATTTTCTCTTGGTATACCACCTTCAGGAAAAATACACATACTAATGCCCTTTTTTAATTTTGCAGCAGATTTTTTGAATGCGCTGTAAGAATCTTTTAAATTTTTTCTATCAACAATAACAGAGTTTTTTTTAAAAAAATAACCAAAGACAGGAATTCTTGTTAATTCCGCTTTTCCCATAAACTGGATAGGGATATTTATAATTGAAAAAATAAATGGGATATCTAATGTTGATGTGTGGTTGGGACAAAAAATATAAACGGTATTATTGTCTAATTTTTCTTCCCAAATTATTTTAGGAAATATCAAGGAGCAATATAAGGTTGTTTTTGACCAGTATCTAGTAATGTATGACACATATTTTGGGTTTTCATAAATTGTACTAAATAGAAACAGGGCTGGCATAAATAAAATAAATGTGCAAAGAAATACCAACAAAAACCATAATCTCCACAAACTACTTAAAATATTACTTAACCAATTCACCTTACAAAGATAAAAATCTACTATTTTTACATCAATAAAACAAAAATAAAAAATGTCAAGAGTTTTAACTGGAATACAAAGCACAGGTCGTCCACACTTAGGAAATATCTTAGGAGCAATCATTCCAGCAATAGAACTGTCAAAAAATAAAAAAAATGAAAGTTTATTTTTTATAGCTGATTTGCACTCATTTACCACTGTAAGAAATCCAATTGATTTACAAGAAAATACTTATGCAACTGCAGCAGCTTGGCTAGCCTTTGGTTTTGACACGAAAAATAATTTGTTTTACAAACAATCTGATGTTCCTCAAGTTTGTGAGCTAACATGGTATCTTAATTGTTTTACTCCGTACCCTATGTTAACTAATGCTCATTCCTTTAAAGATAAGTCAAATAATTTATCGTCTGTTAATTCAGGTCTTTTTACATATCCTGTTTTAATGGCCGCAGACATTTTACTCTATGATTCAGAAATTGTTCCTGTTGGTAAGGATCAATTGCAGCACCTCGAAATAACAAGAGATATTGCAGGTTCTTTTAATCATCAATTTCCTAACTCATTTGTTTTGCCTCAATCAAAAATTGATAAAAAAGTTATGATTGTTCCCGGAACAGATGGACAAAAAATGAGTAAATCTTATAATAACATAATAGATGTCTTTTTAAATGATAAACTCTTAAGAAAGCAGATAATGAGCATACAAACTGATTCATTAAGTTTAGAATCAAAAAAAGATGCAAATACATGTAATGTTTATAAAATTTACCAATTACTTTCTTCTGAAGAAGATGCACTCACACTCTACAGTAAATATGCTCAAGGAAATTTTGGTTATGGTCATGCTAAGCAAGAATTATTTGAACTAATATGTTCAAAATTTTCTAAAGAAAGAGAGAGGTTTAATTATTTAATGGATAATAAAGAAATAATTGATAAAGAACTTAGCTTAGGTGCCAAGAAAGCTAAAGAAATAGCAAATAAGGTATTAAAGAGAGTTCGAACTAATATCGGTTATGTTTAATCGTTTATTTTATATCTATTATATAGTTCTTTTTGGTGGTTCATTAAACTAATTTCCTTTCCCTTAATAAACGCTATAATAACGTTGTTTGTCTTCATATCTAAAGCGTCTCCATCAGACACAAAAAATGTAGCCTCCTTGTTTTTTTCGATAGATCCAACCACATCATCAATTTTAAGTATTTTAGCTGTGTTAAGAGTTATACTTTTCACAGCATCCTCATAATTTTGACCATAAGCAACAGTTGTTCCAGCAGTAAAGGGTAAATTTCTAGAACCCATTGCCTCCATGTCACCAGAATAACTCAAGCAAAACAGTATACCTTCGTCATTTAGTTTTTTGGCCTGTAAAAAAGGATCATCAATTGGTTTATCTTGAGTAGCAGGTAGTCGATGTGTTCTTTTTAAAATTAGAGAGACATTATTCTTTTTTAATAGTTCAGTTATTTTTAAAGCATCTTCTGCACCAACGATAACCTTATTTTTAATTTTAAATTTATTTGCAAATCTAATTGCGTCTCGCATATCGTTTGCGTGGTTAGTGTGAATATATAAAGTTTTAGTTCCATTAAATAATCCTTTCACNCTTTCCATTTTTAAATCCATGANATTTGAANAGATATNATAAGCTGNAGCTTTTTTGAAAAACCNATCCATTTCTTCAACTTTTTTAGAATAATTATCATTTTTCTTAATTTCACCTGGTTCAGCCCACCATCCNGTAGAATAAAANGATGAAGGCCAATTAATATGTANCCCATCATCTGCTCNNAGTTGTGCATCNTCCCAGTTATCGCCTTTTAGATACATTACAGAAGATTGACCTGAAATTACATTTCCTTTAGGAGTTACTTGAGCAATCATAACCCCATTACTGATNACAGTATTTAATATTTTTGAGTCCGTATTGTATGCAATAAGAGTTCTAACATTTGGGTTGTAGCCTCCAACTTCTNTGTAGTCATGAGTTGCNCTAACAGCGCCAATTTCAGTAATACCCAGAGTTGTNTTTGGAACTATGAAAGCAGGNTAAATATGTTTTCCATTTAAACGATATATTGTATCAAAAGCTGATGGATCAATTCTAATNTTAGTGGCATCTCCAACGATTTCAAAAACTCCGTTATTTACACTTATTATAGAGTTTTCATAAACTTCTCCATTACCAATATGAGCTGTAGCTCCAANAANNAAAATAGGTTTTTNACCATAAACTTGGAGTTGNAATAAANCAAGTAATATAATNACTATTTTTTTCATAATTTGTGTAAATTATGTTGACAACACTTATATAATTTTTCTTTNACTTTTTTTGGCGCTTGTTTTTCATTTTTGTCAAGTGACATTAATTTTATTATNCGCATACGTTCTTTTAAATCTCTTTCTCTCATTTGTTTGTNTATTTCAAAATCAAACATAAGCTTTCCATCAACATAAGTTTGAAGAACTTTTGAATAAACAGATAATGGGTTGCCGTTCCATAAGACAACGTCTGCATCTTTNCCAACTGTAATACTTCCCATACGATCATCTAAGTGTAATAATTTTGCAGGATTTAAAGTTATCATTTTCCAAGCATCTTCTTCACTAGCCCCTCCATATTTTACAGCTTTGGCTGCCTCATGATTAAGTCTTCTTCCCATTTCTGCATCATCTGAATTAATAGCTGTTACTACACCAGCATCGTTTAAAAGGCTTGCATTATGTGGAATNGCATCATTTACTTCATATTTATATGCCCACCAATCAGAAAATGTTGAGCCACCTGCACCATGTCTCTTCATTTTATCTGCTACTTTATAGCCTTCTAAAATATGTGTAAACGTATTAATTGTAAATCCTAGTGAGTCAGCTACATGCATAAGCATATTGATTTCGGACTGAACATATGAATGACATGTTATAAACCTTTCAGAATTTAATATTTCAACTAAAACATTAAGTTCAATATCTTCTCTTGGTGCAGCTATGTTTTTCTTTTCTCGTAAACTTAAAGAATTATATTCTTTCCACTNTTTTTCATATTCTAANGCTCTNTAAAATGCATCGTAAAATACTTGTTCAACTCCCATTCTTGTTTGCGGAAATCGAATTTTTTCAAAGTCACCCCAATTACTTTGTTTTACATTNTCNCCCANAGCAAACTTAATAAATCCATCAGCATCATTTATTTTCATTTCTTCAGCATTACTTCCCCAACGAAGCTTCACAATAGCAGATTGTCCGCCAATTGGATTTGCTGATCCATGAAGAAGTTGAGCTGCNACAGTTCCGCCTGCTAATTGTCTGTAAATATTATGATCATCAGGTTTAATGACATCACCAATGCTAACTTCTGCCGTGACTGATTGACTAGACTCATTAACCCCTTTACTTATAGCAATATGTGAGTGTTCATCAATTATACCTGATGTTAAATGCATNTCTGAGGCATCAATTATTATATAATTTTTTTCATTTAAAAAGTCAGAGGGGTTAAGCATTGTGCCAATAGCTAATATTTTTCCATTATGAATAATTACATCAGTATTAAGAATAACTCCTTGCTTATCATTTGTCCAAACTGTAGCATTTTTAAAAACAACTGAACTTTCTTTGGGAGTTNTTTCAAAACCAAATGCTTTGTTTGGTGACCAAATACTTGGTTTAGACTTTGCTTCAGTAAAGTTTACAGTTTGTTTATCTTTACTTGTAATTGCTGAATCTTTGTTAATAGTGAAATTTATAAATGATCCATTCTCATTTTGATAATGGCCATTAATTGTATTATCATCAATAATTTCTCCTATTGCTCTAAAGGAACCATTTTTAGAGCTAAAATTAATTTTATATTGATCAACTTTTGATTGTAAGGGAACTGAATCTAAAAATGGAATAGAAATACTGAAATCGTTTCCCTTTTTTTTGATAATAACTTGTTTGTTTTGNATTTCATTAGATTTAAAAGTATAATACCCTTCTAGCTGATAGTTGCTTTTTTTCTTTATTTCATATTTTTCACCATTAACCCAATTTTCATAAATAACGGCATCATCATTTTCAAAAACATCNTTAGAAGAAATAAAAAAATTAGCAATCTTACCATTCTCAAGCGTACCAATAATTTTAGAGACATTAATTAAATTGGCTGGTCTTGTAGTCAAAGCTGCTAGTGCTTCAGATTTATCTAAACCATTTTGTACAGATAAGCGAACATTTTTTAGAAAATCATTACGATTTTTTAAATCTGATGAAGTNAGNCAAAAACTAATTTTATTATNAGCTAATATAGCCGGATTAAATGGAGATGTCTCCCAGTCTTTAAGCTGNGAAAGAGTAATCCACTCCGCTGACTCTGGGTTACTTACATCATATGCATTAGGAAAATTTATAGGAATTACAAGAGGATATTCAGTTGATTTTACCTCGTCNATTCTTTGGTATTCTTTTCCATTTCCTTTAATGATGAAATCAATTTCAAACTCGTCTCCAATNCNGTAAACTCTTTGATAGTCTAAGACGCTGGAAACACTAAAAAATTGCGGTAAATTTTTTTGTTGGTTATATTCACTGTATGTTATGCTTGATTGTCTATCTAACGATTCGTACCATTCTGCATCTAATAATGTTTGCTTTATTAATGCAATACTTCCCATAAGAGAAGTTGGATACCTTTGTTTTGAACTTCCTTTCTTGAAAGAATAAAAACTTGCAGATTTTTGAGATATCATNTTTTCAATGTTATTTTTATTTGACAATAAAACATAACATCCGGTACCTCTAAAAATACCGTCTTTAATNTGAGTTAAAACTGATCCGAATCCAGAATTTAAATATTCATNNGCATCATCTAAATTGTTTGTGTAAAAGTTGCTTGCATGAACTTCTGGATGAATAGCTTGGTTCCAGTGNTATGCACCTTTTTTATTGCTTTTATANTGTGGCGATCTAGATGTTTTTTCTTTTTCAGTCACTTTCTTTAATCCATAATCGGNNTATAGATCAATAAAAGAAGGAAAAATAAAGTCTCCAGCAAGATCATGAATTATAGCATTTTCAGGAACAATAACATTACTATCAGCTTGTATTATTTTTCCGCCTTTAATAATTAGAGTCCCATTTGAAATTCTTTTATTTGGACTAATAACTAAATTAGCATTAATAAAAGCATGTGTTGGAACAAAACTATTTTTAACACCATTTATCGGAAAAGTTTCTTGACCATAAAAGCAATTGCTTGCAAAAAATAAATATAAAAATATTAAAAAATGTTTAGTCATTATTAACACAAATAAGCCGTGAAATTACCAAAATTTAATCAAATAAATTTGTTTCTTTGCATAAGAAAAAACTTATTTAAATTAGAAATATGAAAACTTATCAAGCAAATTTGCTAAATGGTNTAGTGTTAATTTTAATGCCATTGTGGGCNTACCTTACTTTTGAAGGTACTGCAGAAAAACCTGAACAATCANTAACAGCTTTTATTCCTTTNATTCTTGGTGTTATTTTAGTGCTTTGTAATGGAGGTGTAAAAAAGGAAAACAAATTAATTGCTCATATTGCAGTTCTTGTTACGTTAATCGCTTTGTTGGGNCTTACNATGCCNTTAAAGGCAGCAATAGCAGATGGGAGAACTGCTTCTGTTTTTAGAGTTATTGCTATGATTATCACAGGTATTCTTGCAATGATTACTTTTATAAAGAGTTTCATTAATGCAAGAAAAAAGAAGAGTTAATTTTTAATGGAGAAGGCAGTATTAGTAGGTCTTGTAACATTTGAGTCATCNGAAGAACAAACAAACGAGTATCTTGAAGAGCTAGCNTTNTTAGCAAAAACTGCTGGAGCCAAACCAATAAAAAAATTTANACAAAAACTTTCTAAACCTGANAAAAATACTTTTTTAGGAAAAGGAAAAATAGANGAAGTATATTATTTTGCTAAATCAAATGATGTTTCTATAATAATTTTTGATGATGATTTATCTCCTACACAAATAAGAAATATAGAGAAAATTTTTAATGAAAAATCAAAAATATTAGACAGAAGCAATCTAATACTCGATATTTTTGCTAATAGAGCTAAAACAGCGCAAGCAAGAACACAGGTTGAACTTGCTCAGTATCAATACTTACTTCCAAGACTAACAAGAATGTGGACGCATTTAGAAAGACAAAAAGGAGGGATAGGAATGCGTGGACCAGGTGAAACACAAATAGAAACAGATAGAAGAATTATTAAGGATAAGATTTCGCTACTCAAAAAACAACTTAAAAAAATTGAGAAACAATCTATTACAAGACGTAAAGCAAGAAAACATTTAATAAGAGTAGCTTTAATCGGATATACTAATGCTGGAAAGTCAACATTAATGAATCAATTAGCTAAATCTGAAGTTTTTGCCGAAGACAAATTATTTGCAACTTTAGACACAACAGTTAGAAAAGTTGTTATTGATAATCTNCCTTTTTTACTTACAGACACAGTAGGATTTATAAGGAAATTACCACATCAGTTAATAGAATCTTTTAAATCAACATTAGATGAAGTTGTAGAGGCTGATTTTTTAATTCACTTAGTAGATATTTCTAATCAAAATTTTGAAGATCATATTAATGTTGTAAATAAAACATTAGTTGACATAGGTGCTTCAAATAAACCTACTATGCTTGTTTTTAATAAAATTGATCAGTATACATTTGAAAAAAAGGATGAAGATGANTTGACTCCAATCACTTCAAANAATTTCAGTTTAGAAGATTTACAAAAATCTTGGATTTCTAAAATAGAANATAAGACAATTTTTATTTCTGCCTTAAAAAAAGAATTTTATGANGAGTTTAAAACTTTGCTTTATGGTGAAGTGAAAAAGCTACATGAAAAAAGATATCCATANAATAATTTCTTGTATTANGTGAAGGATTGTAGANTAGATAATTTTTTATAATGACCTTCTTCTTTTATTAACTGTTCGTGAGTTCCAGTTTCTACAATTTTACCTTTATCTAAAACAATAATTTTATCTGCATTTTTAATTGTTGATAGTCGATGTGCAATTACTAATGAAGTTCTAGATTTCATTAATTTAATTAACGCNTCTTGCACTAATTTTTCAGATTCAGTATCTAGAGATGATGTTGCTTCATCTAGAATTAGAATTTGNGGNTTTTTTAAAATTGCTCTTGCTATACTTATTCTTTGTTTTTCACCTCCAGATAATTTATCTCCTTTTTCGCCAATAAATGTGTTATATCCGTCTTCCATTTCATTTATAAAAATATCTGCATTGGCTATTTTAGCAGCAGTAGTAATTTCTTCCTTTGTTGCATCAAGNTTTCCTAGTCTAATATTATTATATACAGTATCGTTAAATAGAATAGCTTCTTGAGTTACAATACCAAATAAATTTCTAAACTTNTTAAGTATTGTTTTATTGATATTTACATTATCAATTAATATTTCACCTTNATTNACNTCATAAAATCTTGCTAATATATCTGCAATAGTAGATTTTCCACTTCCTGATTTACCAACTAAAGCAATCATTTCTCCTTTTTTAATAGTAAAAGAAATATTATTTATTACTGTGATATTATCATAAGAAAATAAAACTTTTTTGAATTCGATTTTATCTTTAAAATTACTAATATCTAANTTGTTATTGTTATTCTTATTTTCAGTAACATCTAAAACTTCATAAATTCGTTTTGCTGAAGCACTTCCTTTTTGAATATAATAGTAAGAGGTAGTTAATGATTTTGCTGGTGGAATAATTTGTGAAAATATTACAATATATCCTATAAATTCNTGAGGAGATAGATATCCATTTGAATTTAAAACTAGTTGTCCACCAACCCACATAACAACTACCATTACAATTGTACTTAAAAACTCACTTAGTGGAGAAGACAAATCTTTTTTTCTAAGTAAAGAATTCATAATTTTTTTATAANNAGAACTCTCNTTTTTAAAATTATCATTAATATATTTNTCAACATTAAAAGCTTTTATAATTCTTAAGCCTGAAATATTTTCAAAAATTAATGAAAGCAAAGAACCCATTTTATTTTGTCCTAAATCCGAAGATTTTTTTAATGATTTACCAATAAGACCAATAACCACACCACTTATGGGAAATAAAATTAATATGAGAAGAGTAAGATCTTTACTGATAAAAATCAGAGTGCCTAAATAAAAAACTATTGTTAAAGGATCTTTAAAAATCATCTCTAATGATCTCATAATTGACCATTCAATTTCTATTAAATCTGATGTTAATCTAGCTCCAATATCTCCTTTTCGTTTTTCCGAAAAATAGGAAACAGGTAGTTTTAAAATCTTTTTATGAAGATCCATTCTTATATCATGTACTACACCATTTCTTATCGGAGTTAAAAAATATAGTGCTAAATATCGAAACAAGTTTCTAAAGAAAAAAGTTAATAGAACAAGCATACAAATAAAGAAAAGTGCTTCAAGTTTNCCTTGTTCATCAATAATATTTGTTATCAGAGAATAAAAGTTTTCTTTAATTGCTTCAGGTTTTAATGAGATAGGTTCAGGATTATAAACTTTTTCTTGTGTTTCAAATAATATTCCTAAAAAAGGAATCACCATAGTTAGAGAAACTAAAGAGAAGATTACACTAAAAATATTAAACGATATATTCAAAAAAACGAAATGTTTATATTTTTTTAAATACGTTATAATTCTAAAGAAATAGTGCATTTGACAAATATATAAAAGGATTATCTATTTTTGCAAATAATGGAAAGCACAAGACAAAAAAAAGTTTCTAGATTAATTCAAAAAGAATTAGCACTAATTTTTCAAAATGAGATAAGATTATTTTCGAGTAAAATTATTTTAAGTGTTAATTTGGTAAGAGTTTCAAGAGATCTAAAAAATGCAAAAATTTTTTTAGGATTNTTTCCCTGTAAAGATCCAAATGAATATTTAAATATTATTAAGAGCAAAACAAATATTATTAGAAATAAATTGTCTAATCAATTAAGAAATCAGCTAAGAGTTATGCCAGAGCTACAATTTTACTTAGACGATTCAGCAGAATATTTTGATAATATAAATAAATTGTTAAACAAATAGCTTTATGTTTTTCTCTTTTTTTATTGCAAAAAAATACCAAGTTTTTAAGTCAAAAAATAATTTTGTTAATCTAGCTTCTAAAGTTTCAATGTTTGGTATANCTATTGGAACAGCTGCTTTAATTATAGTTTTGTCAGTTTTTAATGGATTTGAAAATTTAATTATTGGCATGTATAATGCTTTTGATCCTCATTTAAAAATTACACACGTAGAAGGGAAGTCATTTAATCCNGATTCAATAAAAGATAAAATAAAGGACAATAATATATTTAATATTTCAAGTGTTTTGGAAGAAAAAGTTCTTTTAAAATATAAAGATAAAGAACATATTGCTACAATTAAAGGAGTTTCAAAAAACTATAATAATCAAGTAAGTATTGATTCTTTATTAATTCAAGGTAACTATATAAATGATTACGAAAACTCCAATGTTTGCATCATAGGAAGTGGTGTTGCGTATCATTTATCAATTCTTAGTGGGTCTATTTTTGAGACAATTAAAGTTTTTTTGCCAAATAGAAACGCTTCCAACTTATTAAATCCTTTAACAGCATTCAAAACATCTAATTTATTGCCTACAGGTGTTTTTAGTATTCAATCTGAAATTGATGACAGTTATATTATTAGTCCTATTAAATTTGTACAAGATTTGACAGATAAAGAATATCAAGTAACTCATTTAGAAATTAAACTAATTGATAATAAAAAGATGTTCGATACACAAGAGAAATTAAAAAACCTTACAGGAAAAGATTATATTGTTGAAAATAGATTTGAGCAACAAAAATTTCTCTACAAAATATTAAACACTGAAAAATTATTTGTTTTCATTATTTTGATATTTATTATGNTAATAGCTTCTTTTAATATTGTTGGGGCNTCAACTATGCTAATAATTGATAAAAAGAAAAATATTCAAACNTTTAAAAGTATGGGGGCCTCGTGTAGAAAAATTCAGTTAATTTTTTTCATTAATAGCATTTTAAATATTCTTTTAGGAATAACTATAGGNCTAATATTTNGTTTAGTTTTNGGNGCTTTACAACAAAAATTTGGTTTTATTAGNATGGGATCAGGCAACTTTGTTATTGATGCATATCCATTAGTTTTTTCTNTTTCAGATATTTTGTNCGTATTAATATCAACTTTTATTATTGGATTAATATCATCATGGTATCCATCGTTTATTTTAGTAAAGCGGTTTTTTCAAAAGAATAAGATTTAAATTCTTTATAAATAATATTTAATGTTTCTTCAATTTCTTCAGCATTATTAGAAGTTACTAGCGTCATTTTATATTTTTTAAAATTAGGTATGCCTTTAAAATAGTTGTTGTAATGTCTTTTCATTTCNGCAATTCCTAATGTTAGTCCTTTCCATTTTATTGAATGTTTTAGNTGTTGTTTACAAACTAATACTCNTTCTTTTATAGAAGGTTTTGGTAAGTGANGTCCTGTTTTCATAAAATGTTTTATTTCATTAAATATCCATGGATAGCCTATTGCTGCTCTACCAATCATTACACCGTCAACACCGTATCTGTTTTTCATTAATATCGCTTTTTCAGGAGAGTCAACATCTCCATTGCCAAAAACGGGTATATGCATTTTTGGATTATTTTTTACCTCTCCAATTAATTGCCAATCTGCTTCTCCTTTATACATCTGCTTTCTTGTTCTGCCATGTATTGATATAGCCTTTATACCGACATCTTGTAATCTTTCAGCAACTTCAACAATATATTTAGTACTATCGTCCCATCCAAGTCTTGTTTTAACTGTAACTGGAATGCTTGTAGATTTNACTATCTCCTTTGTCATTTTCACCATTTTAGGAATATCTTGCAAAATTCCAGCTCCAGCTCCTTTATTGGCAACTTTTTTAACTGGACAACCATAATTAATATCAATTATCTCTGGNTTTGATTTTTCACAGATTTCAGTGGCTTGCTTCATTGAATCAATATTATTTCCAAAAATTTGTATACCAATAGGCCTCTCGTGATCATAAATATCTAACTTAATTGTACTTTTTTGTGCGTGCCGAATTAATCCTTCTGAAGAGATAAATTCTGTATACATAACATCTGCTCCGTACTCTTTACATAGTGCTCTAAAGGGAGGNTCNCTTACATCTTCCATAGGAGCAAGTANTAAAGGGAAGCTACCAACATTAATATTTCCTATCTTTACTGNCATAATACAAAAATAACAATTAATGATATTTAAAGGACTTTACGATGAAAAGTCATCGACATTTAAATTTNTTATTTTTTTATCGNTGGTATTTTTATCAGCAGTTTTACATATTTTNTTTGCTCTTNTTNTTGTATATTTTTTTGTTGATGGTGGTCCTGACNTAATAAAATATCAAGATCTTAATAGTCAAGTATCAATAAATTATNTGAAATTTTTACAGTTGTTTACTGCAATAGGAATGTTTATTACGCCAGTTGTATTTTATTCTTATTTGACAAATTTTAANTTANATTGGAANAAAACAAATAGACATGCTATATTTTTAGTAGTNGCTATNGTTTTATTAGTTGCNCCCTTGGTATCATTTTTACTTGANCTCAATTCGTTAATTAAATTTCCTTCATGGATATTACAATTTGACAANAATTCTGAAATATTAATTCAAGCATTTTTAAAAATGCCAACCATTTTTGATTTAGTCTTTAATTTGTTGGTTATAGCTATTATTCCAGCTNTAGGTGAGGAGTTATTTTTTAGAGGNTATTTGCAACAAATTTTNAAAAACAAATTTGGTAGCATACATATANCAATTTTAATAACAGCTATAATTTTNAGTGTATTTCATTTAGATTTTCAAGGTTTAATACCTAGAGTTTTTTTAGGNATTTTATTAGGTTACTTCTTCTTCTGGACAAAATCATTATGGGTTCCGATAGTTGCTCATTTTATTAATAATGCTCTAGCAGTTTTTCTAACATACTTGTATCCCTCTGGAAATATTGANTTAGAAAAAATNGGATATTCGATTAATAATTCTGAACCNATTAATTACAANGCGGTGATGTTCTCTATACTTGCAGTAAGTATTTTAATGTATTTGTTGTATAAAAGCCAAAATTATNCAAAGAGCAAAATTTAATTTATTGCACTACCTTTTCTTGTGGAGTAATTGATTTTAAGTGCATTGGCTTTTCTTAGCTCCTGCTTTACATCGGTAATGATACCCATTTTAACTGTTTCATCTGCTTTTATAGAAGTTGTCATATAGGGTATTTCTTTTTCATCCCTAGCTTCTCTTTCAGAAGCAATGAACTCTTGTATTTCTTCTACGCTTGCAAATGCATCATTAAGTTGAATTCTGGCAGATGTACCATATGATGACTGCAGTCGTTTGATTGGTGAGCCAATATAAATATAGCTAACCAAGGATTTTTTTTCCATTTTTTTTATTTCAGTTGCTTTTGGAGTAACTACTTCAACAAAGAGAGTTGTTTCACGCATGACTGTCGTAACCATAAAGAAAAATAGTAACATAAAGACAATATCTGGTAATGAAGCTGTTGAAATTGCTCCCATTCCTTTTTTATTATTTTTTTTAAATCTACTCATTAGTTATCTCCTATATTTTTTGGCTCTGCCTCTGAAATTTTTTGAGGATACATTTTTCGAATTTCTTTTTTATCTGTTTTGTTTAAATCAATGTATCTTTTACCAAATTTATTTAATGCTGCATCATTTCTTAGTTCGTTATATGCAGCAGCTAATTCGTTTTGAACTTGTATATATGTTTTGTATTCAGTTCCTCGATCATTTTGTAGAGAAATAATTGCTTTATCTGGGTTTTCTGAAAGATTAGGGTCAATACCGTTATTATTGATAAATCTTTTTGCTCCTTCTCTGAGTTGAGATATATCCATGAGCTCTCCTTCAACCAGAAGCTGGTTATTTGTGTTAATCAGTACTACGTAAATATTTTTTGCGTTAATCTGAGAATCATCTTCCTGCATTTCCTCGTCAGGCATTGGAGGTAATTTTCTAGCTATTCCAGAATCAACGTCCATTGTTGTTGTAACTAAAAAGAAAATAAGAAGTAGAAAAGCTATGTCAGCCATCGATCCAGCATTAATTTCTTGTAACCCTCTTCTTTTAGCCATATTTATTTAGAAAATACTTTTGAAATTTCAGTATAAATTACAATTCCAATTGCTGAAGCTGCCAATATATAGAAAGTTATTAATCCCATACCTACATTTTTTGATGTTGCAGAAGTGATTTTATATTTTTCATAGCTTGCTAATAATTGATTAGAAGCTAGAAGATATGATATGATGCATATAAGTAATAGACCACCAACGGTGTAAATAGTTTTTTTGGTATTTTGATTATTTGAAATCATTTTTTTTATTCCAAAACCAACTGCAGCTAAAGCACCAAAGGCAATCATTATATAGGTTAGGTAAATCCCAATGTTAATTAAACTATCCATAGAATATGATTATTATTTATTTTTTACTAGAATGTCAATTAATGATATTGATGCGTCTTCCATCGAATTAACAATTGAATCAACTTTCGATAATATATAATTGTAGAATGTTTGTAAAATAATAGCAACAATTAGACCAAATACTGTAGTCAAAAGAGCTACTTTAATACCACCCGCTACCAAAGATGGTGAAATATCACCCGCAGCTTCAATCGCATCAAATGCACCAATCATTCCGATAACAGTACCCATAAACCCAAGCATAGGAGCAAGAGCAATAAACAATGAAATCCATGATAACCCTTTTTCTAAACGACCCATTTGAACAGATCCGTATGCCACAATTGATTTTTCAACCATATCAATTCCTTCAGATGATCTGTCTAAACCTTGATAAAAAATTGATGCAACTGGACCTTTTGTGTTTCGACATACTTCTTTTGCAGCATCTACTCCTCCTGACTGAAGGGCGCCTTCAACATCACTTAATAGTTTATCTGTGTCTGTGGTTGACAAATTAAGATATATTATTCTCTCAATTGCTAAAGCAAGTCCTAAAATTAAACACAGTAATACAATACCCATAAACCCTGGGCCACCTTCAATAAACTTTTGTTTAATTATTTGGTGAAATGAAGCATTATCTTCTTCTTCAACTAATGGGACATCGTTAGAAATAGTTGTTTCTTCATTAGTTATTTGTTGATCTGCTGAATCATTTTCTTGAGCAAATATATACTTGTTATTTGCTAATATTAATATTGAAAAAAAGATTGTCAGTCCAATAAATTTAAATTTGTTTTTCATTATTTTAATTTTAGTGTATTTAATTAGTTTGGCAAATTTATAAAAATATTATAAAGCTGCTTTAAATCTCTTGTTAACTTCTTCCCAGTTAATAACATTAAAAAATGCGTTAATATAATCTGGTCGTCTATTTTGATAATTTAAGTAATATGCATGTTCCCAAACATCTAAAGCGAGAATTGGTGTGCCACCACATTGGTCTAACATTAGAGGATTGTCTTGATTTGCTGTAGAACATATATCCAAAGCTCCATTTTTAACACATAACCATGCCCATCCTGATCCAAATCTGGTTGCGGCAGCTTTTGCAAATTCATTTTTAAAATTTTCAAAACTACCGAAAGATGAATTTATTGCTTCTGCAACTTCATCTTTTGGCTCTCCTCCTCCATTAGGACTAAGTATATCCCAAAATAAACAATGATTATAATACCCTCCACCATTATTTCTAACAGCTCCAGTAAGGTTTTCACTTTTACAAATTTCTTCAATACTTTGATTTTGCATCTCTGTTCCTTCAATAGCATTGTTTAAATTTGTTGTGTATCCATTGTGATGCTTACTATGATGAATTTCCATTGTTTTAGCGTCAATATGTGGCTCAAGAGCATCGTAGCTATAATTTAGTTCTGGTAATTTAAAAGACATAATTTATTTTTTTATTTAGTTATAATAATATTTGCCATGCTTTTTCAGTTTCATTTTTTTCTAAAAAAGCTTTTGCTAAGATATGTTTTTCTGCGGTATTATGTTCATCTCTTAGTGCAAAATCTTTTTTTTCTGGAATTTTTTCAATAGATGCTAGTATGGCTAAGTCACTTCCTGTTAAAATTGTTGATTCTTTGATTGAATTAGGTAGTTGATCAATTCCAATTCCAGTTTTTGAAATTGGTTTAGCTATTTCATACAAAGAATCTTTGGTAGTTTTACCGTACCAATTCTTTCCATATCTACTAACAATATTAAGTTTGAAAGGATTAATAGTTTGATCATTTTCCAACACACGATTATCAATATGAATTTTTAATACTTCACATATTACTAGGTTTCCTGCACCACCATTTGTTCCTAAAGATATTATTTGCGTCACTTTACATTCAAAGTTAATTGGGGATTCCATAACTCTTGGTGGTGAAATACATTCAGATTTCACTTCGGTAAGTCCGGCTTTTTCAAATTCATTAACATTGGAATCAAATTCACATGATGCCAATGACACTTGCTGAGCAATCTCTTCAGTTACTAAAGAAATCACACATTCATTAATATCTTTGACATTTTCTAAAGTATCTTTACTAGTATTATCTTTTGTTCTATTAACAGGAGAAAAAACTAAAACAGGTGGGTCAATTGAAAAAACATTAAAAAAAGAAAAGGGACTTAAATTTTTGTTTCCGTTCTTGTCAATTGAACTAACAAATGCAATTGGTCTTGGCGTTACGGCATCAGATAAATATCTGTATAAATCTTTGCTTTTAGTTGATTTTG
>PBFG01000012.1:3489-25356 GCA_002718585.1 Fidelibacterota bacterium | reverse complement strand
CCTCAATTTGAAGGACAAACAAAAACAAAGCTGGGTAATGGGGAAATAAAAGGGGTTTGTGATTCTATTATAATGGAAGGTCTATTAGACTTTCTTGAAAGAAATCCAGATATTGCAAAAACAATTATTTTAAAAGCAGAAAATGCAGCAAAAGCGAGAGAGGCTGCAAAAAGAGCTAGAGAGCTTGTAAGAAGAAAGAGTGTTTTAGACATTTCTGCTTTACCAGGAAAACTGGCAGACTGTTCTGAAAAAGATCCAACGCTCAGTGAATTATACATTGTTGAGGGGGACTCTGCTGGAGGATCAGCAAAACAAGGAAGAAACAGAAGATATCAGGCTATTTTACCATTAAGAGGAAAAGTTATTAATTCTGAAAAAGCAAGAATAGACAAGCTTTTAAATAATAATGAAATACAAACCCTCATAACTGCTTTTGGGGCAGGCTTTGGAGGGGACGGTGGAGAAGAAGGAGAAACTTCAGCAGGAGACTTTAATCTTGAAAAGTTAAGATATCATAAAATTATAATAATGACAGATGCGGATGTAGACGGATCTCATATAAGGACTCTATTGCTAACTTTTTTATATAGAAAAATGCCAGAACTTATTATGGGTGGATATGTTTATATTGCTCTTCCTCCACTATATAAAATTGTTAAAGGAAAAACAGAAAAATGGGTCTATACGGATCAGGAAAAAGACAAGGTTTTAGAAGACTACAAAGGGCAAGGAAAAAAAATAGATATACAAAGATATAAGGGATTAGGAGAAATGAACGCGGAACAGCTTTGGGAAACAACAATGAATCCGGAAAATAGAACGCTATATAAGGTTACACTAGAACAACTTAAAGACCCAAATAGGGTTTTTGCTGATTTAATGGGAGATGATGTAGAGCCGAGGAGAGAGTTTATTTTAAAAAATGCAAAATATGCAACAAATATAGACGTTTAAAATGGAAGAAGAATTTAAAAATCAAAATATATTAGGAAGGGATCTTGTAGATGAAATGGAAGAGTCATATCTTTCATATGCAATGTCTGTAATAATTAGCAGGGCTTTACCAGATGTAAGGGATGGCTTAAAGCCTGTACACAGAAGGGTCTTATATGGCGCATCAGGAATAGGGGCACAGTGGAACAGAAAACATAAAAAAAGTGCAAGAATTGTAGGGGAGGTTATTGGTAAATATCATCCACATGGAGACCAATCCATATACGATTCTCTTGTAAGGATGGCACAGCCATGGTCGTTAAGATATTTACTGATTGATGGCCAAGGAAACTTTGGTTCTGTTGATGGTGACGGTGCTGCCGCGATGAGATATACTGAGGCAAAAATGTCTAAAATTGCTTCAGAGATGCTTAAAGACATAGAAAAAGAAACGGTTTCTTATCAGCCAAACTTTGATGATAGTTTAGAAGAACCAACAGTCTTGCCCACTCAAATACCAAATCTTTTAATGAATGGGTCAGAGGGAATAGCTGTTGGAATGGCAACAAAAATCCCCCCTCATAACCTAAAAGAACTTGTTTCAGGATTAATAGCGCTTTTAAATAATACAGAAACAACCAACGAAGAACTATTTGAAAACCATATTAAAGGGCCAGATTTTCCCACAGCAGGATTTATTATGGGAACAGATGGAGTTAAAGAAGCTTATACAACGGGAAGAGGAAGAGTGGTAATGAGGGCCCGTGCATCTATTGAAGAAAAAGAAAATGGAAAAGAAGTTATAGTTGTAAGTGAAATTCCATACCAGGTAAACAAAGCAAATCTTATAGAAAAAATCGCACACCTTGTTAGAGATAAAAAGTTAGAGGGCATTTCAGATCTAAGAGATGAGTCTGACAAAGATGGAATGAGGATAGTTATTGAATGTAAAAGAGATGCTATAGCAGAAATAATATTAAACAATTTATATAAACTCACACAACTACAGGAAACCTTCGGTATTATAATGCTTGCTATAGTAAACGGGGTTCCAAAAGTTATGCCTTTAAAAGAGGTTTTAGGAGAGTTTTTATCCTTTCGAAGAGAAATAATTATAAAAAGAACTTCTTTTGATTTAAAAGAAGCTGAGGCGAGAGCACATATTTTAGAGGGCCTTAAAAAGGCTTTAGAACATATAGATGAAATAATTTCCTTAATTAAAAAGTCTAAAAACCCAGAAGAGGCAAAAGAAAAACTAGTAGATAAATTTAAATTTACCGCGATTCAAGCAAAAGCGATTTTAGACATGAGGCTGCAAAAACTAACATCCCTAGAAACAGGAAAGCTCATAGAAGAATTAAATGAGCTTAATACTCAAATCATATATTTTAAAAAAGTTTTAGATAGTTATGATGAACAAAGTACAATCATTAAAAAAGAGTTGGAAGAGGTTTCAAATAGGTACGGGGATAATAGGAAAACAGAAATAATACCAATAAGCGGAAACCTCTCTATTGAAGATATGATTGCTGAAGAAGACATGGTTGTTACAATAAGCCATAATGGTTATATAAAAAGACTTCCTGTTGCCACCTGGAAAACACAAAACAGAGGCGGAAAAGGAATGAAAGGAGCAAACACAAAACAAGATGATTTT
Organism: Fidelibacterota bacterium; assembly: GCA_002718585.1. Lineage (GTDB taxonomy): Bacteria > Fidelibacterota > Marinisomatia > SCGC-AAA003-L08 > D37C17. The sequence goes on along the minus strand of PBFG01000012.1, from coordinate 22,766 downwards.
GTAGAGCACCTTTTTGTTGCATCTACACACAACACAATGCTTTTCTTTACAGATACAGGAAAGTGTTATTGGTTGAAAGTGCACCAAATACCTCAAGCCTCTAGAACATCTCAAGGAAGGGCTATTATAAACTTAATTGGCTGTGAGTCAGAAGATAAGGTAAAAGCATTTGTTTCAGTTAAAGAATTCACAGAAGACCAACAGTTGATAATGTGTACTAAAAAAGGACTAATTAAAAGAAGTAAACTTATGCTGTATAGTAAACCAAGAAAAGGCGGTATATATGCAATTGAGGTAAATAGCGGGGACGAGTTGATTCAGGCAAAAATAAGCTCAGGGGACCAGGACGTTGTTCTTGCAACAAACAATGGAAAATCTATAAGGTTTAATGAGTCTCAAATAAGATCAACAGGCAGAAAAACAAAAGGCGTAACAGGAATTAGAATGTCATATTCTGATGATTTTGTTATAGGTATGCTTGTTGTTAAAAGGGAAGGACAAGTGTTAGTTGTTTCAAGCAAAGGGTTTGGCAAAAGAAGCTTACTTGAGGAATACAGGGAACAAAAAAGAGGCGGCAAGGGAGTTTTTACATTAAAGGCCAATAAAAAAACAGGAAAGCTTATTTCTATCATGGAAGTCGTAGATGAAGATGATTTAATGATTATTACAGATTCTGGAATTATGATTAGGCAGTCTATAGACAGGCTAAACATAATAGGCAGAAACACTCAAGGCGTTAAGCTTTTAAGGTTAGACGAAGACTCTTCTATTGCATCTGTCACAAAAGTAATTAAAGAAGAAAATGAAGAAGAAATAAAAGGAGAGACGTTAGAAGAAAAAAAAGAAAAATAAAAAAATGTTAAACGATGTTAATATAAACACAGAGTCTTTAATACAGATAAACCACAATATACAAAAATATTCAAACAATCCAAAAAAAGTAAAACTAATAGCTGTAACAAAAACTTTTTCTCACAAATCCATAAATAGTGCAATAGAAAATAATGTTTATGATATAGGAGAAAATAAAATCCAAGAATTTATTTTTAAAAAACCCAAGATAAAGAAAACAGGGAAACTTACAACCCACTTTATAGGGAAAATCCAAAGCAACAAAATAAAAAAAATAGTATCTAATTTTGATATCATTCATTCAATAGATAGAATTAAAATATTAAATAAAATAAACAAAACTGCCGCAGATCAAAATAAAAAACAAAAAATACTATTACAGGTAAACATATCAAATTCAAAAACACAGTCAGGATTTAATAAAGACGAAATACTAGAAACATCAAGTTATGCAACGAAACTTTTAAATGTTGAATTAATTGGGTTGATGTGTATTGCATCAAACACTAAAAATAAAAAAAAAATAAAAGAAGACTTTAAAGAAATAAAAAAAATTAAAGAACAAATACAAAAAACAACTAATACAAAATGCATACACCTATCAATGGGAATGAGCGGAGATTATAAAGAAGCATTAAAAAATGGCTCAACATTTATTCGAATAGGCACAAAGTTATTTAAAAAGAGAAATGAAAAATAAAATAAATATTTTTACAGAGGAACTAAACAGTTTTAAGGAGATTGAAAAGTTTAAAATAAAAAAAGATTTAATTGTTTGTAATAATGATAAAAAGTGGCTAGAAAAAATTCCCCACAAAAATATAGAGCTTCGTTTTTACGACCTAGGGTTTTCTAAAAATCCCCAAAAAATAATTCCTGTTAAAAACCACATAAATAAAACGGGTCTAAATCCACTTAAAAATAAATCAAAAACAACAGTTGTTTTTTATGACATTACTTCAATTTATCAAAAACAACCAGGCTCAAAAGTAGTGGAGTGCTATGGAGGCTGGATTCCACCTAAAATAAAGAAAACACAAAGCATTCAAGCAAGAAGCCTGTGCTATTTTACTGTCATGGCATACTGTTCAGGTTTTAAGAATATAAGAGCATTTGTAATAATATAAAAAAACTACAAAGACAAGAAGAGTTTTTCTAAGGTATTAAAAACAGGTTCATTTAAAGCTAAAAGCCTTTTACTACAAAAGTGGCCGTACGATAGTAAAAAAACAGAACAGCCTAACTCATCTGCAACACGCTTATCATACTCTGTGTCACCGATCAAAACAGTTTCATTTATATTAAGTTTATGGGTTTTACACAGTTGTTTTCCAACTTCAGTTTTGCCAGTAGCATTTAGGTTGTCCACGCCATAAACCCCTACAAAAAGATCATTAAAATTGTAATGGTTAATAGACTTTTTAAGGATTTTTTCTGCAGAAGCAGATAAAACAAACTGCTTATAGCCTAGTTCATTTAGTTTTAAAATAAAGGCTTTTATACCAAAATGTGGCCTGGCTTTAAAAAGTTTTTTTTTATAAAGATTTATAAAGTCACCATTAAGCCTATCAAAAGAGCTTTCATTAAAACTAAAACCAAGGCGCCTCCAATAATTTTGAATAGGAAAACAAAAATGTTGTTTATAGTCATTTAGAGATATTGGCGGAAGCCCCTCTCTACTTAAAAACACGTTCATAATATCAACAAATAGCCATGCATCATCGATAATTGTTCCATTCCAGTCCCAAATGATATTTTTATGTTTCATTGTAATTTTTTAAAAAATTTAAAGTATAAATTCCATCTTTGTGCCCATCAGAAAAATAAAATTGAAGACCATAATATCCTATTTGTTCAAACCGTACAATGGAAACGTCTTTATTTTCAGGAACATTTATTCCTCCATATTGGTTTCCAAAAACATCTGTTTCTCCACTACAAAGCGCACACGGGCATAAACGCCTTAAGGTAGAGGCTTTAAATATTGATGTTGTATTGTCTTTCCAAACAATAGCAATTTCTTTCTTAAAAAGGTTAATAGAGCTAATCATAGTTTGTCTTGAATAAAATAAAACGTTTCTTGATTTTGAAATAGAAAATAATTCCCCTAAATTTAAAAACAAATTTCATTATAAAATGAGATTCTTTATAAAAAGCCAAAAATATAAAATTTTTTTCTTCCTATTCTATTTAAATATAGGATACGGAAACTCTTCCTCTGAATTAGGCCTATTGTTAAAAAATAGCTCAACAGAAAAAGAACAATATTTGTTTTACAATATTTTTGAGGACTCAATAGCTTTACATGAAATAAAAGAGAACCAAGAATACAATAAAATATGGGAATATATTTTTTTACCAGAAAAAGACTTTATTCCTACAAGTATAATGCTTGGAGATATATCAGGAAATGGCATCGAAGAGTTGATAGTGATAGGTTATTTATTGGGGAAATCAACAGAAGTTTATATTTTTAAGACAGACAGGCTGATGCCTGTTGCAGAGCCAAGCATTTATAATATTTCTTCATTTAAAAAAGGATCTCGCCCACAACAGGCAAGGCTGATGATGTGGGATGAAGACAAAGACAGTGAAATCGTTGTAGCAGTAAGCAGTCCGGAAAGAAAAATAATAGTTTTAGATTATAATATAAACAAACTCAACTCTATAGCAGACAATGTCGCCAAAAACTTTATAGCGGAAACATATGGCCCAATTAACATAGATGTTTTTGATATAAATAAAGACAAAAAAAGGGAATTGCTTATTTATACCAAAAGTGAAAATGCAAGCAGAGGAATATATTATAACGAAAACAATATTGATATTAAAAAATATAGCTCTGATCAAATTGAAAAAATAAGATTTTTAAAAGACGAAAAGGGTGTCCATGAGATAGCTATAACCAAAAAGGGAGAGGCTTTATCTCTAAAAGAAAAGAAAACAATTTTTAAAAATAAGGAAAACAAAGATATCTTAGGTTTTAAAAATGGAATAACCGTTGGGATTGAAGCAGATAATATTTCTTTATTAGACAGCGAAAATAATTTTAAGATAAAAAAAGAAAGACTTTTTTCTGAAGTCGTAAACTTAGACCAGAAGCCCGTCTATTTATATAACTTACAAGAAAACATAATGTTATTTTATAATAAAACATTTACAAACCTTGCATTAATTAATATAAACGATAATCTAGACATTAAAAAACTAGAGAGGCAGTCGAAAACCAAAAAACAACTCATTGTTGATAATAAAGAAACCAAAAAAGACAAACAACAACAAAGCAATACCCCAAAAACAACAAAGAAAGAAACCCCTAAAACCCAAATGGTATATGTCAATATTCAAGATACGCTGGTTGTACCTATTAAAGAAAAAAATATTGAAAAGATAAAAAGTATAGAAACTAATATTTTACCGCAAGGAATGTCTTTAGACACTGAAAAACTCTCCTTTTTATGGATACCAAAAATAAACGATATTGGGGAACACAACTTTACATATACAACCTTAATAGAGAACAATACATCTCTTCAAATAAATCAGAAAGATAGCCTTAAGGTTGCGATTGAAAAAATAACAGAAGTTGATAAAAAAATAGAAGAGTATACAATTATCGTTAACGATATACCTGTTTTAGAATTTGACAACCCTATAGATACAGTAAGCTATTTGGGGAGTTTTCATACAGGTTATAACATTATAGATAAAGTAAAAAAAGAAGGCCATAGCCTAAAGGTTCTTAGTCCAAAAGAGAACACTGTTTTGATTACAGAAGAAAGTATTTATTGGGAGCCTAAAAAACAAGATGTGGGAATCAATAGGTTTAGCATTCAAGTGAGCGATGGTATTGCGAAAACAACACGAATCATTACAGTTGTTGTAGACTCTTTGAAAAATATTGTAAGTGACAAACAAGTAGCAACACTAAATAAAGAATTTACATACCAATTACCTTTTCAAGAGAACTATAGTTATAGCGTACTAGACGCGCCTGTAAATTTAAGAATTTCCAAAAGAGGAAAAATCCATTGGATCCCCATAGCAACACAACTGGATAATAATTTTGTTGTAATAGAAGTTAACAAAGGTACAGATGTTGAAAAATATCAAATAGAGGTTTATGTCAATGCCCCTCCCATTATATCGTACAGGCCAGCATACGAAGAACATGTAACACAAGGAGATACATTTAACTTTAAATGTCAAAACTTTGATTTAAACTTAAATCCATTACTTGAGTGGAGCATAAGAGCAGAGAAAGAAAATGCGTCAAAATATTTTTCTCTCAGTAATAATGGGGATATCGCCATTATTACTGACAGCCTTTTAGACAATCATAAATACTTTATAACTTTATCAGATGGCTATAGCTCTGATGTATTTGATGGAAAAATATATATTAATACTATGCCAGAAATTGTTAGCACCCCCCCTGACTATTTAACCCTTGGAGATTCATTGAAATATCAACTAAAGGTAATAGATAATAATAAAGAAAAACCATTTATAATAGGTAAAAATAAAAACAATTTAAACGATATAAACTATAGCCTAAGTGTGCATCCAAAAGGGGCATTCATTGATTCAATGGGGCTCATCTCTTGGATTCCAGACAGCCTACAGCTGGGTTCTCATAATTTCGAAGTGTTGGTTAATGATTCAATTGCAAATATTAATCAGACTTTTTCAGTTTTTGTAAATGACAAGCCAAGCATAACAAGCGTAGATAGTTTAAGCATTATGGTTGGGGATACATTGCAACATTTTTTTAATGTTGCAGATTTGAATAATGAATCGGATTTAATTTATAGTATTACAACCTCAATAGATGAGCTTTTATTTAATGGCAAGGAAGGAAAATTAACCTGGGTTCCCAAAAAAAAAGACATCGGTATAAATACTTTAGAAATTAGCGTTTCAGATGGTTTTAGTTCGAGCAAGGATACGCAAAAGCTTCAAATATTTGTTTATATTCCTCCAACATTAATTAATGCACCAGATTCAATCGCATACGTAAATATGAAATATAAATATAGTCCACAAGCTTTTGATATGTATAGAGATACAGTTTTTAATAAAGATATTTTTATTGAGCTTATTAATCAAGACTCTTTATTTTCAGGAAAATACAATAGCATTACAAATAATATGGAATGGGTTCCTTCTTTAAAAGAGACAGGAAAGCGTCGTTTAGAGTTTATAATTAAAGATAAATATAATACATTCAACAGGCGCTTTTATGACATTAATGTTTTGGTTAGCCCATGCGAAACACCAGACACCTTATATATTAACAAGCCAGATACAATATATATTAATAATAATAATAATAAATTTGAAATAAAGCCCCGGTCTCCATTTTCACCTTTCTAGGCAGTTTTTTAAAAAAACTTTTTCATTTGAAAGCCTTGTCTCTATATCAACAATATAAATATCATAATCTTTTATAAACTCTAGTTCTATAATTTTATAATAGTCTTTGAGCGTGGATATAATATTTATTGTAGTTCTTGGTATTTTACTATGCTGTGCTAATCTTTGTTTAATTATTTTTTGATTTAAGTTATAGTCGAAATGGTCTTTGACAATAATTTTTGTAAAGCTAGTGTCGTTTAAAAAGCTTGGTACAGAAGCAATAAAAGATTCCGGCCTTGCAATACCACAAAGAGCAAGAGTGTGGCCAAATATTTTTTTGGGATGCGCCATAAGTTTATTTTTTTTAAAAGAATGTTTATATAAATAGGGATAAAACGTTAAATAAGATGTTTGAATTCCTTTTGTTAAGGCAAAGTTTTTAAAAAAAACTTCAGTTTTTTTGTTTTTGTTTAGCTTATAAGAAAAAATTAAATGATCAGACTTATTTAAACTTTTTATTTTATCTCTTAAAAACCCACTTGGGAAAAGCCTATATTTTTTTAGATCAAAAGAAATATCAATTAAAACTAAATCCTTATTTTTAGCGATGTAAGTACTTTGAAGCCCGTCATCTAAAACAATCAATTTGGGTGAAAATCTTTTAATTGCAAATTTTATACCCCTCACCTTATTGCTATCTATAACAATAGGAGCATCCTTTATTTTGTTAAAAATTACTAGAGGCTCATCTCCCACATCAGTTGACTTAAGGGAGTTGTTTTTATTATTATGTTCTAAACAATAAGTTCCTTGTGATTTTTTACCAAAACCTCTCGTTACAATAACATGTTTAATTTTTTGCTTTGATAGTAGCCGTGACAAGTGGATAGTGAGAGGAGTTTTGCCCGCACCTCCTATAGCAATATTTCCAACAGCAACGACAGGAACACTAAAAGAATAAATTTTCAATATTTTTAAATTATATAAAGTGTTCCTAATGCACAGAAAAAAAGACACCAAAGAACTTAAAATAAATTTAAATAAAGTCAATCTTTTTGTCCTCTATTAAGCTATAGAAATTTTCAGAAATAAAAGAGGACACAAACTCTTCTTCTTTCCCTTTTATGTGTTTAGCTTTAAGTTGTTCTGAAAACTTTACATATATTGTGCTAAACGGTTTTGGAATAATTGTTTTATCCCAAGAAGGCACAGTCCAATAGTTTGATGCTTCTGCAGATATAGCTATAATTTGAGCATTATTCTTTATTGCAAGCATAACCGAACCTCTTTTTGCAACCATAGGGGGCCCCTTAGGGCCATCATTTGTTATAGCTACGACAGAATTTTTATTTTTAAAAACTTTCATAAGCTGTTTTATTACATGGCTCCATCCACGAGTACTTGAACCTCTGATTAATGAAAGCCCCCAATTTTTTAAAATTCCAGCAATCATTTCTGAATCTTTATGAGTGCTTGAAATACTCCATATTGGAAATTTAATATATTTAAAATAACTTGCAATTAAAATAAACCGACTATGCCAACAACACAAAAAAACAGGACGATTACTTTTATGTGCTAAGTCAAAAACATCTTTATTTTTTGTCCTCCATGAACAAGTCACTAAAATTGAATTTAGGATACATGATAATAAAAAACGAATTAGAAAATTTTTAATTTTATTTAACATTTAGGGAGCTGCCTACAATATATTTTGCGGTGTTTTCATATGAATTGCCATCTCCTAAAGAAGCAATCAACGAATCAATGTTTTGTTGATATTCATTAGAAGGCTTCAAGCTGATGATATTCTTTAGATGTTTAGAAAGATTTTTTACAGTAAGCTCTGCTTGCAGCAATTCAGGTATAATTTTTTTGTTCATTAAAATATTTGCTATACATGCAAACTTTACATTAACAAAAATCTTTGTAATTAACCATGAGATCCAAGACATTTTATATATAACCACAATTGGTTTTTTGGTAATGGCGCATTCTAATGAAGCGGTGCCAGAGGCAACTACTCCACAATCAGCTTTTTCAAAAACTGTAAATATAGACTCTTCAGAAATTATAGCATCTGAGCTATTTACATAAGACAAGATAGTTTTTTCTTTAATATTTTTAGCTCTTACAATTATAAATTGAATTTTATCTCCCATCTCATTTTTAAAGTTTTTAATAGTTTTAGAAATAACAGGCATATGCCTGTATATTTCTTGTTCTCTGCTTCCTGGACAAATGGCCACATTAATAATTTCTTTAGAGCTGTTTCCAGAAAAATTATAGGGCTTACAGTTATCTATTATTGGATTGCCAAAATATTTAACATCTATGTTTCTTTTCTTATACCATTGTTTTTCGAATGGAAAGACAACAATCATATCATCAATATTATTTCTTATAATCTCAACTCTTTTTTCTTTCCATGCCCATAACTGAGGACTTATATAGTATGTGATTTGTATATTAGAAATTTTTTTAATTTTTTGTGCTATTCTTAGATTAAAACCAGGGTAGTCTATTAAAATTATTTTTTTAGGATTTGTTGAAACTATATTTTTAATTATTAATTTTTCAAGATTAAGAAAAAAAGAAAGATTTTTTGCAACCTCAACAAAGCCCATAACCGCCAGCTTATCAATAGAGACAATGGATTCAAGCCCTTCTTTTTCCATTTTTTCCCCACCCAGACCAGAAAAGATAATATTTGGATTACATGCTTTAATAGAGCGCATTAATCCGCTGCCATGAAGATCTCCAGATGCCTCTCCAGCAATAATAAATATTTTATGGTTATTTTTTTTGTTCATTAATTTTATCTTTTATTAATATAGCAAGCTCTATTGCTTTTTTCCCGTCTACAGCACTAACAGCAGGAGTTTTAGCATTTTGTATACTATTAATAAAAGAGACAAGTTCCTCAAATAAGGCGTTTGAAGGCTTTGCCACAAGCTCTTTAAGCAAAATATGCTTATTTTTTAATTTTAGAATAGAGCCTTTAGGCGAGATTTTTTGAGAATTTAAAACGTTATATATTGAGCCGGTGTTTTTTTGTAAATCCATTGATACATATTGCCGTTTTTCAAACAAGCGCAATTTTCTCAACGGCTTATCTGAAATTCTGCTAGCAGTAAGGTTGGCAATGCACCCGTTTTGAAACGATAGCCTAGCGTTAACCATATCCAAGGAATCAGACAAAACCGAAACGCCAGAGGCTTCAACTTTTTTAATTTCTGAACTAACAAAAAACAGGATTAAGTCTATATCATGAATCATTAAGTCTAGAATTACATCTGTATCTGTTCCCCTAATATTAAAAGGTGCCAACCTATGAGACTCTATAAATAATGGATTTACTTTATTATATTTTTGAGTAAAATCAACGATTATTGGATTAAACCTTTCAATATGCCCTACCTGAACTTTTAAGTTGAGTCTATTGGCAAGCTGTATTATATCTCGAGCTTCTTCAACATTTGTTGTAATAGGTTTTTCAATAAACAAATGACACGAATATTTTAAGGCTTGTTTTGCTATCGTATAGTGTGTCTGAGCAGGAGACGCGACACTCACTGCGTCACACATATCTAATAGTGCGTCAATAGAATTAAATGCTTTTACTTTATATTTTTTTGCAATTTTATTGGCTTGGCTTGAAATAATATCAAAAACACCGACAAGGTTTATATTTTTTATGTTAAGAGCTTGCTGAATATGATAGTTTCCAATATGCCCAGTTCCAATAATTCCGAAATTTATTTTCTTTTTTTCCATAAGAAATATTTTTTAATTTTAATTGCTTGCTAATGTTAATAGAAATATTCTATTATAAGAAGTAAAAACTATGCTAATTAATTTAAAAAATAATCTTCACTGGCTGCTCTTTACAGTTTTATCTGTGGTATATTTTGTGCTTTTTTTTAAAGGCCTATTTACATGGAGTATTGTTTGGCTTTTATTTTCTATTTATACCTGGCTGATTGTTAGTCTCGTTTTACACCAATATAAGTTTAAACAGTTTTTATATCTTTTATGTTTTTCTGGAATTTGGGTTTCTTTAACTTGGTTTTTTATTAGGGGCGTAGAGGAGGTCCCATTGCCGCAGGGCGCATTTTTATTTAAGCCAGAAGGAATAATTACATCTATCGTTTTGTTTATATTTTTTACAGCGCCTTTAATTATTTATAACTTTGCCGACAAGAAGAAGGCCCTTACTCAATCTCCAGAGCCAATAAAAGAAGTGCCACAAAAAGACAACAAGGATATAAGTGGCTGGGAAGAGGCTTCCATAGAAGACCTTGAAAGTGGAAAATACGAAATTATTTAGTTTTTTTGGTGCACGCCCTTAATGATTGAGGTAAGTAAAATTATTTTAATTATAAAAAAATACCCAGCAATGTTTTTATAAAAAAATAGACATAGCCTGTTAGTAAATAAGTTAACCCTATTATTATAAATAAAGATCAANGTAAAAAAATTTTTTTTAAGAACTNTTTTTTGCAAAGAGTCTTCTAGCAAAGTTAAATTACTACGCCCAAANTCTTCTANCCNACAAAGATGTTTTANTAAAGNAGGATGGTCTCTTCTAGTTACTNTAGCAGANTTGCAATAAATNATTTTTTTATAATGGTTAAGNTGTAGCCTATACGCAAAATCAAGNTCCTCCCCNCCATATTTTACAAGCTTTAAATTAAGAGGAATGCTTTTAAAAATANTTTTTTTTATTATACAATTTCCAAACAAAAGATGNTCATAATGCAAGNTTTGATATTGTTTATATTTATTACTGCCCCGCATAGGNNTATTTAGGTATTTCTGAAATACAGCATCTTCTGATTCATACAGTATTTTNCCNCCAACGGCTATACAGTCAGTTTTTTCTACAGCTTTTTGGTATTCCAAAANGATATTTGTATCTACAGTTACATTGCTCTGAAGAAATAAAATCCAATCTGAAGAAGCCAGCGAAANACCTTTGTTAGTTGCATGAACCCTGCCCTTGTTTTGAGAAAAACGATGAGATTTTTTTGTTAAACCGGTTTCAAAACTATCAAACAAATTAAGTGAATTATCAGAAGAACAATCATCAATATATATCAGCTCAACAACAATATCGTGCGGCAAAACAGCCTCTTGAATTGATAATAATAATTTTTTTAAGTATTTAGCAGTATTATATCCAATGATTACAATAGATAATGATTTCATCTTTAAAAATTAAATATATCAAGAAAGATTTTTTCTTGAGAATGCCAGCTAAATTTATGGTGCACTTTTTTCATATTTTCTTTATATATATGCTTATTTTTGAAAACCTTTTTTATTAATTTAATGTTTTCTTCAACAGAAGAGGACTTTATAACCTCTCCAATATTATGCTTTTTAACGATATTTTTCATGTTTTTAAAATTTGAACAAATCACAGGAATATTACAAGCTAAATACTCAAACAATTTGTTGGGCAGGGCATATTCATTGCTCAGCCCCATATTGCTGATTGCACACCAACCAACGTCACATTGTTTTGTTATATTAAATAATTCAACATAGGGTATGCTATTTATAAAAAAAACATTTTCATTGTTAAAAGTATTGTTTTTTTTATAGTAGTTCTGCAGCCATGGCTTGTGTTCGCCATTACCCACAATAATTACATTGATGATTTTACAGTTAATTGCCACATCTATTAAAGGCTTAACCCCCCTGCCCTTCTGAATAACGCCCTGATAAATTATATTAATTTTATTTTTTTTGATTATTGTTTGGCTTTTTTTATTAAATCTTCCTGGATAATTGTATATTGTAGACCAATTTAATTTTTTATGTTGCCTGTAATATTTTTTTAAAAAAACATAATCACTGTTTGCAGTTACCATTATAGTATTTACATATCGCAACAAAAAATTTTCATACTGAAAATTAAACCACCTGTTAATAGGTTTTTTTTTATGCGCAGCAAGTTCGAAGTATATTTCTCTACAGTCATAAATTATTTTTTTAGTTTTAGAAATTGAAAAAATAATCGGAGCCAGCGAATATAAATCACTAGAAACATAATAATCAAAATTTAGCTTCCTAAGTATTTTTTTTACTTTCCAAAAAAAACTTACATATTTGAGCACTCCACGATAGTTAATTGAAAGATTATAAATTTTAATATTTTGATATAAACTAAAAGAGGGAGGTTTATTACATATGCCAATAAAGCTTACTTTATAATTGTTTTTGATCAGAGATTGGGCCATGTTGGTTATTCTTGCATCAAATAACAAGTCTCCTAGATAGATAAAAACAACTTCTTTTTTTTTATGAAACGATTTTTTTAACATAGAGATTCATTAACATGAAGTATAGTTTTTGTGGCATTATTTGCGTTAACATTAACACAAAGTTTTTCAAAGAAAGTCTATTGATTTCAAAAGCCTTTTTAAAATAATAAACCGAATTTTCATATTCTTTTAAATAATAAAACATACAACCTATTTTGCGAAATTGTAGAGATAAGTTTTTTTTAGAATTTTTTAACATAATACTATAATATTTTTTTGTAATGTATTTTAGAGCTAGAAGCTCTTTTTTGTAATTATTTGATTGGCTTTTTTCGTTTAAGTTCCACATAAAACTATATATATTGATGTGTTCAAAATTCATTGTATTCTGTGTAATCCCTATGAAAAAACACCAGTCTTCTGATGGTTCAGATTTTTTATCAAAACAATTTAAAGAATTAATCAGGAAGTCTTTTTTGAACAAGCAGCATTGAAAAAAAGGACCTGGGCCGTATAAAATATTTTTAACAAAATTTTTTTTGAATATGCTTAAGTTTTTTTTGATTACTGTTTTCGTTAAATGGTTATTAATTGTATAATTTGAAAAAACGAAATCATGATTATTTTTTTTCATAGCATTTAAAAGCANTTTATAAGCATTATTAGTAGATATATCATCATGGTCCATGAAAGCAATATATTGATTAGATGCTAGTAATAGTCCCTTAATACGTGATTCTGTAGTTCCTAAAACCTTTTTATTTTTATAGTATTTGATAAAACAATTATTTAAGCTGGTAATATAATGCTTAATTTTGTTATCTGAGCTATCATCAATAATTATAATTTCTANTCCTTTAACGTTTTGTATAAAAATACTTTTTAAGGCTTCGATCAATGTGTTTAAGCTATTGTATGTTGGAATGATAACAGAAATCATAATTTATTCTTCATATAAATAGCAAAAGGCGTCATTAGAGATAGATAAAGAAATGAAAAACCAATGCTAAAAAAATATACCCGGTTAGATTCAGGACCTATATTAAAATTATATTGAAAGACTATAAAGGCCATGCTAATTATGAAAACAATTCCAATTAAGTTATAATTATAATTTATTGGCATCCATTTACGGTTTTTATAATATAGAAAAAAAGACATAGTCATATAAGACAGAAGCGTTGAAAAAGCAGCTCCGTAATAACCAATATAAATAATCAGAAAATAATTACATATTAAGTTCACCAAAAGCCCAGAACCCCAAAACACAGGTGCCCAGTTTTCTTTATTTTTTAAATATATTGAAGGCATTTGTAAAATAAATAAACCATAAAAAACATAACTAATTGAAATTATTGGTATAATTATGCCACCTTTCCAATAAAGGGGTCCAATCAAAAATTTAAACAGTAAAGGCCATAACAATGAAATAAATGTAGCCATTGCAATTAAAAAAAATAAAAACAAAGTGCCAATTTTATAAAATTTCACCTGGTTGTACCCCTTTAAGTAATATGGCTGCCAGTTTAAATTAAATCCCTTAACGCATAGCATAATAAGGCTACCAAATTTATAGGCAGAACCATACAAACCTACATCTGCAGTACCATTTGGGCTTAAGATACCAATCATCCATCTATCAGCTAATTCAATTAAAATTAAAAAAACTGCTGCTGGAATGAAAGGGAGTCCAGTTTTTTTCATCTTATATAATAGTTTTGAATTATAAAAGCGAATATTTAAAGATTTGAAGAATACAGGGGATAATATGAAAAATTGAAAAAGAGCAGAAAATATAATTGCAATTATAGCACCATTTAGTCCCATTTTTAGAAAATTAATAAAATATATATTTAAAATTAAAGAGATGCTAACACTGAAAAAGCAAGAAAAAATATAATATTGTGGACGATTTAGTAGTCTAAGAATATTTAAGCACCTGCTTGATATCATATCACAAAACAAGACCAAGGTTAATCCTAGTATAAATATATTTTCAAAAGGGAGGCTCAATGAACCAGAACAAAAAAAGAAAAAGAGAATCAATAATAAGCTAATACACGCACCATATTTAACTGAATATATTATTGATGTGCTCACAACTTCACTAGAATCCTTTTCATTGAAATATTTAAACAAAGATGCATCCATGCCTCTCGAATACAATGTGTTTAAAAAAGCTAAAAAGGTATATATAATAAAAATTACACCAGTGTCACTTGGAGTCAATAAATTTGTATAAATAGGTACTAAAATAAAGGAAATAAGCCTCAAGCCAAGAAAGCCAAAACCATACAGAGAAGTAGTTCTCCAAAAATTAAAATTCAACACTAAATTCCTTTTCATACGCGATTCTCATAGAACCCTTACATCCAAAACTTTCTTTAAATTTTATTAAGCTAAATTTAGGCTCTAAAGGATTTTTACTTTCAGGGGTTTGTGATACGCCTAAGTCCATATATATAGAGCCTCTTTTTTTACATATTTTTAAACAATTGTAAAGTTGAAAGCTAGATAGCTGAGAGTCTTTCATATTAATGTCAATGACATTATAAAAAATTAAACTTGTTTTGGAGTTCACATGAAAAACTACTACCCCTCCTTTAACTTCATTGTTGACTGCTGAAACAAAGATTTCAATATCTTTTGGAAATAAATTATTAATTAATTGTAATTCCTGAAAAGAGTGAGTTGGCTGAGTACAGAATTGTTTTTTTGTGAGNTCTAAAATTCTATAAAAATCTTTAANNTCCTGTTTGCTTTTTATTGATCTAAAATTAACATCTTTTAAGGNCANGTCATTTTCNATATATCTTTTTTTTCGCTTAGATAATAAGNCTTTTAANATTTTTATAATTTGATAAGNTTTGCCGCATGAGAAATATAAGTTTCTTTAACTAGGTATGAATTCCAAAGTAGTAAATAATCTAAAGAAGCATCATGGTTATTCCAGTATATGTCTGGAGAGTTGATTAAAAAAATTTTTCTAAATTTGTTTTTTATGATATACGAATCTAAAGCATTAATTAGGGAATTTATAATTTCAAAAGAGGCATTCTTATTTAAAATTAATCCACCGTAGCTTGAGCCTGGATGACTGTATAATATTTTTATACCCTTTTCAATTATTGCAGCAGCAGGAAAAAGAGCAATAATTTTATTATTTTTTTTAAAGATTAAAGAACAGTCATTAAANTTTCGATTTAGATGATAGTTTAAAAATTTACGTTTTTGAAATATGGTTCCGTTATTTGAATTTTTTATAAAATTATCCCAAGTTGAGCAATCCAATTCATCATATTTTTTAATTACAATCATAAATAATTTTTTTTATTTAAATATATTAATCAAATTTATTGATAAATTTTTATAAAATATTTAATTAATCAGCATGAATTCAAATAAAATTAAAGATATTAAGGCCCGTTTAATAATTGATTCCAGGGGCAATCCAACAATNGAAGNAGATGTTATTTTAGAAAATAATATTTTAGGAAGGGCCTCTGTTCCTAGCGGAGCNTCAACTGGAGATAAAGAAGCTCTCGAATTACGCGATAAGGNTATTATGTGGTGTGGCAAGGGAGTAAANAAGGCAATAANTAATATAAAAAATAAAATCAGGCCTAAGNTAATTGGAATGGATTGTACTGATATTCGTTTGGTTGATAATACAATGATAAAGGNAGATGGAACTCCAAACAAGTCTCAATTAGGCGCCAATGCAATTTTAGCAGTTTCATTGGCCAATGTACAAGCAGGTGCTAATTTTCAAAAAATGAGTTTATTTCAATATATTTATAATTACATTCATCAACCTACGCCTCAAGTCTGTTNTGAATGGTNTATGCCTATTCCCATGATGAATATTTTNAACGGAGGCAGCCATGCNGACAATAACGTAGATATTCAAGAATTCATGATTATGCCAATTGGATTTGTGTCTTATTCAGATTCATTNCGAGCAGGAGTNGAAATTTTTCATTCATTGAAAAAANTTTTAAAATCAAAAAGCTATAATACCNCTATTGGAGATGAAGGNGGCTTTGCTCCNAATCTAAATAGNAANGAAGAAGCTATTGAATTAATCCTGCAAGCCATATCAAGNGCAGGTTATNATCCTGGCNAAAATATATTTTTAGCCTTAGATGTTGCAGCAAGTGAATTNTATAATTCCAAAACAAAAAAATATACAATTGATTCTAAAGANGTTAATGCATTAGAATTAATTGATTATTATAAAATGTTGTGTAAAAAATATCCTATTGTTTCTATAGAAGATGGTTTAGATCAAAATGANTGGGNTTCNTGGAAGATACTAACTACAAATTTAGGAAATGATATTCAAATAGTTGGAGATGACTTAACGGTTACAAACCCTAAATTATTACAAAAAGCTNTTGATGANAATTCAATGAANGCAATCTTGATTAAATTAAATCAGATTGGCACTTTTACAGAAACNCTTAANGCTATCCAATTAGCNCAGGNAAATAATTTCAATACAATTATTTCCCATAGATCCGGGGAAACAGAAAACACTTTTATATCAGATTTATCTGTGGCTGTTAATTCAGGACAAATTAAAACAGGNTCTTTGTGTCGTACAGANAGAACAGCAAAATACAATCANTTANTACGTATAGAAGAATGNATAAAGCCNNACACCTCTTTTTCAAAAATGAATTACCTAGGATGCCAAGAATAGGATGCCAAGAAGAAAAAANATAAAAAAACCTTCAACTAACTACTATNTNTTCGCAATANCNTGTGTTTTTTTCATTGTAGTTTTAATTTTGAATGATTCAGGATTGATTACTTATTTTAANTTAAAAAAAGAACATNCTNGTTTAGTTGAAGAATTACAGTCTCTATCAATGCAACAAAATANCNTGATGNCAGAAATTAANAAACTTCAAACTGATTCTTTATATATTGAAAAAATTGCTAGAGAAAAATTTATGATGGTTCGNCCTGGAGAGAAGGTTTNTAGAGTTAGAGAATCAAAAACTGTTGATTAAAATTAAAAATATATATTATTTNATATTTTTTCTTCAAAGCTTACTTTTTTCANGCCCCGATANTTTAAAANTTAATGTTTCAAATTATAATAATTCAGACTATATATCTTTAAATGATTTTGTTAAACAGCATAGCCTTCAAAGCAATTATTATGAAACAAAAGATAAAATTGAAATAATATATAAAAAAAATAAAATTTANCTATCTCCTTCAATGACNTTTATNAAAATAAATAATCAAATTTATCATTTAAATAACGAAATCATTTTTAAAAATAGTCAATATTATNTTCCTTTANATTCGTTTTATNAAAGCATGGAGCTTGCAGGTTTGCCATTTAGAATAAAAAANAAAACGAAAAGAGAAGTNTTAGTTGAGNCTAATATTTTTAATGTTGATGGNATAGAAATTAAAAANAAAAAAAATGGAACCTTGATACGATTAAAGACNAAAAATAAATTTTCTAAAGAAAATATTTCTACTTCATTTTCTTCATCAAAATGGTTTAATGTAACAATTTTAAATTGTTTTTTAGATACGCTAACAATTAANCAAATAGAAATTTTAGAACCAATANAAAAAATTAAAACNGTACAGTCTTCACAATCAGCACAAATTTCTTTTTTATTAAGTGCNTCAGTAGAAGACATTGATATAGATTCTAATGATAAAGAAATTAATTTTTTGTTAAGAAACTCAATTAAAGAAAATGCAGAGAGAATTAATAAGCTTAAATCTAAATGGATTATAGATACTATAGTAATTGACCCTGGTCATGGAGGNAAAGATCCNGGGGCAGTAGGCCATGGACAAAAGGAAAAAGATATAACATTAGATATAGCAAAAAAACTAGGNAACNTAGTAAAAAGAAANTTGGGAACGAANGTTGTNTATACCAGAGAAGAGGATGATTTTATACCTTTGTGGAAAAGAACAAAAATAGCAAATGACGTAGAAGGCAAANTATTTATAAGTATTCATGTTAATGCTACTGCAAGGAGCGCATCAACTAAAGGTTATGAAACATTTTTTTTAAGACCTGGAAAAGCAGACACTGCNATTGAGGTAGTAGAGAGAGAAAATTCTGTAATTGATTTAGAACAAGGNGATTATGAATATNTAGAATTAACTAATGAGAATTATATCATTGCATCGATGGCCCAAAATACATTTATGAAGGAGAGTGAAGATTTTGCAGCNTTAATTCAGAAGCATNTAAATAAAACCCTAAAAAACACAACAAAAAANAGAGGTGTAAAACAAGCAGGATTTTATGTNTTNGTTGGTGCAACTATGCCAAATGTTTTAGTTGAAGTAGGATTTATTTCAAATAAACAAGAGGCAAAAAAATTATCTAAGGCATATTATAGAAGNCAGATTGCAGAATCTATATACAATGCGATTGTAGATTTTAAAATAAAATATGAAAAACCNTTACTAGAAGGATGAAGACAGGTCAACCTATAGGAATTTTTGATAGCGGAATNGGNGGATTAACAGTCTTAANAGAANTAAAAAAACTTTTACCAAATGAGTCNTTTGTATATNTTGGAGATACAGCACACGTTCCNTATGGCAACAAAAGCAATGATTCTATTATTAAATTTTCTAAAAAATTAACAAGTTTTTTNGTAGAACAGCANAATGTAAAATTAGTTATTATTGCATGTAATACTGCTTCTTCAATNGTAATNAATGANTTAAATAANAGTTTTTCNGTACCNTTTATAGATGTTATAAGTCCATTAAAATCGTANTTNTTGAANCCAAATAATG
>PBFG01000012.1:0-3484 GCA_002718585.1 Fidelibacterota bacterium | reverse complement strand
ATACAAAATATAGGTGTTATNGGNACNNATAATACAATTAGTTCTGATGCNTANAATANATTNTTGAANGNGNTAAATGTNAATTTTAAAATATTTTCNAAGGCATGNCCTCTTTTTGTTCCAATTATTGAAGANGGATTAGCNGANCATNAGGTTTCAAAAATTATGATAGCAGAATATTTAGANTCNCTNATAAAAAACAAGATNCATGCATTGATTTTAGGTTGTACTCACTATCCAATTTTATTNAATCAAATTAGTTCNTANTTAAGNANAGATNTTAAAATTATTAACTCTGCCNATGTNGTAGCNNNNTATACAAAAGAATATNTAAANGAAAANGCAGAACAAAACCAANCNNNNCCCACAACTAAACTATATTTAACGGATGAAAGTNAGCANTTTAATATGTTTGCAACNAAATTNTTNAANAATGATTTTGACTNTATTAAANAAATTAATCTTTTTTAAAAGCTTATGTCTAGTAATAATTCTTTGCTTTCAATAGATTCAAAANTNATTAAATANGGCCTTGAAAGAACATTTCAGCTTTTGGANNCATGTGNTAATCCNCATCTTAGCAACAGANTGNATNCAAATAGTAGGAACNAATGGCAANGGNAGNATTTCAGCNATGTTNTCAAATGTATTANTTAAAAATAAATATGATGTGGGCNTATATACATCNCCTCACNTNGTTGATTTAAATGAGCGCATAAGNTTTAATNATNAAAAAATANCAAATNCNNNTATTGATTNTTTTACTAAAAAGTTTAAATCTNANATTACTANAATCCANCCATCTTTTTTTGAAATAATGACAGTGATGGCTCTTGAATATTTTAAGCAAAAGAAAGCTAATATTGCAATTATGGAAACAGGNCTNGGNGGACGNNTNGANAGCGTTACNGCNGNAAAAGCAAAAATACTAATTTTTACCCCNATAGACATTGATCANNTNGGTTTATTAGGAAATACAATAGANGAAATTGCATATGAAAAGTCTTGTGCAATTCAAGGNAGTACTAAATANATCTTTTCTTCTAATCAAAANCAGGNGGTAAAAANAATCCTTGATANGCGGGCAAAAAAATTTAAAATTGATATAAAATATTTATCAGAAAAAAGTAATTTTAANCTAAATAGCAGACACCAGNTTNCTAATGCTAGATTAGCGTATCAGGNTTTAAATTTTTTAAGAGAAAAAAATTTTTTTAAATTGAAANCAATCAAGANGCATTTAGAACAAACAANGTGGCCTGGAAGAATACAGTATATTTCNAAAAGNCCNGANGTNNTNTTTGACGTNGCNCACAACCANCACAGTATTTTAGCTTTTATAGATTANTTTAAAACAAAAGTTTCTTTATATAAAAATTGTAAAATTATTGTAGNTTTTGAATCAGGAAAAGAAATCAATAAAATTATAAATCAATTATTTTNATTGTTTGATACAGTTACAATTACNGAAACNAAAATTAGAAAAAGNATGAANGNNAATGANATTAAANACATNTGTAGTAGAAATGATTTAATAATTNAANCANATCCTCGNAAAGCNTTAANNGATAATTTANAAGATTTAAAACCAAATGATGNTTGTGTNATTTTAGGGAGNCATTANTTTGGTCCTTATATCAATGAAATTTTTAAAAATTGCTTTGATATCAANNAAAAAAGATATTAATTTTTCTCGAAGATAATTTCATCTTTGTACCTCAAAGGTTTCAATTATAATTTAATCAGGAGATCAAAATGCAAACAAGCGAACTAGTTCGTTTAACAGTAAAAGAATTACAAGATTTAGCTAAGAAATTAGGAGTTAAAGAAATATCTGGTGTTAGAAAACAAGATTTAATAAAACTAATTTTAGAGGCAGAGGTTAAAAAGGAAGGCAAGATTTATGCAGATGGCATTTTAGAGGTGATGTCAGATGGATATGGATTTTTACGTTCAGGCGAATACAGCTATTTACCTGGGCCAGATGATATATATGTATCTCATTCACAAATTAAAAGATTTAGATTGAGAACAGGCCATTTAGTTTCTGGTCAAGTAAGGCCACCAAAAGACAATGAACGGTTTTTTGCATTATTGAGGGTAGAAAAAATTAATAATATTGACCCGGAACAAAATAGAAACTTAATTTATTTTGATAATTTGACTCCATTGTACCCTGAAGAATTAATAAAGTTAGAAACTACAGAAAGAAATTTTTCAACTAGAATTATTGATATGCTAGCACCAATTGGAAAGGGTCAACGTGGTGTAATTGTAGCTCAGCCAAAAACAGGAAAAACAATATTACTACAAAAAATTGCTAATGCAATTGCAGCAAATGATGAATCAATTAAACTAATTATTTTACTTATTGATGAAAGACCTGAAGAGGTAACGGATATGGCTCGAAGCGTTCAAGCTGAAGTTGTTGCATCAACATTTGATGAACCAGCAACCAGACATGTTCAGGTTGCAGAAATGGTAATTGAAAAAGCAAAAAGGGGTGTTGAGTCTGGAGATGATGTGGTTATTTTATTGGATTCAATTACTAGACTAGCAAGAGCTTATAATACTGTAATTCCCCATAGTGGTAAAATATTATCTGGTGGAGTTGATTCAAATGCGTTGCACAAACCTAAACGTTTTTTTGGAGCAGCTAGAAATGTTGAGGATGGAGGAAGTTTAACAATTATAGCAACAGCATTAATTGATACCGGTAGTAGAATGGATGAGGTTATTTTTGAAGAATTTAAAGGTACTGGAAATATGGAATTGGTTTTGGATAGATCATTAAGCGAGAAAAGAATTTATCCTTCAATTGAAATAAATAAAACAGGTACTAGAAGAGAAGATAAGCTTATTAAATCTAAGGACTTATCAAGAATTTGGCTTTTAAGAAAAATGTTGAGCGACATGAAAACAGTTGAGGCAATGGAATTTTTATTAGGAAAGCTTTCTAGAACTAAAAATAATCGAGAATTTCTCGATTCTATGAGTAGTTAAAAATGTTTACAGATAGAATATCGCGTATACAACCATCTGCTACGCTTGCTATGACAAGTAAGGCTGCTGAATTAAAAAGAGCAAATAAGCCAGTTTATAATATGAGTGTTGGAGAGCCTGATTTTTCCACACCTCAAAATATTCAGCTAGCTGGCATAGAAGCCATTCAAAACGGTTACACAAAATACACGCCCGGAGGTGGAACATTTGAATTAAAACAAGCTATTATTAAAAAACTTAAAAGAGACAATAATTTAAATTATACCAAAGAAGAAATAGTCGTTTCATGCGGAGGGAAGCATTCACTTTATAATGCTTGTCAGGCTCTATTTCAAACAGGAGACGAAGTAATTATTTTTAAGCCATTTTGGGTCTCATTTCCTGACTTTGTAACTGTAACTGGGGCAAAGCCAGTCTTTGTTGAAACTAAAGATAAAAAACAAAATGAACCAGATTTCAAAGATTTAGAATCTAAAATAAA
>PBFG01000011.1 GCA_002718585.1 Fidelibacterota bacterium | reverse complement strand
ACAGTATCATTTGGTGATTTAAATGATGATACAATTATCAATGTACAAGATATTGTTTTAATTGTTGGTTTAGTATTAAATGATGGCTATAGTTTACCTGCTGATCTTAACAGTGATGGAATTGTTAATGTTTTAGATATTGTGGCGCTGGTAAACCTAATACTGGGATAAGGTTTAATTATATCTGATTTAGCTTGTTAGCGACTTTTCTGCCGCTTTTTAATGCTCCATCAATGGAAGGCTCCTCCATCCAATCACCACAGAAATAAATGTTTTTCTTGCTTTTAATTTTAGTTTTGCTTGCAGGAAGTGCTTCTTTAATTGTATAACTTTTAACAAAACTTATATCTTTGCTATCAAGCTCCATTATTTCTTTAAATTCATTTATTAGCTTATCATCTGTAGCTTTTGTATTTAAAGATGATAATGAATACAGATTCAAATTATTACTTGAGTATGATTTTGATATATTGGTCAAACATTGAATAGAATTTGTTTCGTAATCATCAGAAACTAAAAGAATTGATTTATTTAGCCTGTTTTTATCTGAGCTTAAATATATGGTTTTATTTTCATTATAGTCCATTTTTGTATCTATTTCTGTCATCTGAGAGATATTATGAATCGGTGATGCTATTATAAGATAGTCAAACACTTCAGTTTCTCCATTTTTAAAATAAACTTTATTATTCTTTACTTTATCTACTTCAGAATCAAAGCTTATATCCAATTTAGAATTTTCAGCTATTGTCTTTGGGAGTATGTTCATCCCATTTGAAGGAAGACTCGCTTTGCCAAGAGCAAACTTTTTAAAAATTTTAAGAAAGAAATTTGTATCAGTATTTAAATCTTTTGACAAGAAAATTCCTTTGAAAAAGGGATTTAGAAAGAGCTTTTGTGATTTGTTAGTAAATCTATTTTGAAACAACTCCCCTACTTTTTTTTCCTTTAATTTTGACGATATAAATAGTCGAAAGAGATTAATCATATCAGATAATGTTAAAATCTTTAGTAAGTTAGATTGTAAGAACTTAATGGGATGATAAAACGGATTGTATAGGTTTAGATTTTTATTTTTATTATAAATACTTGCACCTGAGTTAAAATACTTTAAATCAAGCTTATCATACACCCCTATCTTCTTAACCTCTTCATAATTATTAAGAAGTACCTGAAAACCTACATCGCATTTAAATCCGTTGACATCTTCAGTGGCAACCCTGCCTCCTAAATAAGATTCTTTTTCATAAATCTTTACATCAAATTTTTTCTTATCCAGATAGTGAGCACAAGATAGTCCAGACAATCCAGAACCTATAATAATAGTTTTTTTCAATTAAATACCTCTTTAATTAATCTATAGATTTGATTTCTGTAAAAGGTGTAAGACTAAATATTTTCCATTCTTTTCCGATTAATCTCATATGATATTGCATTTTTCCTGAATCAAAAACGGTATTATCATCTTTATATCTATAATAGCTTGCATTGACAATCGCAATACTTTCATCAATTAATTCAATATCAATCTTGTCCCATTTACTGTATGAATAATAATCAGGTAAATCACCTCTGATTTTTCTGTAGATTAATTTTAGTTTAAACTTTCCAGAAGCTCCAATTGTTTTATCCTGAAGATTAAAATATGCTGGATAGTCAAAGCATTTAGCAATGTTTGAATAATCAGCTTTACCAAAAGCTTTATTATACTGATCTAATACATCTATAATATTTTGCTTTTCATTTGCTAAAGCTAATGAAATGAATATAAAAAAATATGAAATTATTTTAAGCATAATATTAAAGTTTAATAATCTTTCCTAATTTTGAGTCTGAAAAATCATTTATATCGAGCCCATATTTTTGCCTAGCAATATCTAATTTTTTTACAGGGTCATCGATTGGTTCTGTAGTAAGAATAAAAGTTCCATAATGAATACCAACGCTCTTTTTTGATAAAACATCTAAATGAATTTGAACTGCTTCCTCAGGATTAATATGAAAATTCTTCATAAACCACCTTGGTTCATAGGCGCCTATAGGTATTGCCGCAAAATCAAATGGTCCATAGTCTCTACCGATTGATTTAAACTGTACATCGTTGTATCCAGTATCTCCAGCAAACCAAAACTTAAAATCCTCAACTTTAATTGACCAAGAAGCCCAAAGAGTATCAAAGCTTTTAAACGCAGTTCGTTTTGACCAGTGTTGCGATGGTAGACAATCTATTTTTATTCCTTCATAATCATATGATTCAAACCAGTCCATTTCAATTACATTCTTAACACCTCTATCATTAAACCACTTTTTTAAACCTAAAGGTACAAACCAAAAAGTTGAATCACCGATTAACTTGACTGTATTATAGTCAAGATGGTCATAGTGATTATGGCTAATTACAATAAGGTCAATCTTTGGTAATGAATTTATAGAAATAGAAGTCTCAGAATAGCGCTTTGGGCCAAATAGCTGCGAAGGAGAGCATCTATCTGAAAAAATTGGATCTGTAAGAATATTTTTACCATTTATGTGTAGAAAAGCTGTTGAATGTCCGACCCATAAATAAAAATTTTCACCTTTTTTAATCAATTCTTCAATTTCACTAGATGAAATTTCTTCTACCTCAATTTTTTTAGGTCTATCAGGTCTTTTCTCACGCATCATTTTAATCAAATCATAAAAACTTTTATTTTGTGGTCCATCTGAAAGAAAAGGGTTTGTAAAACCATGAGGTGTATGGTGCTCCTTACTTTCATCAAAATATTCATTAGAATGATTTTTAGAAAACAAAATAGTAAACATAGAAATAATTAAAAAAGTTAATAGAGTAATTTTCATATTCTTTCGTGCTTAAAAAATATATAATAATTATTTATTAAGCTCTGATACAANTTTAAATGTAAGTGTAAAATCATCATAAATAAATCTGTCTCCAATATCAGAAAATATTGTTTTTGATTTATACTTGATACCATANTTGGTTCTATCTACAATCATNGTTCCTTCNGCTNNAGCAAGATTCTTATCAAAAGTTATAGTTACAGGAAACTTAACTTTATTAGTTATCTCTTTTATAGTAAGCTCACAGTTTAATAGTGTTTCACNTGTTTCTTTATCAATTTCTGTACTTATGAATTTAATATGTGCCTCAGGAAAATTTTTNACACCAAAGAAATCATCTGATTTTAAGATGATCAACAAAGTANTCGTTTGAGCTTTTTTTCTTNATATCNAGACANGTGATAGATTTCATATCAACAACNAGCTCTGCTGATTGAAGCTTTTTATCTTTTATNANAACGGTNCCTGATTTAAAATCAATAACACCATCATGGCTTCCTGTTACCTTGCTNCCNATCCATTCAAGTCTGCTNGANTCNTNAANTACGGTGTATGTNTCTACTGAAAATAAAAANGANAGTAGTANTANATTAATAANTGCGATAGTTTTNTTCATAAAACTCCCATATTTGTTANTGTTAATTTATTATAATTGTAAAANAANNNANAATNAATCTTTTTATCAATTATTTCGTGTATGTGTCACCAATATTCGTTTATTTTCTGTTTTAACAGATTTTAGCTTTCTGTGTGACCAAATCTTTTGCCTTGCNGNTCTACTTGCCTCATCTACATCAATNATNGGNTCTGGATATTTAGATTTATTTTTCATAAGCTCNAGTATTAACGGTGGTGTTTTCCATGGNTCATGTATNTTNTCCTTATCATANTCNTTNAATTCAGGNACCCATTTTTTTATAAANANACCATNNTCATCNTGNTCNTAGGATTGCTTNATAGGATTATATATCCTTATNGCGTTTATACCTGTTGTTCCAGCTTGCATTTGAAACTGAGAAAAGTGAATNCCAGGTTCATAGTCTAAGAATAGATTAGCTAAATGGTAAACCCCCTCTCTCCANTCACAATCCATATGATGNCAAAAAATAGATACAAGCATAGCTCTCATCCTNAAATTTATCCAGCCTGTTTNAATAAGGCATCTCATATTNGCATCNACNAATGGAANNCCTGTNTTNCCTTCTTTCCAAGCTTTNATANANTCNTTGTTNTTNGAGCGNTNNAAAGTTTCAAANGCTCTATTNACGCATAANTTTTCNATTTCACACTCAACCTCAAATTTTTGTATAAAATGACATCGCCATTTAAGCCTNGTTAATAGGCCGTTAAAAGAACGTTTATTNNTACTATAGTTAGGGTGATTTTTTACAAATTGATAGGCCTGTTTTACAGATATATTNCCCCATGCTAGNTGTGGTGAAATTCTTCCACAGCTTATTCTACTTTCAGTNGGCTTTGAAATAAACTTTGAATAGTTAAANCCTCTTTTTGAAGTAAAACTTTTCAATGTTTTGTGCGCTTCTATCTCTCCTGGTTTTTTATAATATTTAGGATAGTTATTAAGTTTTTTTAAGAGGTTTTTATCNAGCTNAAATTTATTACTTAGNNTACTATTTTTAGATTTTGAGTATTTATTGNCGATAATCTCTTTATTCATTGTAGAGAACCATCGTTTATCCCAACCTCTTCTATTATTAATNCCTCTTTCAATACCATCTCTTTGATATTCNTTCCATCTAATGTTATTNTTTTTGAAAAACTCTTTAAGCTTAANGTCTCTTTTATAGGTTAATGGTATGCCGCTTTCTTGGTATGAATAGATATTTTTAACTNGAGATTGATTTATTAAATCTTTAAATACATCTAGGCATTCACCCTGCATNATTAGTATTTCTCTATTAAATGGTTTAAGTTTTTCATTCATCTCAAGNATAGAGTGATAAANAAATTGAAGGTGCCTTAAAGATGTATCAGGNTATTTGATTACACTGGGTTCAAATATATAAATAATTTGATACTCNTCCTTAGATANTTCACATTGATTTAATGGCTCATGNTCNTGTAGCCTTAAATCTCTTTTAAGCCAAACGATATTCAATTATAATTTAGTAAATAGATNTTTATTTAAGAGCGCTGAAGANGTCANCATNCCTGACATCAAAGCACTCGGTAATCCAACTGTTGTTATATCTTGGCCTGTTAAATATAAGTTTTTAATTGGGGTTTTNGGTTTTAACCATTTTTGTTTAAATCTGGATGGTGTATGATTNACACCNTACAGCTCTCCAAATTCNTAATGCGCCATATCNCGAGTAGATAATGGCGATGATAATTCTGAATATGAAATTTTGTCTTTAAGGTTAGGACAATGCTCATTTATAGTTGATATAATTCTATCAGAGAATTGTGCTTTAAAATCTTCGTACTCACTGCCTCTTTTTTTCCATTTTCCATCTTCCCATTTAGCATAATTACTAAAATTTGTAGGAACAATAACCTCCATTGTTGCTGTGTTAGGATAGTTTTTTTCCCAATCTGGATCTTTAGAGGATGCGAAAGAAAAATATGCGAGTGGAAATTCGTTTGTTTCATCATTCATATATTTTTCTGTATTCATATCATGGTCATAGGATGGATAAATCCATAGATTCGTATTTGTGATACCCAAATCTTTTGCCGATTTATCAAAACCTACATATAAACAAGCGTGACCATAAGATGGTTCAACTAATTCCAATTTTTTTCTATATGAGCTAAGTGAATTCTCATGTCTCAAAAATTTATTTAAGGTATTTTGTACACCCGCACTGCTAATAACATATTCAGAATCAATTGAATCTCCATTTTCTAGAACAACACCAACAGATTTACCGTTTTTAGTTTTGATGTAATCAACTCCAGTGCTTATGCAAATATCACCACCATTTTTGGCTATAACTGGCGTTATTGATTCTGATATCATTCTAGATCCACCAATAGGATAATTTGCGCCATCAAGATAATGAGTAGCAATTGCGCAATGCATTGCAAAACTACTTTGTTTTGGAGGCAATCCGTAGTCTCCCCATTGACCTGTCAAAACACCAATAAGTTTTTCATTCGAGGTGATTTCTCTAAGAGCTTGATAGGTTGTTTTATTTGAAAATTTTAAAAATTCTTTNGATAAAAAATTACTAAATAGTATTTCTTTAAATCCTGAAAGTCCTTTTGCAGCAAAATACTTAATCATTGATTTATTGATACTGCAAATAACATTCATATATTTATCAATATTAGCTGATTCATCTGGAAAGTACTCCTTAAGATTTTCTATAAATTTGCTTTTAGGAGCAACAAAATCATAAGATTTATCTGGAAAAACTATCCTATCATAGTTTTTATCTGTTTTATTCCATTTTAAATTGTTATCTGAGATTTTATCAAATAANCTGCGGGTAAATGCTTTTTTATTATGGACACCTCCAATATANTGAATGCCAACATCCCATTCATATTTTTGTCTCTTAAAAGTATGAGTATATCCACCAACNTTAAAGTGCTTTTCAAGCATTAAGACNTTTTTACCTTCAATTGCAAGTAGCGCAGCGCTGCACATGCCTGATATACCAGATCCAATGATAATAACATCATATGAGCTCGAAAGCTTATCTTTTCTATACTTTTTAATNTCCATGTATTACTTGATTAGAGTTATGATGCCAAGCTTACTAAAAAACTTTACAATCCAGTANCCAAAATCTATTTCATACCATTTGTAAGCAAAGTTATTTTTAGTTGGAAATCGATGGTGATTATTTTGGTATAATTCACCAAGCATTAANAAATCAATAAATAANGTATTNTTTGATTTNTCGTGAAGNTTATCAAAATTTCTNTANCCATGTTTGTGNCCAAACCAATTTACTATAAATCCNTGTACAGGNCCCATNAGNATATGTACTGGAATGAGTGCAAAGTACCANTANGAGGGAGCAAATTTTANATAAATAAGTNNGTANANNACTATAAANGCAATNCTGCATGGATANGTATCNGCAATNTTTTCNAATGCTGTCCATCTAGGTAATGATTTATCGTCTTTTCTTTCAAGAGCAAGGTCAGTAAAATATCTATATTCTTTCGCAGTTTTTAACATGAAGGAAAAAATATTTTTAAAGGCAACTGGCGAATGTGGATCTTTTTCTGTATCGCTAAACTTGTGATGATCTCTGTGCATCAATGCATANGCAGATGGCCTTAAAAAAGAAGAACCCTGTGCTAGCAGTGTTACAACGAAAAAAACTTTTTCCATGAATTTTGATGTTGTAAACATTTGATGAGANGCATATCTATGNAAGAAAAAGGTTTGTACAAAAAGTGATAAATACCAATGAGNTATAAATATTAAAAAAATTGTAAGCATATTACTTCCTAAATCTATAGTGAGAAACCCCCCACTCTGTTCCATTTTCCATTCCAAACATCACCGCACATGAAAGAAAAAATATTCTCCATCTTTGAAACCACATTTTAGAATTGTCTTTGCCGTAGGTATCATTAAAAATTTCTATTATTTCTTTNTTATTATTATCCATNTTATTTAGCCAAGCANAAGANGTNTTTGAATAGTGNGTTCCATTTATTTTCCATGTTTTTTCAATTTTTAGATCNTCTTGAAAATTTAATAATAAANTATGGGAAGGCATTTGGCCTCCGCTAAAAAATTCTCTAGCCATCCAGTCGCCAGGTCCATTATCAACATATGGGTACATAAGTGTATGNTGGGTAAAGATATGAACAAATAGTTTNCCNCCATCATTTAAAAATTTTGATATNTTGTTTAGNAATATTCCGTAGTTNCTCATNTGNTCNAACATTTCAATGGATACGACNCTATCAAATTTCTTATCAATATCAAAGTCATTCATATCGCATGTAATAACCTCAATATTTGTTAGGTTAAGCTTTTTACAACGCGCCTCNATATGTTTTTTTTGATCTTTGGAATTGCTCACAGCTGTAATTTTTGAATTTGGAAATTTTTGTGCCATAAAACAGGTTAATGACCCCCACCCGCATCCAAGTTCAAGAATATCTTGTTTATCCTTAAGTTCTGCTCTTATGCATGATAATTCAAGCATTTCTATTTCAGATTCATCAAACGTTGTTTGGTTTGTTGGCCAATATCCAGAACTATACTTAAGGTTGCTTCCAAGTACAATATCAAAAAATGATGGCGGCAATTCATAGTGCTGTTCATTTGCTTTTTCAGGTACTAGAGCTATAGGGCTTTGTTTAAGCTCCTCAATCCATTCTTGATTATGTTCATGAAGTTTATCTGGTCCTAAAGACTTTGCCCACTTAAGACGATCATTACAAAGATTCTTAATGCCTTTCTTGATTAAGAAGTCAGGGAGTGTTCCATTTTCAGCCAGTTTAATTAAGTAGTTTAACATATTTATAATTTAATAATTATTATTCTTTATTCTTCTTTTTAAATTCAACATTTATCACTGGAAGTATGAATGGCTTATTACGAAAATCATAGCTTATAAAAACGCCTGCATTTATTCGTGTATTCCTTTTTTGACGCTTTGGTACGAAATATGATATTCCTCCTGATACACCAATGCAATTGTCCTCTCTGATTGAGTCTCCACTACTGTTACCCATTTTATTTGAATTTCTTGAAAATATAGATAGACAAGAGAATGGTTTTATATTACCTTTGTCCCCTCGATCATTAAAATAATGTTTCCAGCCAATACCACCGTTTGAAGGAATAGCGATTGATGGGCCAATACTAACAAAAATCTCATTATTGTTTTTTCTGTAAATGGTAGATGAAAAGTTCCAAAAATCTGTTCCTAATTTTTCGCTCATTAAACCAAAAGATGTGGTCCTTTCAAAAATGAAATTATCTTTCCAGTTACCTTTAGCAAATACTAAACATGTAAAAGTACAAAAGAATAATATTATAGTTTTTTTACAGTTCACAAATATCTTTAAACGCAAAAGGAGTTTAGTAGAAGTTTAATCCACCCAGCTCCAAGAAGAAGAAGGCTGATTAGAAAAAAAAATGTTCTTGGTCTTATATTTAAACCTCTTTGATTTTTTAATCTAAAAAACATATGTAAAATTCTAAAAATAACAAAACCCCAAACAAAAATGTGATCTAATGTTGTAGAGTTATTTAGTATCATGTGAGAAATACAAAGCGGGAAAAAGAGTAGAGGTATCTCAAACATATTTTGAAACTGGTATCTTGCTGATTTTAGTTTATCAGGAAATTCTCCATCATAGAGCTGAAATTGATCAATTGATATATCTTTTGCATAGATAAATTTGCCAGCTAAAAACATGAGTCTTAACGTTAAAAAAATTATAATAAGTGCCATTATGGCCATAGGCAGAATAAAATTCATATTATCTCCTTTTGTTTAATAGTTTTTTTGTTTTGAGAAAACAAACTGATAATCTCCTATATTCTTCTCAAGAAAGCCGGCTTCACAATATGTTAAATAAAACTCCCAAAGTCTAATAAAAGTATCGCTAAAGCCCATTTCTTTGATTTCTTTTGTTTTGCCAAGGAAGTTTTTTCTCCAAATATTAAGAGTTTTAGCATAGTGAAGCGTAATATCTTCAAGGTCTATAAAGTCAAACTTAGTTTTGTTTTTTACAATATCTGAAATTTGAGAAACTGAAATCAGGCAAGATCCAGGAAATATATATTTATTAATAAAATCTACAGAGTTTTTATAGGTATCAAAATTTTGATCATTGTATGTGATGCCTTGCATAGCAAACAGTCCACCATCTTTTAGAAGATTAGATACTTTTTCAAAGTAAGTCGGTACGTTTTTATGACCTACTGCCTCAATCATTTCGATAGATGCGATTTTATCATACTTGCCATCGAGTAACCTGTAATCTTTCTGTACAACCGTAATTTTATCGGATAAGCCTAATTTTTTTATTCTATTAACTGCAAATTCAAACTGCTCATCTGAAATCGTTGTTGTTGTAATATCACATCCATAGTTCTGAGCTGCGTGAATTGAAAAACTCCCCCATCCAGTTCCTATCTCTAAAACAGAATCATTATTGCTAAGATTTAATTTTTTA
The DNA here is from genome assembly GCA_002718585.1 of Fidelibacterota bacterium. Classification (GTDB taxonomy): domain Bacteria; phylum Fidelibacterota; class Marinisomatia; order SCGC-AAA003-L08; family D37C17. The sequence goes on along the minus strand of PBFG01000011.1, from coordinate 6,341 downwards.
CAAATCATATCAAGCTTTTTCCTAGATGCATCTTCAAGAGGTGTTTTTTCATCATCAAAATATGCACAAGAATATGTCATAGTATCATCTAGCCAAAGTCCATAGAAATCATTTCCAAGGTCATAGTGAGCAAGAATATTTTTTTTACTTCCAAGAACAGTATTTCTTTTTCTATAATGAATAAATTTATTGATAGGTACAAATAGTTTTGCTAATCCTGAATCTAAATTTGACATTAGCTTTTTATTTCTTACCATTATTTGAGTGAGAGCAACAAGGTCAGAGCACTTCCATAATCCTGCAGCATATGCTTCTGTAGCTCCTAAAATGCCACCAGAGCCAATAAATGAGTAGAATTCTGAGCTTTCTATTGATATAGAACATTTTAANGNGTCATTTNNATTACCGACTTCAAANACATCAGATCCATCNGTAATCTCAATAAANCCAATNTTGATNAGATTGAAGTTTTTTAGTACATTTTTTTTAAAAAAATTATTTAAAAAAGATATTTTATTCTTTTTCGATATTTTATTTGATATGTCTTTAACGTTNTCTNNCTTCATTTAATTTTTCNCCTCTTTGTATTTTGGATGGCTATAAAAAGTAGCACCACGAATCAAGAGTATTAACGCTTGAAAATGTATCCTTAAAAATACCATTAAAGTTAAGAAAGGAAATCTTAGAGNATATAGTATTAAGTTTTTATAGTTAAGTTTAGCTTTCTTCTTTAAATCAAGTGTTGCATTAAAAATTTTATTACCATCTTTAAAATTAATCATGTTTACATTTAAATTTTTATCGGGCTCATTAAAATACCATTCATAATCATGGTCCATATCCCAAAATGGACTAACGTGAAATTGTTTCTTTAAATCTTGTTTGAATTTATTATTTTTTTTGTTATCNATAAAATAACAGTGTCGCTCATTCCACGGCGTATTGGTAACCTCTGCCATAATCATTTCAACTTCNGTNTCTTCCTNATTNTANCAATAGAAAAAACTCACNGGGTTAAAGCAGTANCCAAAATATCTTAAGTGAGTTAAAATTCTTATTGGTCCTTTNGGATTATACTTTGTTTTTGTTTTNATTGTTTTTCTAACNGCTTCNTNAAGCGAAAGATTTTGGTCACCGTGNTAATCTTTTCTAAAATANGAAACAAGACCCCTTTTATTAATACCAAATAGAAATGAGTTNTTAAAAGATTTTTCNATTGTATTAATATCAAAAAATGTCATGAATATTTTATANGAAAACATTCTTTTAAANGGTGTAAACCTNCTGTGTCTTACTGTTCCATAATATATGNAGTTTTTNNTACTCAAACTCGACTCCAAGTTTTTTGCAAACATCAATCGCACTTTTTACNCCATCTTCATGAAANCCATTTGACCAGTAAGCACCACAAAAATATGTATTAATATGACCGTCAATTAAATCCTTTTTAGATTGAGATTTNATTGTTTCAGGAGTAAATAATGGATGATGATAGACAATCTCTTTAATGATTTTATTTTTATCGATTTGTTCGCAATTATTAAGTGTTACACAAAACGTTTTCTTAGCATTTAGGNTTTGAAGGATGTTCATGTTATAAGTTAATGTTACCTTTNTNTCATTTTCACTTCCAAGTAAGTAATTCCAGCTAGACCAAGCATTTTTTCTNTTTGGAAGTATATTCTCATCNGTATGAATATAAGCAATNTTCTTTTGATATTTCATTTTNCTAAGTACTTTAGTCTCATCTTTNGNTGGATCATCTAGAATCGACAATGANTGATNGCTGTGAGTGGCAAAGATGACTTTATCAAAAATCTCAGTTTTATCATTAAAATTCACATGAACTTTTCCATCNTTTCTTTTTACAGATTTAATTTTTGTATTAAGTAGAAGTGTTCCATTTAGGTTGGCAATTATTTTTTTCACATACTGNTTAGAGCCNTTTTTGATAACCCACCATTGAGGCCTATCAACAATTTTTAGCAGTCCATGATTTTTAAAAAAACTAATAAAAAAATATGCTGGCATTTCAAGAATCATATTTGGGCTTGTAGACCAAATTGATGCAGCCATTGGTATAATGTAATGGTTGATGAAAAACTTAGAAAAATTCTTCTGTTTTAAATATTCATCCAGCGTCATTGTTATATCTATGCTATGCATATCCAATTGTGAGATTTTATTAAATCTAATTATTGATCTGATCATACCAATAAATTTTGGACTAAAGATGTTTGATTTTTGCGTAAAAATAGCGCTCAATGAATTTCCTGAATACTCAAAATCTCTGTTTGATGATTTTACGCTAAAGCCCATAGAAGACACTTGAGACTCTACATTAAGCATGCTCAATAGCTTTATAAAATTTGGATATGTATTTTCATTATAAACGATAAATCCCGAGTCAACATTAAACTCTCTTTCTCCATCAGACAATGAATGTGTGTGCGTGTGTCCTCCAAAATAATCGTTTTTTTCGAAAAGTGTTATGTTGTGATGTTTATCCAAAAGATATGCAGAGGTTAAACCTGAAATACCGCTTCCAATAATTGCAATTTTTAATTTTTTATGTTCTTTCATTTAGATCTCCTGCATCGTTCAGAGCAATATTTAACAAATTCCCAGTTTTTTTTCCACTTTTTTCTCCAATCAAATGGCTTTTCACATACAGCACAAATTTTAAACGGAAGGCCTTTGCTCATCTACTTAATATCCTTTATTGATGATTTACTTACATAGCTTAAAGTTTTCATCTTTTTTGAACTGTAATATGATTGTAAACCAGAGATTGAGGCTATATTGCCATTATCAAAATCAATATTACCATCTTCTAAAAGGATAGTATCATCCACAATAATTATTTTTATATTGCATATTAATAGAATACATTCATTTGGTAGTTTGATTTCTTTTATTTTTTTTAGACCAATTTTAATAGCTGATTCTTCAACAAATGGAATGTCAAAATTTTCTAAAAATATTTTATTAATCCCAATTTTTTCAAATTCTGATTCATCTTTATTAAACTTACCTGAGGTCAGATGAGCTTTATCAATAAAATTAGTTTGTATAGAATTTATTGTTAAAAATGGATTTTCTTTAAGATTAGAGTAAGTATCTGTTTTTCTTCTTTTCTGTGGTCTAATTGTAAAGCCAATTAAGGGTGGATTTGATCCTAAATGGACCACTGATGAAAATATTGCAACGTTGTCTATGCCAGTATTTGATTGAGAACAAATAAGATTTGCAGGCTTTAAGCCAGTTATCGAATTGATAAGATTTATTCTAAAGTATTTATCTAAAGAATTAAAATCATTGTTTTTAAATACTGATGGCATCTTTTAATTAAAAAATAGATTATAATTACATTTGAATTTAATATATAAATATGTTAAATATTTTCTAATCAATTGTAATAATAATTAACAGTAAATCTAAGGATTATAGGATTTTTTAATATATGGTTTTAATTGATCAAAATAAATAAATGAAGGTTTCATTTTAAGGTTACTAAAAAGAACTGATTGATCATTATAATGAATAGAGCTCTTGTTGAGCGTAGCACTTCCATATTGATGAATGCTTTCAGCTGAAAGTTTTCCATTTTTATCCCATTCAACTATTTGGAAGAAGCAATCACCGCCAGTCGCAACCTTTCTGTCGTTATCCATTTTCGAATAAATTGCTCTTAATAAATCAGGACCACCATCAAGAGGTAGCTCTTTATCGCCTCTTTTAATTATTTGCATCTTGCCAAGCTCAATATCTACCCTGCCAAATTCATTTATTAAATAGTCAGTACTCTTAATAAAACTATCTTTGATTTCTTTAAAATTGTAATTAAAGTCATCTATATCATATGTTAAATCAAATGTTAGTTGGGCTATAGCTGCTCCTCTATTTGTCTTCTGATTACCTAAGTCCCAATTTTTCATGATATCAATAGCATTTTTATATTTTTCTTCTTGCGGTTCATATTCACGAATAAATTTATTTAGAGCATAATTCATAACAGATTTTTTAGAGTAATAAGTATCATATTTATAAGTATAAAATTCTTCTTTAGTGATGGATTCATCCATACCATAAAGCTCATGTGATCTAAAAGCTCTATTTGTTTGGAATTCTTCTATTCCGCAGTTTTTGGGCAAGGTTTTTAATGGATTGCCCCTTCCAACGGTTGCGCTGTAAGGTGTACTATTACAGTTTTGCAAATAGCCTGATTTTGGATTAAGGGATGATGGAAGTTCACTGAAAGCATAATATTCTGTCCATATCAAATCACTAAAGTTGCCAGGAACTATATCTTTCCAGTTAATTCCATTTTTTCTTTTTGGTATGAGAGCGTTATATATGTAAAAGATGTTTCCATTTTTATCTGCAAACATGGTATTAAACATTGGAATTTGCATCATCTTCATTGCAGTCTGAAACTCTTCAAGATTATTTGATTTATTCATACTATGCCATTGCTCAACCTGTCCTATTAAACCATGCCCAGAGTATCTAACTGCATATGTACCATGATTAGTTTCAATAACAGGACCATGTTTAGAGTATAAGATTTCTCTTTTAACAGTCCAATAGAATGGGCCAAAAAGTTTTACTTTTATAGGTAGCTGCGAAACTTCAAAATCTGTCCACTTATCATCCAGTTGATATTGATATTTATTTTCTGGATTAATTGTAAGTTCATATACGTCAACAAGGTCAGGTTTATTTACCGTATGTGACCACGAAATATTTTCGTTATAACCTTTTAATATAACTGGTGAACCAGGAAATAAACCACCTGAAGCGTTCCATCCTTCATCACTATGAAGATGAGCTTCATACCATGTTACTGGTCCTTCCCAAGGTTGATGAGAATTTATTGCGATTCTAGTACTTTTATCGGCTGACCTTGAAGGACCAATCGCTATAACATTTGACCCATACATTGAGTTTTCAGTCTTACTTTCTTTATAAGCTAAAAAATTAGGCCTCTGGTCTTTCATTAGTTCTGTAATATACCAATCAAGCTTAAACATAAGGGGTGTTCTTAGTGTAAAACCAGCAATGATATCAAGTCCTGTAATAGGAAATATATCTCTAGATATTTTAATTCTATTATCAATTATATATTGATTTATACCATCTGCATAGGCATTACATAAATCAATAGTTTCAGGTTTCAGGGAAGATTTTTTTTTATCAACTGTTTCCCAAATTTTTAATAGTCCAACTAGGTAGTCAATAGGAGCACCATCTTTTCCATTAACAGAAGCAGAAATCCCTCTTGATGCGATTAGAATGTCAAAAATCGTTTCAAAATCGTCTTCAGCGTGAGCATAGGCAAGACCAAATGCCACATCATTGTCATTTTTACCATAAATATGAGGAACTCCCCAGTTGTCTCTATGAATGGTTGTACTATAATTGTAGTTATAATTAGAGTAATCAATCGGGTTATCTAAAAAAAATAAACAAAAAATAATTAAAGATAAACCAATTAATATTTTTAGATAAAGCTTACTTCTCATTAGAAACAGAATCTAAAATTCCTTTACTATCTGTAGTTTCATAAATCTCTACATCTTTAAGTTTTCTATCAATAGCTCTGGTTCTAGTACCTTGAAGAGTTTCTAACGATGATGAGGCAGTTTTAAGCTGTGTTTGAACTTTAGAAAGATGTGTTTCGAATTTTGAAAACTCTGATTTGACACCCGCAAGTATGTTCCATACTTCGCTACTTCTTTCTTGAACTATAAGGGTTCTAAAACCCATTTGAAGACTATTAAGTAATGCTGATAAGGTAGTTGGTCCAGTTAATGCAATTTTATAGTTAGTTCGAAGTGTTTCCATAATACCAGGCTCTCTTAACACTTCTGCAAATAGACCTTCGATAGGTAGAAACATTATTGCAAAATCCGTAGTATGAGGTACAGAAATATATTTTGTAGATATATCTTTTGCGAATCCATCAACGGCTTTAACAAGTACTTTTCTTGCTTTATCAACACTATCTTTATCAGCCGTATCATATGCATCTAAAAGCTCTTCATATGATGCAGTAGGAAATTTAGAATCTATAGGAAGCCAAAGTGTTCCATCTTTTTCACTGCCTGGCATTTTTACTGCATACTCTACTGAGCCATTATAATCTGGGTTGGTTGCAACATTTTTACCATACTGATCTGGAGTAAGCATTTGTTCTAAGATGCTTCCAAGTTGATATTCACCAAATACACCTTTATTTTTTACGTTCGATAAAACATTTTTTAAATCCCCTACATCAGCAGCAACGGTTTGCATTTCACCAAGACCTTTATGAACTGCATCTAATTGTTTTCTTACTA
>PBFG01000010.1 GCA_002718585.1 Fidelibacterota bacterium | reverse complement strand
CGACACGATTCGAACGTGTGACCTACGGATTAGAAGTCCGTTGCTCTATCCAGCTGAGCTACGAGGGCATAAATTCAGACCATAAATTACAAAAATGAGTTACTGTATTAAAACTAAAATTTATAACTGATAATAAAATTCATATTACCATATTGAGAATAATTAAAATTTGAATCTAAACTATTATCTCTTTCTGATGATAAAACATTGAAAAAAGATATAATTCTATTTAATAGCATTCCTGCAATTAAAAATCCTTTTGCTTCATTGTAAGTTTCGCTTTTATTTCTCCAAGAATCATATTTATTTCTCATGATACTATCATTTTCCCAATCCCAAAAATAAAAATCACTAGTATATATAAACGCATTTGGTCCAAAATTTAAAAGTTGTTGACTATTAAAATATTCCATACTATTAAAATTCCCAACGTGAGAAGCATATAAATCAGTTTTACCTATCCAATTTACTCCAGCATTATCTGATCCATAAACCCTGTAATCGTTTCTATAAGACTCATATTGACTATTTGTAAAAATAATAGAAGAGATTAAGACTAACTCAGATAACATATGGAAGTCAGCTCTATCTTTATTACCAATACTACTTTGTCCCCAACCTGGTAATACCAATGATTTCCAAGCCTCAGATCCGTAAAGATTTAAATTAAGTAAAGCTATAAAAATAATTATATATTTATTCATTTTTTTTATAATTAACTATTGATAAAAATAAAACTATTAATGTTATAACTAATAGCACTAAAGAAAAAACATTACCATACTTAGTGTAAAAGGTTTTTTCATTATTATTTTTAATTATACCGTGACGCATTGTTCCGAAGTTATTTAAGTCAATTTTATTTTCGATTACCCCTAGGGGATTAACTATTTGTGATATCCCTGTGTTAGCACATCTAATAACTGGTAATCTATTCTCTATTGCTCTAAAAATAGATTGGCGAGCATGTTGCATGGGTTCTGGATTATTTAAATACCACCCATCATTTACTAAAAAAATAAGTGCATCAATACCTAAATTAGCATGCCTACGATTAATTTCTGGAAAAGTAGACTCTATACATATTAAAGATGCAAAACGATAACCATCTAATTCAAACACATAATCTTTATCTCCCTTTGAAAAATTAGCTTGGCCAATATTAATATTTCTTAAAGATTTGAAGGTACTAGAAAAGGGAAAATACTCTGCAAGAGGAACAAGTTGCCTTTTATTGTATGTACCTAAAATACCATTCTTATTAATTAAAACTGAAGAATTAAAATAATCAGTCTCATTGTAGATTATATTTCCTGTTAACAAATTTAAATTTTCAATAAATAAATTATCATTTAAAAAATTTCTTACTCCTCTATTTTGAATTGATTGATAAGGCATTGCTGATTCAGGCCATATAACTAATTTAGTTGAGGTCGAAATATTTTTTAATGTTGAATCAATTAAATTTTTCATACTAGATTGATTTTTATCAAAATCTCTCTTATCAACTAAACCAATATTTGGCTGCATAATTAATGTTTCAAGTACCTCTTTTGATTTAAATGATTTTTTATCATACTTATCGATGATTATAAAACCTGAAAACCACGGTAATATGAGAATAATTAGGAAAATTATATTTTTAAAATCTTGCTTTCTAAAAATAATTCTATGTAAAAAAATATTTAATGAGATTATCCAAAATGAAATTCCATAAATTCCAACATACTCAGCATTTTGAATTAAATAAAGATATTCTGTTTGGGAATTAGCTAGAGAAACCCAAGGAAAACCAAGTAATCCATACGACCTTATAAACTCTACAGTTACCCATATTGTTGGGAAAAAAATAAAGCTTAAATTTGGTATAAACCTTCTTATAGGATTCCATATTAAAACAATCAAAACTGTATTTAAGGATAAAATCAAAACTGTTATAACCATTATTAAAAAGGCAATAAATGGAGTTGTCCCAATATTATTAGCAAGCCAAAAAACAACTATTAAATGATAAACTAATCCCCAAATAAGTGAATATTTTATAAGATTAAAAAAATTATTTTCTTTGAAAATAATACCTAATAAAGGAACTAAGCCAAACCAACTAAAAAAACCCAAATAGCTGTAATGTTGAGAAAGACCAACTAATACCGCAGAAAATAAAACCGAAATATATTTATTTGGAAGAATCATCTAAAAAATTTTGCAAAAAAATTGCTGCCGAAACTTTATCAATTTCTTGTTTATTATGGCCTGTTTTAATACCTTGGCTAATTAGAATTTTTTGTGCCATTTGAGATGTTAATCTTTCATCATAAGTTTGAATATTAATTTTCAAGTTTTTTTCTAAAAATTTTACAAATTCAACTACTATTTCTGTTTGCTTTGAATACTTATTTTTAAGGGTGATTGGCATACCAATTACAATTGTTTCAATCTGAAATTCATCAATTAATTCATTTATTTCAGAAAGGACACTTTTAAAACTTGAATTAATTATTACCATTAATGGCTTAGCTATTATTTTTAAGGGATCTGAAATAGCTACTCCAATTTTTTTCTGGCCATAATCTAATGCTAGGATTCTATTCAAATTACTGTTTTGACTTTTTATTTAACTGTTTTAAAATATTTTTTCCAGCTTTAAAAACTATTTTTTTTCTACTTGGTATTGTTACTTGTTCATTAGTGATAAGATTTCTAGCATTTTCTCTTTTTTTTGTATTTAAAACTTTAAAAATACCAAAATTTCTTATTTCAATTCTTTTTTGATTTCCATCCTCAAAAAAAAATTCTTTAAATGAATCAAGCACACAATCTACTAAAATTATTGATTCAGATTTACTCATATTTAATTTTGAAGAGACTTTTTTTACTAAACTTTTTTTATTGTATTTCTTCAAATCCATACTACATCCTATCTAATTTTATTGGATTAATTGTATTAATTATTTTTTGCTGTAAAACATTAAGTTCTTTTATATTTTTAACTTCAAGAATCATTAAGCAAGTGGCCAAACCATCATTTGCACTTATATCAACACTCTTTATATTAATTTTTAAAGATGATGTTGATTCTGTAAGATCTTTCAGGAGATCTTTCCTATCCTCAAAAATAATTTTTAATCTAACTAAAAACATATTGGTACCTTTTAAATCCCACTCAACATCAATAAACCTATCTCTGCTTTGCTTAATCGGTATATTTGGACAATTTGTTCTATGAACACTCACTCCTTTACCTTTAGTAATATAACCTATAATTTTATCTCCAGGAATAGGGCTGCAGCATTTTGGAAAAGATATCATTGCATTATCAATACCACCTACAGTTACCCCTTTAGCAATACCCCTAGCTTTCCTTATAAATTTCTGAGTTAAAGTATCTTGTTTATCATCTGAAAGTAAATCTAATTCATCTAAAATAACATCATATTTTTCTAATATTTCCTTAAAAGTATGCTTACCTTTAGCAAAATTTGAAAAAATTAAATTTGAATTATTATATCCCATTTTTTCAGGTTTTTTTTCAATTGTTTTAAATAACTTTACTTTTTTAATTTTTCTTAACGATTTTTCAAGCATTTCTTTTCCAAGCTCAATACTCTTCATCTCTTCTTCTTTTTTCAAAAATCTCTTAATATGAGTTATTGCTTTTGTAGTTCTTACAACTTTGAGCCAAGCTTGATTTGGCATATGATTTGGAGAGGTTATAATTTTTACCGTATCTCCATTTTTTAATTCAGAATTTAAAGGAATTATTTTATCTTCTATTTTAGCTCCAGAACATTTCAATCCTACCTGAGTGTGAATAGAAAAAGCAAAATCTATTGGGGTTGAACCTTTTTTTAATTGATGTACTTCACCCTTTGGTGTGAAAACAAAAATTTCGTCTTCAAATAAATCAATTTTTAATAATTCAAGTAACTCATTTGGATTTTTATCCTCAGATTTAATCACTTCAACTAAATTTCTTAACCACTCAATGTAAACATTCATTTTGTTATTTGCTATATGCTTAACTCTATGACCTGATTCTTTATATATCCAATGTGCGGCAACACCAACCTCAGCTAATCTATCCATCGAGTTTGTTCTGATTTGAACCTCAATAATATTTTCATTTTTTCCAAATACAGTTGTGTGAATAGATTGATATCCATTACTTTTAGGTGTTGCTATATAATCTTTGAATCTTTCTTGCATTGGTGTGTAAATTTGATGTACAGTTCCAAGAACTGAGTAACATTCTTCAATTTTATCAACAATTATTCTTATTGCAAAAAGATCATAGAGCTCATTAAATTTTTTAGACTGTAAATTCATTTTTCTATAAATAGAATAGTAATGTTTAGCTCTTCCGAAAACTCTTGCATTAATAGAAAAAGATAACAGGTTAGATTGAATTGGTTTTATAAATTCTTCAATAAATTTATTTCTAACTTTATTTGTTGTATTAATCTTCTTTTTTATATTTTCATAAGAATCATTATCTACATATTTAAGAAATAAATTCTCATAATCCATTTTAAGTTCATTCATACCTAATCTATGAGCAAGTGGGGCATATAAATCTTTAGTTTCTTGGGATATCCTAATTTGTTTTTCTTTAGGCAATGAATCTAAGGTCTTCATATTATGTAATCTATCTGAAAACTTTATAATTATAACTCTCAGATCTTTAGCTACTGCTAAAAACATTTTCATTAAGTTTTCAGCTTGTTTATGTTTATTGTCTTTAAATTTAATATCAGAAAGTTTTGACACCCCACCAACTAATTGAGCAATATCTTTATTGAATTTTTTTTCTAAATCTGCTTTTTTCACAAATGTATCTTCAATTGTATCNTGGAGAAGACCTGCAACTAAAGTATCAATATCCATGTGCCAATGAATTAATTGTATACAAACTTCTANACAATGAGTAAAATAAGGTTTTCCTGATTTTCTTTTTTGTCCTTTATGTGCATCTTCACCAAANTTATAGGCTGNCCATAGCAGATTTATATCTTGCTCATTAATTGTATATTCATCATTAAATGCTTCTAGAATTTTTTGAAATTCTTTGGGATATTTATTAGAATTAATGGAAATTAAATTTTTAAGATTTTCTAAAACCATAAAAATTTATTATTAAGATGGTATTTCGTAATCAGAATGTACAATATCTAGGTTATCGAATTTGGCGTATTTGTCAATAAAAGAAACTTTCACAGTACCAGTTGGTCCATTTCTATGTTTTGATAAAATAATTTCAGCTAGACCTTCATCTTCTTCAGACTTAGAATAAACATACTTTCTGTAGATAAACATAACAACATCTGCATCTTGTTCAATTGCACCACTTTCTCTTAAATCTGACATTATGGGCCTATGATCAGTCCTGGACTCAACTGCCCTTGATAACTGAGAAAGAGCCACAATTGGAATATCTAACTCTTTGGCAAGCGCTTTTAATGACCTTGATATATATGATATTTCTTGCTGCCTACTCTCTGATTTCTGGGGTGCATGCAACAACTGGATATAATCTATAAAAAGTATATCTATATCCTTGTCAGCTTTGAGCTGTCTAGCTTTCGCTCTTAATTCCATAATATTTAAATCAGCAGAATCATCAATATATACATTGGACTCTGACAAAATAGAAGCAGCTTCAGATAATTTTCTCCATTCATTTTTAGGCAACTTTCCTGTTCTAACAAGATGACTATCTGCTTGTGCTTCAGAAGTGATTAACCTTTCAACTAATTGCTTACTTGACATTTCTAAACTAAAAAAACCAACTTTGAGCTTATTTTCCACTGCAATATTTCGAGCAAAATTTAAAGCAAGAGCTGTTTTACCCATAGAAGGTCTACCAGCTAAGATTATTAGATCTGATTTTTGAAATCCAGATAACATGTTATCTAGATCAAAAAAAGATGATGGAACTCCAGTTAAGCTACCCTCTTTTCTATTGCTCCAATTATCTAAAACATCATGTAGAATAGGATTAATTTCTTTAAATCTACCCTTGTCAGCATCTTTAGATAAGGAAAATAAAGTTTGTTCGGCTTTATCTAGAATTTCAGTAACATCACCTTGGTCTTGATACGCTTCATTTGATATGTTACTTGCAACATTAATAATATTTCTGAGAATTGATTTTTCTTTAACAAGCTTTGCATAATACTCAACATTTTGAGTTGATGGAGCTTGTTCTGTTAATCCTGTAATGTAGTACGCATCACCGACTTCTTTTAATTTATTATTTTTCTTTAATTGTTCAATAACACTAACGTAATCTATAGTTTTATTATTCTCAAATAGTAACAACATATTCTCATAAATAGTAGCATTTGAGGGATTATAAAAATCTTTTTCATCGACAATCTGCATCGCTTGTGACATGGATTCAGAATTTATTAATATACATCCAAGAACAGCTGCTTCAGCCTCCACGATATTTGGAGAAACTCTTAAATTTTTGTTTTCTTTAATTTCAGGCATTTAAATATTTTTCTCTGATTAATTTAAAATCATTCCAAGCTCTTTTTTTTAATTTGGGTTCAGCTATCAGTTCAGATGGCGCAAAAGATTCAATAATTTCATAATTATTTGCACTAAAAATATTTTTATCTAAAAAATTCGTTCTTCCCATAAAAACAATAATTTTTTTTTCATCTGAGCTAATAATATTTCTGATATTTTTAGTAAAATCAAAAACTTCTTTGTTACTAGTTTTATTTACATTCTTATCATATGAATTTAATAAGCTATACATAAAAATATCCTTTCTCTTTAGACCTATTGCACTTAACATTTTATCAAAAAGTTTTCCATTTTCACCAGTAAATTCAAATTCTATATTTTTCTGAGAAATAAAAATTGATTTACTAATAAAAATTATTTTTGAATCAGTTAATCCCAAACCAAAAAAAATATTTTTTTTTCTACTAGATAATGGAATTAGACCAAAATAGTTTTCGAAATAATTTGTTTTTTCACCTAAAAAAATTTTATTCGAAACTTCATGATTGATAAAATCAAATTGACAATTATTATCTTTATTTATTCTAGTATGAATAGAATCACCATATAAATCTCTATATAATTCTAATAAATTATATATCTGATTCTTCTTCAGGTGTTCGCCAATCAAGTTCATTATTCATAAATTCAGATGTTGCAACTGAAATAGGTTTTGCTACATTGTAATCTACGTCTTCTAACAATTCCTCCAATTGATCTGAATCTTCAATATCTTCTTCAATTGTGAAATCTTGAAATCTATCATCAATGATTTGTCTTGCTCTCAAAGATGTTATCATAATATTTTTATATAATGAATCAGATTTCTCCAAAAACTTTTTTAACTGAATCGCTTTAATATTCATTTTTTAATTAACTCCTTAATTTTGTTTTCAATTTTATCTGTGGTCTTATCAAAATTATCATTGATGAAATGAAATTTAAACTTTTCTTTATAACCCATTTCTAATTCAAATCTTTTTAATCTTTGATTAATCAAAGTATCTGATTGGCCTCTTTTAACTAATCTATCAGTTAAAATCTCAATTTTTTCTTCATTATTGAATCCAGGTGGTTCAATAAAAATTGAAATGACATTCTCTTCAAATTCTTCTATAATATTCATACTTCCTTTAACATCAATATCAAGCAAAATTACTTTGTTGTTTTCAATAGCATTTTCTATTGGGTCTATAGGTGTTGCATACCTATTTCCATGTACAAATTCCCACTCAAGGAATTCTCCAAAATTTTGTTTATGTTCAAATTGTTTAATATCCATAAATACATAATCTTGTCCATCAATCTCATTTTTTCTCTTTGGCCTTGTAGTAGCTGAAATTGAGAATTCCCAACTTTTATTCCTTAATAAGAGTTCTTTACAAATAGAAGTTTTTCCAGTTCCTGAAGGCGCAGATAATATTACTAATTTTCCTTTACTCATAATATGTTTTGTACTTGTTCCCTAATTTGTTCTACCTTTTCTTTTATACTAACAACTAAGTGCTTAGTTTCTAAATTATCAACTTTTGATCCAATGGTATTAACTTCTCTGTTAATTTCTTGTAATAAAAAATTACTTTTTTTACCAATATCCTCATTACTCAAAGTAAAATCTTGAAGCAATTCTAAATGACCATTTAACCTAGATAATTCTTCATTAATATCTTTTTTTTCTAAAATAATTGCAACTTCCTGCAATAATCTATCCTCAGATATTTCTGTATTAGAAATTAGATTAGAAATCTTTTCTCTGATTCTATTCAATTCTTGCTTTGAATTACCTGCTGATAATCTAATAATTTTTTTCATTTCTTTATTAATAATTTTTATTTTTAATAAAATATCTTTTTTAATAAAAGTCCCTTCTTTAATTCTATATTTATTAAAATTAGCTAAAGCATCTTTCAAGCTATCTAAAATAATTTTCTTTTTTGGCATTTTAATTTCATTTGAATATTCAAAAACATCAGGAATCTTCAAAAAATATTCTAATGATACTACTTCATTAGACCTTATTTCTTTCTTAATTTTTTCAATACCCTTTAAATAAATTTTAAGCTTATCCTTATTTATATTTAAGACATCAGATTTAAAAGATATCTTTTTAAGATTAATAGAAAAATATATTTTCCCTCTTCTACATTCCTTTTTAATTAAATCTAAAAAATCTGTTTCATATTCTATCAAAAACTCATCTATTTTTGGAATAATTTCAAAATATCTACTATTCAATGACCTGATTTCAATTTGTAAGTTAAAATCTCCTACAACTTTTTCTAGTCTACTATATCCTGTCATACTTGTAATCATTAATATAAATTAGGCTTCATTTTTAAAGACTTACATTTTAATATATTTAACAAATTTTTGCAAGATATTAATTTTGTAATTCCTTCTGCAAATTAAAATTAAATCCAAATCTATGAGAATCATAAAAAAAATTATTCTCACTCTTAACATATGCATAATCTAATTTAATACTTGAAAGATTAAAGCCTAAGCCAAATGAGCTATTAGCATCATTTTTACCGATTCTAACGAAAATATTATTTTGAATTTTTAACTCATAACCAATTTTAAATCCATCAACAATATTTAATTCTGTAAAAATAGTTGATAAATCGTTAATTTTTTTTTCAATAGATACAAAACCATCAATATTATTTTTTTCAAATTCTCCTGTATCCCACTTTTTAAATGATAAAATATTATCAACTGCTAACATCAATTTTACATTTTTAAAAAAATACAAATATCTCAAATCAAAAGATGAACCAATTGCATTAATATTATCTATCTGATGAAATATTGGTTTGAAATTTAAATTAATAATAAAATCACTATTCAAAAATTTGTTATATGAAATTAACATTCCAGTTTCACTATCTGAATAACTATAAATATTATCATAATTTAGGTTTTCAAGACTAGGATATATACCTTCTTGAACAAGTAACTGAGTATTGAAAATATCACTAATTTCTCTTCTAACAATACCAATAGATAAATTTGAGATATCATTATTATAAACATTGTAAGAAAAATGATAAACATTAAATAAATTTCCATATTTACCTGTCGAAAAAAAGATAGTCTTATTTATTTTATTTTTTAATATTGGTCCATCAAAAATACTGCTAATATTATCTGAACTGATGTGTATACCTCCAATACCTACATTCCTAGATGACGATATTATTCTAAATAAATTATCAGATGATATTAAATAAGAAAAAAACAGAAGAAAACAATAGAACTTAAATCTAAACATCATTTTTAATTTTTTCTTTCAAAGAGTTTAGAATATTTAGTGCTTGAATAGGAGAAATATTTTCAACGTTAATTTTACTTAACTCATCTAGTAAAATATCACCTGGCTTAAAA
Source organism: Fidelibacterota bacterium (assembly GCA_002718585.1). Taxonomy (GTDB): domain Bacteria; phylum Fidelibacterota; class Marinisomatia; order SCGC-AAA003-L08; family D37C17. Next base: position 9,369 of record PBFG01000010.1, on the reverse strand, counting down.
AGTTCACCTTGATGGATAGAAGATTCTTTTTTTTCTTTATTTTTTGTCAAATGAGCTAATAATTCTTTAGATCTATCTATTACATGCTTGGGTAGGCCAGCCATTTTTGCAACATTTATACCATAGCTTTTACTTGCTCCACCTTCAACGATTTTTCTTAAAAATATTATTTCTTCATTATACTCTTTTACAGATATATTTAAATTAAATGCATCAGGCAAATCGTTAGCTAATTGAATTAACTCATGATAATGAGTTGCAAATAAAGTATTGGCTTTGATTAAGGGATTATTATGAATGTATTCTGTTATAGACCACGCAAGCGATAAACCGTCATATGTTGAAGTTCCTCTACCAATTTCATCTAGTATAATTAAACTTTTGGATGTGGCATTATTTAATATATTTGCAGTTTCATTCATTTCAACTAAAAAAGTTGATTCGCCCTTTGCAAGATTATCACTTGCACCTACTCTGGTAAATAGTTGATCTATTATTGGGATAAATGCCTTTTTTGCTGGAACAAATGAGCCTATTTGTGCAAGAATAGAGATTAAACCGATTTGTCTTAAAAATGTACTTTTACCAGCCATATTTGGACCAGTTATTATAGCAATATGTTTTTTTTTATTTAAATGTAAATCGTTTGTTATAAATTTTTCATTATTAGGTAATATTTTTTCAATCACAGGATGCCTTGAGCCATAAATTTCATAAAGTGTTGATTTAGTATTTATATTTGGTTTTATGTAATTATTTTTATTTGCATTTATTGCGTGAGAAGCAATGACATCAAATTTTGCAATAATTTTTGAATTTTCCTGAATATATTTTATGTAATTTAAAATGAAAGAAGTGAGTTTATCGAAAATTTCATTTTCTAATTGAATAATTTTATCAGATGCAGATAATATTTTCTCTTCATAATCTTTAAGTTCTTTTGTAAAATATCTTTCGCTATTAGTTAATGTTTGCTTCCTTATGAAATATTCTGGTATTTTTTTTACGTGTGTTTTTGTTACATCTATATAATACCCAAAAACTTTATTATACCCGATTTTTAAACTTGGTATATTTGATTCGTCCTGTAAATTTAGTTGATAATTAACTAACCATTTGTTTGCATTTTCTGAAATTAGTCTTAAATCATCCAGCTCATTTGAAACTCCTAAATTAACATATCCTCCTTTACTCATATTAACAGGAGCATCTAGTTTTAAAATTTTATTTATTTCACTAGTTATTATTTTGACATTTTTAACTTCTAAAAACATTTTTTTTATTTTTTTTGTTTTTTGAGTATGTTGCTTAATTTCTAGTATTGAACTTAATGATTCAGATAAATTTATAAAGTCTCTTGGATTAGATTTTTTTGTAGAAATTTTTGAAACTATTCGAGGTATATCTGAAATATTTTTTAATTTTTTTTCAAAAAAATTATCGTTTAAACAAAATTCCATATATTCATCTATCATTTTTAATCTATTATTAATTTTAGAGGAAGATAATAATGGTTTGGCTATATGACTCGATAATAAACGAGAACCCATAGAAGTTTGCGTATAATCAATCGAATCAATAAGGGTACCTTTAACGCTTTTATCAAAAAAAGATTGAAAAATTTCTAAATTTTTTAATGTAGATGAATCGATTTTCATACTTTCATCATCTTTAATTTTTGACATCGAAGTAATATGTTCCACTCTACCAAAATAATTACTTTTGACATATTCTAATGCACATCCAGCTGAAATTAAGGCAGAATCTTTTTTGTCAAAGCCAAAACCTTTAAGGGTTCTAGTACCAAAGTGTTCCAGCAAAGTTTCATAGCATCTTTTGGGTTCTGCAATCCAATCATTGAAAGTAGTTACTAAAACATTATTGATTTTAAAATTATCAATAATTGGCTTTTGTTTTTCAGGTAATATTATTTCACTAATTTTGTATTTAGTAATAATATCATAAAATTGGTTCTGAGCCATTGTACCAGCACTAAATTCTCCCGTAGAATAATCTAAAATTGAGAATGAAATTTCATTTTTTAAAAAATTCATACTACATAAAAAATTATTTTCTTTTTGATCTAAAAATTTTTCTGCTATTGCTGTTCCTGGTGATAATACTTCAACAACTTCTCTCTTAACAATTCCCTTAGCTAGCTTAGGATCTTCAACTTGTTCACAAATTGCTACCTTATAACCATTTAAAAGTAACTTGTGCAAATATTGATCTAATGAATGATACGGAAATCCCGCTAGTGGAACAGATGAGGCAGCTCCGTTTGACCTCTTTGTTAAAGCTAGACCAAGAATATCAGATGCAATTTTTGCATCTTCATCAAAGGTTTCATAAAAATCACCCATTCTAAACAGCATTATTGAATCAGGATGAGATTTTTTTGCATCCCAAAACTGTCTCATAACAGGAGTCGATTTTTTTTCTTTATGTTCTGATTTTTCTTTCATTACCTATTCTATATGTTATTTCACTTTTATCTAAAAATTCTAATAATGGAACTGAAAATTTTCGAGATGTTTTAGTTAACTCTTTAAATGATTTAATATCTAAAGATTCATTTTTAGAAAAATATTTTTTAACACTATCAATTAATAATTCAATATGCCTTTTATCAAATAAAAATTTACTATTAATCAAAACAATTTTGTTTTCAGAAATTAAAATTCCTAAAATTTTTTTTAACTCTTTTTCATCTTGATTAACTTCTTTAACTAATTCACTAATACTTATTGCTTCCAATCCAAAATCAAAAACTATACTCATAATTTTTTTCATAAGTTTCTGATTTTTTTTAGAAACTTTTATTTCAAATTCATATTTTGACCATAAATGATTTTTACTTTTTATTAAATTTTCATTCAGAAATTGATCTAAAATAATATCTAAAAAATCATCACAAATATCTAAAGTTTTAGAAATTTGATCTTTAATTACTCCTTGCTTATAAGGATTATTTAAATGAAATTTTTTAAAAAAATCTATTACTAAAAATTCAATTTTTTCATACTGTAAATTTGTAAGAATCCAAAAATTATCAATTATTAAAAAATTTTTATTTTTTTCTAATTCAATCTTAAGTTCTTCCTGTGAAATATTTAAATAATTACTTAATGTTTTTAAATTAAATGGATTTTTCCCTTTATGATTTATTATGACTTGCAATCTATCATGATAATTTTTTGTTTCAGATAAACTTTGCAAATGTTTCTTATTATCTTTCCATTTTTTAGAAACATTAAAATCAACAACCTTACCACCTCCAACTGTAACTAATGGTGAATATTTCCTTATGATGAAATAATCATTAATTGATGCTACTATAGAATTTTCAAATTTAATAATTGCAAAATTATTATCTGTATTCAGTGAATTTTTATAAATTTGAATTCTAGCCATTACTTCTTGTGTACCTAAATAAAATCTAATTCTTTCATTATGTTTAATTTTTTTTTGAAATTTTTTTAATATGCTTAATTTTACAATAACAGAATCATGATTATTAAAAAATGAATTATCAGAAATATGATCACCTCTATTAATATTTATTTTTTCCAATGAATGAATATTAATTGCACACCTATCACCTTGATATAGTTGATTTACAGATTTATTATGAGTTTGCAAACCTCTAACTTTAATATTTTTATTTTGTGGTAAAATTTTAAGTTGATCATCAACTCTTAAAGTACCTGAAATTAATGTTCCAGTTACAATAGAGCCAAACCCTTTTGATTTAAAAACCCTATCGACAAAAAGTCTTGAAATAGAACTGTTACTCTTATTACTTTTATATTTATAATCTATCAAAAAATTTTTCAAGCTTTCTATACCATCACCATTAATTGCAGATACTTTATGGATAGTTTTATCTTCTAAAAATGAATCTTTAACAAAATCTTTTATTTCACTTTCTACTAATTCTAACCAATCATCATCTACATTATCTATCTTATTAATAATTATTGATCCATCTTTAATATTAAGTAATTTTAAAATTTCAAAATGCTCAATAGTTTGTGGCATTATCCCATCATCTGCTGCAATAACAAGTAGAGCGTAATTTATTGAATTTACTCCTGTAACCATATTTTTAATAAACTTTTCATGACCAGGAACATCAATTATTGTTATATTATCATTTAAAAATGCAAAACCTATATTTATTGTCATACCTCTACTGAGTTCTTCTTTAAGATTATCAGTATTAGTTCCAGTCAAAGCTTTTACAATAGAAGTTTTACCATGGTCTATATGTCCAGAAATCCCTATTATATTTTGATTTAAATAAGACAATACTTTATAGATTCAATTAGGTTTTGAACTTGATTTTCAGGAATTGCTTTGAGGTCAATAAAAAACTTTCGATTTTTAATGTAACCAATAGTTGGAAATTTTGATTTTCTAAATTTAAATGAAATTTCACTTGCTTTAAATTCTTCTGATTTAAATCTAAGTGCTTTACTTTCAATATTTTTAACAGGCAATGATCCACTTCCAGCCTGAACAAAAGAATCAACTAATGATATTTCGTATTTCTTTAAAGTTTTTTTAGGTAGTGAGTTTAAAATATTTTGTCCAATGGCATTCAACTTTTTTCTATCTCTAGTCAATAATTTAAAAACTAAATTATCACTACTGATTTTATCTTTATCTATATATGTTCTTAAAATATTTTCCATTAAACTAATTGTCACCTTATCACATCTAAGTGCCCTATACATTGGATTATCATGTAACTTTTTTATACTATTTTTTTTACCACAAATAAAACCAGATTGTATGCCTCCAAGAAGTTTATCACCACTAAAAGATATTAAATCAATTCCCATCTTAATATAATCTTTAACTAATTTTTCTTTTGGTAAGCCAAATTTTTCGTAGTTTATAAAAGCTCCACTTCCTATATCAATAAAAACAGGGATTTTTTTCTTTTTCCCTAGATTAATTAAATCTTTGACCTCTACTGATTCTGTAAATCCAACTACTCTATAATTACTTGTATGAGCTATCATAATCAATCCTGTTTGATCGTTGATTGCATTCTCAAAATCTTTTAAATGTGTTTTATTTGTTGTACCAACTTCTACCATTTTGCAATTTGCTTTGTTAATTACATCAGGAATTCTAAATGAACCACCAATTTCAACTAATTCACCTCTACTTATAATAACTTCTTTCTTTTCAGCTAAAGAATTCAGAGCTAATAAAACAGCTGCAGCATTGTTATTAACAATAATAGAAGAATCGGAACCTAAAATAGAATTTAATAAATATGAAAGATGATCATTTCTTTCACCTCTCTTATTTTTTTCAATATTAAATTCTAAATTACTATATGGGTATATATTTTCAAAAACCCTATTTAAAATATTCTTGTCTATTGGAGCTCTTCCAAGTCCTGTATGTAGTACAATTCCTGTACCATTAATAACTGAATCTAAACTATTATTTAATCGATTTGTTACTTTTTCATTAATCCTAGAAAACAGTACTTCTTTCAAATTCTTTGATTTTTTTTCATTTATGATTTCAAATTTTAACAATTTAATTTCATTGCTAATTATTTTTTTTAATAATGAAAAATGAAAATTTATTATATATTTTTTTTTAAAATGTTGAATAACAGAATCTACAGATGGTATCTCTTTTAATAATTCTTGAATTTTATTTTTCTTCATATTTTTAAACAGAAAATAAAAATTAACTTAATAATTCTTTTTCATTAATATCATCTATTTGTTCAGGTCTAAGATGTTCATTAGCATATTTTAAATGCAATTTGTTTCTAATCATAAGTTGAAATAGATCTGGGTCAATTTCATTATCATCTACCATAAACTTTAATATTTTTAAAGCTTTAGAAAGTTTATATGGTTTTTTGTATGGTCTATCTGGAGCAGTTAATCCTTCAAAAACATCAGCAATCGCAATAATTCTAGCCTGAAGAGGTAATTGCTCAGCTGTATAACCATTCGGATAGCCTTCTCCATTTAATTTTTCATGGTGACAACCAGCAATATATGGTACATCTTTAAGATGTTCAGGATAGGTTAATTTATCCAATAATTCATAACTAAGAGAAACATGATTCTCCATGATTTTTCTATCTTCTTTTGATAAAGTCCCCCTAGATATTGTTAAAAAATCAACATCTTTATCTGATAAAATTGATTTTATATCATCATTAACTGAAATTTTATAATTAGATATTTCTCTTACTTTTTCCTGTAAATCTTCTGACATATACTCACCACCTAAATTGGATTGCTCTAAGAATTTAAACTCATCATTTATTTGTTTTAACTTAATTTCTAATGATTCTTTAAAATCATCTGAATCCTGAACTTGTTTTTTATAAAATTCTAATTCAATGTCTCTTTTTAGAATTTCAAAACGTAATTTCACTTGATCTATTTTATCATATAATCCTTGAAGCTTTGTCGATTTATTCATTATGTGGTCTGGTGTGGCTACTTTACCAAAATCGTGCAACCATGCCGCAACATAAAGTTCATCCATTTGATCTTCTGAAAACGAAAAATCTTTATATTTTTCCTTTTTATCAGAATTAATATAATCTGCAATCATCATAGATATTAGCGGTACTCTGTTGCAATGTCCTCCAGTTACAGGGTCTTTCTTATCAAGAGCATCAACAACCAATCTAATAAATGATCTAAATAATGACTTTTGTTCTTCAATCAGTAATTGATTTGTAAGTGCTACAGAAGCTTGGGAACTCAGTGCCTCTACTAAGTCAACTAATTCATCTGAAAAAGAAATTATTTTATCTTTTTGTTGTGCATTAAGCAATTGAAGTACTCCAATAACTTTATCTTTATGATTTTTTAAAGGAACATTCAAAAAAGACTTAGAATGATAATTATGTTTTTCATCAAAACCTTTCACACCCGAAAAATCATATTCATCATTATCATAAGCATTTTTAATATTTATTGTTTTTCCTGTTAATGCACAAACTGCAGAAACATTATTCAAATTTTTTGTACCATCATCATTATAAAGTTTTACTGGGTAAATAGATTCAGGAACTGGTATTGAAGAACCTCCAAACTTAATTCCTAAAGATTCAGTTTGCATTATCTCAAAATTTAATTTTTTATCATCTTTACTTAATAAATACACTGTTCCACCATCTGAATTAGAGATGATTCTAGCTTCATTTAATATCATTTCTAAAAGAATATTTATATTTTTTTCTTTTGATAATGCTATCCCTATATCAATTAATTTCTTAAGATTATTTTGTGTATTTTTCATTTTATATAAAAAAAAGCTCTCATGATAAATTATTTAGACATGAAAGCTTTTAGTATTATTTAAAAAAAAGTTAACTAATTACTTCTTTAATTTTTGCTGCTTTTCCTTGTCTACCACGTAAATAGTATAATTTAGCTCTTCTAACTTTACCTTTTTTAACAACTTTAATACTATCCAAGTTTGGAGAATGCATTGGGAAAACTCTCTCAACACCCACTCCATTTGAAACTTTTCTTAAAGTAAAAGTTTTAGCTAGTCCTGAACCAGAAGAAATAGCAATTACTACACCTTCAAACATTTGGATTCTTGACTTTTCGCCTTCAATAACTTTAACACCAACTGCAAGCGTATCTCCTGATTTAAATACAGGTATGTCATTTTTCATCAAATCCTTGGTAGATTCTAAAATTTTATTCATTTTCTTCTCCACGATTTTTGGATTTATATTTTTTATATAAATCCATTCTATTTTTTTTAGTTTTATTAATTCTCTCTTTTAAAAACCAGTTTTCTATCTCTTTGTGATTACCTGATAATAAAACATCTGGAACTTTTAAACCACAATATTCTCTTGGCCTTGTATAATGGGGCCCATCCAACAAATCAGATGAAAAAGAATCAGTTTCAGCTGATTTATAATCATTGAGAACTCCAGGCACTAATCGCATAATTGAATCAATCATAATTAGAGCAGGTAATTCACCATTTGATAAAACGTAATCTCCTATAGAAATTTCATCAGTTACAATCTCATTCCTAACTCTTTGATCAATACCTTTATAATGACCACAAATGAAAACTAATTTTTTCTCTTTAGATAATTCATTTGCAATGTTTTGATTAAACATTTTTCCATCTGGAGTAGGAAAAATAACTCTAGAATTTTTGGAATCCAAACTTTCATATGCTTTAAAAATTGGTTCCAACTTCATTATCATACCTTCTCCTCCACCGAATGGATAATCATCTAATCTTGACTCTCTATTTGGTAAAAAATCGAATAAATTAATAATATTATATTTAACGGAATCTCTTTCAAATGATTTTTTAAGCATACTCTGATTTAAAATTGGCTTAAAAAAATCAGGAAATGGTGTTATGATAAAAATTTCTAACATTCTTCCAAAAAAACACTCGAATTTTTTACTACAATGAGCTCATTCTCATAATCAAAAAGCTTAATAAATTGATCAATAATTGGAATCATTATTTCTTTATTCTCACAATTTATCAATAATGCATTATTTGTGGGCAAATTAATTACATCAATTACTTTACCACAATTTTTACCAAATTCATCCTTAACAAAAAAACCTATTAAATCAACAAGATACGTACCCTTAGCACCATTCAAATCTTCTCTAAGGACATAAAGTTTTTTATCACAAATATTAAAAGCTTTATCTCTATCATCAATATCATGAAATTTTAATAAGTGGTACTTTGATGTTTTATAAAACCTTTCTAATTTATAGGAATCAAAACATTCTTTTTTACTATTTATAAAAAAATCTATATCTTCTTTTACTGAATTTGAATCTGTATTATATAAAAAAACTTTTACTTCACCTTTTAAACCTTTAGGCTTAATTATTTTACCTATTGGTATAAAATTATCTAAAGAGTGTTTAGAATTACTATTCAATTATTTCTAAAATAGCTCTTTTACCACCTTCTTTAGCATTAGATGCTGAAAGCAATGTTCTTATGGCATTAACATTTCTTCCTTTTTTACCAATTACCTTGCCTAAATCTCCATCTCCAACATTAAGTTCATAAACAATTGTATTTTCACTTTCATTAACTTCAACCTTAACTTCATCTGGTTTATCTACGATTGTCTTAACAATGTCTTCTAGTAACTTTTTCATTTTAACTCCTAATGATTTATATCAGTTTAAATTATTTTTTCTGTTCATCTGAGATTTTACTATCATCGTCTGATTCAGTATCTGGCTCAGTAGCTTCTGGAGCTGCTTCTGCTTCTGAAGCTGCCTCTGCTTCTGGAGCTGCCTCTGCTTCTGGAGCTGCCTCTGCTTCTGGAGCTGCCTCTGCTTCTGGAGCTGCCTC
>PBFG01000009.1 GCA_002718585.1 Fidelibacterota bacterium | reverse complement strand
TGTTGAGCTTATAACTCCAATAGCAATGGAAAAAGAGTTAAGGTTCGCTATTAGAGAAGGTGGTCATACTGTAGGTGCAGGTGTAGTAACAGAAATAAAAGAATAAGATAGATGGCTGGAAATAGTAAAAGAGATATAGTTACTTTAGAAAGTACTGCTGGCACTGGTTACAGATATTCTGTAACTAAGAATAAAAGATTGCATCCTGATAAATTGGAGTATAAAAAATATGATCCAGTTATTAGAAAGCATGTATTGTTTAGAGAAACAAAATAGAGGTGAGTAGTTCAATTGGTAGAGCGCCGGCCTCCAAAGCCGGAAGTTGAGGGTTCGAGTCCTTCCTCACCTGCATAGAAAATGAATAAGATTATAAATTACTTTAAAAGCATATCTGTAGAAATGAAGAAAGTTTCGTGGATGACAAAAGATCAAATGATTAATTCTACATTAATCGTTGGTTTTTTCGCAGTCCTTGTATCAGTTTTTCTTTTTATTCTTGATTTTGGACTTACTAGATTCGTAAAAATTCTTTTTGACATAGAAATTGGTTAATAATGGAAAATAATACAAAGCATAACTTAGATAATATTGAATCTTCACATAACTGGTATTCGCTTAGGGTTATATCTGGTAAAGAGAAAGCTGTAGAGCAAAATATAATTTATGAATCAAGAGAAAACAATATTGAGCAACAAATTGAAGAAGTTTTCGTTCCTTTTGAGAAAGTGATTGAATTAAAAAATAATAAGAAGGTTGTGAAGGAAAAGATGTTTTTCCCTGGCTATATTTTAATTAAGATGCAAATGAACAAAAAATCTAAGTATGTAATTGAAAATATTAATGGTGTTATGAGCTTCGTTGGTCCAAAAGGTAAATTCCCTATTCCATTAAGAGATTCTGAAATAAAGAGAATTTTTGGTGAGGTTGAAAGGCAAGAAGGTCGTGAGGTTATGGTAACCCCATTTAAAAAAGATGATTTTGTTAAAGTTATTGCTGGTCCTTTTATAGATTTTTCAGGTACTGTTGAAGAAGTTAATGATGACAAACAAAAAGTAAAGATTGTAATATCAATTTTTGGTAGATTAACACCCGTGGAGCTTGACTACTTCCAAGTTGAATTGGAGAAATAAAAATGGCAAAAAAATTAATTGGTTTTATTAAATTACAAATACCTGCAGGAAAAGCAAATCCTGCTCCCCCAGTTGGTCCTGCTTTAGGTCAACATGGAGTTAATATAATGGAATTCTGTAAAGCCTTTAACGCAAAAACTCAAGAAAGTGCTGGAAAGTTAATTCCAGTTGAAATTTCTGTATTTGCTGATAGGTCATTCACTTTTATAACAAAAACACCACCTACTTCGTCTTTGGTACTTGAATATGCTAAGTTACCTAAAGGTTCTTCTGAGCCGAACAAGTCCAAAGTAGGGAAGTTATCCAAAAGCCAAGTTCAAGAAATTGCTGAAATTAAAATGCCTGATTTAAATGCAGGCAATTTAGATTCTGCTATGAAAATGGTTGAAGGTACAGCAAGAAGTATGGGTATAACAATTGAGGGTTAATTATTAATGGGAAAAAGACACTTAGATAATTTAAAAAGTTTTGATTCAATGCTTGAGTATGACTTAAAAGAAGCTATATCATTAATGAAGTCGTTTTCAAAAACTAAATTTGATGAATCTGTTGATATGGCTGTGAACTTAGGGGTTGATCCTAGACATGCAGATCAACTTGTCAGAGGAACAGTTTCCCTACCAAATGGGACTGGTAAAAATATTAGAGTCCTGGTTCTAACAAAAGATAACGAGCAAGGGAAAAAATCTATTGAGGCAGGAGCAGAATTTGCAGGATTTGATGAATTATTCACAAAGATTGAAAAAGGTTGGACTGATTTTGATGTTATGATTGCAACTCCTGAGATTATGCCTCAGGTTGGTAAACTCGGTAAAGTTTTGGGTCCTAGGGGATTGATGCCTAACCCAAAAACAGGAACTGTTACCAAGGATGTTGTAAAAGCCATTAATGAAGTCAAAGCAGGAAAAGTAGAATTTAGAGTTGATAAATTTGGTGTAATCCACTTATCAATTGGAAAGCTATCATTTGATGAAGATAAATTATTTGAAAATATTTCTACTTGTATAAATGCCATCGTCAAGGCAAGGCCTACTAGCGCAAAGGGAACTTACTTGAAAAAGTTCACAATTTCATCTACAATGGGTCCAGGTATAAAAATTAACAAAACAAGTTTTATCAATTAGGATTATATAAATATGCCAAATGAAAATAATATAAAAACTGTAAAACTTTTAGAACAAAAAATTAAGGATTCGTCTGCATTGTATTTTACGAAGTATACAGGAATGAACGTTTCTCAAGCTACTCAGTTAAGAAAGTCATTTAGAGAAAATTCTGTTGAATACATGGTATCTAAAAATACTTTGACTAAAATAGCTGCTACAAATGCGGGATATGATGAATCAAAAATTAATGATTTTCTTGTTGGTCAGATAGGTATTGCTTATGCAGATTCTGATCCTACTGCACCTGCAAAAGTTATAAAAGATTTTATTAAAGAAAATGAAGACTGTCTTGACGTTGTTGGTCTTATTTTTGATGGAGAATTTTATGAAGCTGAGAAATACAAGCAGTTTGCAAGCTTGCCATCAAGAGAAGAATTATTGACAAAATTTGTCATCGGGTTAAATTCTCCAATGACAAAAATGTCTACAATGCTAAATTCTGTTATGACGAAAATGGTCACAGCATTAAATGCAGTGAAAGATAACAAATAATAAGTTTAAAATTAGAAAAAGGGGAAAGTAATGTCAAAAATAAGTAAAGAAGATGTATTAAGTTATTTAGAAAGCGCTAATATGTTAGAAATCTCTGATTTAATTAGTGATATTGAAGAAAAGTTTGGTGTTTCAGCTGCTGCTCCAGTTGCTGTTGCTGGTGGAGTTGCTGCTCCTGCTGATGGCGCTGCACCTGCAGAAGAGAAAACTGAATTTGATGTTGAATTAACTACGACAGGTGACAAAAAAATAGGCGTGATTAAAGTTATTAGAGAAGTCACATCTGTTGGTCTTAAGGAGGCAAAAGATATGGCAGATGGTGCTCCTTCCGTAATCAAAGAGCAATTAAGCAAAGATGAAGCTGAGGAAGTAAAGAAGAAGCTTGAAGAAGCTGGTGCAACAGTAACTTTAAAATAGTTCTGTATCTCAAAAGCTCACAAATAAAATAAAATTAACTGATCTTATTTATAAGATAATTTAGGAGTACGTCCATTTATGAAAAATAATAATATTGAAGTAAAAGATTTTACTAAAGTAAGTTTAGATGTACCTGTCCCAGATTTACTTGACATTCAGATAGCATCTTGGTTAGATTTTTTACAAGAAGACACTCTTCCTGAGAAAAGATTAAACAAAGGATTAGAGTCAACTTTTAGAAATATTTTTCCTATTGAGGATAACAATAGGAATTATATTTTAGAATATAAACATTATTATCTAGGATTGCCTAAACACTCTGTAAAAGAGTGTCTTGAAAGAAGAATAAGCTATTCTGTTCCTTTAAAAGTTAAGTTTGTTCTTCACATAACAGATGAAAATGATAAAAGCTCATATGTTCAAGATATAGAACAGGATGTATTTTTTGGTAATATTCCATATATGTCTGATAGCGGAACATTTATAATAAATGGAGCAGAAAGAGTAATTGTTAGTCAGTTGCAAAGGTCGCCTGGTGTTTTCTTTGATCAGAATTTTCATCCAAATGGGACTAAGATTTTTTTAGCACGAATTATTCCTTTTAGGGGCTCTTGGGTTGATTTTACTACCGATATTTATGATTGCATATATGCAATCATTGATAGAAGAAGAAAATTCCCTGCTTCTGTTCTCCTAAGGGCTATAGGGTTTTCTACAAATTCAGAAATTTTAGGTCTTTTTAATTTATCTGAAAATATATCAATTTCAAATGAAAAATCTTTATTAGATAGGCCAGTTATTGAAGACATAGTCAATGAAAAAACTGGTGAAGTTCTTTTGGAGAAAGGCTCTTTGATTTCAATTTCAGATATCAAAAAAATGAAAAATGCCAAGATTGATAGTATTGTCATGCCTGTAAGTGATCGTTCGAGCAAGATAGCTGTAGAATTATTATCCAACACTTTTGATAAAGATCCAACCTCTAATACAGAAGAAGCTCTTGAACTTTTATACAGACAGCTAAGAGCAGGAGATGCTCCATCAGTTGATATAGCACAAAAGTTTATTGATAAAATGTTTTTCTCAACAAAAAAATATGATTTAGGAGCTGTTGGAAGATATAGAATAAATAAAAAGTTTGGTTTGGATGCTCCAACGTCAGAGCCTGTGTTAACCAAAGAAGATTTTGTTGAGGTTTTTAAATATCTTATAAAAATGAGAAATGGAGAGCATGGTCCGGATGACATAGATCATTTAGGAAATCGAAGGGTTAGAACTGTTGGGGAGCAGCTTGCAAACCAGTTTAATATTGCTTTAAGCAGAATGCAAAGAACTATTAGAGAAAGAATGAATCAAAGAGAAGCAGAAAGTTTAACTCCTCAAGATTTAGTTAACTCTAGAATCGTTACTACTGTTTTAAGTACTTTTTTCGGAACTAGTCAATTATCACAGTTTATGGACCAGACTAATCCATTATCTGAGGTAACACATAAAAGAAGAATTTCATCTTTAGGTCCTGGTGGATTATCGCGAGAAAGGGCTGGTTTTGAGGTAAGAGATGTACATTATACTCATTATGGAAGGCTTTGCCCTATCGAAACACCAGAGGGTCCAAATATAGGTTTGATTAATTCTTTAGCAACCCAAGCTGTTGTCAATAATTTAGGTTTTATTGAATCACCATACAGAACTATAAATAAAAATGGAAAAAAATATGATATTACGAATGATGTGCAGTATTTATCTCCAGATGAGGAAGATAGATCATTTATTGCAGAAGCTTCTGAACCTATAAATGGTTCAAAATTTTCCAATAAATTTATTCGTTCCAGGAATGGTGTAGATTTTCCAATTTCTAAACCTGAAGAAATAGATTACATGGATGTTTCTCCTAATCAAATTGTTAGTATATCTGCAGCTCTAATTCCTTTTCTTGAAAATGATGACGCGAATAGAGCTCTCATGGGTTCAAATATGATGAGACAATCTGTTCCATTGTTGAATCCTCAGGTTCCAATAGTTGGTACTGGAATGGAAGATGTAGTTGCTAAGGATTCAAGATCCGCAGTTGTATCCAAAGTAAGTGGTAAGGTTATTGATGTAGATTCTAATACTATTACTATTGAAACTAAAAGTCAGCCACAGGAACTAGAAATGAATCCATCTGAGAAATATGCTACTTATTCTTTAAAAAAGTTTTTAAGAACCAATCAAAATACCTGTATAAATCAAAAGCCTATTGTGTCCCTTGGTCAAGAAATAAAAAAAGGTGATATAATTGCTGATGGTCATTCAACCCAAGAAGGAAGACTCGCTTTAGGTAGAAACCTTAAGGTAGCTTTTATGCCATGGAGAGGTTATAATTATGAAGATGCTATTGTTATTAATGAAAGATTAGTTAAAGAAGATGTTTTGACTTCTATTCATATTAAAGAGTTTGAAGTAGAAATTAGAGATACAAAAAGAGGTGTTGAAGAGCTAACTAATGAAATTCCTAATGTAAGTGAAGAGGCCACAAAAGATTTGGATTCTAGAGGAATTGTAAGGGTAGGTGCACAAGTTGGACCAGGCGATATTTTAGTAGGCAAGGTTACCCCTAAGGGAGAAACTGACCCGTCACCAGAAGAAAAGTTATTAAGAGCAATTTTTGGAGAAAAGGCTGGTGATGTAAAAGATGCTTCAAAAAGATGTGGTGCTGGAGTATACGGAACCGTGGTAGAAACTCAGTTATTTGAAAGAAAACGCTCTGCAGTAAGAATTGAAGAAAAGAAAAAAATTAGACAGTTGCAAGCCAATGCGAGACAGGACAGGGTTGCATTAATTGAAAAAAGAAATCAGTTATTATATGATCAACTTTTAGGTCAAAATTCAGGTGGTATTAGAGATGTAAATATTAATAAAACATTGATCAAAGCTAAAACTCTACTGACCAAGCAAAGAATCAAGAATTTAGATTTTGAAATTTTATCTCTAAAATCTCCATGGGTAGAAAATCCTGAAATTTGGAATAAAATTATAAAAATATGGCAGAATTATACAAAAACCCTTAAAATGCTTGAAGAAAGTTTAGAAAAAGAAATATTCAAGCTTAGAGTTGGAGATGAATTACAGCAGGGTGTTATGAAGCTTGCTAAAGTCTATATTGCTCAAAAAAGAAAAATATCAATTGGAGATAAGATGTCTGGGAGACATGGTAACAAGGGTATTGTTTCAATCATTGTTCCTGAGGAAGATATGCCATTCACAGCTGAGGGAGAAACGGTTGATGTTATTTTAAATCCGTTGGGCGTTCCGTCAAGGATGAATTTAGGACAGCTTTATGAGACTATGTTAGGCTGGGCTGGTGAAAAGCTTAACAAGAGATATGTAACGCCAGTTTTCAATGGTGCAAATAGATTTGATGTTGAAGAAGAATTGAAACAAGCAAACCTTCCCATTTCAGGTAAAATTGATTTATGGGATGGAAGAACAGGCGAAAAAATTCATTCCCCAGTTACAGTTGGAAATATTTATATGTTAAAACTTTCTCATCTAATTGCTGATAAAATGCATTCTAGGTCAACTGGTCCATATTCTTTAATTACTCAGCAACCGCTTGGTGGTAAGGCTCAGTCAGGAGGCCAGAGATTTGGAGAAATGGAAGTTTGGGCTTTAGAAGCTTATGGATCTGCTCATACGCTTCAGGAAATACTCACAGTTAAATCTGATGATGTTGAAGGAAGAACAAAACTTTACAATTCATTAGTTAAAGGTATGAATCCTCCAAAGGCAAATATTCCAGAGTCTTTTAAAGTTCTCGTAAAAGAATTAGAAGCATTAGGTTTAGACGTTCTATTAAACTAAAATAACTAAAGGAGTTTATTTTGAAAACAAAATTTGATTTAGGCTATAATAAAAATAGTGATTCATTTAGTTCTATAACTTTAGGAATTTTATCTCCCGAACAAATTCTTGAGAGATCTTATGGAGAAGTTCTTAAGCCAGAAACAATTAATTATAGATCGTATAAGCCAGAGAAAGATGGGCTTTTTTGTGAGAAAATTTTTGGCCCTGTAAAAGATTGGGAATGTCATTGCGGTAAATACAAAAGGATTAGATACAGAGGTATTGTATGTGATAGATGTGGTGTAGAGGTCACTAGAAAGACTGTAAGAAGAGAGAGAATTGGCCATATCGCTCTCGCAGTGCCCGTCGTTCATATTTGGTATTTAAGGTCAATACCGAGCAAGATAAGTTACTTGCTTGGGTACACTACCAAAAATCTTGAAAGTATAGTTTATTATGAAAAATTTGTAATTACTAACCCTGGAAATTCAGGTAGAAAGTATGGAGAATTAATAACAGAAGATGAATTTTTAGATCTAGATGATGAATTTGGAATTGATCAAGCATCTCCTGAAGATATTGATGAAGATCATTACTTTGTTGCGATGATGGGTGGAGCAGCTATCAAGACTTTGCTTTCAAATTTAGATGTGCTCAAAACACTTAATGAGCTATCTGCAATAGTAAAAGATGATAAAACATCAGTTGCAAAAAGAGAAGAATGCTTGAAAAGACTAAGGATTTTAAAGAAATTTGATCCAAAAGTAGAAAAGAAGGTTTACAATAAGCCGGAGTGGATGGTTCTAAGTATTCTTCCAATCATTCCTCCTGAGCTCAGGCCATTAGTACCGCTAGAAGGTGGTCGTTTTGCAGCATCTGACTTGAACGATTTATACAGAAGAGTTATTATAAGAAATAATAGATTAAAGCAGCTTATGGAAATCAAAGCTCCTGATGTTATACTTAGAAATGAAAAAAGAATGTTACAAGAAGCTATTGATTCCCTACTTGATAATAGTAGAATGCAGTCTGCTGTAAGAAGTGGCACAAGAAGGCCGTTGAAATCATTAAGTGATGCTTTAAAGGGTAAAAGTGGACGTTTTAGGCAAAACTTACTTGGTAAAAGAGTAGACTATTCAGCTAGATCTGTAGTTGTAGTTGGTCCTGAGCTAAAGCTTCATGAATGCGGCATCCCTAAAGACATGGCAATGGAGTTATTTAAGCCAAAAATTATAAACGAACTAATTAAGAGAGGGTATACTAGAACTCCTAAATCTGCAAAAATGATGGTTGATGATAAATCAGAAGCAGTATATAATGTACTTGAATATGCTATAAGTAATCATCCTGTTCTATTAAATAGAGCACCTACTTTACATAGATTAGGAATTCAAGCTTTTCAACCCGTATTAATAGATGGTAAAGCAATTAGGCTCCATCCATTAGTCTGTGCTGCGTTTAATGCAGATTTTGATGGAGACCAAATGGCAGTTCATGTGCCATTGTCCCCTGAAGCCCAGATGGAATCTTGGATGCTCATGCTGTCTAGTCATAATATTCTTCATCCGGCACATGGTAAACCTATTGCTATTCCTTCTCAAGACATGGTTTTAGGTTGTTATTATTTAACAAGGTCTAGAAAAGGAGAAAAAGGAGAAGGTACCAAATTTGGTAGTTATTCAGAAGCAAGAATGGCTTTTGAAAACCAAGAAGTTTCACTTCATGCAGTTGTAGATTTCCGTGATGATGATGGAACATGGATACAAAATACAACTGTGGGACGAATTTTCTTTAATGAGATTCTTCCTCAAGAAGTTAGATTCATTAATGAACTTTTGGGTAAAAAACATATTGAAAAATTAGTTAGTAAATCTTACCAGGTTACTGGAAACTATAAAACTGTAGGGTTCCTAGATAAACTAAAAGATCTTGGTTTTGATATGGCATACAAGAGTGGCCTATCAATCGCAATATCTGATATCCATATTCCTGGCAAGAAAGAATCAATTATTGAAACTGCTCAAAAGGAAGTTGAAGGAATTAGGGATAAATTCAACAAACAGATTTTAACTGAAGGTGAAAGGTATAACAAAACTATTGATATCTGGACTAGGGCGACAAGCAGTGTCGCAAATGAAATGTTTTCTGAGCTTAAAAATGATAACCAAGGATTTAATCCTTTGTACATGATGGCTGATTCAGGTGCTAGAGGAAGTCAAGACCAGATAAAGCAACTTGCTGGAATGAGAGGGCTTATGGCTAAGCCTAAGAAGAGTATGACCGGTTCATCTGGAGAAATCATAGAGAATCCAATTAAGTCTAATTTTAAAGAAGGTTTATCGGTTTTTGAATATTTTATTTCTACACACGGAGCAAGAAAAGGTCTAGCTGATACAGCTCTTAAAACTGCAGATGCTGGTTATCTTACAAGAAGATTAGTTGATGTGGCTCAAGATGTAACAATAACTATAGAAGATTGTAGTACGAAGGCAGGTGTGTTGATGAGTGACCTTAAGGAAGGTGAAGAAATAGTTGAGCCTTTAGAAGAGAGAATAGTTGGTAGATATACTTTAGAAAAAGTAGTTAATCCATTAACAAATAAAACAATTGTTAAGGCTAATGATTTGATTACTAAGGACATTGCATCTTTAATTGCAGATTTAAATATACCTTTTGTTAAGGTTAGGTCTGTTATGACTTGTGCAGCTGAAAGAGGTTTATGTGCTATGTGCTATGGCGTAAATCTTGCAAATCAAGGACCATCAAAAGTTGGCGATTCCGTAGGAGTGATGGCTGCGCAGTCTATTGGAGAGCCGGGTACTCAATTGACATTAAGAACATTTCATATTGGAGGTACAGCTTCAAGAATTCTTGAAGAATCTCAAAGAATATCGAGAAGCGGAGGCAAGGTTAAATTTTCTGATACCATGCAGCTTATTCCTTCTTTAGATGAAAACGGAGAAGTCCAAAATGTTGCTCAATCTAGGAATGGAACCATTGAATTATTTGATGCTTCTGGAATTTCATTGACTAGTTGGAAAGTTCCTTACGGTTCTAAAGTTTATGTTAAAAATAATGAAAAAATTAAACCTGGAACAATTCTTTTTTCTTGGGATCCGTATACTGATGTAATTCTTGCAAGGTCAGATGGATATGTAAGATTTAAAGATTTTGTTGATGGCGAAACTTTTTCAGAAGAAGCAATTGAAAGTGGTAAAAAAATGATTGTTATAACTGAATCTAAAGATAGAAATTTGAGTCCATCTATAGAAATATGTGATAAAAAAGGTTCAGTTTTAGTAGGTGGATCAAGCTTGTTACCTGTCAAAGCAAATGTTGTAGTAAAAGATGGAGAAAAAGTTAAGCTTGGACAAATTTTAGTTAAAATACCTAGAGAGTCTGGTCAAACTAAAGATATTACTGGAGGGTTACCAAGAATCGCGGAGCTTTTTGAAGCAAGAAATCCTCAAAATCCAGCCGTTGCATCAGAGATAGATGGAAATGTTACCTTTGGAAAAATAACTAGGGGTATCAGAGAAGTAATAGTTGAAAATAAAGAAATGAAAAAGATATATAAAATACCATATGGTAAGCATATAATTGTTCATGAGGGAGATTTTATTTATGCTGGAGACAGGCTATGTGAAGGTTCAATTTCACCGAAAGATATTTTGAAAATTAGTGGACCATCTAAGGCTCAGGAATACTTGGTCAATTCAATTCAAGAAGTTTATCGTTTGCAGGGAGTTAAAATCAATGATAAACATATTGAAATCATTGTAAGGCAGATGATGCAAAAAGTAGAGATTAGTGATCCTGGTGATAGCCAATTTTTAAGTGGAGATAGAATTAATAAAGTCAATTTCATGAAGACAGTTAAAGAAACTTTAAAAAAAGTAATTGTTATAGATGCAGGAGATTCTGATTATGATAGCGGAGATGTGGTTTTTAAAGAAAATATAAATGATATTAATTCTGATTTAAAAGCAGATGGTAAAAAAACTATTAAAACAAAAAAAGCTAAACCTCCAACATCTAATCCATTATTATTAGGAATAACTAGAGCTTCTCTGAATACTGATAGTTTTATATCTGCTGCTTCATTTCAGGAAACTACAAGAGTGCTTACAGATGCTGCTGTTGAAGGAAAGACTGATAATTTGTTAGGGTTAAAGGAAAATGTTATAATTGGTAGGCTAATACCTGCTGGTACTGGACACCGGGATAGTAAAAATGTTCTAGTAACCAAACCTTCTGAAATTGATGAAGTTGAGACTGCCAGTCATCTCAATATTGTAAATGGTGATACAGAGGTCACGTCAGAGGTTTAGTTTTTTATCAAAGTTTTTTTTTAAAAAATAAAAAATATGTTTGTTAACTTAACATTCAGTTTTGTACATTAACGGGCTTTATAAGGAGAGATAAATGCCAACTGTAAATCAGTTAGTAAGAAAAGGAAGAAAAAAGCAGGTAAAGAAAAATAAGGTTCCTGCACTTGATGCATGTCCTCAAAAAAGAGGTGTATGTACTAGAGTATACACTACTACGCCTAAAAAACCAAACTCAGCTCTTAGAAAAGTTGCCAGGGTTAGGTTATCTAATAATGTTGAGGTAAATGCTTATATTCCCGGAGAAGGGCATAATCTTCAGGAGCATTCAATAGTACTTATTGAAGGTGGAAGAGTTAAGGATTTGCCAGGTGTTAGATATCATGTAGTAAGAGGTGTACTAGACCCATCTGGTGTTGAAGGTAGAAAAACCAGTAGATCTAGATATGGTACAAAGAAACCAAAAGAATAATTTATAATGAGAAGAAGAAGACCAGAAAAGAGAAAAATACTAAAAGATCCTATTTATAATGATTTGACAGTTGCAAAATTTGTTAATTACATTATGAAAGATGGTAAAAAAAGTGTTGCTGAAAAAATATTATATACATCATTAGATATAATTAAAGATAAAGTTAAAGCTGATTCTCCCTTAGATACATTTAAGAAGGCTTTAGATAATGTTGGTCCTATTTTAGAAGTTAAATCTAAGAGAATTGGAGGAGCGACTTATCAAGTACCCATGGAAGTTTCTAAGGAAAGAAGGTTAGCGTTAGCTATGCGCTGGATTTTATTATACTCTAGAGGTAGAAAAGGAAAAACAATGGCAACTAGATTAGCCGCAGAATTAATTGCAGCTTCTAATAAAGAAGGTTCATCAATTAAAAAAAGAGAGGATACTCATAAAATGGCTGAAGCAAACAAGGCTTTTGCACATTTCAGATAATAAGACTCATGAGCAATATTTCGTTAAATAATGTAAGAAACATAGGCATTATGGCCCATATTGATGCAGGTAAAACTACAATGACTGAAAGAATTTTGTATTATACTGGAAGACTTCACAGGCTTGGAGAGGTTCATGATGGAGCTGCAACGATGGATTGGATGGAGCAAGAAAAAGAGCGTGGTATTACTATCACCTCTGCAGCAACGACTTGTTTCTGGAATGAAGGTAAGAATAGAATTAACATAATTGATACACCGGGTCACGTTGATTTTACTATGGAAGTTGAGCGTTCTTTAAGAGTTCTAGATGGTGCAATTGCTCTGTTTTGTGCAGTTGGAGGTGTTGAACCTCAATCGGAAACTGTATGGAGACAAGCTGACAGATATAAGGTACCGAGAATTGCATTTGTAAACAAAATGGATAGAACTGGTGCAGATTTTTATAAAGTTTTAGGAATGATTAAAGAGAGGTTTAACGCTAATCCGGTTCCAATTATATTGCCGATTGGCGCAGGTCAGGATTTTACAGGTTTTGTGGATTTAATTTCTAACAAAGCAATTACTTACACATCTGATGATGGATCAACTTTTGAAGAAATAGATATTCCAGATGATTTAAAGGATATATCAGAAAAATATCGCTCTATTTTGCTAGAGGAAGCTGCATCATGTGATGAAGATTTGTTAGAAAAATACTTGAATGGTGAAGAGTTATCTCCAGATGAGATTAAAAAATCGGTAAGGCAAGCTACTCTAGAAGGTTCTATGGTTCCAACATTGTGTGGCTCTGCCTTTAAAAACAAGGGTGTTCAAAGAAGTCTCGATGCTGTTGTCGATTTTCTACCATCTCCGCTTGATATTGATGAAACAACTGGTACAAATGAAGGAGAAACTACTTCCTTATCTAGAAAGCCTGATGATAATGAGCCATTTAGTGCTTTAGCTTTTAAAATAATGACAGATCCATTTGTTGGAAAACTCACTTTTTTCAGAGTGTATTCTGGTTCTGTTTCAACAGGAGACTTCATTTACAACCCAAATTCTGGTAAAAAAGAGCGTGTTGGAAGACTTATGTTGATGCATTCAAAGGATAGGGAAGAAAGAAAAACTGTTAAAACTGGAGAAATAGCTGCAATGGTTGGTTTGAAATATACAAAGACCGGTCATACTTTATGTGATCAGGCTAATATTATTCAATTTGAATCTATGGATTTCCCTGATCCTGTGATATCAGTTTCAGTAGAATCTGCTTCAAAAAAAGATCAAGAAAATCTAAGTTTAGCATTAGTTAAACTTGCTGAAGAAGATCCTACTTTTAAAGTAGCAACAGATGAAGAAACCGGACAAACAATTATATCTGGTATGGGTGAATTGCATTTAGATATAATCGTTGATAGATTAAAAAGAGAATTTAAGGTTGAAGCTAATGTTGGTGCTCCTCAAGTTGCATACAAAGAATGTATTACTGAATCTGTTGAACAAGATACAAAATTCGCTAAACAGAGTGGAGGAAGGGGTCAATACGGCCATGTAGTGATTTCTGTTGAGCCTGGGGAATCAGGTAAGGGTTACACATTTGTTAATAAAATTGTTGGAGGTGTTATACCAAAAGAATATATCCCTGCTGTTGATAAAGGAATCCAAGAAGCTTTAAGGAATGGTCCACTTGCTGGATATCCAATAGAAGATCTTCTAGTGACTTTAACATTTGGATCCTACCATGATGTCGATTCAAATGAAATGTCTTTTAAGATTGCAGGTTCTATGGCAATTAAAGAAGCTGTTAAAAAAGCAAAACCAAAGCTAATGGAGCCTATAATGAGTCTTGAGGTAGTCATGCCAGAAGAATATTTGGGTGATGTAATGGGTGATATAACTTCTCGAAGAGGTATGGTCAAGGGTTTTACCGCTAGAAATAATGCACAAGTTCTTGATGCAAATGTTCCTTTAAGTGGAATGTTTGGGTATGCAACTGATTTGAGATCTATTACTCAGGGTAGAGCTGTATTTACTATGCAATTTGGACATTATGAAAAAGTTCCACAGCAAATACAGGAAACAATTGTTGAAAAATATCGAGGCAAAATCAGCGTTAGTGATTAATTAAAAATAGGGAAAAATAAAAATGGCTAAAGAAAAATTTGAAAGAACCAAACCGCACGTAAATGTAGGAACAATAGGTCATGTTGACCATGGAAAAACTACTCTTACTGCAGCTATTACAAAAACTCTAGCTGATAAAGGTTTAGCAGAACAAAGAGATTTTGATACAATTGATAATGCTCCAGAAGAGAAGGAGCGTGGAATTACCATTAATACCTCACATGTAGAGTATGAAACTGATGCGAGGCATTATGCTCACGTTGATTGTCCTGGTCACGCAGATTATATTAAAAATATGATTACTGGTGCTGCTCAGATGGATGGAGCTATTTTAGTTGTAGCAGCTACAGATGGTGCTATGCAACAAACCAAGGAACATTTGTTATTAGCCAAACAGGTAAATGTTCCTGCAGTTGTTGTTTTTATGAATAAATGTGATCAGGTAGATGATTCTGAGATGTTAGAACTTGTTGAGATGGAATTAAGAGAGCTGTTAAGTAGTTATGATTTTCCTGGTGATGATACTCCTATAATTCAAGGTTCTGCATTAAATGCATTAAGTAATGGAGGAGATGATGCTAACTGTATTATGGAATTAATGGAAGCTGTAGATTCGTTTGTTCCAACTCCTAAAAGAGACGTCGATAAGCCCTTCCTTATGCCTGTTGAGGATGTTTTCTCAATTACAGGAAGAGGAACAGTTGCAACAGGAAGAATAGAATCGGGTGTAATCAAGGTGGGTGAGGATATGGATATCGTAGGAATGGGTTCTGATAAGAAGACTGTTTGTACTGGTGTAGAAATGTTTAGAAAATTATTAGACCAAGGTGAAGCAGGAGATAATGCAGGACTTTTATTAAGAGGTATTGAAAAAGATCAGATACAAAGAGGTATGGTATTAGCTAAGCCTGGATCAATCACACCTCATACAAAGTTCAAGGCTTCAGTTTATGTCTTGAAAAAAGATGAAGGTGGTCGTCATACTCCTTTCTTTAAGGGCTATAGACCTCAGTTTTATTTTAGGACCACAGATGTAACAGGTAATGTTATTTTACCAGCTGGAACTGAAATGGTAATGCCTGGAGATAATGTAGACTTAGATGTTGAGCTTATAACTCCAATAGCAATGGAAAAAGAGTTAAGGTTCGCTATTAGAGAAGGTGGTCATACTGTAGGTGCAGGTGTAGTAACAGAAATAAAAGAATAAGATGAATAAAATCAGAATTAGAATAAAGGCTTATGATCATATGTTGTTAGATAAATCAACAGAAAAAATTGTACGTACTGCCAAAAATACTGGAGCTTTAGTTCTTGGTCCTATTCCACTTCCTACAAAAAAAAGTATTTATACAGTTAATAGATCTGTTCATGTTGATAAAAAATCAAGGGAACAATTTCAAATTAAAATTCATAAAAGAATTATTGATTTACTGAATTCATCATCAAAAACTGTTGATGCTTTAATGAAGTTGGATATGCCCGCTGGAGTAGATATAGAGATTAAATCATAAATTTAAATGAAAGAACAAAAAAAAGATATTAAAGAAAATAATAAAGAAGAGGCTAATAAGTCTTCCGAAACTGAGTCTTCCGGAGAGGTTAATAATTCTGAAACTTTATCTTCTGATAAAATGGAATCTAATAATAATAACTCATTAGAACTTCCTTTCATTATTGGTACCAAAGTTGGAATGTCTCAAATTTTTTCTTCAAATGGTACCGTATATCCTGTGACTATCATTGAAGCTGGTCCATGTACAGTGACTCAAATTAAAACTGCTGATAGCGATGGATATGATTCTATCCAATTAGGTTATAAAGATACTAGTGAAAGCAAGTTATCAAAACCTATGATTGGTCATCACAAAAAAGCTAATTCTACTTTGAAAAGATTTTTGAAAGAATTTCGTTATAAAAATTCTTCTGATGTAAATCCTGGTTCTGAAATTACTCTAAACCAATTTAAAGCTGGTGATTTATTAAATATCACTGGTAAGTCTAAAGGTAAGGGTTTTGCTGGTCATATGAAGCGTCACAATTTTGGTGGAGGGAGAGCCTCTCATGGAAAGAATAGTGTTATGAGAAAAGCTGGTTCTATTGGAGCTGGTACTTCTCCTGGAAGAGTATGGAAAGGTACTAGAATGGCAGGCAGAATGGGTAATGATAAAGTTACCATAAAAAATCTAGAGTTAATAAAAGTTGATGCAGATAGAAATTTATTATATGTAAGTGGTTCTGTTCCTGGCCCAAATAAAAACATTATTTATATATCGAGAGCAAATTATGAAAGTTGATTTATTTAACAAAGAAGGTAAGAAAACTTCGCAGATAACGTTAAACGATAAAGTTTTTGCCATTAAACCTAACGAGCATACAATCTATTTATCTGTAAAGTCTGAGTTAGCAGCTAGGAGACAAGGAACCTCTAGTTCCAAAACTAGATCTGAAGTTAGTGGTGGTGGAGCAAAGCCATGGAAACAAAAAGGTACTGGTCGTGCTAGAGTTGGTTCATCAAGAAATCCTTCGAGGGTACATGGTGGTTCAGCATTTGGTCCTGAACCTCGTTCTTACGTTGAGAAGGTAAATAAAAAAGTTAAATCACTTGCTAGAAAAAGTGCTTTATCTCAAAAAATTAAGTCTACTTCATTCAAAATCGTTGATGATTTATCAATGAATACATTTAAAACCAAAGAATTTAATCGTTTATTGACTAACCTTAAAGTTCAAAATCAAAAACTAACCTTAATTGTTGGAAAAGAAGATAAAAATTTATTTATGAGTTGTAGAAATTTAAAAGATGTTAATTTAGTATCTGTAGAAAATGTTTCTACTTATGACATCGTCAATTCAAATATGTTACTATTTGATCAAGCTAGTGTTGAATATATAAATGAAGGTTTTTAGTTATGAATAATTCAGATATAATATTATATCCTATTTTAACGGAGAAAAGTTCTACCTTAATGGAATCTTTTAATAAATATGTTTTTAGAGTAAATGTTAGGTCCAATAAAATACAGATTAAAAATGCTCTTGAAAAAAGATTTAAAGTTTCTGTAACTAAAGTTACTACAATGAATTTTAAAGGTAAGATTAAAAATACCACTATTAAAAGTGGTGGTCATGTTTTAAGAAGTACTGGAAATAGAGAGTCGTGGAAAAAAGCTATTGTTACATTGAAAGATGGTGATAAGATTAATTTAGTGGATGGAGATTTTAGCTAGATGTCGAGTATAAAAAAATTAAAGCCAGATACTCCTAGTAGAAGATATATGTCCATTTCTTCTTTTGAGGAAATTACTAAGAGTAAGCCAGAGAGAAAGTTAACTGTAGCTTTAAGAAAGACTGGTGGTAGAAATAATTTAGGAAGAATTACTTCTAGAAGAAGAGGTGGTGGCCATAAAAGAAGATATAGAATAATAGATTTTAAAAGAAATAAGTTTGATATGAAAGGGAAAGTTATTTCAGTTGAGTATGATCCAAACAGGTCTGCAAGAATTGCTCTGGTTGAGTATGAAGATGGGGATAGAAAATATATTTTAGCTCCTGATGGAATTAAAGTAAAAAATACTATTGTTTCATCTAGAGATAACAAGATACCTTTTAAAACTGGTAATAGTACATGTCTTAAATATATTCCTGAAGGAATTTTAGTGCATAATATTGAAATGAAACCCCGAAAAGGTGCCCAGCTTGCTAGAAGTGCAGGGACATATGCTAAAATCATGGCTAAGGATAACAGTATGGTAACCTTGAAGTTGCCATCTGGTGAAATGAGAATGATTCATGAAGATTGTTTAGCAACTATAGGTGTTGTTGGTAATAAAAATCATGAAAATATTAAAATAGGAAAAGCTGGAAGAAGTAGATGGCTAGGTAAAAGGCCAAAAGTTAGAGGAGTTGTTATGAATCCTGTTGATCATCCACATGGTGGTGGAGAAGGAAGAACCTCTGGTGGAAGACACCCAGTTTCACCATGGGGAACACCAGCTAAAGGTTATAAAACTAGGAAGAAAAATAAATTGTCTAATAAGTTTATTGTAAAGAGGAGAAAATAATACATGTCAAGATCTTTAAAAAAAGGCCCTTACATTGATTTCAAGTTAGAGAAAAAAGTTGAAAAGTTAAATAATGTTAATAAAAAAGAAGTTGTTAAAACTTGGGCAAGAAGGTCAACAATTCCTCCATCTTTTGTAGGGCATACTTTTGCTGTTCACAATGGAAATAAATTTATTCCTGTTTATGTAAGTGAAAATATGGTAGGTCATAAGTTAGGAGAGTTTGCTCCAACAAGATTATTTAGATTACATTCAGGAGATAGAAAGAAGTAGATTATGGAAACTACAGTTAAGTTAAAATATATAAAGCAATCGCCAAAGAAAGTTAGATTCGTTCTAAATAGCATAAGAGGGGCTAATGTTAAAACTGCTATTAATAAACTTGAAAAGCTTAATAAGAAAGCTGCTTTTTCTATTTTAAAAGCACTAAAATCAGCTATTTCGAACTTATCTAACACATTTTCAGAAGACAGTATAAATGAAAATGATTTTTATATTTTTGAAGCATATGTAGATCAGGGCCCTGTAATGAAGAGATTTAGACCCGCAGCTATGGGAAGGGCTACACCTATTTTAAAACGTTCGAGTCATTTAACATTAACACTGAAAAAGAATTCCTCAAATTAAGGAGAATATATTTTGGGACAAAAAAGTAATCCAATAGGTCTTAGGTTAGGTATCAACAAATCATGGGATTCTGTATGGTTTGATGAAAAGAATTTTGCTGATAGAATTAAAGAAGATTTAGTTATAAGAAATTATGTTCTATCAAGATATCCTTCAGCTAGTATTTCTAAAGTTCTCATTAATAGAACTTCTGAGAAAGCTTCAGTTACTATTAATACTGCTAGACCTGGTCTAATAATAGGTAAAGGTGGTGTTGAAGTTGACGCACTTAAGAAAAATTTAAAGAAGCTTATAGGATATGATGTTCAAGTTAATGTTTCAGAAATAAAAAGACCAGCATTAGTTGCAAAATTAGTTGGACAAAATGTTGCACAACAGCTTGAAAAAAAAGTTAATTATAGAAGAGCTGTTAAAAAATCAATTCAAAGTACTATGCAATTAGGTGCTGGAGGAATAAGAGTTTGTATTTCTGGTAGATTAAATGGAGCAGAGATTGCTAGGAGTGAAACCTTTCGAGAAGGTAGAGTCCCATTGCACACTTTAAGGTCTGATATTGACTATGCTCATGTGGAGGCTAATACAGCTTATGGTATAATTGGTATTAAAGTTTGGATTTATAACGATAAAATATAGAAGAGTGTAAAGAATTATGTTATCACCTAAAAAAGTAAAAAGAAGAAAAGTACAAAAAGGTAGAATGAAAGGTATGTCTAATAGAAGTAATAAAGTTGCTTATGGAACATATGGGTTAAAAGCACTTGAGTCAGGATGGATTACTAGTCGTCAGATTGAAGCTACTAGGATTTCCATATCAAGAAGAGTAAGAAAATTAGGCAAAATGTGGATTAGAATTTTTCCTGACAAACCTATAACTAAAAAACCCGCTGAAACTAGAATGGGTAAAGGTAAAGGTTCTCCCGAATATTGGGTATCTGTTGTAAAGCCAGGAAGAATACTTTTTGAGGTTGATGGTTTAGATTTTGACCAGGCAAAAGAAACGTTTAGAGCTTGCTCCCATAAGTTACCAATAAAAACCAAACTTGTTCCAAGGAGAGATTTCTAAAAATGGCAAAGGAAAAAAATACCAGAGATATGTCTTTAGAAGAACTCAAATCAAAACTTGCTGATATGAAAGAATCTTTATTTAATTTAAGGTTTCAAAGATCACTTCAACAGTTAGAAAAGCCTGAGAATATAAGTAAAGCTAAAAAAGAAATTGCTAGAATAAAAACTTTTATAAGACAATTTGAACTTAAAATTAAATAATTATGGATAATAAAAATAAAAGAAGACAGCTAATTGGAACAGTTTATTCAGATAAAATGGACAAAACTATTATTGTAAAAGTACAGAAAAAAGAACCACATCCTATTTATAGAAAGTATATTAATAAGTCGAAAAAATATTATGCTCAAGATACTAAGAATTTGTGTTCAAAGGGTGATATCGTAGTAATTGAAGAATCCAAGCCCTTAAGTAAATTAAAAAGATGGACAGTCAAAAAAATTCAACAAAAAGCAGTTAATTAAAAATGATACAACAAGAAACAAGATTAAAAGTTGCAGATAACTCGGGAGCCAAAGAAGTATTATGTATTAAAGTCCTTGGAGGTTCCAGAAAAAGATATGCAAAAACTGGTGATTTAATAGTTATTACAGTTAAAAAAGCACTACCTGGTTCAAATGTTAAAAAAGGTGAAGTCCACAAGGCTGTAGTTGTAAGAACAAGAAAAGAAAGAAAAAGAAAAGATGGTTCTTACATCAGATTTGATGATAATGCAGCAGTTCTCGTCAATGAAAATAAAGAACCNAANGGAACAAGAGTTTTTGGTCCNGTAGCTAGAGAATTAAGAGAAAAAAAGTTTATGAAAATACTATCATTAGCTCCTGAGGTAATATAATATGTATAAAATTAAAAAAGATGATACAGTNAAAATCATTTCTGGCAATTATAAAGGTCAGACNGGAAGAGTTCTTCGTNTNATAGGTTTAAATAATAGGGCACTNGTAGANGGNGTAAATAAAGTAAAAAAACATATGAGACCTNNTCAAGAAAANCCTCAAGGAGGAATAGTTGANAAAGAAATGTCTATTCATATTTCAAACTTAATGTTAGTTGAAAAAAATACTCCNACAAAAGTTGGCTTTAAAGTNGNTAAAGATGGTAAGAAAGTTAGAATCAATAGAAAAAATAAAAACGTTATAAAATAAAATGTCAAAACAAAATTATATTCCTAGATTAAAAACTAAGTATAGCNNTNAGATAGTATCNGAANTCGGNAAAANACTTGCTATNGATAATAAGATGAGTATCCCCAAAATTTTAAAAATATCAATCAATATGGGTNTAGGTGATGCTAAAGAAAACAAAAATAACTTNAANCAAGCAGTTGAAGAATTAACTAATCTNTCAGGTCANCAGGCTGTTATTACNCGTGCTAAGAAAGCTATTTCTAATTTTAAANTGAGNGAAGGTGATCCTGTNGGAGTAAAAGTTACNTTGAGGGGTGACAGAATGTATGAATTTCTNGATAGNTTAATTTCAGTTGCTATTCCTAGAATTAGAGATTTCAGAGGTTTNCCATCAAAGGGTTTTGATAAATTTGGTAATTANAACTTTGGAATTACAGAACAGATTGTATTNCCTGAAATTGATTATGATAAAGTAAGTAGTATNAANGGTATGAATTTGACTATNGTNACATCAGCTAAAGATAGNTTAGGNACTCATACTCTTTTAAGNGCTTTTGGTTTTCCAATAGANAATTTATAAGAAAAAGGTAAATAATGGCAAAAAAATCTAAAGTAGTTAAAAATATTCAAAGACAANAANTAGTTGAAAGATATGCAGCTAAAAGAAAAGAGTTGTTNGCANTTNCTAAAAATCCNAANAGNTCTTTTTCNGAAAAGAGNGCAGCTTANCAAAAATTAGAAAAAATGCCTAGGGATGCAAATCCTATTAGAGTAAGAAANAGATGTAATTTGACNGGAAGGCCTAGAGGTGTNTANAGAAGATTTGGTCTATCAAGAATCAGTTTAAGAGAAATGGCAAANAATGGTTTAATACCNGGAGTTTCAAAAGCAAGTTGGTANACTTGTTTTAATTATAAGGAATAATTTTATGAGTATGAGTGATCCAATATCAGATTTTTTAACTAGAATTAGAAANGCACACATGGCTAANAAACCATGGGTAGAAGTACCATCTTCTAATTTGAAAATAAGAATCTCATATATTTTAAAAGAAGAAAAATTTATTAGAGATTANGTTCTTATTAAGGATAATAAGCAAAATNTTTTACGATTATATCTAAAATATGATTATGATAATAAGCCAGTNATTCATGGACTNANAAGAATNAGNAAGCCAGGGTGTAGAAAATATTTACCNTCAAAAAATAAATTTAGAGTTTTAAATGGNATGGGAATATCTATTTTNACNACTTCAAAAGGTGTCATGTCTGATAAAAAAGCTAAAAAATTAAATGTTGGTGGTGAAGTTTTATGTCAAGTATGGTAAAATTAAAGGAAAATNTTTAAATGTCAAATNTTGGAAAACAACCAGTTGTNATACCTGAAGGTATTGANATNAATATNNATGGCTCNAAGGTTGGTATTAAAGGTTCNCTTGGAGAATTAAANCTTAGTTTAGATTCTAGAATTTCTTTAGCAAAAGACTCTAATNNTTTAATGGTTTCTAGAAAATCAGANAGNAAAAAAGATAAAGAGCTTCATGGTTTATATAGATCTNTAATNCAAAATATGGTTACAGGAGTNAGCAAAGGNTTTCAAAAAGAATTNACCTTAGTTGGTGTTGGTTANACTGCAGAAAAAAANGGAGATTTTTTATTGGTAAANGCTGGNTATTCNCATCCAATTTTTNTTCAAATNCCTGANAATATTACAATTGANGTNCCNANTGCTACATCTATTGTAGTNAAAGGTATNAANAAACAAAATGTNGGNGATGTTGCAGCTAAGATNAGACAAATTAGAAAGCCNGAACCNTACAAAGGTAAAGGAATTAAATATTCTGATGAAACNATTAGAAGAAAAGCAGGAAAAACAGTTGGAGCAGGAGCAGGATAAAATGTCAAAAGTTAATNTNAAAAGAAAAAATTGGTTAAGAAAAAAAGTTAGAACAANAAATTCNCTTGGTNTATTAGGNAAATATCCNAGANTAGTTGTTTTTAAATCAAATAAACATATTTATGGTCAATTAGTTGANGACAATAAACATNTAACAATTTTNTCCTCNTCAACTATGGATAAAGATTTAGNANAAGATTTAAAATCNGCNAAAACAAAAANNGATCAAAGTAAAATTATTGGTNAATCTTTAGCTAAAAAAATAAAATCTACAAAAATTAAAAAAATANTTTATGATAGAAATGGTTANAAGTATCATGGTAGAGTAAGAGCAGTTGCNGATTCTTTAAGAGATAATGGTGTTAATTTTTAATATATAAGGATAGTTATGAACAAAAATATAATTAATCCAACAGATTTGCAGTTAAATGACGAAACTGTTGTTCAAATAAAAAGAGTATCCAAAGCNACCACTGGTGGAAGAAGAATGAGGTTNAGAGCNATTGTTGTTGTTGGAGATGGACAAGGTCATTTAGGNATTGGNTTTGGTAGAGCAAACGAAGTTGCTNCTGCAGTTGATAAAGCAAAAAATACAGCTAAAAAGAATATTTTTAAAGCACCTATAGTNAAAGGNACTATNCCNCATAGGCTTGATATTAAGTTTGGTTCTGTAAAATTAATGATTAAACCGGCNTCACCTGGTACAGGAATTATTGCNGGNGCATCAGTAAGATCTGTNATGGANCAAATTGGTNTAACNGANATTCTAACCAAAAATACAGGATCTACTAATCCTGTAAANGTTGTTAAAGCTNTCGAATTNGGNTTGAAGCAANTAAGAGATCCATTGACTGTTTCTAGACAAAGAGGAATAAAATTACAGGAATTATTTAATTAAGATGTCAAAAGAAAAAATAAATAAAATTGAAATNAAATTAGTTAAAAGCGCTATAGGTTANAACTCAAAAAAGAAAAAAACTTTGGAAGCTCTTGGTTTAAGAAAAATGAATTCAAAAGTAGTAAAAGTTAANAATAGTNCTATTAATGGAATGTTNAAGCAAGTTTTTCATTTAGTTGAAGTTAAGGAGTTATCATGAGTTTTAAATTAACACCAANTCCAGGTTCTACAAAAGATAGAAAAAGAATAGGNAGAGGTAANGCNTCNGGTCAAGGNAGAACTGCAGGNAAAGGACATAAAGGATATAAATCTAGATCNGGTACNAAAGCNAAATTACATTTTGANGGTGGTCAAACTCCNTTAGCAAGAAGGTTNCCNAANAGAGGAATGAAAATTTTNTCAAAAAGTTATAGACATAAACTCAATTATCANACNGTNAATCTTGGTNTNTTATCATCTTTNAAACAAACAAAATTAAATTCAAAAATTTTATTTGAAAAGGGTATAATCAAAAAAGTNGATGTACCNGTAAAAATTNTAGCTAATGGTAAATTTGATAAAAAAATGGAATTATCTTTNAATATGTTTAGTAAAAATGCAATNNAAAAAATTGAAAAATCAGGTGGAAAGGTTNTCTTTATTTAATGAGAAAAATCATTAATATTTTTAAAGTTGCTGATTTANGNAAAAAATTAGCATTTACTGCTTCTTTNCTATTNGTTTATAGATTAGGTGGAAAAGTTCCTGTTCCNGGTATCGATAAATCAGCATTNAAAGCTTATATGGATGGAGCAATTGGTCAAAATTCNNTGCTTGGTTTATATGATACNTTCGTTGGTGGNTTNTTNTCNCAAGCCTCTATNT
Organism: Fidelibacterota bacterium; assembly: GCA_002718585.1. Classification (GTDB taxonomy): domain Bacteria; phylum Fidelibacterota; class Marinisomatia; order SCGC-AAA003-L08; family D37C17. The sequence goes on along the minus strand of PBFG01000009.1, from coordinate 16,025 downwards.
TTACTCTTGGAATNATGCCTTATATTTCTGCCTCAATTATTATCCAATTACTTGGAGCAGTGATTCCTTATTTCCAACGACTACAGAAAGAAGGNGAATTAGGTAGAAGNAAAATTATACAGCTNACTAGGTATGGAACAGTTATNATTGCTACTATGCAGTCAATTGGTGTATCCGTTTATTTGTCTAGTCTNACTGCACCTAATTCTGATTTACCAATTGTNACTATTGCNCCTTTNGCATTTTANTTNGTTACNATTATTACNTTGGTAACAGGAACAATTTTTATAATGTGGCTNGGAGAACAAATNTCNGATTATGGANTAGGTAATGGAATNTCATTAATNATNATGTGTGGTATTTTAGCAAATTTACCTTTTGTTCTNCAACTNGAATGGGATTCTGGAAATATGTCANCTAGTCCTTANAGATATTTATCACTNCTTNTATTAGTATTCTTTGTTACNTTATTTGTAGTAGGAATCACAACAGGTACCAGNAAAATTCCTGTTCANTATGCTAAGAGAGTNGTAGGTAGAAAAGTTTATGGAGGNCAAGCNACTCATATACCATTAAAAATTTTAACTACTGGAGTAATGCCAATTATTTTTGCNCAAGCCTTNATGTTTGTNCCTAATACTNTAGCNTCATTCTGGCCNGANAGTGGATTTAGTGANTTTATGAATAACGTTTTTTCTCCTACNCATGCTGTATATAATATTTTCTTCGCAATANTAATAATTATTTTNACATATTTTTATACTGCCATTGCNTTTAATCCTGTTGATGTAGCAGATAATATGAAAAAACAAGGTGGGTTCATACCAGGNGTTAGACCAGGNAAAGCNACTGCAGATTATATTGATAAAATTTTAACTAGAGTCACATTNCCTGCATCATTNTTNTTAGGNTTNATTGCAGTTTTGCCTGCTATTTTATTTTCTNTTTTTAATGANGAAGTTAGTTATTCTTTAATGTCNTTTTATGGTGGNACAAGTTTAATAATTATAGTTGGTGTTGCTNTAGATACATTGCAACAAATTGAATCTCATNTATTGATGAGAAATTATGATGGTTTTTTGAAAAGCGGTAGAATAAGAGGAAGAAGTAGAAGATATTAACTACTTACNTTTCTTTAAAACAATATGATTTTTTTAAAAAATAATTCTGAAATANAAAATTTNTATTGTGCAGGACAAATTGTTAAAGAGACATTATTAATGNTNGAAGAGCATATTGTNCCTGGCGTAACAAGTTTNGATCTTGATAAAATGGCTGAAGAGTTTATTANATCAAAAAAATCTAAGCCAGGTTTTAAAGGAATGTATGGNTATCCATTTACAATTTGTTCTTCNGTAGATAATCANGTTGTCCATGGACTCCCAAATNAAGATAANTTATTTGAGGGNCAANTTATTAGNATNGATGTTGGTTCNATTTATAATGATTATTTTGGAGATCATGCAAAAACATTTGCTGTTGGTAANATTGATAATGAAAAAGAAAAGTTACTTAGGGTGACTGAAGAATGTCTTTATAAGGGNATTGAAAAGGCAATAGTTAANAATAAAATNGGTGATATAAGTAATGCCATACANAAACATGCTGAAAAGCATGGTTATGGNGTTGTTAGAGAANTNGTNGGCCATGGAATNGGNAAAAATTTNCATGANGAACCTCAAGTTCCTAATTTTGGTTCNGCTGATACTGGTCCANTAATACAAGAAGGTATGTGTTTAGCTATNGAACCAATGATAAATATGGGAACTCATGAAGTNTTAACAGAGTCAGATAAATGGACCGTTAGTACAAAAGATGGTCTTTGTTCTGCTCATTTTGAGCATTCTATTGCTGTTTTGAAAAATGAAATAAAAATATTAAGTAAATAANTTATGGCTAAAGAAAAAAATATAGAAGTTGATGGTGAAATTCTTGAAACATTACCAAATGCAATGTTTAAAGTTGTTTTGGATAATGGNCACGAAGTTTTAGCTCATGTNTCTGGAAAAATGAGAATGCATTATATAAAAATTTTACCAGGAGATAAAATAAAANTAGAATTATCACCTTATGACTTATCTAGAGGAAGGATAACATTTAGGTATTAAATGAAAGTAAGAGCATCAGTAAAAAAAATATGTATAAAATGTCAGATAATNAGAAGGCATGGNGTNGTNAGAGTAATTTGTGAAAATCCNAAGCATAAGCAAAGGCAAGGATAATTTTTCGCATGTTAAACAAGGAGAATAATTTTGGCTAGAATATCAGGAGTTGATTTACCNAGAAACAAATCTATNTCNATAGCTTTATCATATATTTATGGNATAGGAAGGTTTCAATCAAAAAAAATTTTAGATGCTATAGGAATNGATTATAGTATTAAAACTGGAGATTTATCNGANGAACAAATTCTATTAATTAGNAATGAAATTGATGATAATTTNACAGTAGAAGGCGAATTAAGAAGTCNNGTTGGTAGAAATATTAANAGGNTAATTGATGTNGGTACTTATAGAGGTTCTAGNCACAAAAATGGCCTNCCNGTTAATGGNCAAAATACAAAAAATAATGCTAGAACTAGAAAAGGTAAAAAAAGAACAGTTGCTAATAAAAAGAAAGCAGTATAGGAGAATTTTTATATAATGGCTCAAAAAAAAATACATAGAAAAAAGAAAAAAACTAAAGTAGATCCNGAGGGAATAGCNTTTATAAAGTCAACTTTTAATAATACTATTATTTCNTTGACTGATAAATANGGAAANTCTATTTCNTGGTCTAGTTCTGGTTCAGTTGGTTTTAAAGGTTCAAGAAAAAGNACTCCTTTNGCTGCAGCACAAGCNGCTGAAAAGGCTGGAGCTGANGCNATTTCTAGAGGTTTAGTTAGTGTNGAAGTNAGAGTTAAAGGACCTGGAGGTGGCAGAGAATCAGCTGTAAGAGCTCTGAAAACTTGTGGTTTAAATATTACAGCAATAATGGATGTTACTCCTATACCTCANAATGGATGTAGACCTCCNAAAAAGAGAAGAGTTTAAGTATTAATATGGAGAAAAATTAATTATGGCNAGGTATAATGGACCAAGAGCAAGAGTATGCAGAAGATTAGAATATCCTGTTTTTGAATCGNCTAAATTTTCAGCAATGCGTAAAAATTACCCTCCTGGACAACANGGACCAAATAAAAGGCGTTCAAAATTATCAAANTATGGAATTCAATTAAGAGAGAANCAAAGNATTAAATATNTATATGGAGTTTTGGAAAAACAATTTAGAAATTATTTTAAAAAAGCTGCATCAAAAAAAGGTGAAACNGGACATAATTTATTAATATNTNTAGAATCTAGATTAGANAATACAGTTTACAGGTTAGGTTTAGCTCCAACNAGAAGNTCNGCNAGGCAGNTGATTAATCATAAACACTTTTTAGTAAANAATAAAGTTGTAAATATTCCNTCATTTTTATTGTCAGAAGGAGATGAAATTCAGGTTAGAGANAAAAGTAAAAGATTTTCNATTTTTCAAGATTCCATGAGNAGAATTCANGGTGATAANCCTGCTCCATGGTTGACAATAGATAAAAGTAAATTAAATGGAACTTTTAATAATTTACCAACTAGAGATGAAATACCTGAAACAGTAAATGAACAGTTAGTNGTAGAGTTNTATTCAAAATAAAAGTATAAGGATATTATAATNATGAACAATAAATATTTTCAAGATATCNAAGTAACAATTAATGAAGAATCAAAAAGNANAGCNACATTTAGTGCTGAGCCNTTTGAGAGNGGTTATGCNGTTACTATTGGTAANGGTTTGAGAAGAACTTTATTAACAGCATTNCCAGGAGCCGCAATAACATCATTAAAAATTGATGGTGTTTCACATGAATTNACTACAATTGATGGAGTTTCTGAGGATATATGTGATTTAATTTTAAATCTTAAAAAAGTTAGATTTAAATTATCTGATGAATCTGCTACCTCTGAGCTAATTTCATTTGATATTGAAGGTCCAACTTCACTCAACGCTTCTAAGCTTAATGATTATTTAAATGAATTTGAAGTTTTAAATGGTAAAGAACATCTAGCAACGATTAATTCTAAAGAAAAAATTTCTTTCGAAATAAGAGTATCTAGAGGAAAAGGTTACTCAACAGCTGATAAAAATAAAAGATCAGATGATACCTTGAATACAATACCAATTGATTCGATTTATAATCCAATTGTTAATGTAGCATGGGATGTCCAAACTCTTCCTGCTTCAATAGATGGTCATGAAAAATTAACTTTGGAAGTTGAGTCAGATGGTTCTACATCTGCAAAAGATGCCTTAAATCATGCTGCAAAAATTATGGCACAGCATTTAACTTTTTTCCTTTTTGATGATTCTAGTAATATTAGAGCTGTTAATGATGAAGAATTAAATGAAGCTTTAGAAATCAAAAGCATTTTATCCAAATCTATTGATGAGATGGAACTTTCTGTTAGAAGTCATAATTGTTTACAAGCTGCAGGAATTTATACAATAGCAGAATTAGTTTCTAAGGAAGAATCAGAAATGTTGAAATTTAAAAATTTTGGTAGGAAGTCTTTGACTGAGTTAACAGAAAAACTTACTGCTCTTGAATTAAGATTTGGAATGGATATTTCTATCTATATGGAGGATTAATTAAAAATGAGACATTTCAAAAGAGGAAGAAAATTAAACAGAACATCAAGTCATAGGTCTGCTTTACTCAGTAATTTAGCTGCCACATTTGTAATTAATAAACATATTGTAACTACAGAACCTAAAGCTAAAGAGTTAAGATCTTTTGCTGAAAGATTAGTTACATATGCAAAGAAAAATTCCCTTCACGGCAGAAGATTAATTCTTAAAAATATCAAAGGAAGAAATAGTAAAAAGATAGCTGATATTCTTATTCATGATCTAGCTCCAAATTATACTGATAGAAATGGTGGTTATACTAGAATAATAAAACTTGATAATAGAAAAAATGATAACGCTAAAATATGTATAATTGAGTTTGTTAATTTAAAGAATACTGACAGTGAAGATTCTTCTGAAGAAAAACAAGAAAAAACTGAATAGTAAAAGTAAGTAGTTATGATATTAAAAAGATTCTTAAGGGCATTGATATTCATTGCCCTTTTTATTTTAAATAATTTAATTTTATGTTCATCAAATTTTATTCTTAATGATATTAATCATAATTGTATTTGGATAAAACATGAATCTATAACTGATACAATTAATACTAATAAAATAATTGATTTTTTATCTAAAAATAAGATTAATAAAGTTTTTTTAGAAATATATTCAAATGGAGAAATATTAAATAAAGAAACCCAAAGAATCTTTAATTCTCAAAATGGTTATTTTGATGATATGTATATATCAGGAAATGATACTGTTTCTAATAGAGGTTTTAATCCTATTCAGCCTGACACAACTTATACTACAATTTTCAATCCAACAAATTACTTCTTAGATAAATTAATTACATTAGATAATATTAAAGTTTATGCTTGGATGAATATTTATAAACTTTGGGATAAGAATTTTTACCCTAAAAATAAAAATCATTTTTATTATCAATGTCCTGAATGTTTAGAATACGATATTAATGGGAAATCAGATAGTTCAATTAAATTAGATAAAATTCAGTCACTTGAATGGGAAGGTATTTTTCTATCTCCAATTCATCCAGAAGTCAACAAATATCTAAAAAATATAGTTGTTGAAGTAATTAGTCAAAATAATTATGATGGCTTAGTATTAGATTATTTAAGATATCAAAATTTTTTTTATGGATATAATAAAGAGGGTTTAGAAATTTTTGAAAAAAATTTTCAGATTAATCCATTAGATTTAAATAGGGGAATAATATCTAAATATTTTGGTTACAAGCAAACTGAAATTGATTCAATACAAAATTTGTGGGATGATTTTAGAACAAGTAAAATTACTGATTTTATAGATAATATAAGCAACATGATTATAGAAGATTCACTTGATTATGAAATTTTAGTGGTAGCAAATGATAGCAATCATAAAGAATCAGTTAATAGATGGTATCAGAATTGGGACTTTTGGTTAAGAAATAATTTAGTTAATTATGTTATTGTAAAAAATCATGATTTAGATTTTAATGATTTTAATTATAATATAAAAAATTTAAGTAAATTATATAGTAGTAATCATTATGATAAACTTATTATTGATTTAAATTTACGTCAAGATAATAATCTTACTATTGCTAATAAAATTTTAGCATTAAGACTACAGAAATTTAATAATTTAAGTTTGTATTATTATGAATCTTATAAAAATAATATAGATTGGTATCAACCAATTTTTAAAACAATAAATTTTTCAATTAACTATGAATAATAAAATTATAAAATCACCAATAGGAAATAAACTAAATTGTAAGGGCTGGCATCAGGAGGCTGCTTTCAGAATGCTACAAAATAACTTGGATCCTGATGTAGCTGAAGATCCGAATAATTTAATAGTATATGGAGGTTTTGGTAAGGCTGCTAGAAACTGGGAATCTTTTGAAAAAATTTTAAATAGTTTAAAAGAACTAGAAAATGATGAAACATTATTAATTCAATCAGGAAAACCTGTAGCAATTTTTAAAACACATCAATACTCACCGCGAGTATTAATATCAAATTCTATGCTTGTTCCTAATTGGGCTAATTGGGATCATTTTAGAGAATTAGATAAACAAGGTTTAATGATGTATGGTCAAATGACAGCGGGAAGTTGGATTTATATAGGAACACAAGGTATATTGCAGGGTACTTATGAAACATTAGCAGAAGTTGCTAGAAGACATTTTAATGGTACATTAAAAGGGACCTTAACTTTAACTGCTGGTTTAGGTGGAATGGGGGGAGCTCAGCCTTTAGCAGTAACAATGAATGAAGGAGTTAACATAACTGTAGAAATCGATGAGTCCAAAATTGATAGAAGATTAGAAACCAGATATTTAGATATTAAATCCTTAGATTTTGAAGAAGCTGTAAGTTTAGCTTTAAAGGCAAAAAATAATGGTGATCCACTATCTATTGGTTTACTAGGTAATATTGTAGATATTTTACCAAAATTTATTGAAAAAAATATAATACCTGATGTCCTTACTGATCAAACGTCTGCTCATGATGAGTTAAATGGCTATTATCCTAAAAATATGTCTTTTGAGGAAGCTGTAAGTTTAAGAAATGATAACCCTGAAAAATATATTTCTGCATCATACCAAACTATGGGTGAGCATTGTAAATATATGCTTGAGTTACAAAAAAGAGGTTCTATCGTTTTTGATTATGGAAATAATTTGAGAGGTCAAGCAAAAGAAAAAAGCAATGTTAAAAATGCATTTAATTTTCCTGGATTTGTACCTGAGTATATTAGGCCTCTATTTTGTGAAGGTAAAGGGCCGTTTAGATGGGTTGCATTATCTGGTAATCCAGATGATATTTATAAAACAGATAAAAAAGTACTAGAGCTTTTTCCAAATGATGAAGCTCTTCATAGATGGATTAAAATGGCTCAGAAAAAAGTTAAGTTCCAGGGCCTGCCGTCAAGGATTTGCTGGCTTGGATATAGAGAAAGAAATATTTTCGCAGAAGCAATAAATAGAATGGTAAGAAATCGTGAATTGGATGCACCCATAGTAATTGGTAGAGATCATTTAGATTGTGGTTCAGTAGCTTCTCCTAACAGAGAAACTGAAGCTATGAAAGACGGTTCTGATGCCGTTGCTGATTGGCCAATATTGAATGCATTATTAAGTACTGCAGGAGGATCTAGTTGGACTTCTGTTCATCATGGTGGAGGAGTTGGACTTGGATTATCTATTCATGCAGGTTTGGTAATAGTTGCAGATGGTTCAAAAGATATGGATGAAAGATTAAATTGTGTTTTGACTAATGATCCAGGTTTAGGTGTAGCTAGGCATTATGATGCAGGTTATTCAAAAGCTCAAAAAGTAGCTGATGAAAGAAAACTAAAAGTTCCTAAGTAAAAATTGCTAAAAAAAGTAGTTAACATATCTAAAATCTACACTTGGGAAACCTCTAAAAATTCTTTAGAAGTAAAAAAAAATCATGAAATATTAATTAAAAATGATAAAATTATCAAAATTAGTAAAAAAATTGATGATTTTACGAATGATACTATTGATGCAAAACAATGTATTGTTACACCTGGATTTATAGATTCACATACTCATCCCATTTTTTTTGGTAACAGATCTGATGAATTTCATAAAAGACTAAATGGATTTTCTTACGAAAAAATAAAAAAAACAGGTGGTGGTATACTTTCTTCAATAAAAAAACTTAGAAGAGCTTCATTTGAAGAACTTTATTTAAATTCTCTCAAAAATATTAAGCCATTTATAAAATATGGTACAACAACTTTAGAAGCAAAATCAGGTTATGGTTTAACGCTTGAAGACGAGATAAAATCACTTGAGGTAATAAAAAAAATAAATAATGAGCTTGAATTAGATATTTTACCCACATTTTTAGGTGCACATGCAGTTCCACAAGAGTTAAAAACTTCTGAATATGTAGAAAAAATCTGTAATGATATGATTCCGGAGATAGCTGAAAAAAAACTAGCTATTTTTTGTGATGTTTTTTGTGAGGATGGATATTTTAATATTGATGAATCTAGAAAAATTTTAAATACTGCAAAATCATATGGTTTGATACCAAGGGTACATGCAGATGAATTTAAATATTTTGGAGCATCTGAGTTAGCCGTGGAAGTTTCGGCAATTTCAGCAGATCACCTAATGGTTATTAATGAAGACGGTATAAGAGCATTATCAAATTCAAATACGGTTGCCACACTGCTTCCTGGGACTACATTCTTTCTGAATAAAGATAAATATGCTAATGGAAGAAAATTGATTGATGGAGGTTGTTCAGTTGCTTTGGCTACCGATTTTAATCCTGGTACATGTACCATAAGATCTATGCCAAATATCATTTTTTTAGCAATGCAAAATTGTGGAATGTCACTTGCTGAATCTTTTTTAGCAGTTACTTATAATGCTGCTAAATCTTTGAATATAAGCCACATGAGTGGTTTAATTAATGAAGGCTACAATGCCGATATTCTAATATGGGATTTAGAGGATTTAAAAGAAATTCCTTATTGGTATGATTCTGCAGATACTAAAATCTTTAAAGTTATAAAGAATGGTAATGAAGTTAATTGAAAATATTTTAAATAATTTGAAGGAGGAATTTTTTTATTCCATATTTCTTCAGTAAAAATTATTGAAAGAAATAGGATTGTTAGAATTATTTTTCTAACAAATTTAATCAATTATTATATTAATTAAATTAAGTATATCAAGAATATTATAATCAGAATCGTAATTCATATCATAACAAATATTACATCCATTATTATAAAGTACACAGTTTACTAAATCAATTGCATCTAATACATTCACAATTGTATCATTATTTAAATCTCCGTTTATTTGGCAATTTTGATTCACAAATGATTTTGCTCCAATATCTGATATTGAACCATCTAAGTCAAGATAGTTTGGATTACCGTTATTAATACAAGGAGAATTTTCTGTAAGATTAAAGTCATATGTATTAACATTTATGAAATCAGGGTTTTCATAGATAATACCATTACCTGGTGCGAGCTCCAACGGAGTCCAAATATTACCTCAACCAGGACAACTTTCCATGGAATCTGATTCTTCATTATCCCAAAAAAGAGAAAATGTTATTTCTAAAGATGTATCTTCTCCATAAAGTCCAAGTCCGTATGTAGAATGGTTTGAGAAAATACAATTTGTTACTGAAACTTCTGATACATCAAATAATTTTAATCCAAAATTTGTATTAACAAAGTTGCAATTTCTAATATTTCCTTTTGACATACCTCCAAAACTTATTCCATAGTAAGGACCATTAGTAACAGAGCAATATTCCATTACTAATGAGCTTGGATAAACGACATCTGCATAAACCCATATTCCGTTTCCTCCCTCTAAATCTATTGTGGAGCCTTGACAATTAATATAAACATCACCTTCATAAATTCCAAGCCCTCCTGTATATGTAGTATTTGGTTCTAATATTAAATATTTATCATAGATTTCATATGAGGAAGCATTATCGTATGCTTCCTGTAAAGATGAATTAAAAGCTAATGAAAATATAGATAAAAAAAGTATTATCTTCATAGTTCTCTCCTGTAATATTCAAAAACTGAATTACTGTGATACCAATTATTAAATATCTTTACAATTTCAGTTCTGTTACTGAATTTTTTTGCTAAACCTTGTTTGACATGACCTGTCACATACTTGAAATTTTTCTTTTTTGCCCAATTTATATAAACTCTTTTTAAAGTCTTACTGTATCCTCCAATTTTTCTATATTTCTTACTCATAATAAAGGCATAAGTATAGATAGTATTATTCTTACCTAAATTTTTGTCATATCTAATCCAAGATTCAGTTTCAAATTTTTCAATTGGTACTCCAATTATATATCCAATTATTTCTCCTTTGAATCTAGCAATAAAAGGAAGAGTTTTATTATTAAAATATTTATTTATATTATTTTCATCTAACAAAAAATTATTATCAAATATCTCTGCAAGATCCTTGGAAATTTCAAAAATATCATTCATATCGCTTTTACCTAGTTGGTAAACAATTTCTATCCTGAAGTTAAATGCAGAAGAAGCAATTACTTTTACTTCAGATTGTTCAATAATATTTAATGTTAATTGTCCCATTACTATTGTAAATTTAATTAAAGATACACTAAATAATTTAAAAAATATATGCTTAATTTTAATAGACATTTATCTAATACATGCATCCAAAAAAATAATAGGCTTTGTATTGGTCTCGATGTAGATAATAGAAAATTACATAATACCTCTATTTCTTATATGAAGGGATTTATCAAAGATATAATTGATGCTACTATAGATATATGTCCAGTTTACAAAGTTAATTTAGCTTTTTATGAAAGACTAGGGAAATATAGTTTTGATTTACTTTCAATGATACCAGAATACATTGATAGTCGTGCTATTACAATTGCAGATGCTAAAAGAGGCGATATAGGTAATTCCTCAAAATATTATGCTGAGGCTATATTTACAACTTTAAATTATGATTCTATAACAGTATCTCCTTATATGGGGGAAGATTCAATTTTACCTTTTTGTGAAAGAGAAGACAAAGGAGTTTTCATATTATGTTTAACTTCAAATCAGGGTTCCTCAAATTTTCAAAATAAAAAAATTGATGAAAATGAATTGTTTATACATGTTGCAAAACTTGCTTCAAAACTTAGTAATAATAGTAATATAGGTTTAGTAGTTGGTGCAACAAAATATGATAAGATGGATAGTATAAAAGAAGTTTCTGGAGAAATGCCTTGGTTAATTCCTGGTGTAGGTTTTCAAGGTGGTTCTTTAAAAGATTCTATCACAATTGGTTCAAAAAATAATTCTATTGCATTAATTAATAGTTCAAGAAGTATTATCTATGCTGGTGATGGAGGTATTAAAGATATTAAATTAGCTGCAGAAAATTTTACAAATGAAATAAGAAAAATTTTATGAAATCAAATGAAGTTTTAGATTTATTAGATTGGTCCGGTGCAATTATGAAAGGACATTTTAAGTTAACATCTGGAAAACATAGTAATCATTATATTGAAAAGTTCAGATTATTGGAAAATCCTATTGCGTTGGATAAGATATGTTCATCAATGTCAAAATTATTTGAAAAAAGTGATATAGATATAGTAGTAAGTGCGGCCATTGGAGGAATCTTGGTTGCTGGGGGTGTCGGAAGACATCTTAATGTTAAACATATTTTCAGTGAGAGAGTTAATAAAAAAATGTGTTTTAAAAGAGGATTTCAAATTGAAAAAAATCAAAATGTTTTGATTGTCGAAGATATTGTTACTACTGGTGGTTCAATTAATGAGATTATTGAATTAGTTGAGCAATATGATTGTAATATCGTTGGAATTGTGAGTATTGTGGATAGAAATGATAAGAAAAAATTTTTTAAGTATCCATATGAAACTTTATTAAATTTTCCAGTTGAGAGTTGGGATGAAGATGAATGCCCTGAATGGTTAAAAAAAATTCCAATTAATCAACCTGGAAGTACTGGAAAAAAATGAAGATTATTTTTATTCTAATATTATTTTCTAATTATCTCTTTTGTGAAGATGAAAGTAATAATAAAAAAATCCCTAAATTAGATTTAAGGAATTTTGGACGTTCAATGAATAAAATTAAATTAAATCAAGACCCCACTAGTTTCATTCCAAAAGATAAATCAACTATTTTGTTTGATTCACAAATTGATGATATTAAAACAAATGCAAAAGAATTTAATCCACTTCCTTTGACTGATAATAATAAAGTTTTTTTATCAACAAATTTTGGATTATTAAAATTCAAATTATATCATAAAGATTCTCCCATAAATTGTTTGAATTTTAAAAAACTAGCTAATAGTGGGTTTTATGATAAAACATTATTTCATCATAGTGTTCCAAAATTTTTAATTCAAGGAGGAGATATATTATCCAGGAATCATGATGTTGATGATGATGGTTTTGGTGGACCAGGGTGGGTAGTAAATGCTGAATTTAGTGATTTGACTCATTCTAGGGGAACATTATCTATGATAAGGTCAAAAAATGATGTAAATTCTGCAGGTAGTCAATTTTTCATATCACTTTCTGATAATAAAAAACTTGATGGAAAATATACAATTATAGGTGATTTAATTGAAGGCGATCATGTTTTAAGTAGAATTGAAAAAATTCCCACTGAGTATAAACAAGGTTTATTATTGTGTAGAATAGCAATTCCTTATGATGAAAATCCTGATAATTGGATTGAAATAGATGATCCAGTATCTGGAAATAAATTATTTTCTAAAGTACCTTTATCTGATGATAAAAATTCTTATTCTGAAACTTTAAAAAGTATGATTAATAATCTTTACAGGCCTGGAGTACCTATAATAGTAGATTCAATAAGAGTTTACAGTAAATGAAAAAAAGTTTTCTAAATATTATCCCCTTAATTTTCATTTCATTTTTATTTTCTGAATTTATTGATTTTACTAAAACAGTAAAATTTAATGTATCTACAGATAGGGAATATTACCGTAGGGGTGAAGATATAAAATTTTTTTTTGATTTTGATATAAAAGATAATTTTAGAATCTATTCTGTCGACGTTGATAAAGCTCCCTTAAGTGGAGAAACATATTTTGAATATTATGATTCTACAAATATTGAAAATTTTCAACCTATTGTTGAGCCAAAACCTCAAACCAAATTTGATAAAAATTTTAATCAAGAGACTTCTTTTCATGAAGGTTTTTTTCAACTTTTTCAAATAGGGTCGATAAGCAAAACAGCACAAATTTCTAAAAATAGAATTGAAGGAACTGTTTATGCCACAGCATGTGACCCATCACAATGTATAAGAATTGTTGAAGATTTTTTTCTTGATATAAACATTTCTAGCGGTGAGGTGAGAAGTGAATTTATTTTTGTTAAAAATGAATTAAAAAATGAATTAAAGAATGAAACCGATAAGGGATTTATACCATTTATAATTTTTTCTTTAGGTATGGGATTTCTTGCATTATTAACACCATGTGTATTCCCAATGATACCAATAACAATTTCATTTTTTACAAAATTGGGTGAGCAATCTGAAAAAAATGATAAGAATAATTTAACCCCACTCTCAGCAGCTTCTATTTATGCATTAGGTATAATTATAATTTTTACACTTTTAGGATTGGTTCTAGCTTTAACTTTGGGTGCGTCTGGAGCACAGCAAATTGCACAAAATCCTTGGATAAATTTATTAATAGGTTTTCTATTTATATTCTTTGCTTTTAGTCTTTTTGGTTTTTACGAGCTCCAAGCTCCTCAATTTTTAACTCAGTATAGTATGAAAAAAGAATCTCAAAGTGGATTTACGGGGATTTTATTTATGTCTTTGACTTTTACCTTGGCATCATTTACTTGTACTGCAGCATTAGTTGGAACGTTATTAGTTGCAGCAAGTCAAGGAGAATACTTTTGGCCAATTATTGGTATGTTAAGTTTTTCAACAGCATTTGCTTCTCCATTTTTCTTTTTAGCACTTTTCCCGCAATATTTAGCTAAACTACCTAAAAGTGGAGGATGGCTTAACTCTGTAAAAGTCATAATGGGATTTTTAGAACTCGCAGCAGCATTTAAATTTATTAGTAATAGTGATTTAGTTTGGAATTGGAATATTTTTGATCGAGAATTAGTTTTATTACTATGGATAATAATAATATTTATGATTTCAATGTATTCTATTGGTTTAATTTTATTTCCTCATGATACAAAACCAAATACTATAAGTTTTAGAAGAAAATTTTTATTTACTTTTACAATTCTATTTAGTTTTTACTTATCAACTGGTTTAATCTCAGATAAAATTTATGCAGGGGGAAATACTTTCTTTAGAGTCACATCTGGCTTAGTTGAGTCTTATTTACCTCCCCCAAAATCCTCTTCTAATTGGATTGAAGACTTAGATTTAGCTTATACAAAAGCTCTAGAAAGCAATAAGCCTATATTTTTAGATTTCACAGGATATACTTGTACAAATTGTAGGTGGATGGAAATTAATATTTTTGAACAGGATGATGTTATAAAATTATTTGAAGAGTTTATATTAGTAAAATTGTATACAGATGGAAGAGAAGAAAAACACAAAAGATATCGTGATTTAGAAATAAATAGATTTAAAACTGCAGCCTTACCATATTATGTCGTTTTAAATAAAGATGATAAAGTTATATCAACATTCCCTGGTTATAATACTGATGTCAATATATTTATTGAATTTTTAGAAAAATCAATTAAAAAACACAATAGAAAATGAAAATAATACTTAATTATTTAATAATAATTTCTTTTTTATTATCCTTGACTGATGAACAAAAATCAAGAATAAATCAAAAAACAAATGATGATCTGTCAGCTCCAAATTTTACTTTAAACGTAATAGAATCAAGAAATTTTGATGATATTAAATCTCATATAAAAGATATATATGATGCATCAAAAATTTTTCATCAGCAGAATAAAATATGGCCTTCAAAAATTCAGCAGCTTATTGATAAAGAGCTACTTACTATATCTAAAACAGATAGTGTTTTGTTAAGTGAATGGGAATTAATTTTAGAACTTAGCAATAGCGAAAATAAAGATAAAATAATAATAGCAAATTCGTTAAATGAAAGTATTAAAGTTACATATAATACAGTTGATGATTACTTCTCTTTTATAACTCCAGATGAAAATAATTTAACAATGGAAAGTAGTATTACTTTAGATAGTTTGAAAGGAAAAGTAGTTCTTATAAATTTTTGGGCTACTTGGTGTGGTCCTTGCAGGATGGAAATACCTGATTTTAATGAGCTCTATAGGGATTATAATAAAAAGGGTTTAGAAGTCCTGGCGATAAGTATTGACGATGGTCGTGATGCATTATTAAATTTTAAAAATGCTTACAATATTTTTTATCCCATTTTATATGGAAATCGCTCTGAAATGTCTAAAATTCAAATGGAATATGGAGGTATTTATTCCATTCCCATAACTTTTCTTTTAAATAAAAAAGGTGAAGTTATTAGAGTATATCCTGGTGCTATTATCAAACAATTTGATCCTGGTATGTATACTGATTTAGTTATGAATATTGAAAATGCTTTATTAAGTAAGTGAAAAATAGAACAGAATATTCAGTTTACGGATTAAATAATGCTATTTCTATACTATCCTCAAAAAAGTATATAATAAACAGCATAATAGTAATGAACGGAAGTATTGCTGAATCAAATTCACAAATTCAGAACCTTATAAAAGACCAAAAATCTCAATTAGCTTTTCTAAATAAAAAAGATTTTTTAATAAAGTGTAAAAATAAACATT
>PBFG01000008.1 GCA_002718585.1 Fidelibacterota bacterium | reverse complement strand
GTTGTTGTATCTCCAAGTAAACCTGTTGCTACAACAACATATGAACCACCATCAACTAATTCGAAAGGAAAATCAGCAATAACTTCGCCACCTGTAGGTGCTATACCTACTGTGAAAGACGTTGGAAGTTCAAGTAAGCCTGTTGCAGCTCTGTATTCAAAACCTGATATCGCTAAACCACCGTCAACGTAAACATCAACAGTTGGGGAAGCTGAGTTGTGAATAATCTGAACTGTGGCTGTACCTAATTCAGGATCTGTTGAACCATCATAGTAATCAAAATCAATCGAATTTCCTGATGGATCTGACATTACAATACTACTCAATCCAGATGCAGTGCCATCAAATAAAAGCGAAGTTAAAATACCACACCCTGCAGGTATTGTTCCTCCTGTAAAAGAAAAACCTAAAACTGTTGAGCCTCCTGTAGATACAGTAAATCCTGCCGCTGCTGCATCCCCTCCAACAGCACCATTTAAAGATCCACCATCAAGGCTAAATTGAAAACCACCTATGTTAGTTGATGAGTTATAAAGTACGTCTCCATTTAATAAATATAAATTATTTTCAGGCAAATCACATCCTGATTCAATTTCTTCAGAATCTGATGAACAATCCGATTCACTACATACCATTGAGCCATCATCACACATTACATCAGCTCCATTTCCACCGCAATCACCACATTCATCTAAAATAGATCCATCACAATCACAGTAACCATCATAAACATTACCATCACAATCACATGATTGATAATCTGAGAATGTACATTCACCAAGTTCACCAAAGTTACAAGCATTTTCATCTTCACAAACTACATCTCCACCACTACTGGAATCAAAATAAGAAAAGTTTAAGGAGTTCCCGGATGGATCAGACATAACAATATTACTCAAGCCAGAGGCATTACCATCCAAGGAAAGTGAAGTTAGAGTACCACATCCTGCAGGTATAGTCCCTCCAGTAAAAGAAAAACCTAAAACAGTGGAGCCACCTGTAGAAACAGTAAAACCTGCTGCTGCCGCATCACCTCCAGATGCTCCTGTTGGTAAAGCACCATCAACAGAAAACTGAAATCCTCCAATGATTTCTGTTGAATTATACCAAATGTCAGTTCCATTAAGTGACAACGAATTATCAGGCATATCACATTGAGAATATGATACATTAATCATTAAAGTTAAAAATAATGAAAAATATAAGTTTGTAATTTTGTTAAACATGTTCTTGCTCCTCATTTAATTTTAAGCTTTTCCTAAAAATAAAATTTTTAATAAAAAAAAATTAATTATACTATTTTCAAATACAAATTACTATAATGTAACTCTTTGTAATTTTTGATAAAAAAGCGGGGTTAAATAAACCCCGCTTTCTTATCTAATTTATATGTTATAAAATATTATTTTAATAATATCATTTTATTTGTTGTAGTCATTGAACCACTTTGTAGCCTGTAAATATAAAGACCCGCTGATACTCTCTGACCTCTATCATCAATACCATTCCAGTTTACACTATATCCTGAAGTCTGACCTGCTACTGTCCACTGATTATCAACTAATGTTTTAACCAAGCGACCCATAACATCATAAACTTCTAGCGTTACAAAACCGCTATTAGCAACATTGTATTCAATCGTTGTTACCGGATTAAATGGATTTGGATAGTTCTGAGCTAATTTAAAGCTTGTTGGTATCGCTGGTGCATCATAGACATTAGCACTACCAAAACTCATTTGCTCATTCTCACCATAAACATTAACATTAAGATCTATATCAACTTTAAGTTCAACTTGATCTTGTCTGCTAAATAGTCTAAGCTCTATCTGATCACCTTTATCATAACCTGGAAGAACTGGACCATCCCAAGATGATAAATCAACAGATCCATGAGCAACTAAATCAATCGGACGAATACCTGCTAAATGCTCATCAATAATATTGATTGAACCTACAAGATTATCGTTCGCATACGCTCTTAAGATATCACCTTCTTGTACTTTACCTGATATATCATCAACAATTACAAGATGTGATTCACCTGTTAGATTAACATCATCTCTATGAGCTCTTTGCTTGTAATCATCATTAAGATCTCTTAAATCATCTGATAATGAAGCTAAGCCCATTGGATACATGAAGTCAACACTAGAACCTCCATTTAAGAATACTGCATATCCTTCTCCTGGACACATCTCATCAAGTGTTGAAACACCAAACGCAGGGACATAATATTCACTTGCATCATTCTTAACAATGAGGATTTGATCTTCATAGCCTGCAAATACATCACCTGTTGGCATGCACTCTTGTGGTAAGAATGGCATTAAATTAATCATAAATGGATTTAAATTTATAGACATTAAAGAGTAATCAATCGGTGTACCCTCAATAACTAAAGTTTGACTTAAACCACCATTTAGAAAACAATTTAAACCTTCATTTAATTGCACATTAACAATTTGATCTACTCCAAATCCTGGAACATAGAATTCACTGGAATCATTAGATATTAGAAGAACATCTAAATCACTAAATAGGGAAGATGTACTGTTATCTTCAGGCTCAATACTCAAGGAAACTTTGTTAGTCAAATATGGTGCCATGAATAGTTCTTGAGTTACGTTAAATACAGGCTCAAGCATAGAGACTACGGTTAAGATATCTCCCCAGTTTCCTGAACCAGCCGAATACTCAACGGTAGCATCATATTCCATTTGATCTGCAACTTTCCAAACTTTGTATACAATTGGATTACCTTGGACATATCCATTTAAAGCTGGACCTCCAAATTGGGTTAAGTCAACAGATTGCACAACAGTTATTTCAAGTTGACTACCTTCCCAACGACCTGCGCCAACCAATGTATTACCATAAACTGCAGTCTCACCTGCTTCAACAGATTCAGTTAGACCATTAGCATCAAATAAACCTATCTCATCACCTGGTTCTAGACCCATTGTATTTTGAATAATTACAAGAGAACTCTCTCCTGTATCATCAGGAAGGTTCGTATAATAAACTAATCCATAAACACAACTTCCATCATCAATATTTGCACTTTCATCATAATTTTCAGCATTAGAATCAGTACATCCAAAATATTGGCATGTTCCATCATCTATGTTTGCATCAGGATTATAATTATCAGCATTTAAATCTGTACATCCTAAAATTTCTGCTTCAATTATATTAACAAGTCCGTTTGAAATCGAGACTGGAACTTCCTGACCATTAGTATCAGATAATGTTATACTAGATAAAGATAAAGTTGAAGTACCTACTGTACCTGATGAAACATAAGTCATATCTACAATAGGGCCAGTCCCTGGAGCTATCAAATCTCCTGTGAAACTAAACCCTAGAATAATAACATCATCTCCAACCTGATTGGCCTGAACTGAAAAAGACGATGTTCTATCAGTTGCTTCTGCTTGTACCAATGTTAATAAATCTGGATTATCACTTAGTGTAAACTGAAAACCAGCTATAGGAATATCATTATTTAAGGAAATTTCAATATTACCTTGTTCTCCGCTGACAAGATCTAAATCTGAAACAGATAGCAACTGGGCACCTGCAGGTGTAATTATAATTTGTCCATTTTGGCTAAATGCGGGTATAGCAGAACCCGAAATGTCACCCAGGTAAAATTCCATCATACTTAAATTGACAATTGTTTCATTTAAAACAGTTGGAGACTGATATGTTAATTGCATTACTGGACCATTTCCAGGCTGAATTAAACCACCTGTTATATTAAAACCGACTACAATAACAGAACCATCTTCCTGCTCGTTAAACTGTAATGTAAAACCTTCAGAACGTTCTGTTGTTTCAGTAGAAATTGCAGTCAAAATATTTGGATCATCTGAAATCATAAATTGAAATCCAGCAACGGGAAACTGATTATCTGCATTAATTTCGATAGTTGCTTGAGTTCCTGATTCAATATTTTGCGATCCAATTGTTACCACTGAAAAATCAGCAGGATTAATAACTGTTCCACATTCAATATTGGTTGGGTTTGATTCACCTTGCTCATAAACTGCTTTTACTTTGTAACAATATTCTGTTCCGAATGTAATATCTGAATCGGTAAAAGTATTTTGATCAGTTGGAACCCATCCTATTAAATCGTTATCTCTGTATATGTTAAATCCTTCTATCCGATTTGAGTTTTGATTATTATCAATAAAATCTTCTTCTAATTTATTTGGATCAAAATACACATGAGGTACTACTAGTTCAACTTGATCATTTAATGCGACTCCAGTTAATGAAAACTCACATGTTCCAAATGAACCATCTCCATAACCATAATATGAATCTAAAGTACAGCTGGCTACCACTACAGAATCGTAATATAAGTTCCAAACATTTCCATTCCATCCATCTCCAAAAGAATCATACATATTTAATACATAGTCTCCAGCTTGAAGAT
Organism: Fidelibacterota bacterium; assembly: GCA_002718585.1. Lineage (GTDB taxonomy): Bacteria > Fidelibacterota > Marinisomatia > SCGC-AAA003-L08 > D37C17. The sequence goes on along the minus strand of PBFG01000008.1, from coordinate 13,378 downwards.
CCAAAGTGTAGTCACCTACAGCCCCTGAAGCGATATTGGAGCCCTGATAAAATAATTCCCATGAAATTTCAGATTCCCAGCTACCTCCACCACAAGTCACTAAATAATCACCATCTTCATTGTTGTTACCTCCTCCACCTTCACAATTAGGATCAGGGAAATCCCAAGATAAATCAACTTCTGTTGAACCATCTGGTATATTTAATACAAGATTTTCAGGTGGACACATAGGCCCTGCATCGGGTGCTGCACAAACAGTTGGCGTAGGCTGAGAATCACCTTCATCATACAAAGCTACGACATAATAACAATATGTTGTTCCATTTTCAAGTGGCTGATCTATATAAGAATATATATCGGAACCCAAAGATGCAATCGATTGATCATCTCTAAATAGTTCAAACCCTAGTAGATCCCTACTTGAAAAATTACTTCCATCAGCATAGTTCCAATCATCTGCATTGATGTCTACACCTAATTTTTCCTCTTCTAATAAAATATTTGTTAATAAATCATTTTGTTCAATTGATTCAAGATTTGACTGGGTAACGCTTATTTCAAATTGTCCTTCACTTCCACCAAATCCATCTACAACAATATAGTATTGACCTGGCTGTAATGACACGCCATAAAGGGATGAATAGAGTCCATTAAATTCACATGTAAAATCATCTATATAGTTACCCGTGGTTGTTTCATTACAGTCTGGGTCAGCTGTGAAAATTTCTAACTTTGTATCATAGTTTGTATTTGAACTACACAACGTTATATCAATGACAATTGGGCTCGTAACATTCAAAAAATATGAATAATCTGAACCCTGAGAACCTTGAACGAGCCAATCATCTCCCATCCCAACATTTGAACCAATTGTGTTAAATGGTAAAGATGGGATTACTTCATCTGAACATGTAATAACACCAGGCTCTGTCCATTCAACTTCAATAAAACCGTTACCACCTTCAGCAGTAATAGATATTGGAGCAGCGAGAATCCACATAGCACAACTTTGATTTGATTGCAACGATTCTCCTGATGGGTAGTTTGCTGAAACAATATAGCAATATTCAACATCATGTTCAGCATTATTATCAACATAAGATATATTGGTTGTGGTGTCATAAAGTTGTCCATCTCTATAAATATTATAATCTATTAAACCTAAAGAACCTCCTTGCCATTCAAGTGTAATTGCACCTGACTCGGGATAAGCAAATAGACTTGTAGGAGCAACACCAGGTATTGGGGTTGCGCAAACGGGATCATCTTCAATGAGAGATTCTCCTGCCTCATAAACACTCGTAACTGTATAACAGTATTCTGTAAGATTATTTACTTCATAATCATAATATTCGTAGACGCCTGCATTAACTGTAGATATAAAATCTCCATCTCTATAAACATTAAATGCAATGAGTTCTCTTGATTGTATTTGAATGTGAGGTATTAAATCTTCTAATTGATTCTCATTTCGATAAGTATAATATTCATTATCACTACTATTAGAATATTCAGGACAATCTCCATTATCCCAATTAAATTCATCGCAATTTAAATATACACCCCATGTTCCATCATCGCATANTCCATCTCCAAGCCAACTAGTAACAGTTAATTCAGGGACACATTGGCCTATGCAATCAACAATCCCNGCAATCTCATTATAATAATAATCGAATCCTATACATTCATCACCCACGCCNGGAGCACCTCCTGCTGGCGGATCAGTCCAGGTAACATGAACTAAACCATCTTCCCCTAATGCAAAAACTTCATCAGGAGATAAAATTTCCCACATCCCGCACTCTAAATCAGTTGGATCGGAGTTGCCAATATCGTAAACTGCTTCAACAGTATAGCAATATTCAACATTGTGGATTGTTGATGAGTCATTATAAAAATTATTTACAGTAAAATCTATTAAAGTACCATCTCTGTTAATATTATATCCTAGCACACTGTTTGAGTTAGCAGCTGTCCATAATAATTCAATTTGTCCATTTGTTCCAACAACATCAAAGTTTGTAGCAGGAAATAAAATCCACTCATCACAAGATTCATTCGAATCAACAGATTCACCATCTGCATAAACAGCTCTTACGGTATAGCAATATACCACATCATGCATTGTATTAAAATCAGTGAAAGAAAAAGTATTAATGTCAGTTTCAACAAGGAATTCACCGTTTTTATAAACCCTATAAGCTAATATATCTCTAGTAAAAATTTGGTTTGAATGATTACTATTATTTAAACCAATTTCTAAACTAGAGTAATCAACAAGTTCATGTTTATTTTCTGGAGCTCTATCCGTGGCTTCAACAGGTTCTACCACATTTTCAGACATTAAACCACCTAAAATGAACTCACACACACCGTTGGTTCCTGTGTCTAAAGTACATGAAGCAGCTAAATTCCCATTTTGGTCAGTTAAATTCCAAATATTACCATTCCAACCATCTCCAAAAGTATCATTCATATTTAAAGTATAATTGCCATAGAAAAGAGGAATATCTTCTGAAGTAAAAGGGGCATTACCAGTTAACACAATTTCAGACTCATATAGAAGTTCCCATGAAATTTCTGATTGCCATGAACCACCATCACAACTTACATCATATAAAACAAATGAACCAGGTTCGGACCAAGTTATTGTGATATCCTGAGTGATATCATCTCCTTCAGCAACTATACCAACTGGAGGATCTAAATAATAAAGCGCACATGCTGTATTAGTAGGGAATGTTTCCCCTGATGGGTAATTCGCTCTTACTTCATAGCAATATTGGACTCCAGCAATTATTTCTCCATCATCAATGAATGATGTAATATTAGAATCAACATTACCTATATTAACTCCATCTTTGTAAATTTGATAATCAATTAATATATCTCCTTCATTCTCAAAAATTGATTCAATCGGAGCAGCAGACCAATTTAAACCTATTGTACCACTCAAATCATCTGCTACCAAATCATATGCAGGTGGACCTGGGTATGGTGTAGCACAAACTGGATCTGACATCTCTGATTGACCCTCGTCGTAATTTGATCTAAGGGTATAACAATATTCATTCATATTCATTAATGAATTATCTCTGTAAGTATACATATTAGAAGTAATATTATCAATTAAAACTCCATCTCTAAAAATATCAAATGACTGTAAATCTCTTGAATTAGGCGTATCATACTCAGGATTTGATTCAACAGAACTTATTAAACTAGATTCAAGCTGGTTTGTTGATAATGCAATATTAGTTCTTTCGCCATCAAAAATTGTAGGAGTATTATCATAATATGATATCGTTTGAATTTCTCCGTATGCAAATACTTGTGATGCGATCATATAGTCTCCTCCATAGCCCAAATAATCACCATAATTCCACATGCCATATTGATATGTGACCATATTATTAGGATAATCAACAGCAGCATCAACCCCGAAACCCTCAAAATCAGTCCAGGTAGCGGAGTGACTAGCTATTACATAAAATGAACCACTAAGACCTGTTATATTGGGATAAATTGTTGCCCAACCATTATCAGCAACAGCCTCTTCTTCATATAAAAGATTTCCTGGGATACCTCCATTATCATCAAATACCATAACCCTAACCGGGCCATGCGTTGCATCTGGCCAAGGCCAAAAAGCATCACCTTCACTAAGTATTTTTACAGAAGCAGCCATAACATCAAAGTCGACACCTACATCAAATTTTGTTCCATGAGCTTGACCATTCTCAAAAGTATCAAAAAAATAAAATGCATTTGCTAAAACCCCATCATCATACTGCAAATTATATTCTTCACCACCAATAGGTTCCTCCCAACTCAAATCAATAAGTTGATTACCTGCTAAAGCATTAATATTTGATGGAGAATATACATCCCAAGATGTACAAGATATATTTGTTGAGGGCGATTCACCAATACCTTCATAAAAAGCTTTTACATAATAACAATATTCTTGTCCAATTTCCGTATCATAGTCTTCATAAAAAGGTAATTCACTATCTGCAATTAAAGTATCGTCTCTATAAATATTAAACAAAGATTGATCATTATTGGGAGTTGGGCTCCATTCTAATGTAATAAAACTTCCTGTTCCTTGGGCTGATAAAGAGGATGCACCATTTAATTGAGGTGTTGCACATGCAGTATTAGAAAATCCCGAAGAACCTTCATCCCATACAGAAACAACATTATAACATGACTCTACTAAGTACCATAACTCATTTGAGGTATCTAAATATTCAGTTTGTTCTACAAAATCTATTAATTGATTATCTCTATAAATTTCATAACCAATTAAATCTCTAATGCCTGAAAAAATCACACCTTCTGCCATTTCTTTAGAATTTGTACCCTGGCTTCCTCCATTTTGATAACCACAATCTTCTTCACATCCTGCAACTGGACCACAGTCACAACCATCACAATCCCATTCCTGACAAGTAAATACAATACCATAAGTTCCATCATCACAAAAGCCGTCACCTATCCAATTTAGATAAGTATCAGCAAAACAAAATCCTATACAATCAATATAACCTGTTGCACCATAATCATCAATACAAGCATCACCAATTCCGATACTACTTGGGGGAACATCCCAGTCTAGGAATACCTCTAAACCATTTTCTATTGCAGTAAGATTTAAAGGTTCTTCTAAATAGATTTCAGTGGTTGTTGCACAAGATTGATTGGATTGCTCAGATTCACTTGAATCATTAAATGCTGTTACTGTGTAGCAATATTCAGTTGCTTGATTTAAACCTTGGTCAGTATAATTGGTAGAAATGGCTGTTCCAACCAATAAACCATCCCTAAAAATATGATATCCTGCTACTTCTGTTATGAATGGATCATTTGGGTCTTCCCAAACCAAACTCACGTTTCCAAAACCACCTATAGCTGATAGATTTTGAACACTTTGAATGGGAGGAGGAGGTTCACCCTCTACAGAAATCAAACCAGGAATTGTTGAATAAGTTAACGCTTCACCTAAAGTTGTTCCAAGATAAGATGATGTTTCTAGAATAGAAATTGTAATTTCAGAAGAATATATGCTAGAAGATTGAAAAGTTAAATCCAGTATTGCTCCGCTACCAATGTCAACTACATCTCCAGCTAAACTAAAGGCTAAAACAATCAATGAACCATCCTCTTGTAGATTAGATTCTATCATAAAGCCAGATAATCTATCGGTTGCAGAAACTTCTGTAAAACTACCTTGATTTGGATAATTAATTATTTGGAATTGAAGTCCAGCAATCTGATCATTTGGATTATCAAGAAGTAATTGAATTTGACCGGACTCATTAGCATTAATTTGAGTGTTAGTAAATTCTAATGTATTAGAAAATATAAAATTAATAAAAAAAGTGCAAACAAGTGTAATAAGAAATCTATTCATTTCTCCTCCATTTTATCTGTTTTAGGGATAAATAACTTAATGAAGAAGTAGATTTAAGTCAAATGATATAGAAAAAAAATTAAATATAATTATTTGTCTAGGTAAATAATATTCGATAAATCAAATGGAATAAACTTAGTTGATAAACTCTTACCTTTTTTACTTGCCATAACACAATCCATCTTTAAAATGCCATCTTCAGGAATGTTCTTACTAGATGCAGTAATATTTAAAACTATATTTTTTTTAAATTTGTCAGGACCAGTTGATATTACAGCCGGAGCGATTGTTTCACCCTCCATAGAGAAACCTAGAATTGTACCTTTTTTGTTTTTATGTATTTGAAAACCTGCCTCATATGATTTTCCACCATATATTTCTTCGATAACGAATATGTCAGTTGGATTCATTTTAAACTGAATTCCGGCAATTGGGTTAAATGGATTTATTAAATAAATACTAATATTATATTTATCTTCTTTGTATGTGATTGATTCTATCCCAACCTCAACTGCAAAACTTTCAGCTTCTTGGCTAAAAATAAATGAATTTATAAATATGAACAAAACAACTAACTTAATTTTTTTGATGGTAAACATACCTATTCCTTTCTAATAAAATTTTTAATTTTTTTCTTATTCGAAAATTAAAACTGTCATATATTTAAAACAATGAAGATTCATAAATTAATACCATTATTATTTATTTCATTTATTTTTTGTCAATTCGAATCTGTGTCTGTTCATATTGAATATAATGAAAATGATTCAGACTACCATCAAAAAAAAAATATAATTGATAATTTAGATAATGTGATTAAAGAATATTTCCTATTAAATAATTTTTGTCAAGAATTCGATTTTTTAAAAATTGATTTAAAAATTAATCTAATAATAGAATCAATTAATACTATTTCTAATGGAACAGGAACTTCAAATATAATTAAAAGTCATCTATTCATCAGTAATCAAAGAGATTTGTTTTATTTTAACAAAGGAATATCTTTTGAATACAGTAAAAATGAGGCTCTTATTTTCAATCCATATAAATTTAGCGGAATTGAATCCATACTAAACTTTTATGCTTTTTTATTTACAGGCTATGAATTAGATACATGGGGTCACAGTATGGGTACAAAATATATTAACAAGTCACTTAATATTAGTTCTGAATTGGATAATGATTCTAATTGGAGATCAATGCGAAAAGAAGTTGAAAAAATTTTAGATAATAATATGCTTAGAGAGGCTAGATATTATTATTTTAAATATTTTGATTTTATAAACAGTGAAGAATATCAAAAAAATCCTGAATCACTTGCTAAACAAATTAATTCAACTCTAAAACAATTATATAATTTGTTAATTGAGATTAATGATAAGCTTGGTATAGACAAAAATACATTAAAATTTTTAGATTCAATAGCAGAAGATTTAGCTAGTGCATTCAATAAAATAGATATGATTGATGCCATTAAATTTTTGATGTTATTTAACGACACCAATAAACAAATTTATAATAAATACTTAAATTGATAAACAAAACTATAAACTTATTTTTTTTCATATTCTTTAGCTTTATAATTTGCCAAAAAACATATGATGATATTCAATTAGAAATCATAGACAATAATAAAAAATTAGTTAATTTAGAAACATCAATAAAAAAATTAGAAAATGATATTGATGCAATGATAAACTCTAAATTTAACTTATCAAAAAGCGTGGATATGCTAGATCAGAAAATAGAATACAGAGAAAAACAAATTAGAATTTTAAAACAGCAAGATATAAATATATCAGACTTGATTTATAATTCAAATCAATCTATAAAAGATAAAAATGAAGAACTTACCGAATTAAAAAATAAATTGAAAAAAAGATTAGTCCATATTTTTAAATATGGTAAAAAAAATATAATTTCGAAATTCATAATCAATGAAAAATGGAATTATAATTTAACTAAATTAAAATATTTAGAAGTTCTTATGGATTATGAAAAGAAATTAAGTTCCAAAATTATTTCAAAAATAAAAGAACTTGAATTAGAAAAAGAAAAACTAAAAAATGATAAAAAAAATCAGAAAAATATTTTAAGTGAAGCTCAAAACATAAAAGAAAAACTTAAAGAAGATAAAAAAAATAAAGTTAATAAAATTAAAAAAATTGATAATGATAGTAATAAACTCCAAAAAAACTTAAACGATAAAAAAGAAGAAATAAGTAACATTGAGAGTGTAATCAAAAAACTAATAACTGATGGTAATGAAGCAAAGAAAAGAGAAGAAGAATTAGCGAATCAAAGAGCTAAGCAAAATAAAGCAACATCAGGTAATTTTGCAAAAATGAAAGGCCGCCTAAATTGGCCTGCGGAAGGGAAAATAGTTACAAAATTCGGAAAAAATATTAATTCGAGACTGAATACTGTTACAGAAAATATTGGAATTAATATTGAAACAGAAAATAATAATTCAGTTTATTCAGTTCTCGATGGTGAAATTTCTATTGTAAGTTTTTTACGCGGTTATGGTAACTATATTGTGATTAGACATGGCGAAGGATATTTTACAGTATATGCAAACTTAAAAAATATTACTGTTCAGCAGGGAGAATACGTTAATTCTAACGTTAAACTGGCTGAAGTTAATGAATCAAATGACTTTAATGTCTCCAGAAAGAATTATATGCACTTTGAAATATGGAAAGATGAAACAAAACTTAATCCAGAAATTTGGTTAAAGAAAAAATGATTTATAATAATCTTATATTAAATGAAAATTTATTTAATTTATTTAAAAACTATACAAATAAAAATTTACCCCACTCTTTTATTTTTTATGGAAACGAAGGCGTCGGCAAATTTGGCCACGCAATTGAATTTTCAAATTTAATATTATCAAAAAATGCAGATAAAAATATTACAGAAGATAAAATAAAAAAAAACCTTCATGAAAATATTAATTTCATTCTACCTCTACCAAAATCTAGAACAATAAGTAAAAATGACCCTGCTTTGAAAGCAGTTAGTAAATCAGATATTGATGATATTTTTAATAAAATTAAATTAAAATTGGAAAATCCATACTTTAACATAAATATCGATAAAGCAAATACCATTCTTATAAATTCAATAAGAGATATTAAAAAAAAAATAAATCTTAGTAATTTTAATAATCAGTATAATATTTATATAATAATGAATGCTGATAAGCTATGCTATCCTAGATCAGAATCTGCCAACTCCCTTTTAAAAATTTTGGAAGAGCCAAATGAAAATAATTTATTTATATTAATTACCTCTAATATTTCACAAATGCTCGAAACTCTAACATCAAGATGTGTAAAAATATTTTTTCCAAAACTTAAATCAAATGATATAAATAATTTCTTAAATGATAATTATAATATTAACAATGAAAATATTAGTTTTATTTCACATTGTTCGAAAGGTAATAATTCTTTTGCAATAGATTTCTTAAATGAATTTGAAGAATTAAAAAAAGACTATATAACTTTAATTACGCTTTTAAATAATTTTGAAATTAGAGAATGGCAAAAATTTTCTATTTTACTTAAAGATAAAAATAAATTTAAAATTTTATTAAAATTATTATTAGTACTATTAGTCGATGCGGCTAATAATAAAGAAGTTCTACCCGTTTACAATTTTATTGGGAGAGAGGTTCAAAAAATATTTAGTTTAGAAATAGAAAGAATTAATATAGCAGTAGACTTAATCAATAAGACCAATGATAATTTGAAAAAAAATATCCATTTACCATTATTACTAACAACATTTTATTTAGAAATCTATAATGTTTTAAATGAGCATTAATTAAATGAAAAAATTTTATATAACAACGCCTCTATACTATGTTAATGATGAGCCTCATATTGGACATGCTTATACAACAATTTTAGCTGATGTTATGACTAGAATTCAAAAAATTCAAAATAATGATGTNTATNTNTTNACNGGTACAGATGAACATGGTCAAAAAGTTCAGGANGCAGCGATTAAAAATAAAANTTCTCCTAAAGAACATGTANATATTTATGTANANAGATTTAAAAAAGTTTGGAATGAGTTAGATATTGANTATNACGATTTTATTAGGACAACTGAAAAAAGACATACTGATAGAGTTCAGGATACACTAAAGATGCTTTTTGAAAAAAATGAGATTTACCAAAATGAATATGAAGGACTTTACTCCGTATCAGAAGAAAGATTCATAACTGAAAAAGAAGCTGAAGAAGGTAATTTTAGAGAAATTAAAAGACTTAAAGAAAAAAATTATTTTTTTAGAATGTCCAAATATCAATCTAAATTAATAGATCATATTNAAAATAACCCAGATTTTATTAANCCAGAATCAAGAAAAAATGAAATCCTTGGTTTTTTAAAAAAACCATTAAATGACTTNTGTATTTCTCGNCCTAAAGAAAGATTAAAATGGGGAATTGAGNTACCATTTGACAAAGACTATGTTACATATGTATGGTTTGATGCATTACTTAATTATATTTCNGCAATTGGATGGAAAAGTNATNACAAANTATTTGATGANTGTTGGCCTGCTGATTATCATTTGATGGCAAAAGATATTTTAACAACACATTGTGTTTACTGGCCAACTATGTTAATGGCNTGTAATATTAAACTTCCAAAAACAATTTTTGCCCATGGATGGTGGTTAATGGATGATATGAAAATGTCAAAATCAATTGGAAATGTTATAAAACCACTTGATTTAGCATATGAATTTGGTTCAGATTCATTAAGATATTACTTAATGAGCAATATGGTACTTGGTCAGGATGCTTCATTTACATTAGATTCGTTTATTCAAAAATATAACTCTAATTTAGCAAATGATTACGGTAATCTTGCAAATAGAGTTCTTACTTTAATCAATAAAAATTTTGACGGTAAAATCCCTAAAACATTTGTTTGTAATGAAGATGATTTGAAACTAATCAATCATGCAAAAGAAATTCCAAATCAAATAATATATGATTTTAACAATATGCAAATCCATAAAGCAATTGACCTTATTATGCAATTATTGAGATCAGTTAATAAATACCTTGAGATAAAAGCACCATGGAAATTACTTAAATCTGATAATATAAAAGATAGAGAAGATGCTTCAACAACTTTAAATATTTCAGCGCAAGTTTTAAAAATTGGTACAGTTTTATTAAATCCAATTATGCCAAATAAAACAAATTTACTTTTATCTGCAATGGGAGTTAATTCTCGTAATAACTATTCTTTTGGCAATTTAAAAACTGGAACACAAATTTCTAAACTTAAAAATCTATTTCCCAGAATTGAAAAAGACAAATAAAATCGGATTAATCGATACTCATTGTCATATTTTTTATGATAAGTATAAAAATGATATAAATGAAGTAGTAGCTCGAGCTAAAGCAGAAGAGGTTAATAAGATAATATGTGTCGGCATCGATATTGAAACCTCTAAAAAATCAATAAAATTATCAGAAAAATTTGAGTCAATTTTTGCAACAGTTGGATTTCATCCTCATGAAGCAAAAAATGTTCCCAGTAAATATTTAGATACTATTAGAAGTTTACTTGAAGTGCCTAAAGTCGTTGCAGTTGGTGAAATTGGATTAGATTATTACTATGAGCACACTGATAAAAAACAACAGATAAAAGTTTTTAGAGAACAACTTGAACTAGCTAAAGATTTAAATTTACCAGTTGTCATTCATAATAGAGATTCAGATAATGATTTGTATGATAATATTAAAAATTCAAAAGTTAACAAAGGTGTTATTCATTGTTTTTCAAGCGACGTAAATTTTGCAAATAAACTTTTCGAATTAGGATTAATAATTTCATTTACTGGTATAATTACTTTCTCAAAAGAACTTCAAGATGTTGTTAAGGAAATTCCACTAAGCAAAATAATGATAGAAACTGATTCGCCTTATTTGACCCCAGTACCCTTTAGAGGTAAACGTAATGAACCTTATATGGTAGGTGAAATAGCCAAAAAAATTGCAGAAATAAAAAATATATCTTTTGATGAGGTGGTAGATGTTACAACTAATAACGCAAAACAGTTATTTAAATTTTAGTATTGAGAATTCCAATCAGAAAATCTTGGGGACAAAATTTTATCATTGATAAAAATACCATTAATAAAATTATTCAAATCATAAATCCAAAGCAAGATGAGCATATTATTGAAATAGGTCCAGGTAAAGGAGCGATTACCTTACCCTTACTAGATAAAGTAAAAAAAATTACAGCAATAGAAATCGATCCACTTTTATCAAATTATTTAAATGAAAAAAATAAGGATAAATTAATTATTACTAACATAGATTTCATGGACTGGACACCTGATTTTAAAACAAAAAAAAGAATTTTTGGTAATCTACCATATTATGTTTCAAGCCCAATAATTTTTAAAATAATTAATGAAGAATTGTTTTATGAAGCTATTATTATGGTACAAAAAGAATTGGCCCTTAGATTAATAGCTCAAGATAATACAAAAGATTACAGTAGAATGAGTGTTATGGCTCAAACTTTTTGTGATGTTGAAATTAATATGAATATTTCGAAAAATATTTTTAATCCTAAACCTAAAGTCGAATCAAATATTGTAACCTTAAAAAAGAAAAAAATAAATCTAAATTTTAAAGAATATGAAAAGTTTATCAAGCTTTCATTCCAGCATAAAAGAAAAAAAATTAGAAATAATTTGAAAAATCATATAGATAAAAAAGGATTAGACTTATTAGGAGATAGAAGACCCGAAAATATAAGTGTAATTGAATATATTGATATTTTTAATAAATATTTCTTTTGAAGTAATCTATTCTTTCTTAAAATAAGAGCCTAAATTACGACCTAAAAAAATGGCAAAAAAAACTACAAAAGATAATAAAAAATCAAAAAAAACATCAACTGAAGTTGTAAAAAAAGCTACAAAGTCTGCAACCAAAGAGCAGAAAAAAGTAGAAAAAAATAATACTAAGAAAACATCGAAAGTTGAAAAAAAATCTACAAAAAAAGTAACTGCAAGTAAAGAAAAACCTGTAAAAAAAGCAGTTACTAAAGCTACAGAAAAACCTGTAAGAAAAAGAAAAAAGAAAACAAAAGCAGAACAGGTTATTCAAAAAATTGGTAATGACGCAAACAGATCATTAAGTAAGTATTTACAAGAAATAAGTAGATTTCAGCCACTAGATCCTGAAAGAGAAATTGAATTAGCAGTTAGAGTCAAACAAGGTGATAGAAGAGCTTTAAAAGAGTTAACTGAAGCAAATCTTAGATTCGTTGTAAGTGTTGCTAAAGACTACCAGGGACAAGGACTACCCCTAACTGATTTAATAAATGAAGGGAATCTTGGTTTAATAAAAGCGGCAGAAAGATTTGATGAAAGTAGAGGATTTAAATTCATATCATATGCAGTTTGGTGGATTAGACAATCTGTTCTTCAAGCATTAGCAGAGCATTCAAGAATTGTAAGACTACCATTAAACAGAGTTGGAACAATTAGTAAAATCAATAAAGCTTCAGAAAGGCTTGAACAAGAATTTGAAAGAGCACCTAGAGCAGATGAAATTGCACACCAACTTGATATGAGAATTACTGAAATTAATGATGCCCAAAGAATTGCAAGAAGACATCACTCATTAGATACGCCATTTAGCGACGATGAAAAGAATTCATTACTTGATGTCATATCTGATTCAAATGTTGATGACCCTGATAAGGAACTACACATGAGTTCTCTTGAAAGAGAGGTTAGAGATTCACTTGATACATTAAAAGAACGTGAAAAAGATGTTATAAAAATGTATTTTGGAATTGATTATGAGTACGCTCTAACTTTAAATGAAATTGGAGAAGAATTTGGTTTAACTAGGGAGAGAGTAAGACAAATTAAAGAGAAAGCTATTAGAAGGTTAAGAC
>PBFG01000007.1 GCA_002718585.1 Fidelibacterota bacterium | reverse complement strand
ATAATATACGACAATAAAATTTGGGGTGGTTTGAGTTATAGACATGCTGAAAATTTGAGTGAAGGCGGCCCTGAGTTAGCTATATTAACGGGAATGAATATTACTAGTGATTTAAAATTTGGTATAGCATACGATATAGTTCTAAGTAGTATAGGAAACAATAGTTTAGAGTTCATGCTAGGATATGACTTTAAAATTAAGACTGATAAAGATCCAACAAGATATAAAAATCCAAGATTCTTATAATTGAAGAATTTTAGTTTAAAATTTAAAAATTAAATTATGAAAAAAATAGTTTTATTTAGTACAATAGTTATCTTCCTTTCCTCTTGTGGTTCTGGAGGAAATGGAGAATTAATAGGGGTGCAGGATAGAAAAGTTTGGAACCCTACTGATCCATACGGAATGGTTTTTATTCCTCAGGGAAGTTTTATGATGGGACCATCTGATCAAGACGTTCCGTTTGCAAATACTTCACAAGCAAGAAAAGTGTCAGTTGGAGCATTTTACATGGACGAAACTGAAATCACTAACAACGAATACAGACAATTTACTAATTGGGTTAGAGATTCAATTAAAGCTACATTGCTTTTTGCTGATGGGATGATTGATGACGATCGATTTGCTATTAGAGTTGATAAAAGTATGGGGGAAGATGATTTTTATGCAGATGAAACAAATGTTGCTGATCCTAATTCTCCGGAATTTTTTAAATTAGACTGGGACGAAATTAGAAGATACAATAGAACCAATAGGTGGGCGGATGAGGAGTTAAGAAGATCATTAAGAGACTTAGTAGCAACAACAGAGGATGGAGTTGAGCAGCCTCTATTTTTAAGATACAATGAAAGACAGGATGGTGCTTATGGTGGAGAAGAGTATAACACTAGAGTCTTTGTATATAAATATACCGTTCTAGATATTGACAGAGCATCAAGAAAAGATCAACGAGAATATAAAGATTTTGAAACATCAGAAGAACCACAAGGAAAAACAGACAGAAATAGTTTTTTTGTAGACAGAAAAGTACATGTTTATCCTGATACTCTGTGCTGGACTCATGATTACGCATATGCATTTAACGATCCTTATACAAAAAATTATTTTCATCATCCTGCTTTTGATGATTATCCTGTTGTAGGCGTTGATTGGCATCAGGCTGTAGCATTTTGTCACTGGAGAACTGAAATGATGAATGGTTTTTTAAGAAGCGTAAAAGAGCCAACATTACCAGATTTCAGATTACCAACAGAAGCAGAATGGGAATACGCAGCTAGAGGAGGTTTAGAGCATTCTCCTTACCCTTGGGGAGGTCCTTATACGAGAAATTTAAAAGGTTGTTTTTTAGCTAATTTTAAACCATTAAGAGGTAATTATACAGCAGATGGAGGAGCAAAAACAATAAAAGTTAAGTCTTATAATCCAAATGGTTATGGATTATATGATATGTCCGGAAATGTTGCTGAGTGGACAATGAACTCGTATGATGAATCGGCGCTTTCTTATGCTCATGACATAAACATGTATAATACTACTAAAGATATGACAAGAAATCAGTATGGAAAAGATTGGTCAAATATTGTTTCTGAAGATGATCCTGAGCATGAAGTACATCAAAGGAGAGTTATCAGAGGAGGATCATGGAAAGATATCGCTTATTTTATCCAAACAAGTACTAGAACTTTTGAATATCAGGATACATCAAAGTCTTACATTGGATTTAGATGTGCAGTTGACTTCTTGGGTAGAGATAAAAAAGATTTCGAATAAAATATTACAATAAATAATTAAAATTAATAGATATGAGTTTTGTACAGAACATTAACGGTAAGTTTGAAAAAATAACAGAAGCATCATGGTATAAAATATTAATGCCAAAATTATATGGATGGGGCGCTGCTGTAGTAATATTAGGAGCATTATTTAAGATAGAAAATTTACCTGGTGCTGGAACGATGTTAATGATAGGTTTAGGTTTAGAATCAATTATTTTCTTTTTCTCAGCTTTTGAGAAAGTTCACTCAGATAATGCATATGGTGCAAATTATGTTGATTGGTCACAAGTTCATCCTGAGCTTGCAAATATGTCTGATCCAGCAAATAAAAAACCTGCACAACAACTTGATGAAGCACTCGAAAGAGCTAAAATAGATAATGAATTGATTGAAAGTTTAAATAATGGTTTGAGATCATTTGGAGAATCAGCAAAAAGATTAAATGAAACTGTAGCCGCTGCAGCAAGTATTTCTGAGTATAATCAACAAATTGAGGAAGGTGTAAAGAATATGAATGCCTTAAATTCATTATATGAGCTCCAGCTACAAACCTCAAACAAGCAGATGGAAGCTACTACAATATTTTTACAGAATTTACAATCTTCTGTTGAAGATTCTAAGAAATTTCAAGAACAAGTTAGTAGTTTATCTGATAACTTAGAACAACTTAACAAGGTTTATGCTAATATGTTAAATGCAATGAATCCAAACAAATAATCTATTTAGATGGCAAAAGGTAATCCAGCAAGGCAGAAGATGATAAATATGATGTATTTAGTGCTCACGGCACTTCTTGCATTAAACGTTTCTAAGGAAGTTCTACAGTCTTTTTTTCAAATCAATGTAGGAATTCAGAGAACAACTGAAAATATTGAGGATAAAAATAAAACAACATACTTAACATTTGAACAAGCTGCTGTAAACGATCCAGTAAAGTTTAAAGAAACAAATGAAAGAGTTAAGCAGATTAGATCTAACTCAGATGAACTTTTCATGTTCATTCAAGAAATGAAATATATACTTGTTCAAAGAGCTGATGGAAAGGTGTTTTTAGGTGACTATCTTAGTCTTGTAGATGAAGATGGAAAAATTGATGATAAAATGGCAGTCTCTTCAAAAGATAATCCAAAAAAATTTAGCGAACTTTCTGATAAACAAAAAAGATTACCTGTTGCTGAGTTAAAGGCGAAAAGTAACAGATATGCATCTCAGGAAATGTTTTTAGTTGATAAAAATAAGTTAGCTTATGGAAAAGGAGCAAAGCAGGAAGATTTAATGGCCTTCCAGCTAAGTTCCAAAATAAAAGAAATTGGTGAATTCTACTCCTCATTATCAAATGGAAATCAGGATTTAAAATCAACTATCAGTAATGTTTGTAATGTTGATGAAGTTAGGCAATCAGATGGAAAGAAAATCCCATGGGAAATAAATAATTTTCAAGATATGCCTGCTGTTAGTGCTCTAACTATTCTATCTAAAATTCAGTCAGATATTAGAAATGTAGAATCTGATTTAATTAACTATTTAAAAAGGAATCTTGACGAAAATACTATAAAGTTTGAAAATGCACAAGCTATAGTTATTCCTGAAACAAAGTACGTTACTAGAGGCGATTCTTTCAGATCTGATGTTTTTATTACCGCGTATAATCAAAATTCAAATCCAGATATTTTTATTGGAGATTATACTTTTGATTCAATTTCTGGATTATATTCAATGTTAGGTGATTATGATACTTTGAGAGTTGTAGATGGTAAGGGAAAATATTCTATAAGAACAAGTGCAGAAGGTCAAAAAGAATGGAGAGGTATAATTAATTTAGCTGATGAAACTGGTACCAAACAATATCCTTTCACGTCTAGTTATAGAGTTGCACCTAAATCTGCCACAATATCCCCAGTACGTATGAATATTTTATACACTGGATTAGAAAATAGTGAGGTAGGTGGAAATCCAATAAAAATATCAGTACCTGGCTATAGATCAGACCAGTTAAGTATAAGTATGAGTAACGGGTCAACTAAAGTAACTAACAAGTCTAAAGGAGAATATTTAGCTATCCCTGATGCTCTACCAAAATCTAAAGTCACTGGAAAGGCTGTAATAACTGTTTATGCTACTGATGACAATGGTAAGCGAAAGGCAATGGGAGAAATGGATTTTAGAGTAAAAAGAACACCAGACCCAAAACCTTACATTAATCTTGATGAAGGTAATACAGGACTAGTATCTTTAGATAAACTCGTTTCTACAGGTCTTGTAAGAGCAAAGCTCAAAGACTTTGATTTTGATGGTATAGGTTGGTATGTACAAAAATTTACTTTGAGAGCTCAAAATCAAAGAGGTTTACAATCCACAGCTAGACAAGAGAATGGTATGAAATTCACAGCTGAACAAATTAATTTATTAAATAATGCTCCAAGAGAAAGTAAAATTTATATTACCGATATAACTGTAAAGATGATTAGTAAATCTGGAAGAACAGATACCGAACAGAGAAGATTAGATAGAAATACAGTAATTGAACTTGAACTACAATAAATATATAATTATGAAAACAAAAATTTTATTAATATTTACATTTATATTTTCAACATTCGTTTTTTCCCAGGAAGTTTTATCTCCAAATGACGAAGATAATTACAATGGCGTTGCTACAGAAGAAATGCGAGATGTTTACAAAAAGAATAAACATCAAACAAAAAAAACTCAAGAGTACCCGCATCTTAGACAAGCAGATGTTATGTGGTCAAGAAAAATTTGGAGAGAAATTGATCTTAGACAAAAAATTAATCATCCGTTTTATTATCCTATGAACAACGGTAAGCAAACTGATGTTACAGACGATAGGAAAAGTTTAATTGATGTTATTTTTCATGCAGCAACAGAAGGAGATGATGATGGAAATACATTAAGAGTATATGGTGATGCAATAAATGATGATGAGTTCAGAAAAAGATTAAGTATTGAAGAATTCAAACAATTAATGGAACCAACCACCATTGAGACACAGTTAGATCCTGAAGCTCTTAAAAGAGGAGAAGAAATATTAATTGAAGTACCGACTACTACAAGTTTTGATAGAAATAGCGTGTTAAAATGGAGAGTTAAAGAACAATGGTTTTTTGATAAGCAAAGGTCTGTAATGGATGTTAGAATTTTAGGATTAGCTCCAATGGCTGAAGATAAAGATAAAGATGGAAGAAAAATAGCTGGACAATTTAAAGAATTGTTCTGGGTATATTTTCCTGAAGCAAGAAACTATCTAATTAACGCTGAGGTATTTAATTTAGTTAAAAACGATGCTGAAAGGAGAACATATGATGATATTTTTATGAAAAGAATGTTTTCTTCAACTATAGTGAAGGAATCAACAGTATATGATCGAAACGTTTCTGACTTTATGGTAGGTTTAGATGCACTACTTGAAGCTGAGAGAATTAAAGAGGAGCTTTTTAATTTTGAGCATGATCTTTGGGAATATTAAAAAATTATTCAGTTTAAAAGCTCCGATAGGGGCTTTTTTTAGCTTTGATGAGTAATAATAAAATAGCAATATTAGGATTAGGATACGTTGGTCTACCGCTTCTGATAGCATTTTCCAGGTTTTACGAAGTAATTGGGTTTGATATCAGTTCTAAAAGAATTAATGATATAAAAAGTTCGACTACAATAAATAATAAATCATTAGTAAATGATGTATTTTTTACCTCCAAAAAGAGTAAGTTATCAGATGCTAATATTTATATTATTACCGTACCAACACCTTTAAATGAAGATAATTCTCCCGATTTATCAAAAATAAAGTTAGCTACAGAAATAGTTGCACAAAATATTAGCCAAGGTAATATAGTGATATATGAGTCAACAGTATATCCTGGTGTTACAGAAGATTTTTGTGTTCCAATTATTGAAAAAATTTCTAAATTAAATTACAATAAAGATTTTTATTGTGGTTATAGCCCAGAGAGAATCAGTCCTGGAGACGAACGTTTTACGTTAAATAAAATGATAAAAATTACAAGTGGTTCAACACCTTCTGTGGCAGATTTTATAGATGATATGTAT
Organism: Fidelibacterota bacterium; assembly: GCA_002718585.1. Classification (GTDB taxonomy): domain Bacteria; phylum Fidelibacterota; class Marinisomatia; order SCGC-AAA003-L08; family D37C17. Next base: position 9,975 of record PBFG01000007.1, on the reverse strand, counting down.
AAGAAGATTATTGGTGCGGGAACATATAAGGCTAGCTCAATTAAGGTTGCTGAGGCTGCAAAAGTTATTGAAAATATTCAACGAGATGTAAATATTGCTTTAATTAATGAATTAGCAATTATTTTTGATGGTATGAATCTAAATACAAATGAGATACTTGAAGCTGCAAAAACAAAATCTAATTTTATTCCTTTCAAACCTGGATTAGTAGGTGGTCATTGTATTAGTGTAGATCCATATTATTTGTCATATAAATCCATGAAGCTTGGTGTGAACGCAGATATAATAAATGTTTCTCGAAAAATAAATGATAATATGTCCAATTTTATTGTTGACAAAACAATTAATATTTTAATTAAAAAGAATATAAATATTATTAATTCTGATATTTTAATATTGGGTTATACTTTTAAAGAAAACTGTGCAGATACGAGAAATACTAAAGTTAAAGACATCATTTACCAATTGATGAAAAAAAAGATAAATATTGAAATTTATGATCCTTATGTAGAAAATAATAATGATTTTAATTTTATTGAGAATCCCTTTTTAAATGAAAAAAAATATGATTGTATAATTGTGGCTGTATCTCATAATCAATTTAAAAATTATAAAGTTGATGATTTTATTAAAATTTCCAAAGGAAAACTCGTACTTTTGGATATAAAAGGGATGTATAATTTTTCAACTTGGAAACTTTAAAATAAATAATATGAACGATGAATTAAGTTTAAGACAACTATTTAAAGAACTAATATTGTTTTTTATAAATTTTAAAACTGTGATTATTTCAATTACATTAATTGGTCTGTTTTTTGGCTTTTTATATATAAGTTTTGAAGAAAAAAGTTATGAATTAAGTGCGATAGCAACTTCAGGAATTTCAGAATTTGAGAGAATACCAGCAGATAGAGGAATATATTTAAATCAAAGGACAGCTATTAATTTAATTAATCAACTCAACACTGATATATACAATAATGATTTATCTCTTTTAGCAAAAAAATTAAATATTGAAAAAGATTTACTTGTTGATCTTAAGAAGATTGAAGCTATAGAAATAATGAGAGAGGAGCAGTTAGATAAAAAAAGAAAAATAGCCACTCAAAAGTTTGAAATTAAAATCTTTACTACTAGTAATAAAATAATAACTTCAATTGAAGATGGGCTATTGTATTATTTTAATAATTTGACTTATGTTAATGATTGCTATAATCTCTATAAAATAACTATACAAAATGAAATTAATGAAATTAATAATGAAGTTCAACAGTTAAGACAAATAAGAGCTGTAGAAAATTTATCATTCGATAATAGTTCAATTAATTTGTATAGCAGAAAAAAACCAAACGAATCTTCAAATGAGATAATTGATTTAATTCAATTAAGAACATTAAAAGAGACCAATTTAGCTTTACTAAAGCCATTAAATTTTGTACAAAGTTTTTCTTTACCACAAAAAGAAACTAAGAGAGACTTACCACTATTTTTANTAATTGTNNCANTAATAAGNTTCATATTTTCANTNATTGTTTCAATTTTNATGAANGTTTCAAAAAANANANAANTATGAAAGTATCTATAATAGGTTCAGGATATGTTGGATTAGTNGCTGCNGCNTGTTTTGCAGANATGGGTAATNCAGTAATGTGTATTGATATAAATGAAGAAAAAATTAAAAAACTTAAAAAAGGAATAATTCCGATCTATGAACCAGGTTTAGAAAAATTAGTTATCAATAATCTTCAAAAAGGGGATTTGTCATTTTCAACTGATATTGTCGATGCATTAAAGTTTGATATTGTATTTATTGCTGTTGGAACACCAATGGGTGAAGATGGTTCTGCTGATTTGAAATATGTTTTGCAAGTTGCTAAGCAAATTGGTGAAAATATTTCTCATGATTTAATTATAGTAAATAAATCCACTGTTCCTATTGGTACAGCTGATAAGGTTAAGGAAGTCATAACAAATTCTATGAAAAAAAATAATAAAAATTATAATTTTCATATTGTGTCAAATCCTGAATTTTTAAAGGAAGGTGTTGCAATAAAAGATTTTATGCATCCAGATAGAGTTGTTGTTGGATCAGATAACAATGATGTTATAGAAAAAATGAAAATTTTATACTCCCCTTTTTTAGTTTCAAACGATAGATTTATTGATATGGACATTAGATCTGCAGAAATGACAAAATATGCAGCTAATTCNATGTTAGCAACTAAAATCTCTTTTATAAATGAAATTGCTAATATTTGTGAGAAGGTAGGTGCAAACGTAAATAAAGTTCGTATTGGTATAGGAAGTGATAATAGAATTGGATATAAATTTATTTATCCNGGTTGTGGTTATGGAGGAAGTTGTTTTCCAAAAGATGTTCAAGCATTAATTAAAATTGCAAATAAACATAATTATAATCCTCAATTAATTTCAGCAGTTGAATCAGTTAACAAATTGCAGAAAGATGTCCTTTTTAACAAAATTAAAGTCAACTTTAATGACAAAATCAAAGAAATGACATTTGCAATTTGGGGTCTTTCATTTAAACCTGAAACTGATGATATGAGAGAAGCTCCATCAATAAATTTGATTAAATCAATTAATAAATTTGGAGGTATTGTAAATGCTTATGATCCCAAAGCTACACATGAAGCTAAATTTTATCTTAAAAATCAGCAGGTAAACTATTTTGATGATAAATATTCTGTCTTGGAAAATGCAGATGTTTTAGTACTTGTAACAGAATGGAAAGAATTTAGAAGTCCAAATTTTAATAAGATTTTGCGATTAATGAAAGGAAACACAATAATCGATGGAAGAAATCAGTATAGTAGCGATTTTTTAAAGGAACTTGGTTTCAGTTATTATCAAATAGGAGTAAAAGATAATTTATAATGAATTTTAAGGCAATATTTGCTAATAAATCTACATTAGATTTTTTAGCTATGTTTAGCTCAAATATCATTAAAAAATTTATTGGATTTGCTAAAGAGGTAATTTTAGCATCTGTGTTTGGTTCCTCATTATTATATGCTAATTTCATCTTGATAAGAACTGTTTCTGATTTATTTTCTCAGCTTTCAAACGGTAATGCACTTCAAGCTACCTTATTATCTAAATTTTCAAAGTTATATAGCAATAATGAACAAATATCACTAAAACAAGTTCGATATATTTCTAAAAAAATTATGATTTTATTGTTTGCTTTAAGTCAATTAATTCAATTACCAATTGTTTATTACATTGATAGTAGTGATTATAATATATTATTCATACTTATTTCATTGTTACTTGGATTAATTTTATGTATTAATTTTTATAGTTCAGTGTTTTTGATTGTCATGCAAGGTCAAGGTAAATTTAAGACTAATTCTATAGCTACAACTGTTGATATGTTTATGTCAACAATTTTTTTATATCCATTGACAATCTACTTTAGTATTGTTGGTGTTTTAGCTAGTAGATTAATTGGTTTTTTTTCAATGATATACAAATATTTGAGGCCAATATATAGTGTGTCGGAAGGTAAAGAAGCAAAGTTTAAAGTAAAAGATTTTAACATATCTGTGATGTTACTTGGAAATCTTGCCAATGTAATAGTTATTTTTTCAAGATTTATAGCAGGACTTGATAATGATAATAATATAACATTTTTTAATTATTCAGTTGTACTACTTAATGCGCTATTAACAGCAGTTATTTTGAATATAAACACAATAGTTTTGGCAAAATTATCTGTAAAAAATGATATAAAAATTATTTTATTTTCTTTTTTTGTTGCGTTAGGTTTAGGAATATTGCTGGTATATCTTGTTGATTTATATGGTGAAATTACAATACAATTTATCTTTCAAAGAGGAGCTTTTACTCAACAAGATACTTTAAGTACTTTTGCATATGCAAAAGATTTAAGTATTAGTTTTGTTTTTATATTTATTGCCTCTGCACTATTTCAACCATTCTTTAGTTTATCCCAAAATAAAATAAAAAAAGACGCCAATATATTGGCGAGTATTTTTTCAATTTTCTTAGTTGGTTTATTTGTTTACTTTTGTTTAAATACATCAAGTGCAAGAGAAAACTCACTAATTACAATATATATTTTATCTTTTTTGTTTATGTTGATGTCATTATATTCGGTATATAGGTTTTACAAAATTAAAATTGAAAGTTAATGGAGTTTATAGCATTTTGTGTTTTATCTTTACTAGGCCTCTTAACTCTTATACTTGAAAGTAATTCTATTTTAAAATATATATATATACCTTTTACTTTTATTTTTTTGATAATTGTTCGATTGCAAGCATTTTATTTTAATGGTTTTGAAATTGATATACTTACCTATACAACAGAGATGCAAAGTTCTTTAGTTTTAGAGAGTTTTTATTATATACGAGAATTTATTTTTTGGTTTACTATTAGGTTAGTTTATTGGCTTACAGAGTCTCCTTTTTTTACTTTTATTATACTAGATTTTTTATGGATTATATTGCTAATTAAAAGCACTGAAAAAATAAAATCTAATAATTTAGGCCATGGTGTTTTAGTTGTTTTAATGACAAGTTTTCCATTTCTTTTTGGATATGAAAATATTTACAGACAATTTATTGCAACCATAGTTCTACTATATGCTTACTCTTGTATTAAATATAATTATTTCAAATCCATAGTATTATTTTTAATATCTGTTTTTACACATAATTTAATGATGTTTGTTCTGCCTGTTTTTGTGATTAAAAAATTTTATAAGTTTAAAATAAAAGATAGGTCAGTTATATCTTTTCTAATATCAATATCATATATTTTATTGTTACCGTTTTTTTTAAATTTAAAAAGTTTTGACACAACTCAAGTAGATTTAAGTTTATTATATTTAGTTTTATTTTCATCTCTAATGATTTTTTTTATGTTTAAGTTTAAACAAAATGTATTAAAATTAATTGAAAATTTACCTTCCTTGTTTCCTTCATGTATAATTATATTGGGTCTTAGTATTATTGGTCATGAAATGATAACTGAGAGAATTTCCATGATATTGATAATATTTTTAATTTATGATTTGTATCTATATACATCAAAAATCACAAAAAAAACAACTAGATTATCATTAAGACTTGTATTACTTTTTCTATTTACACTNCCAATATTTTTATTTGAAAGTTCATTAAAATTTTTATTTTAAATATATGAATAGTACAATTAAAAAATTCGGGTACTCTGAAAATTTGATAAAAGAATATGATTATTGGGTTGTACTTTATAGACCTCAACAAGTCACAATTGGTTCTCTTGTAATAATATGTAAAGAAAATAAATTTAATCTTGGAAATCTTTCGAAAAGTGCATATGTAGAGCTTAAGCTTGTAATACAGCATGTTGAAAAATTTTTACATAAAAAATTAGGTGCTGATAAGATAAATTATATTGCGCTGATGATGGTAGATCCTCATGTACATTTTCATGTTATTCCAAGATATAGTTGTAAGATAGCTATAAACGAAAAATATTATTATGATATTTACTGGCCTAAACCTCCAAACATATTGGGTAAAATTGATATTAATGAGTCTGAAAAGTTATATCTAATTAAATTTTTTCAAAATAATTTTTAATATGCCTAGTGTTCCATTTTCAGTATTAATGTGTGTTTATAAAAATGATAATTCTACCTATTTTAAACAAGCTTTAGAAAGTGTATCAAATCAAACTGTAAGACCTTCTGAAATAGTTCTTGTGATTGATGGTCCAGTTCCAAAAGAGACGCGTGATACTATTAATGACTTTGCATTAAAAAACCAGGATGTTTTTAATATAATCGATTTGAAAGCAAATGTAGGTCATGGTAAAGCAAAAAATATTGGTTTAGAAAAATGTACTCATGAACTAGTTGCAATAATGGATAGTGATGATATTTGTACCAAAGATAGATTTGAAAAACAACTTCTTTATTTTAAAAAACATCCAAAAACAAGTATTCTTGGAGGTATAATAAGTGAGTTTAGTAAAAATATTAATATATCTTTAGGTCAAAGAAGTTTACCCTCTACTCANTCTGAAATAAAGAAATTTTTAAAAATGAGATGCCCAATGAATCACATGACAGTTATGTTTAAAAAATCAAAAGTTATTGAAGCTGGAGGTTATTTAGATTGGCATTATAATGANGATTATTATTTGTGGATTAGAATGTATTTATCAGGAGCAATTTTTTCNAACTTAAATGATNTTATCGTNTATGCTCGTGTTANTGATGAGTTTTATTTAAGAAGAGGNGGTTGGAAATATTTTGTTAGTGAAAGTAAACTTCAATATTTTATGTTTCAAAAAAATATTATTAATATATTTAGACTAACATTTAATATTTTAATTAGGTTCTTTGTACAGTTTGTTGTGCCTAATAAATTTAGAGAATGGTTGTTTTTAAACTTTTTTAGAAAATGAGTTCGNATAATAAAAAAATTGGATATACCACAGGAGTTTTTGATTTATTTCATGTTGGACATTTAGAAATTTTAAGAAAAGCAAAAGAAAATTGTGATTACTTAATTGTTGGTGTGAGTACTGATGAGCTTGTTCAAGAATATAAAAATAAAAGACCAATAATTACTTTTGATCANAGAATAGAAATTATAAANTCAATTAAATATGTGGATGAAGTTGTTGTCCAAANNGATAGAGATAAGCTAAGTGCATTACATAAAATTGGTTTTAATATTATGTTTGTTGGAGATGATTGGAAAGGATCAAAGATATTTTTAGAACTTGAAAGTAAGTTTCAAAAACATGGTGTAGAAATTTTTTACTTTCCATACACCAAAAATATTTCTTCAACAAGCCTAAGGTCTACATTAAAAAGACTTATACAAGAAGAAGAAAAAGATTCAAATTAATCGTATGAATCCAAAAGAACTAAAGTTACTACATTCAAAAATTTTGGAATTGGTTGAGTATTTTGATAGTTTTTGCAAAACACATAACATTATTTATTACCTGATGGGAGGAACAGCATTAGGAGCTATACGTCATAAAGGTTTTATTCCTTGGGATGATGATTTTGATGTTTTCATGGATAGAGAAAATTATTTAAAATTTTTGTCGAAAATCAAGTTAAATATTGATTGCAAAAATTATTATTTTCAAGAAGAAAATACAGATGAAATGCCTCTCTATTTTAGTAAACTAAGAATGAATAATACAACATTTATTGAGAAAGATGTTGTTAATCGAAAAATGCATCATGGAATTTATATTGATATAATGTCGTTACATTCTGCTAGTTCTAATAAGTTTGTTAGATATATTCAATATTTTGCAGCAAGAATTTTAAATGCAAGAGCTTTGTCTGATCGTGGTTACATAACAAATTCTAAATTTAAAAAACTAACCTTATTTCTCTCAAGATATTTAGTTTTTAAGCAAGTAAAAAATCTTTTACTTAAAATTGTTCGTTATTTAAAAAATGGAAACACTAAATATGTAGGACATTTTTTTGGCAGAGCACCCTTTAGCAAGGGGTCGTTTAAGAGACAATATTTAGGTAACCCTAAATTTATTAAGTTTGAACATTTATTATTACCAGTTCCTCAACAAATAGAGAAATATTTAAATGTTAGATATGGACCAAAATATATGGAATTGCCAAGTGAAAAAGAAAAAATGAAATATCCTTCACATGCATATATTGTAGACGTTAATAAGTCATATANAGANTACTTGNATAATTAATTACTNAAATGCATNANTGGAGAAAATATAATGGNGCTNTAATNCCTGATTGNCCACCTCATTTTGAAATNNATGANTCTAGANANGANATTTTNAATTTNCTNAAAAAAAGTGGCATGTATTTTGCACGNTGGNAGTCTAATTTTGATTNNNANNAAAAAACTAATTTTTGGTTTATTATAAATGATAANCCTTTAGAGATTATGGATTATGATATAAAAACAAGAAATAAAATAAGAAAAGGCCTAAAAGAATGTCAAGTTAAAAAAATTAAAAAAGATGAGTTAATTAAAAAAGGGTACAACGTATATATTTCTGCATTTAATAATTATCAAACCTTTTTAAAACCAAAATCACTTAAAAAATTTGTTAATGAAGTTATTTCCACACCAGATACTTGGGAATATTGGGGTGTATTTTATGAAAGAAAATTAATTGCATATTCTAAGGTTATGATAATTGAAAATTATGCAGAGTATAGATCAACAAAATTTCATCCTAAATATTTAAAATATAGACCTAGTGAAGCTTTAATTTACTCAATGAATAGAAATTATTTAAATGACAGAAAATTTAAATATGTAAATAATGGTACCAGAAGCATATCTCATAAAACAAATTTCCCAAGTTTTTTAATTAAAAAATTTAAATTTAGAAAAGCATATTGTAAATTAAATATAGTTTATTCCAATAAAATAAAGTATATAGTTAAAGCATTATATCCTTTTAAAAATATATTTCGTTTTTTTAACCTTGGGCCTATTCGTCAATTAAACATTTTGTTAAAACAGGAAGAAATTGTAAGAAGTTTTAAAACTTAATTAATGTTAAAAAGAATACTTGATATTATACTATCTTTTTTTGGGATTATTATTTTTAGTCCTGTTTTTACCGTTATTGCGATTATAATAAAAATAACTTCTAATGGCTCTATTTTTTTCGTCCAAAAGAGGGTTGGACAACATGCTAAGATTTTTAAAATGTTTAAGTTTAGAACAATGCTTAACAATTCAGATTCTAATACAATCTCAGTACTTGGAGATGAAAGAATTACTCCATTTGGAGCTATTTTAAGGAAATATAAACTTGATGAACTACCAGAGTTGATTAATGTTTTGTTAGGCGATATGAGTTTTGTTGGTCCTCGACCTGATGTTCCTGGTTACGCTGATTTACTAACTGGTGAGAATAGAAATATTTTAAAATTAAGGCCTGGAATAACCGGTCCAGCTAGTATAAAATATTCCAATGAGGAAGAGATTTTATCAAAAAAAGAAAATCCTATGGAGTATAATAATAATGTAATATATCCGGATAAAGTAAGACTGAATTTAGAATATTATTATAATAATAGTATATGGATTGACATTAAGATTATATTTGCTACCATATCTAAAATTTTAAAATTTTGAAAGAACAAAAAAAAATTTGGTTATCATCACCTCATATGTCAGATAATGAGTTAAAATATGTTAATGATGTATTTGAAAAAAATTGGATTGCTCCTGTTGGACCTCATATTTCTAAATTTGAAGAAATTCTTTCAAAAAAGCACGAAAATTATTCTGTTGCAGCACTAAACAGTGGAACTTCTGCTATACATTTATCTTTAATATTATTAGGAGTTAAATCTGGAGATGATGTTTTATGTTCTTCATTTACATTTGCAGCAACAGCAAATCCCATAAAATATATTGGTGCAAATCCAATTTTCATCGACAGTGAGTACGAAACATGGAATATGTGTCCAGTACTATTAGAAAAAGCAATAAATGAAGGAATTGCAATAGGAAAAAAACCAAAAGCAATAATATTAGTTCATTTATATGGAATGCCAGCAAAAATTGATGAAATTCTTAATATTTCTAAAAAATTTGATATTCCAGTGATTGAAGATGCTGCTGAAGCATTAGGATCTACATATAAGAAAAAAAATATTGGAACTTTTGGTGACTTCGGAGTATTTTCTTTTAATGGTAATAAGATAATAACAACTTCTGGAGGAGGAGCTCTTATCTCAAAAAATAAAAAATTTATTAGTCAGGCGAAGTATTTATCAACTCAAGCTAGAGATGATAAACCTCATTATGAGCATTCGAAAATTGGTTACAATTACAGACTTAGTAATGTATGTGCTGCTATTGGAATAGGACAAATGGAAGTTTTAAATTCAAGAGTTGAAAAAAAAAGATGTATTAATAAAATTTATAAAGAACAACTGAGTTGTATAGATGAAATAAAATTTCTAGA
>PBFG01000006.1 GCA_002718585.1 Fidelibacterota bacterium | reverse complement strand
TTCATTTAAAAAATCTATTGATTATTTGCAAAGCGAATCTTTTTTTATTAACGATAACAAATTAGAATATTATTTCAGAAAAAAATTGTTTGATGTTGAATTTGATTTAGAATTATTTGCTGCAAGTACTTACATAATTACTCTTTATGAAAAATTTTGTATAATTGATAAAAAAGTTTCAAATAAGACCTTTTTAAAAAAGATTTTCAAAAATGGATTTATTACACCCAGTAATTATAAATCAATACTAAATTAACGATATGAAAAGTCCTAAAAAATATGATGAAAGTTCCATTAAGTCTTTAGATTGGAAGCAACATATAAGAAAACGTCCAGGAATGTACATTGGAAAGACGGGTAATGGCTCATCGCCTGATGATGGAATTTATATTTTAATCAAAGAAGTATTAGATAATAGTATTGATGAACATATAATGGGTTTTGGAAATAAAATAGTAGTCAAAAGAAGTGAAAATATAATTTCAATAAGAGATTTTGGTAGAGGAATTCCTCTTGGAAAAGTTGAGGATTGTGTTTCAAAAATAAATACAGGAGGAAAATATGATTCTGAGGTATTTAAGAAATCAGTTGGATTAAATGGAGTTGGTATAAAAGCTGTTAATGCATTATCTGAAAAATTTAAGATTAAATCCTTTAGAGATAAACAAGAAATATGTCTTGATTTTTCAAAAGGTGATAAAAAAAATATTTCAAAAATTACTTCATCTAATGAATTAAATGGTACATATGTTGAATTTTTAGCTGATGAAACTATTTTTAAAAANTATAAATATATTGACAAATTTATNGAAGAGCAAATAATGTATTATGCTTATTTAAATTCAGGTTTAACNATNTTNTTTAATGGAAANAAATATAAATCANAAAATGGTTTAAAAGATTTGCTTGAAGAAAAAACAAAAAATTANAGGGTTNTCTATCCACCNATNCATATTAAAGANGAAGATATAGANNTTGCAATAACACATAGTGGTAATTATGGTGAGGANNACTATTCTTTTGTAAATGGNCAACANACTATGCATGGAGGAACTCACNTAGCAGCTTTCAAGGAATCATTNGTAAGNACANTAAGGGATTTTTTTAAAAAGGATTTTGANGTATCAGATATTAGAGCNTCTATAGTTACAGCTTTAAGTGTTAGATTACAAAATCCTNTTTTTGAATCTCAAACNAAAAATAAGTTAGGNTCNCTNGATATGGGNCCAAATGGNCCAACTATAAAAATTTTTNTAAATAATTTTCTTAAAACNAAACTTGATAATTTTTTACATAAAAATCCTCAGGTTGCAGAATTGATATTAAAAAAAATATTACANTCTGAAAAAGAAAGAAAAGATATTGCAGGTATAAANAAGTTAGCTAAACAAAAAACTAAAAAGGCTAATTTACATAATAAAAANTTNAGGGATTGCAAATATCATTTTAATGATNCGAAAACAAGTGAAGATTTAAAAAATAGTACAATGTTATTNATTACAGAAGGTGATTCTGCNAGCGGTTCAATAACNAAAACTAGAAATGTTAAGTCTCAGGCTGTATTTAGTTTAAGAGGAAAGCCCTTGAATTCTTTTGGACTAACAAAAAANATTGTTTATCAAAATGAAGAATTTAATTTATTGCANCATGCATTAAATATTGAAGATGGAATTGATGGACTNAGGTACAATAAAATAATTATTGCNACAGATGCAGANGTNGANGGAATGCATATTAGATTACTTATTTTAACTTTTTTCTTGCAATTNTATCCTGAACTTNTAAGNAGAGGTCATGTNTATATATTAGAAACNCCGTTATTTAGAGTTAGAAATAAATCTGAAACAAAATATGCNTATAATGACAATGAAAAAAATATTGCTTTAAATTCTCTNTCAGGAAAAATAGAAATTACTAGNTTTAAAGGACTTGGAGAAATTTCACCTGATGAATTTAAAGATTTTATTAGNGANAATATTAAACTTGANCCTGTTGTTTACACTGGTGATCAATCAATTACNGATATTTTANCATATTTTATGGGTAAAAACACACAAGATAGACAGAATTTTATTATTNAAAACNTAAACTACGAAGCTATTTAAATTGGAAGAAAAGAATAGAAATATATCATCAATGTATAAAGATTGGTTTTTAGACTATGCNTCNTATGTCATATTGGAGCGTGCNATACCAGATATAAATGATGGATTAAAACCAGTTCANAAAAGAATATTACATTCAATGTTTGAAATGAATGATGGAAGATANAANAAAGTGGCNAATATTATTGGNAATACTATGCAGTTTCATCCACATGGAGATCAAGCTATTGGTGATGCACTCGTTGGTTTAGGTCAAAAAAANCTNTTAATTGATACACAAGGCAACTGGGGTGACGTTAGAACNGGAGACAGGGCTGCAGCTCCNAGATATATTGANGCAAGGCTATCTGATTTTGCTNTGACTGTATTATTTAATAAGAATATTACTGAATGGACTCCATCNTATGATGGAAGNAATAAAGAGCCAGTTTCCTTACCTGTTAGATTNCCTTTGGTNCTNAATCAAGGAGTNGANGGAATAGCTGTTGGATTATCAACTAAAATACTTCCTCATAATTTTAATGAATTGATTAAATCNTCCATATCTATTTTAGAAGNNAAATCATTTAAAATTTNTCCAGATTTTCAAACAGGTGGTATGATTGATATTAATCANTATAATAAGGGTAAAAAAGGTGGAAGAGTAAGGGTAAGATCTCATATTGATATNTTAGATAAGGTTACTATCAAAATTTNNAGTGTTCCATATGGNATAACAACNTCTTCACTTATTGACTCNATATTAAAAGCAAATGAAAATGGNAAGATAAAGATTAAAAATATTGAAGATAATACTGCTGAAAAAGTTGAAATTATTATAAAACTTATCAAAGGNACNTCACCAAACTTAGTTGTTGATGCTTTATATGCATTTACAAATTGTGAAATNTCGATTTCTCCAAATTGTTGTATTATAGTTAATAATAAACCTGAATTTATTTCAGTTAATCAATTGNTGAAATTATCAACTGAAAATACAATGTNTTTGTTNAAAAAAGATTTAGANTTTAATCTNCAATCTNTAGAAACTCAATGGCATAAACTNTCTCTTGAAAAGATATTTATTGAGCAAAGAATNTANAGAAATATTGAAGATTGTGAAACATGGGATTCAGTTTTATCTACAATTNAAAAATCTCTAATTCCTTTTACTNATANCTTAAAAAAAGANATTACAGAANATGATATTATAGCTTTAACNGAAATAAANATTAAGCGNATNAGTAAGTATGATTCAGATAGACATNTNTCTAAACTTACTAANATAGAGACAGATATTGTTGAGGTANCAAATGATATCAAATATATNAAAGAATATACNATNAGATATTTTCAACATTTATTAAAAAAATATGGACATNTACATGAAAGAAAAACAGAAATANTAACATTTGATTCAATTTCAGTNAGAAGAGTTGCTATGGCAGACCAAAAATTATATGTTAATAAAAAAGATGGCTTTATTAGCACCTCNCCNANAGAAGGTGATTTTGTTTCAAAATGTTCTAANCTTGACAATATTATAGTTTTTTTNNATGATGGAACATTAATGATTACAAAAATTGCNGATAAAAAATATNTAGGTAAAAATATTATATATGCAAATGTTTGGAAGAANAANGATAGGCATATGATTTATAATGTTGCNTATTTNGATGGAAAAACTGGATATACTTTTGTAAAAAGATTTCCTGTTACATCAATGATTATTGATAAGACCTATAANATTGCNGGAAGTAATCCTANTAGTAAAATATTATATTTNACATCAAATCCNAACAGTGAATCNGAAGTAATTCATGTTTATTTACATCATAAAAGTAGAANAAGAAATAAAGCTTTTGATTATGANTANTCTAATTTATCAATAAAAGGAAGAGATGCTAAGGGAAANATCTTAAGTAAATTTAAAGTTCGTAAGATAGANCATAAAGAATCTGGTGACTCAACCCTTGGTGGAAGAAAAATCTGGTTAGATACTGANATAGGTAGGCTTAATATAGATGAAAGAGGTCGCTATTTGGGAAGTTTTAATGCNACTGATAGAATTTTAATAATNTATAATGATGGTTCATATGAAATGACTAATTTTGATTTATCAAATCGTTACAGGATGAGTGAAGTNGTTTTAATTGAAAAATATGAAAAAGAAAAAATATTGACTCTTCTTTACTTGGAAGGCAAAACAAAAAAATACTATGTCAAAAGGTTTAAAATTGAAACAAATGTATTAGATAAAAAATATTTTTTAATATCTGAGTTTAGAGGATCAAAGTTAATCAATATTTCTTCATATGAATATGTTAAAATACATTATAGTTATAGAACTAAAAATGGTGATAAAAAAAATAAAGAAATTTTAAATAAAGATGTAGTTGATATTAAGGGATGGAAGTCAATAGGAAATAGATTGGATAATAAACTAAGAATGAGTGGATTTAAGTTTGAAAAAGTAAAATTTGATAATAATGAAAATATAAAAAATAAAATTGGCGAAGAAGATAAATCAAATGATTTAGAAAACTTGACATTATTTTAATATGAAAAAAATTAAATTAAATACAGTTAAAATTAAAAATACATATTATCTGAAGGTACCTGATTTAGTGGCTGAGGCATATCATTTAAAGAATAATGATGATTTAGAGGTTACATTTCACAGTAAAAGTAAAAAAAATCAAATTGAACTTTGGGATTTACATCCTGAAGATCTTGATTATATTGAATTTGATATATCTAATGAAGTACATACAATTAATATGTATAATAGGATTTATATTCCAGAGAGATATAGATTTTTTTTTCCATTAAATGGTAAGAACTTCATCCTTATAACATCGGCAGGTACAATAGAAACTCATTTGAGTAATAATGGATATATTTCAAAAGGTCTAAGATTTTGGTTTTCAATGTATGGACCTCTCATGCCAAATGATAAAATTAGAATTAATTTAATAGATGATAAAAATTCTGAGTACCAATTGATTTATAAAAGAGAAAGTGAATAAATATGAATAAAGTTATCATAGAACCATTTAGGATAAAATCAGTTGAACCAATTGCGTTGAATAATCGGAATGATAGACTCGAAATCTTATATAAAGCATTTAACAACTTATTTCTAATTAATTCAGATGATGTTATAATTGACCTTTTAACTGATTCAGGAACTGGAGCTATGAGCTCTCAACAATGGGCTGGTATAATGATTGGTGATGAATCTTACGCTGGTAGTAACAGTTTTAGAAGATTTAATAAAACAATACAAGAGTTTTTTGGGTTTGAATATGTTATACCAACGCACCAAGGTAGAGCTGCAGAGAAAATTTTGTTTGATGTTATGTGTAAAGAAGGTGATATAGTTCCAAGTAATTCACATTTTGATACAACCAGGGCAAATATTGAGTTCCAAAAAGCAATTGCAATTGATTTAATACCAGATGACTTTAAAAATACCCAATTCGAGCATCCATTCAAAGGAAATATTGATTTAGAAAAATTAGAATCATTACTTTCAGCTAATTCTGCTAAAATACCTTTAATTATTATTACTGTAACAAATAATACTGGTGGAGGTCAGCCTGTATCAATGTCTAACATTAGAGAAGTAAGTAAAATTTCAAAAAAATATAAAATTCCTTTGTATATTGATGCATGTCGATTTGCTGAAAATGCTTTTTTCATAAAAAAAAGAGAAAAAGCTTATAGAGAAACATCAATCGTCGATATAGTTAAAGAAATGTTTTCCTATGCTGATGGGTGTACTATGAGTGCAAAAAAAGATGGAATTGCAAACATAGGTGGTTTTTTATGTACAAATAGTAAAAAATTATCAATGAAGAAAAAAGATTTACTTATTTTAACGGAAGGATTCCCAACCTACGGTGGACTTGCAGGAAGAGATTTAGATGCTATTGCAATTGGAATAAAAGAAGCAATGGATTTAGATTATTTAAATTATAGAATTACATCAACAGCATATTTAGGAAAAAAAATTAGTGAATATGGCGTTCCAGTTTTGCTACCCCCAGGTGGACATGCTATTTATATAGATGCCTCAATTTTTTTACCTAATATTCCAAAAGAAAATTTTCCAGGTCAAGCTTTAGCTTGTAGTTTATATTTAGAAGG
Organism: Fidelibacterota bacterium; assembly: GCA_002718585.1. Taxonomy (GTDB): domain Bacteria; phylum Fidelibacterota; class Marinisomatia; order SCGC-AAA003-L08; family D37C17. The sequence goes on along the minus strand of PBFG01000006.1, from coordinate 109,075 downwards.
TGGTATTAGAACTTCAGAAATAGGTAGCCTAATGTTTGGAGATAATTCTCCACATGAGTTGGTAAGACTTGCAATTCCTAGAAGAACCTATACCCAAAGTCACATTGATTACGTTGTAGAGGTAATAAAATATGTTTATGATAACAGGTCTAAAATTAAAGGATTAGAAATAGTTGAACAGCCAAAGTTTTTAAGACATTTCAGCGCAAAACTAAAAAATATATAGAAAGAAACAAAACATGTCTGAACTAAAAAAATATCCAAATATAAATGAAAAAGTAATAATTGAACACGGCTTATCAAAAGATGAGTATAACCACATTAAAGAAATCTTACAAAGAGATCCAAATTATGTAGAACTAGGTATTTTTTCTGTAATGTGGAGTGAACATTGTTCTTATAAAAGTTCTATTAAAATGTTAAAGACTCTTCCGCGATCTGGTGGAAAATTACTTGTTGATGCTGGCGAAGAAAATGCAGGAATGGTAGATTTGGGAGATGGTTTAGCTACAGCTTTTAAAGTTGAATCTCATAATCATCCATCTGCTGTTGAGCCATATGAAGGTGCAGCTACAGGTGTAGGTGGAATTATGAGAGATGTTTTTACTATGGGAGCAAGACCTATTGCTTCAATGAATTCCCTAAGATTTGGAAACTTAGAAAATCAAAGAAATAAATTTTTATTAGATAAAGTTGTTGAAGGAATTGCAGACTATGGAAATTGTTTAGGTATTCCAACAGTTGGAGGTGAAGTTGTCATTGAGGATTGTTATTCTGGCAATCCATTAGTTAATGCTATGACTGTAGGTATAATGAAAAAGAATGATTTAATTAGTGCTATCGCAAAAGGAGAAGGAAATCCAGTTTATATTGTTGGTTCGAGTACAGGAAGAGATGGAATACATGGTGCTACATTTGCATCTGAAGAATTAACGGAAGAAACAGAGTCAAAAAGGTCTAATGTCCAAGTAGGCGATCCTTTTACAGAAAAGTTGCTTTTAGAAGCATCATTAGAGCTTGTGGGTAAAGAATGGTTAGTTGGAATGCAAGATATGGGAGCCGCAGGTTTAACGTGCTCATCATCAGAAATGTCAGCAAAAGGTAAATCAGGAATAAAAATTGATTTATCTAAAGTACCACTTAGAGAAAAGGGAATGAACTCATATGAGATTATGTTATCTGAGTCTCAAGAGAGAATGTTAATTGTTATTGAAAAAGGAAATGGTAAAAATCTTAAAAAAATATTTGATAAATGGGAACTTAATTGTAAAAAGATAGGTGAGGTAACAAATACAGGATGCCTCGAGATTTATAACGAAAAAGAATTAGTATGTAATATACCTGTACAAAGTTTGGTTCTAGGTGGAGGTGCTCCTCAATATGATATGCCTTCAGTCAAATCTACATATTTAAAAAAAGTTAACAATTTTGATATAAATTCTATAAAAAAAACAAAAGACAATTTTAATGAAGATTTATTAAAATTATTGTCAAGTCCAAATATTACTTCTAAAAAATATATTTATAATCAATATGATTCTACTGTTAGAACAAACACAGTTACTGGACCTGGATCAGATTCTGCTGTTGTTCGATTAAAGGATACGAATAAGGCTCTTGCAATTAGTACTGATTGTAATGGAAGATATGTGTATTTAGATCCATTTAATGGTGCAAAAATGGCAGTTGCAGAAGCATCTCGAAATGTGGTATGCTCTGGAGCAAATCCGCTTGCAATTACAAACTGTTTAAATTTCGGTAATCCCAAAGACCCCGAGGTTTATTGGCAATTTAAAGAAGCTGTTCTTGGAATGGGTGATATGTGTAGAGAACTAGATACGCCTGTTACTGGAGGCAATGTTAGCTTTTATAATGAAACTTTGGATTCAGCTGTTTATCCAACTCCAGTTATTGGTATGGTAGGTTTAATAGAAAATACAAAATCAGTAACAACAATGGAGTTTAAAGAAAAAGATGATTTCATTGTTGCATTAGGAAGCTTGAATGGGGTAATTGGTGGGTCAGAGTACCTTAAAACTATTTATGATAGAGTTGAAGGTCCAATAGCAAATATTGATATGAGACTCGAGCATAGAGTCCAGTCAATGTGCCTTGAATCTATTGAAAAAGGAATAATTAATTCTGCACATGATTTGTCTGATGGAGGTCTTGCTATAAATATTGCTGAATCAATTGTTTGTTCGAAAAATAATTTAGGTGCATCACTAGATTTAGTTAGAAAACTTGAGGATGTTGAATTATTATTTGGTGAATGTCCCAGTGTAATAATTGTTTCAATAAATGAATCAAGTTTATATGATTTAGTTGTTTTAGCAAAAAAATATGACATTCATACCCAAACAATTGGAAAAGTTACTGGCGATGGAATGATGAACATAAACAATAAAATTTCAATTGATAGAAAAGAATTATCAAAATCATATTTTAATTCGTTAGAGGAGTTAATAGAATCTTAAATAAAAATATTCAGATAAAATTTAATGGATCTGATAAACCGACTCTAGGTTTAGAGCTAGAGTTATTTACCGTTGATAAAAATTCACTTTCTTTGACTAATGGTGCCCCTAAAATTCTTTCAAATTTTTGTTCTAATAATTTTTTTAAAAGAGAGTTATTAGAGTGTATTATTGAAATAACTACTGATGTTTGCAATGATGTTGATGAAATTTATAATGATATAAGACCAAAAATTGATATGGCAATAGAATTTTCAAAGGATAATAATTTTGAGTTATTATCCATGCCGATTCATCCATTTGCAAAAGTCTGTGACCAAAAGATATCTGATGATAAAAGATATACTGATTTCCTTGATAGAATGCAATGGCCACTAAGGAGATTACTTATTTCTGGTATACATGTTCACGTTGGAGTAGAATCAGGAGAAAAAGCTATAGCAATAATTAATGGTATGAAAAGATATATACCATATTTTATTGCATTATCTGCCAATTCACCTTTTTTTGAGGGTGAAAATACTGGTTTAGCATCAACTCGAACAAAAATTTTTGAAGGCTTACCTAATACTGGCATTCCTGAAAGATTAAGAAACTATAGCGAATTTCAAAAATTTATGAGAACACTTATTAAAGCTAATTCAATTGATTCAATAAGAGAAATTTGGTGGGATATTCGTCCTCATCCTGGTTTTGGAACGGTAGAAATTAGAATATGTGATAGCATACCAAATCTTATGGATATTAAAGATTTAACTGCATTTTGTCAAGCGTTAGTTGTAGGTTTGTCAAGGCACTATGATAACGGTACACAGTTACCATATTTAGATAATTGGATACTTTACGAAAATAAATGGAGAGCAACTAGATATGGTATTGATGCTGATTTAATAATAGATGAAGATGGAAAACAAGTCTCTATTAGAAGCGAAATTATTAATACAATAAATAATTTATGTGACGTAGTAAATGAACTAAATTTAGGTGAATCAATGGATAGATTAATTAATAGAGTTAAAAAAGGTCATGCGTTTTATAAAGATCAAATATCCGTATTTAATCAAAGAAAAGATTTAAAAGATGTTATTATCAAAGATATTGGAGTACTAAAAAATGATAAATAAAATTTTTCTATTAAGTTCAAAATACTGTCATTGGATAATTAGAATTGTAGTATCATTCATTTTTTTCGTTCATGGTTTTCCAAAGCTAGGCCAAGAAGTAGCAAGTTTAGGTTTAATTGGATATTTAGTAGGTCCTTTTGAGGTTTTAGGAGCATTTTTATTAATATTTGGTCCTATTATCAAGTTAAATATGACTAGATTAGGTGCATTATTAATTTTTATCATTATGGTTGGTGCAATATATATGCATATTATGAAGTGGGGTGATTCTATCTATGATGTCGAATTTCAAATGACTCTGCTTTCAATTTCATTATTTTTTTTAATTAGAGGAGATATGGATGAAAAATAATATAGGTCAAATAATAGCAATTGGTGGAGGAGGATTTGGAAGAAGTGTTCACAATACCAAAATTGATAAGTACATACTTGAACAATGTAGTTTAGAAAGGCCTAATGTTTGCTTCATTCCTACAGCTAGCGCTGAAGATAAAGCCTATACAGTAAATTTTTATTCAGTTTATTCAAAGTTGAATTGTAATCCAATCCATATCAATTTTTTTCAAAGAACACCAAGACTTGATTCAATAATTAATAAGCAAAATATTATTTTTGTAGGAGGTGGTAATACAAAAAGTATGCTTGCTGTATGGAGAGAGTGGAATTTAGATAAATTATTGTTAAAAGCATATAATAGGGGTGCTATACTTTGCGGAGTTAGCGCAGGAGCAATTTGTTGGTTTAAGCAGGGTATTACAGATTCATGGGCAAGTAATTTAAATGCCATGAATTGTTTGGATTTTATACCTGAATGTTGTTGTCCACATTATGATGGAGAAAAAGATAGACGCCCTTCAGTTCATGATATGATTAAGAATAAAAAAATAAATTCATGTTATGCTATTGAGGATGGATCAGCACTCCATTATAAAAATGGCAAGCTATTTACATCCATTAGTTTTTATAATAATAAAAAAACTTTTTTTGTAAAGGATTCAGAATCAGGAATTACTGAAGAAGAAGTAAAGTCTATTCAGTTATAAAAAATTTGATATTCTTTTTCACTATTTAAAATGCTTATCATTTCTTGATGTATTTTTCCATTTGTGGCTAGGATTCTTTTCCCATCTTTTGGTCTTTTTTTATTATTCCAGTCAGTAACTAATCCACCTGCTTCTTTAACAATAAGAGAACCTGCACACACATCCCAAGTTTTGAGTCCAAATTCATAATATCCGTCAAATCTACCCATTGCAACAAAGCATAAATCTAAAGATGCTGAACCTAGTCTTCTTAATCCTCTAGTTGAGTCATAAAATTTTTTAAATATTTCAAATGATAAGTCATATTTTTTATTATGTAAATATGGAAAACCTGTAACTATAAGGCATTCACTTAAAGTTTTACTTGAAGTACATTTAATGCGTTTACCATTTAAGAATGAACCTTTATTTTGTTCTGCATAAAAACATTTTTTTGCAGCAGGATTATAAACAACTGCACATACAGTTTCATTATTTTTATTAACTAAACCTAATGAAACTGCAAATATGGGTAGATTGTGTGCAAAATTTGTTGTTCCATCCAATGGATCTATTATCCATGTATAATTACCATTTTTTTTATTTAAACCCGATTCTTCAGCAATTATAGAATGGTTTTTATATTTTTTATGAATTTGTTTTATTAGATAGTTTTCAGATTCTAAATCTGCTTTTGTAACTAAATCAATATTAGTGGATTTTTTTTTAAGTGAAGAAATATTTCCAAAATACCTCATTTGAATAGAACCAGCTTCCTTAGCAATTTTTATTGCAAAGTCTAAGTATTCAGAAATATTTTCCAATTACTTATATGTTTTAAATTCACCAGCAGTATATTTTTGCCAGTATTCATTAAGTTTTATCTTCAAAACGGGAAGCAAAAATAAACATCCTATTATATTTGGAAATCCACATGATAGGATCATCATATCAGAGAAGTCAATAACATTTCCCAGTGAAGCTACAGAGCCCAATACAACACAGCCTAAATATATCATTTGATAAATTTTGATAGATGAACCACCAAATAAATATTTCCAGCCTTTGTCTCCGTAATAATACCATGATATCATTGTACTAAATGAGAATAAAAATACAACTATTGATAATATGTATGGAAACCAAGATATAGCACTTCCAAATGCAGCTGATGTAAGTTCAGCTCCATTAATTCCACCTCCAACTTGATATAAGGGATTGATATCTTTTGTAATTAAAATAACACATGCTGTCATAAAGCATACTACTATGGTATCAATAAAAGGTCCAATCATTGCTACTATACCTTCTCTAACTGGTTCATCTGTTTTTGCAGCTGAATGCGCAATAGATGCTGAGCCAACACCACCTTCATTACTAAAAACACCTCTCTTAATACCTGTGACTAGTGCTCCTATAAAACCACCATATGCCGCATCAGGTGAAAATGCCTGTGAAAAAATTGAATTAATTACGCTTGGTATTTTTTCAAAATTAGTTATTATTACAAATAATGACGCTGTCACATAAAGGATGACCATAAATGGAACAATCTTTTCAGTAGTTTGACCAATTCTTTTAATTCCACCAATTATTACTGAACCAACTAATATTGCTAAAATTATACCATATAAATAATTTGGAAGTCCTATTAACTTACCAAATAGCTCATAGGATTGGTTAGCTTGAAACATATTTCCACCTCCGAATGCACCTCCAATAATAAATACAGCATACATTGCACCAAGAACTTTTCCTAATTTGCTATATCCTATATCTTTAAGGCCATAATTTAAATAGTACATTGGACCACCACTTACTGACCCATCTTCATTTACTTTTCTATATAATTGCCCAAGAGTAGAAGAAACAAATTTGGCAGACATACTAAAAAATGCTATAAATACCATCCAAAAAACAGCTCCAGGTCCACCGAGTGATACTGCAACNGCNACACCNGCNATATTTCCAAGTCCAATTGTTGCAGATAGGGCAGANGTCAAAGCTTGAAAATGACTNATTTGACCCGTATCATCTGGNTTNTCNTACTTTCCTTTNATAATGTCTATNGAATGCTTAAATCCTCTNACATTAATGAATTTAAAATATATAGTAAAAACAAAACCACCAATCAGNAGTACCANAACAATCAANGGNAAACCATTTATTTGAAANAANAGAATCGGTGCAAGAAATNCTACGAAAANACCAAAAAATTCATTTATTTGATTTAACATTTTATCTCCTTTTATAATCCTGTTTCTTTTACAGTTTTCTTAACTGCTTCAAGTGTTTTATTAAGTTCTTCTTGTTCAGAATCTAATAATTTGAAATCAAGTATTTTTTCAATACCTTTTGCTCCAATTACTGTAGGTACACCAATGAAATAACCATTAATTCCAAATTCACCTTCGCACAAAGCAGCACATGGAAGAACACGTTTTTTATCTTTAATATAAGATTCTGCCATTTCTATCGCTGATGCTGCGGGAGCATAATATGCAGATCCATTACCAAATAATTTTACAAGTTCACCTCCACCAAATCTGGTTCTTTCTACTATTGCATCTAATCTCTCTTTTGAAATAAGCTCTTCAGCAGGTATTCCTCCAATTGTTGCAAGTCTAGTTACAGGTACCATAGTATCACCATGTCCTCCTAGTACCATACAATTTACATCTTGTACTGAATAACCTGTTTCCATTGCTAAAAATGTCTTAAATCTTGTACTATCTAAAACACCAGCCATGCCGATAACTTTATTTTTTGAAAAACCTGAAACTTTATAAAATGAATATACAATTGCATCAAGTGGATTAGATAATACAATTACAAATGCATTTGGAGCATATTTTTTAACATTATTTGCTACATCAGTAATTATTTTAATATTTATATCCAGCAGATCCTCACGATTCATTCCTGGTTTTCTTGGTATACCTGCAGTGATAATTACTACATCTGAATCCTTAAGATCTTCTGGATTAGATGAACCAGTTATATTTGAATCATATCCATCCATCGGTGTTAATTGAGAAATATCAAGAGCTTTACCTTTAATCATTCCTTCTGCATTTGGAATGTCGTAAATTAATATGTCTCCAAGTTCTTTTTGAGCTGCGAGTAAAGCTAAATTTCCACCAATCTGACCACCTCCAATTAGACTTATTTTATTTCTTTTCATAAAAATTCCTTATAAATGTTTAAAATTAATTTAAATTATACTTCGTAAATCATAATATAAACGATTGATTAAAGTAAATGATGACACAAAAAAATAAAAATATATTTTTAAATATCTTAATACTTTTAACTATTCCTTTAAATTTAATTTTTTGCGATCCTCCAAATTGGGATGAAAATGGTGATGGTGTTTTAGATAATTACAACGATTATGAAAATAATGGTTCTATTACATCTAAGGTATACGTTGATGGAAATGATTACTCAGAACTAGGGGATATGGTTGCAGCTTTTGTTAGCGGAGAACAAAGAGGAGTTGGTTTAGCAGAAGAGGTTCCTCCTTTTCTAGGAGAGGGAATCGCATATCTTATGATGGTTTACAGTAACCAAACATCTGGTGAAACAATGTCATTTCAGTATTATGATTTATCATCTAACCAAGTTTATGATTTAAATGAAACCATTCCTTTTGAAATTAATATGACTTTAGGAAATGTTATTGAACCTTATATTTTTACATTTTTACCTGGTGATTTATCAGATATATATGGATGCACTGACCCTACTGGCTGTAATTATGATTTTAATGCGAGTTTAAATGATGGATCTTGTATATATCCAGAAGACAACTTTGATTGTGATGGCAACTGTGTTGTTAGTATCGATTGTAATAATGTTTGTGGAGGAAGTGCAATACTAATTGATGGAGAATGTTGTTTATCAGGAAGTACAGATGTCTGTGGTGTTTGTGATGGAGACAATTCTTCATGTCAAGGTTGCCCAGATGAAACAGCATGTAATTTTAATGAAAGTTCAATAATTGATGATGGTTCATGTATTTACCCTGAAGTAAATTTTGATTGTGCAGGTAATTGTTTAATTGAAATTGACTGTAATGGTATTTGTGGAGGAGATTCAACATTAGATGAATGTGGAAATTGTGATTCTAATCCATTCAATGATTGCTTGCAAGATTGTAATGGTAATTGGGGAGGAGAATCATATATTGATAATTGCGGTAACTGCGTTGGTGGAAGTACAGGAATCGAACCATGTTTAGGTTTTGACTATGATTTATCGCTTAATGTTGGAGGTAACTTAGTAAGTTTCAATTCACTACCATATGATAATTCGATTCAAAATTTATTAATTTCAAATACATATGATTTCATTTATTCAATATATGGAATTTCTAATTCAGCTCTTAATTTAGGTAATAATATTTGGCAAGGAAGTCTTGATACTCTTTATAAAAATAATGGCTATTGGTTTAAATCAATTAATACTACAAGCTTGTCTATTTTTAATTCTTTTGAAGTTTCTGATGATTTGATTTATAATTTAAATATAGGTGTAAATTTAATATCTTTTCCTTCTCAGGCTAGTTTTCTACTTCAAGAAGCTATAAGTGAAGAAGATATGCCATATATTAACGCTATTATAGGTGAGAGTTTAATTGCAGTGAACCAAGGAGGTTTATGGGTAGGTTCATTAGAAAGTTTTGATCCTAATAAAGGTTACTATTTTGTAATGAATAATCAATTAGATTTTTCATATGACTTATCAGAAAATTCATTAACCAATAGTCATGATTTTTATCACAGTGTCAAAATGCACGTTCAATCTACTAAGCAGTCATTTTATTTAATTGAAAATATTTCTGATTTAAATTTAGATATTGGTGACATTATTTTAGCCTACAATAATGATGTGCTAGTAGGTTCTAGAGAAATTAAAAACTATAATATTATTGATATACCAGTAATGGGATATGATGATTCAGATTATTCTGTAGGGTTTTGTAGAAATGAGGATGTACCAAATTTTAAAGTTTTAAAGATAAATGGAGATTTGATAGATTTGTATTCTGATAATAGTTTAGGTTGGATAGATATGGGTATTAATTATATAAATTTATTCTATAACCAAATTGACCTTCCGAATGATTTTACTATATCAAATGCTTATCCCAATCCATTTAATCCAATAACAAATTTTGAGTTAGAAGTCAATAGTTTAGAGTATATAAGTATTAAGGTTTATAATTTAAATGGAATGCTTACAGATGAAATCTATAATGGATTTTTGGATCGTGGAAAATATAATTTTAATTGGGATGCTTCATCATTAACTTCTGGTACTTATTTTATTAAAGTTTCATCAGAAGAAAAATCTTTATCAAGAAAAGTTACTTTAATAAAATAAACCTCTGGGGAGTTCAGAGGTTTATTCTATTTTAGCTCATCAAGGCTAGTCAAAGATAAAAGGATATATGATTATAATCTTTGACTATTAAAATTAGGTAATTTCTAAAATTAATTTTTTGATTTTAATCACATTTTTTCCGTTACAATTTTTAATGAATGATTTTTTGCTATTTAAGGTTAAAAAATCATAAATTCATGCAGTTAAATAATTATTTTATATGAAGATATTTTTATTTTTAGTTTTTTCAGTACTTTGTTCTGAATCATATAATATGCAGTTACTCTCATACATGTCTTTTGGACAAGATTGCGCTGATATAACTGGTTTTTATCAAGATGACAGAGAATTTGCAGTAATAGGTCTTCAAAATGCTGCTGCTATAGTTGATATAACAGACCCCTACAATCCATTTGAAATTGATAGAATTGAAGGTAGTACTAGCATTTGGAGAGATTTAAAATATTGGAATAGACATGTATATATTGGAACAGAAGCAGATGATGGTATTAAAGTTGTCAGTGTTGATGATCCAGATAATCCAATTTTGGTAAATACCATAACAGATGTTGATAATTCTCACAATATACACGTAGATTCAGATGGTTATTTATATATAGTTGGTGCTGATATAAATGATATTTGGATTTATAGTTTATTAGATCCTGGTAATCCTGAATTGGTAGGTACTTGGAATCTTCAGAATGGTGAAACTTCTAGTCAAGGTTATTGTCACGATATAGAAGTTTATAATAATAAATTATACTGCGCAGCGATTTATGTTGGTTATTTCCATATTATCGATGTAACTGATAAATCAAACCCTTTAACTATTACATCACATTTCACTGGAACAGATGGAATTAGTACTCATGATGTTGCTGTAACTGAAGATGAAAACTACTTGTTTACCGGAGATGAAAATTTATCTGGACATATTAAAGTTTGGGATATTTCAAATTATAGTAATATAAATCTGGTTAATGAATGGTTTACTCCAGAATATGAGACTCATAGTGCTCATAATCTTTATGTTAAGGAGGGAACAAACCAATTATTTATTTCATATTATGCAGATGGTACAAGAGTATTAGATATATCTAATCCTCTAGATATTGAAGAAATTGCATTTTATGATATGAGTGATTTGGAGGGTCTTTATGTAAGTAATTGGGGTACATATGTAGATTTACCAAGTGGAAATATCATATCAAGTGATATTGAACTTGGTTTATTTGTTTTAGAATTAGGTGGTGTTAGCATTGATCACCAAGATGTACAGGATATTGATTTAGAGCTTGAATCACCATATGTCCTATTTAGTGCTGATGTAGAAAGTTTTGATGGTGTAGTAGAAAATGTAACTCTGCATTATAGTTTAGATAATCAAAATTGGGATACTATAAATATGTCATTTCAAGGAGAAAATTTATATCAAACAGTAATGACTTTTGATCAAGCAAATGTTATAGTATATTATTATATAACTGCAACAAATAGTCTCAATCAATCATCAAAATACCCACAGTTAGAAGATTTTATCACTTTTAATTATGGTGATTTATTTGATATAGTACTTGAGGACTTTGAAAATGGAACTAGTTGGTATGTTGAATCTGATGCTTCAGCAGGTTTATGGGAACTTGGTATACCAAATGGAAGTGTGGCACAAGGATTAGGTTTTTTAGAAAATGATTTTATTGTTCAAACTGATGAAGATCATTCTGAAAATGGTGAATATTGTTTCGTAACAGGTAATGCAGAAATCGAAATTACATCTCCCGGTCAAGATGATGTTGATGGTGGTTCCACAATCTTATATTCAGACTATTACGACTTGGAAAGTTATAATGATGTTTTGTTAAGCTATTGGAGGTGGTATACAAACAATTATGGCAATAATCCAGGAAATGATATTTGGAATGTTCAAGTTTCATCTAATGGCGGTTTAGATTGGATAAATCTTGAATACACAGCTGTATCTTTGAATGAGTGGTATGAGAAAACTTTTGTATTATCTAATTTTATTGATTTGACAAATCAAGTCCAATTTAGATTTATAGCTTCAGATTTATTTAACACAGGAGATAATGGATCCGGTGGATCATTAGTTGAAGCTGCAATTGATGATTTTAAACTTGAAATTATCGGATATGAATCATTGTTAGGTGATTTAAATTTTGATAGTAACATAGATATCTTAGATATAGTTATCTTAGTAAATTTAGTTCTAACTGATGATTATTTTAATAGTGCAGATTTTAATTCTGATCAGATATTGAATATTTTAGATGTTGTTAGTTTGGTAAATGCAGTTTTAGGAGATATGTAGTGATCACATCAAAGCAAAAAAAGTTCTTAAGAGGCCTAGCCCATTCATTAGATCCATATATTATCATTGGAAAGAATGGACTATCTGATTCTGCTTTAAATTCAATCAGTAAATCTTTAACTGATCATGAACTAATTAAAATTAAAGTCAAAGTTGGAGTAAAAAATGAATTAGGCCCAAAGATTGAGAAAATGACAAATTCAACAATAGTTGGCTCTATAGGAAAAATTTTGATTTTATATAAAAAAAATGAAAATAAAGAAGAGTCAAAAATATCACTTCCATGAGCGAAATTTTTTTAGATAAAGACATAGATTTAAAAATTATACAGCAAAAAAAAATATCCATAATAGGATATGGAAATCAAGGTAGAGCCCAAGCACTTAACTTAAGAGATTCCGGCATAAATATTCGTATAGGTTTAAGAATTAATAGTAATTCAATACCTGCAGTTAAAAAAGATAATTTAAAATATTTAGAAATTCAGGAGTCAGTTATTTGGGCAGATATTATTTGTTTATTAGTACCAGATAAAAAAATACCGGAAGTTTTTAAAGAATATATTAAAGAAAATTTAAATTCTAATAAAACCATTCTTTTTTCACATGGTTTCAATATCCACTATAAGCAAATAGAAGTATCAAATGAAAATGATGTGATTATGGTAGCTCCTAGTGCAGGAGGAAAAATTGTAAGGAGTGAATATAAAAAGGGATACGGTGTTCCATCATTAATTGCTGTTCACAATGATGCATCTGGTTCTGCTTTTGAGTTAGCTAAGGCATATGCAAAAGCAATTGGAAGTGGAAGAGTATGTATATTTAAGTCAACTTTCAAGGAAGAGACAGAAACTGATATTTTTGGTGAACAAGCTATTTTAACTGGGGGCTTACCATTTTTAATTAATCAATCATTTAATACTTTGGTTGAAAAGGGATATAGTCCAATAGTTGCATGGTTTGTTTGTTATTATGAAATTAAAACTATTGTTGATTTATTTCATGATATAGGTTTTGAAGAATTTTATGACAAAATAAGTGATACTGCTAGGATAGGTGGTATTTTATCAGGTAGTAAATTAATTGATGATTCTTTTGTTGAAAAATTGAAATCACTTCTTGAAGATATAGAAAGTGGAAGTTTTTATAAAAGATTAAGTGAGGAACAGGATAAAAAAATACCAAATAGTTTTAAAAAAATTGATGAACAAACAAAATTTTTTTTTAAAATAATAAGAAAATTAAGAAATTAAGGTATTTGTGAAAAGTTTTGAATAGTCCAAATTTTTATTAACTAATTTCATTTTGATAAGCCAATCAGTAAAATTTTTAATATTTTTTTTATGCATTATTCCCCAGTCTTTCTCTTTAAAATTATCATTTGTCATTGATAATGATTTTTTTAGATCTATATTTCTTTCGTGAGAAGGAATGAATTTTGATAAAATTTCTATGGATTCTTGCTTATTTTTTTTTGCAAAGATAAATCCCTCTTTGGTCGCAGATAAAAACCTTTTATAGATAGAAAATTTATTTCTTATGCAATCTTCCCTAGCTGTAATCACAGGAGAGTATGAGTAGGGGATATTATAATCTTTCATTTTGAAGTATTTTAAATTTAGTTTGTTAGATTCAGCTTGAACTCCTTCCCAATTTAAGAAGATCCATGTAGAGTCATATTTCATATTTTCGAGAGTATTCCAAATACCAAGTTTTTCTGGATAAACAAAATCAATATTTCCTCTTCCTCCATCATTCTTCACCATTTCACAAATTATTTTGTCTTCATATCTAGCATTGTAAGATGCATATGACTTACCATCTAAATCTTTTGGTGATTTAATTTTATCAGTATTCGTAGCTATCGCACTTAAATCTGAATCAAACAGTTTAGCAATTGCAAGAAAGTTAATTGGATTTTCTTTATATCTATAGCTTATTATACTCTCTAGGGGGCAAAGAGCAAAATCTACAAAACCATTTTCAAGTTTTTTTGCTGGAGTCAATTTGTAATTATCAAAAGATGGATCTTCTATTTCAACCTTAAGATTATACTTTTCATAAAGTAATTTTTCACAAGCAATGAAGAAACCAATATGATTAATATTAGGTGTCCAATCAAGAGCTAATTTTAATTTATTCTTTATTTTCATTTTATTTTTTATTTACATTAATTTAAATTATTTAAAGCTTTTTCAAGTTCAGTTAATAGTTCATTTCCTTGTGCTTTCCAGACTCTATGTAAAATCCAACTGGGGAAATTGCCTAATAATTCTCCCTGCCACATATAAGTTAGTTTTGCTTGTTTTTTATTTATTGGTTCCATTAACCAAATACCTGATGCGTTTGGAAGTCTTATAAAACTGCTCGTATTTTTAAAAGTTGTTTCTTGAATACTGGAGTATATATAGTATTCTTTATTATTTTTTTCAATATATTTATATTTAACTACGTAATCTCTAGGATTAAAAGGAAATGGGAGTTTAACCCCAATATGAACAACATCTTTATTAATTGAATCACAAAACATTATTCTTTTAAAGTTTTTTGGATAATTTTTCTTATCATCGAGAATAGATTTTATCTCATAAGAGTTAAAACTAAAAATTTTTGATGCTTTACAATATGGCTGGTCATTTATTATTTTATGATAAATTTTTATTTCTTTGTTTTGTAACTGTTTCCAATTTTCGTCATTGTCAATATATGAGATATCAATAGATAAAATTAATGAAAATAAAATATATATATATAAAGAAGTTAGTCTCATTTATATTCTTTTTATTTTACTATATATTAACAAATTTAAAAGTTGAAGTTGATAAGAATAAACAAAGTCTTCAATTGGTATTGTAAAAACTCTTAGTCCAAGTATCATGTCATTATTATACCAAACTACGGTTTGGTTATAGAAAGAACCAGTAAGAGCACCATTTACAATTAAAAATGGAATAGTTATTAAGATAAATGTATTATGAAACGATGATTTGCTATAATTTATATTAAATTTGTTGGATACAAAAATAATAAGAATACACGATAAAAAGCAAACTAAGGTGTAAATTTTTGAGAGATTTAATACCAATGTTACAAATAGAATTAGAATAAATAAAAATTGAAATTTTTTCCAATCAAAATTCTTTACAAGATATGCTTTATATTTATTTATAACATAGTAAGTATATAGACAACAGAAAGGAATAATAAGAAAAAATAAATATTCCTCAACGGGTAGGTTAATTATATATGTGGATACATAATCTTTATTAAATCCCCATACGCCCATTTCAGTAAAAATAATATCCCAAATAATATAAAATATAGAAGATAATGGAATTGAAATAATAATAAATTTAAAGTTTTTATGGAAGTTTATTTTATTATGAAAAGAAAATATAAAAGGGATAATAAAAGAAAGGAAAAGTATTTTGTAGTAGTAGGTCATAAGAATGAAATAAAACCAAAATTACTTGCATCTTTTTTTTCTTGGTTAGAATGATGAATCAGATGGGACTTTTTAATTTTTCTTAAATAATAATTTTTTGACTTAATTCTTATTCCAAATCTTTTGTGAACAACAATATCATGAAGAATAATATAAATCAGTCCGTAACAAAGAGTTCCAATACCTATAGAAGTTAAAATAAAATTTTGATTTGAGAATCCAAAATAAATACAATAAATGGATGGAATCGAAAAAAAAATGAAATATAAATCATTAAGTTCAAATTTGTTATTATGTTTTTTATGATGAGATTTATGCAAAAACCACCCAGGACCATGCATTATATATTTGTGAGCAAAAATAGCAACTATTTCCATTACGATAATTGATAAAAAAATGATTAATAAGTGCATAAGAAAATTATGCATTAATTTTAAAATTTTTTGATTCAAAAAATGTGTCGTCTAAATTATTAATTATCATTTTAAACCAAGGAGTGAAACTATTTGGTTTAATTTTTAATTCAGTCTTTAGTTCATCTAAATTTATATATCTAAATTCGCTCACTTCATTTTTATTAATGATAGGCACATCATTAGTTTGACCAATAAATACTGAATCGTGTTCATGTTCAATTAAATTTTTGCTAAGCTTTGATTTATAAATAAAACTATAACTTTGTTCAAGTTTGCACTGCATTCCCATTTCTTCATGCAATCTTCTATGAATAGCTTCATCATATGATTCATTTTCTTTTGGATGGCTGCAGCAAGTATTTGTCCAAAGTCCAGGGGTATGATATTTATTATAGGACCTCCTCTGAAGTAAGAATTCTTTTTTGCTATTAAAAATTAATATTGAAAATGCTCTGTGGAGCAAACCTTTTTGATGAGCAATAAGCTTATCCTCTAATCCTATTTTCTTGTTTTTTCTGTTTACTAAAATGACCTTATTCATTAGATTAGACTTAAATTTATTTTAATAGCAGAATTAATCATTAAACTTAGTTTCTTGACATTGTTTATTCTTATTCTTTTATTTTGTATCTCTTTAATACTTAGTTTTTCAATTTTCTTTAGAAGCTCTCTATAATATCTGTAAGCAACATAGACACCTAAAAAGGAATCATTATCAAGCTCTTTTAATCCTTGAAAAGCAATATTAAAATCATTTTTAATATCGCTAGTTATAGCTAATTTTTCATCATTATTAATATTATTAAAATTAATATTTGGAAAATAAGTTCTTCCTAATTCGTGATTATCATACTTGAGATCTCTCAAAAAATTAACTTTTTGAAATGCAGACCCAAGTTTCATTGCACTAGATTTTAACGTATTATATTTTACATTATCACCTTTTACAAAAACTTTTAAGCACATGAGGCCAACTACTTCAGCAGAACCATGTATATATTCATTATAAAGCTTGTCATTATAATTTTTTTTATCTAAGTCCATCTCCATGCTATTAAAAAATTTTTTTATGAGATATGGTTCAAAATTATATTTGTGATAAACTCTTTGAAAAGAATTGAGTATGGGGTTTGTACTAACTTTATGTTTAATTGCAAATTCATAATCTGCTTTTAATCTATCAAGTAATTCTTTTTGATTGTATTGATGAAAAGAATCAACAATTTCATCAGCTAATCTGACTAATCCATATATAGCATAAATTTCAGATCTAATTTTTTTTGATAAAAGTCTAGTGCTAAATGAAAAAGAGGTACTATACTCATTTATCGTAAGTTTTGAAATTTTACTTGATAAGTTGTCAAAAATTAATTTCATATTTGAGCATCCTTTATTATTTGTTTTGATGCAATTTTTCCTGATATTATTGCTGGAGGAAGTCCAGGTCCAGGTACTGTAAAATGACCAGAATAATAGAGGTTTTTTATTTTAGCATCTTTCATTTTAGGTTTAAATATTGCTGTTTGGAATAGAGTATTTGCTAGACCGTATGCATTACCATTGTATGCATTATATCTATTTTTAAAGTCATTAACACAAAAAGATTTTTTAAATATAATTTTATCTTCAATTTTTTGTTTAACTTTTGATTCTATTCTTCTTAATATTTTTTTAAAATAAATATTTCGTATTTTTTCTTCATCTAAAGATCCTGAACCAATAGGGACTAGTATAAACAGATTTTCATGCTTAGGTGATGGAACTGTTGAAGAATCAGTCTTGCTTGGGCAACAAACGTAAAATAAAGGATCCTCAGGCCATTTTTTTTGAACAAAAATTTCATCTAAATGTTTATCAAAATCATTATCGAAAAATAAATTATGATGTTCAAAATTTTTGATTTTTTCTGATAAGCCTAAATAAAATATAAGTGCAGAAGGTGCAACTTTTCTTTTTGACCAATAATTTCTGGAATAAGTTCGATATTTTTTTTCAATTAAATTATTTTGAACAAAGGGATATTCAGCGCAACAAAGGAAAAAATCAGATTTGAAATTTTTACCAATAGAGCTTTTTGCTTCAACTATACTTGAATTATCAATCATTAATTTTTTAATTTCAATATTATTTATATGCTCAACTCCAAGTTCCAAACTTAAATTTGTGAATGCTTTTGTTACTTCAATCATACCTCCCATTGGATACCAAGTACCACCTTTTAAGTCAGCATAATTCATAAGACTATATAAACCTGGCGTATTACTTGGTGTTCCACCTAAAAACATTGAAGGAAACTCAAGCATCTGAATGATTTTTGTATTGCTAAAATATTTTTTTATATGTTTTCTAAGTGATATAAAAAAATCTAATGAAAAAAAATATTTAAGAACATCTATGGAAAAATACTCCCTAAATGACAAATTGGGTAAATCAATGAAACCATTCATTGAAATTTTATATTTTTTTTCACCTCTATTAATGAATTCATCAAGCTTAATTGAGGAATTATTTTCTATTTTTTCATATTCTTTTTTTATGTTTGAAAATTTTGAAGGTATTATGTGGTTACTTTTTTCGAAAAAAAATTTGTAAGATGGATTTAACCTTTTTAAATCATAATAATCTGATACTTCTTTATCGAATTCATTGAAAAAATCTTCAAACACATCTGGCATCCAGTACCATGATGGGCCATAGTCAAACTTGAAACCGTCTATCTCAAAAGAGGATAATCTTCCGCCCATAGTTTCATTTTTATCGATAATTTTTACTTTAAAATTAGATTTAGCAAGATAGCATGATGCTGCTAATCCTGATAAACCACCACCTATAATTGTAATCTCTTTCATAATGTCATGATAAACTTATTAAAAACGTTCAAAACGTGCAAGTAGTATTTTAAAAAATCGTTCAAATCGTGCAAATAATTCTTGCAGTGATAGATTTTAAATCCATACTTTTATGTATGATATATAATTCTAATCAAGTTGCTGAATCAATTGGTGAAAATATTCTAATATTTAAAGTATGGAAAGATACTGATAATTTTGTTACTGATTACCCCGATTTTTTTTATATAGAAAAACTTAAAAAATTAATAGATAGATTAGAAAGTAATAATGTATTTTTATACTAGATTGATATTTTTTTTATTATTTATTAATAATTTTTATTTAGCCTCATCAGGGATAATTACAGGATATGTTATTGACAAAGTCACCCATAGTCCAATTTCAGGAGCAAATGTATTAATTAAAGAAACCAAACAAGGAACCTACACTGATGATAATGGTTTATTTTTCCTTAAAAATATTGAATTTGGAAATTACACTATAATAGGTTCTGTTATTGGTTATAAATCCCATTCAAAAGTTAATATAAATGTTAATTCTGATAGACAAACTTATGTAAAATTTTTATTAGAATCTACTGTGCTCAGCAGTAGTGAAGTTTTGGTAACTGATGGATATTTTGATAAAGCTAAGGATGGTATTGTTTCTAGTCATTCTATTGATAGAGCAGAAATTCGTTCAGATCCTGTTGGTGCATACGATATACAGATGATGACTCATTCTCTACCAGCAGTGGTTACTGATACAGACCAAAATAATGAAATTATAGTTAGAGGTGGGGGACCTGGTGAAAATTTATTTGTTATGGATCATTTAGATATACCAAATCCAAATCATTTTGGATTTGTTGGCAAAGGAGGTGGACCTGTTAATTTGATTAATACAGAGTTCGTAGAACGAATAGATTTTTATGCTGGGGGATTCTCATCTAGATATGGTGATAAACAGTCTTCAGTCATGAATATGAGCTTAAGAGAAGGAAATTTTAATAATACTGATTATGATATAGAAATGAGTATGGCTGGTTTGGGATTCTTAATTGAGGGACCCATCATCAAAAATAAAATATCTTTCATTTCAAGTTACCGAAAATCTTTCATAGATAATTTAATTGAATCAGCCGGACTAACTTCAGTGCCGAAATATTCTAACTCACAGCACAAGATATCATACCTAATAAATAAAAAAAATAAAATTTATTTTAATTTTTTAGGTGGAATTGATAAAATTGATATTTTAGATGAAAATAGACCAGACATGTATGGTGCTGAAAACGTTAGATATGAAGGATATCAATATACTTATGGTATTACTTATAAAAATTTATTTTCATCAAAAGGGTACCAATTATTTTCTTTTGGAAAATCTTCCACAAAATGGGATGCAGAAGTATTTACAAATGATGATCAAGGAGAGGATATTTTTTTCACAAGGGATAATATTGAGTCTGATTATTTTTTAAAATGGGATATAATTTACAAGTTAAAAGAAAATATAGAATTTTCCTCTGGTATTAATATTAAGAAAGGAGAATTTAAACTCAATGAAATTCTAGATGATGATGATGTATATTTTTATGATTATCCCTCAATTCCTGACTCAATTTCATTAAATGATTTTAATGATTATCATGAATTTATTGAAATATACCCTGAATATGGAGACAGTTTAAATAATTTCATTGAAAATGACGAATCTATTTTTCCTATTGTTGGTTTTAGAAATTATAATAATGATTCATTGATGAAATATGCATTTTATAATCAACTAAAGTATTTTTTTAATAAATTTGAGTTTACTTTAGGTTTCAGATATGATAGTATAAAAATAAATCGTACATCTAAATTTTCACCTAGATTTGGAGTGTCCTATTCTTTATCGCCATTAAGTAAAATAAATTTTGCATTTGGAGTTTATTACCAAACTCCTAATTATTGGAAGTTGATGAGTCCAGATAATGAGCAAATATTAGATAATTCATTCACAGAGCAATATGTAGTTGGCTTGGAACAATATTTAAACGATGATACACGCCTAACCCTAGAGTTCTATAATAAAAAATATTATAAAAGATCTATACTAGAATCAGATATTACTACAGATGATATTGAAGATGATTTTGATGGAGGTTTTAATTTTTTACCTATTGGAGAAGGTTTTTCAAATGGTGTAGAATTATTTATTCAAAAAAAATTCTCTAACAATTGGCATGGGACATTTAGTTATTCATTTTCTGAGTCTAAAGCAAAAAAGTTTAGAGAAAATGAGAACCCTAACGAGTTTTATTTATGGGATTTTGATAGCAGAAATTCTCTTACGATTGTAGGTGGTTATAAATTTTTTTTCAAAGGGAGAAAGTGGTATGAGTCCCTAAAGGAAAAGAAAATTTTTTCATATTTATCATTTATGCCTCTTATGATTTCTGATCAATATGAGATAAGTTTTAGGTATAGGATATCAGATGGTCTCCCATATACACCCAAAAGATATAATTTTGAAGTTAGAAGATGGTATATAGATCCAAATGTAGAGTTGAATTCATCAAGAGAAAATTATTATGCAAGGTTTGATATAATGTTTATGAGGAGATTTAGTCTAGAAAAAATAAATATTACAACATTTATTGATATTCAAAATGTATTTGATAGAGACAATGAATGGGAGCGAGTATATTATGATGATGGAAGATATGAAATGTCTTACCAATATAAGCAAATTCCAGTTGGTGGATTTATAATAGAATTCTAAGTTTTACATTTGCGTCTTTTTGAGACAATTCGATAAATAGCCGTACCTAAAAAATTACTTATGTATGGAATATACATAAATACTATTATTGGGTAAAAAAATACAATTCTACTCATGATATATCTACATGCTTTGAATTCAGTAAGTAATTGATTATTAGGTTTTATTAGAATGATCGTCTTATCTGTAAGCTCATTATTTATGCAGGATATTCTATTTGGATTTTTAATATATAATTCTGATTTAATCCACTCAAAATTTTTATTAAAATCTAAAAATTCTAGTATGTTTTTAACATCAGTGCAAAATGAACACTGACCATCATATATTACTTTATTCTTCATTGTTATTCATACATAAAATTCCACTAATTAATAAACCTGGATACATTATATCAATTCCAAATGGATATTCAAAATAAAACCAAATAAGACCAGTTATTAATGGTAAGATCATTGAAAAAATTGGATATTTTATTATTCTATTTGGTTTGAAAATTAGTAATAAAAAGGGAATTAGTAATGAGGATGCTGCTAGTGAACCAAATATATACCAAACATCTACTACATGATTGAAATTTGTAGCAATGATAAATGATACGATACCAATTATAAGTAGAGAATATCTATTAATTTTACTATTTTCATTAAATAAATCATTACTTAGCATAATAGAAGAAACAAAGAAGAAACTATCTATTGTGGACATTACAATTGATAATAATCCAATGTAAAAAAGACTTTTTAGAAAATAAGGTAAATACTCTTCTGCTAAAAAAATATAGGGATTAGTATCACCTAAAAGACTTGAAGGAATAATTGCAGAAGCATAAAGTCCAACAGATATTGTTAAAAAATCAAATATAAACCATAGAATAACTGAAATAATGAAACCATTTTTAACAGTTTCTTTATCTTTAGAAGAATATGTCCTATGGTAAATGCTAGGGTCAATAAAAGTTATTAATGATATTAGTGACCATGATAAAATATATCCGATTTTAAGATTGCCAGTCAATTTTAAATGGTTTGGAGGAGAGTTGTTTAAAATAAATTCATATCCACCAAACTTGAATATTAAAAAAAATAATAGTACAAAAAATCCTAAATACATAAAAATAAATTGAATAATATCAGTTCTGATGATTGATTTCATACCACCAAAATATATGTAGAATATAGAAAAAAAAATTCCAAATATTATTGATTGTATTGAGCTAATTCCAAAAATCTGCGTGATAAGAACACTAAAAATCATTAGATAAGGAGCAGGTGATGATACTAAGATTAGTATGAAAGCAGATATTTTTTTTGGTATTATTCCATATTTTAATCCAAAAAACTCAGGAATAGATTTTATATTACTTTGATTGAGTTTAGGACCAATTTTAAAAGCAAATATCAAAGCAGCAATATAGTAAAACAAACCAAATATTAACCATGTTACAAATCCATTAATATAGGTAAATCTTCCAATTTCTAATATACCTCCATACCATGTTGTTACAATTGTAGCAACAAATGAAGGAATTGTAAGCTTTCTTGATAGATAAAAATACTCACTTCTATTGTTTGTTTTAGAATTGACTACTCCAACAATAAATATCAGAATGAAATATGTGTAAATCAATTTAGAGGTTGTAATCTATAGTAATACCAATTGTTCTTGGATCACCAAAAGATTGATAACTTTTTACTTCATTATTTATGAAGCTAATTGGATCAAGTGAAAATTGATATCCCCTAATAGGATATTTTTCATTAGTTAAATTTTTACTCCAAAAACTTATGTTCATATTTGTATACTTATAATTTAATGAAAGATCAACAAGGTTGTATGAAGCAGACATATTATTATTCTGTTCTTCAAAATAAAAACTACTTACGAAATTAGAATTAATAGATATACTTAGTCCTGTAAGAAATTTTGAAAGATTTTTATCTAATGAAAATCCATATTTTCTTTTAGGAGAGTGTGCTAAACTTCTATCTCCATATGACTGACCTAAATATTTGAATTCAGATACATATGTTTTTAAATATGTATAATAAAAACCAAGCGAAAGATTTTCACTAAAAAGATAATTTGAATTTATTTCAAATCCGTGATTGTATCCCTCATCTGCGTTGAATGTTGCAAAATCAAAATTTGTAGGTCCTCCAAATTGATATGACAATCTAAGTTGAGGGTTTATCCTATCTAAATAAAAAGCTGATATTTTAACGTCATATTTATCTTTTCTGTAAATGAATCCAACATCGAAATTATTACAATACTCAGTTTCATATATTTTTAAAGAGTCAGGTAATGCAGGATTAGTGGTCTGATTAATTCCAGATGTTTTATAACCTCGAGAAAAATTTGTGTTTAAATAAGTATATTGATTTAATTTATAATTAATACTTACGTTTCCTCCAATTAAATCATCTTTGACTTCATTTTTGTAATTACCATATTGGGGATAGTAAAAGTAATTATATGGATAATTATAATAGTCATAAAATTCATAATTTAAATCTTGTTTAGTTTCATTTATATCATACCTTAAAGAAATTGTTAGACTCATTTTATCAGTTGTGAGTGGTGAAATTTTACTATAAACGGCGTAGTTATATATATCAAATTTAGAATCTATATTATTAGCATATCCTCCAAACAGAAAACCATTTCTCAAATCATTTTCATTTACCTTTGATTGATAAAAACCAAAAGTCAATGGAATACCATAATAAATATTTGTTTTTAATCTCAATTCGTTTGAATAGGATTCTCTTGAACGGTTTGTTAAATCAGAAAAAGACCATGGGAATAAATAATCTGGATTATTAAGATTCCAATTATATGGATTGTTTGACCAGAAATTACTGTTCCCCCAATCACCGTCGAAGGAATAGATAATATCATTTTTTGAAAAAGTTGAAATTAGTATTAGTTTAATATCATTAAGCTGATAGTTTATGTTTAAAGAATTAGCTTTAGTTTTTTGAACATCAAGACCTTGATAGTCACTGTAAGTTGTAAATCCATTATTATCAGGTGCCCAAACATCATATTTATTATCAAGTTTGATATTATAGTAAATATATTTCAAAGATAAATTAGAGTTTGGAAAGTATGCTATTTGAAATTTTGCTAAATTTTCATCTTTAGAGTTAGTATCATACTTTGTATCATTCTGTTCAGAAATATTAGTAATAAAACCATCTGAATAATCACTTGATAAGGTGATTTTAGTCAAAATATTATCCGTTACGGGTATTGAAGTGGATAAATTAAATGATTGTCCATTATTACTGTAGATTGAACTGTTGAAATTAAATGTTTTTTCATTTGAAGGTTTTTTAGATACAAGATTTATCAAGCCTGCCATTGAATTTGGTCCATAAGAAGCTGTTTGAGGTCCTTTAAATATTTCAATTTGTTCAAAGTCATATAATTTTCCGATCATCCCTATTCCAGAGAAATCTATATTATCTACTAAATATCCAACATAGAAATGAGGAGGGCCCTCTCCAGAAAATTGACTAAGTTCACCTAGACCTCTTAATTGAAAGTATTTAGCTCTAGATGTACCACCTGAATAATGTAGACTAGGAATAGATTGAATCAAATCTTGAAAATTGTTATTCCCATCTTTTGTGAAGATAGTATCATCCAAAACATCTATATTTGTGGTAATAGGATTCTCATCAATTCCACCATATATTTCGATTTCAGGCAAATCTATTTTAGAAGAATCTATTTGAGTTTTTGAAAAAGAGTGACTTATAAGTATTAAAAATATTATTAGAAAATTCATTTGTGTTTCCTCCGCTAGCATTATCTAGATCAGGTTATAAGGGTATGTTCTCAGCAATTAGCACCCCTTTATTACAAAATTAATTTAAGGAAAATATACTATTAAAAACTAAATTTAATCATGGATTTAATGAAACATGAGAAATATTTTTGGGATCAAAATATTAATTATATAGCAGGACTGGATGAAGCTGGAAGAGGTCCCTTGTGTGGACCAGTCGTTGCTGCATGCGTTGTATTTGATAAAAATATATCAATAGAAGGTATAAATGATTCAAAAAAACTTTCACCAAAAAAGAGAATAGAACTTTTTAGAAAAATTAAAGAAAATGCAATTGATTTAAGCTATGGTATAGCTAATGAGGATGAAATTGATGAAATAAATATTCTGCAAGCTACTTTTCTAGCAATGAAAAGAGCAGTTGGAAATCTTAAAGTAAGACCTAATATTCTATTGGTTGATGGACCACATTCTAATTTTAAATTAATAAAAACTAAAAATATTATTAAAGGAGATAGTAAATCAATAAGTATAGCAGCTGCATCTATCATAGCAAAGGTGATTAGAGATAATATAATGCAAGAATATGATAAAATATTTCCTAATTATGGTTTTATAAAAAACAAAGGTTATGGTACAAAACTTCATATTGATGCATTAAACGATTTTAAAGCAACACCCATTCATAGAAAGTCATTCAAAATTGTAAAAGAAAATATTCCAAATTATCTATACTATAAAAAAAATAAAATGTTTGATATTTTGGGAAAAAATTTAGTTGTCATTAAATTTATCAAAAAAATGTTTTTATTAGAGCAAGAGAATCTATTTCTTAAACAATTAGAGGATTACATTGACTATGTGCTTTATAACGATAAACATAAATTATATGTCAAAGTCATTTCAATCGAATCTGGTAAAATTGTTTCAAAATCCAAAAAAAATATATCAAACATTAATTTATATTTAAACGAAATTAAAAGTACTTTCTATGAAAAAGATTTAACTAAAAAAGTTATTTTTAATGTAATTTTAGTTGAATTTAAACCAAAAAATAAACCGTCTTTTAAAATTTTATATGATGAAAAAGTGTATTAGTATTTTTTTTATATTTAATTATTTAGTTTCTTTTGAAATATCAGATGCAATAGGCTACAACGGAGCAGTTGCATCATCAAAAAAAGAAGCATCCAATATTGGAATAGAAATACTTCAAAGAGGCGGAAACGCAATTGATGCTGCAGTGGCTGTTGGATTTGCTTTATCTGTTGTACATCCAAGTGCAGGTAATATAGGTGGTGGAGGATTTATGGTAATAAGATTCTCCAATGGTGAGGTTACATCTATAGATTTTAGAGAAACAGCTCCTTTACAATCTAATAGAGATATGTTTCTTGATGACAAGTTGGAAGTAATTCAGGGTATGAGTAAATATTCTGGTAAAGCTTGTGGAGTTCCTGGCACTGTTTATGGATTAGGATATGCTCATGAAAAATATGGGACAATGTCTTGGGAATCACTGCTATATCCATCTATTCAGCTTGCAAAGTATGGCTTTAGTTTAGATTATCATAATTTTAAATTATTAAACTCACCAAGGTATAGTAATTTTTTATCTCAAGATGCGGAATCTAAAAAAATATTTACAAAAAATAACGAGCCTTATAAATTAAATGAGCTTTTTATCCAAAGTGATTTAGCTCATACTCTAATAAGGATAGCGAAGTATGGTTATAATGAATTTTATAACGGAATAACTGCAGATTATATTGTTGACTGCATGAATCGTGTCGGAGGAATTATTTCTTATGAGGATTTGAAAAGTTACAAGGCAATTGAAAGAGAGCCAATAAAAATTAATTATAGAAATCATGTTATTTACTCGATGCCTTTACCATCATCTGGGGGGATTACTCTATCAAATATTTTGAACCAGATTGAGAATGTAAATTTATCTGAATTTGAAGTAGGAAGTGCAAAATTTATTCATTTATTATCTGAAGTTGAGAAAAGGTCGTATGCTGATAGAGCAGAATTTTTAGGTGACTCCGATTTTATCAATGTACCTTTACAAAAACTTATTTCAAAAGAATATGCAGATGATAGGTTCTCTACAATATCTATGAAAAAAGCTATTCCCAGTAAAAAAATTGGTCATGGTAATATAGATTTTTGGAATGAGTCAGAAGAAACTACGCATTTTTCAATTGTAGATAAGTATGGAAATGCAGTTAGCTTAACTACAACTGTAAATGGTTGGTTTGGAAATGGAATAACCGTTGATAATGCAGGTTTCCTTTTAAACAATGAAATGGATGATTTTTCTATTAAACCAGGTTATCCAAATTTATATGGCCTTGTTGGTAATGAGGCAAATTCTATTCAACCTAATAAGAGAATGCTCAGTTCTATGACTCCTACAATAGTTGAGAATGAAAATAATGAACTTATTTATGTATTAGGAACACCAGGAGGTTCAACAATCATTACGTCAGTAGCTCAAATTTTGATTAATTTGATTGATTTTAATATGCCGCTTAAGGAAGCGGTTAGTAGAAAAAGGTTCCATCACCAATGGTTACCGGATGTCATACAGGTTGAGAAAAATTATTTCTCACCTGAAGTTATTAGTCGACTAGAGAAGTATGGACATAAAGTTAGTGAAAGATCTTCAATAGGTGAAGCTAATTGCATATATATAGATGGAACCGGGCTAAAATATTCCACATCTGATAGCCGAAGAGGAGGAGTCTCTAAGGCCTATTAATCATGAAAAAGAAAATTAAAGAATTTAAAGAACTTATAACTTTGATTATTATTGCTTTGACTATTAAGACATGCTTAATAGAAGTTTATGTTGTTCCTACAGGTTCAATGGAAAAAACTATTCTTATTGGTGATATGCTAATAGGTAATAAGTTTATTTATGGAATGAGAACTCCAAACTGGATTGGTATACCTTATACAAGGATTGGATTTTTTATACCACATTATAGATTACCAAAATTTAAAGAAATTAATAATAATGATGTTGTTATTTTCGAATTTCCGAGAGACCCTTGGCAAAAATATGTTAAAAGATGCATTGGTCTTCCAGGCGATAAAATTAATATTAATGAAGGATTAATTTATATCAATGGAGAATTAAATACCATGCCTGATGAAGGACAGTTTACTGAAAAGTTTGGCGATTTTTCGTATGATTTTTTGAGACAAAATAATTTTCCTCCACAAGCAGATACGATTAAAATTTATAAATCTAATCAAACATGGTTTTCATCAACTATTTATCCAGATTTTAGGTCTGAAGAATTTATTGATGTAAATAGAAATTTAGAATATGACCAACTTATTGATAAATTTGAAAATATTCACGATGTTAACAGTAACGGAAAATGGGATTATGGAAATTCTGATAATATTAATGAATTTATTGTTCCTTTTGAAGGTATGAAAATTGATTTGAGTAAAATTACAAATTGGGAGTCTTTCTTGACATTATTACTGATGGATGGTTATGAACTTAGAATTGGTAAATATAAAATTGATTTAAATGATCCACTTCAAATCAGCAGATTAAAAGGATTAATTAAATATAAAATTTTAGGTTCTATCATACCATATGAGGATTTAAATGGCAATCGTATACCGGATAAGCAGGAAAAAGAACAACTTGTTTATAAAAGAAAACTTGAAGCTGAAAGAAAAAGAAATAATTTAGTGAACCCATGGTCAAAAGATATTGAAGATGAATTATCTAGAAATAAAGATTTTATTAAGCAAAATTTATTATTAAATGGAAAGAAAATTAATGATGATGAATTTATTGTATTAAATAACGATTTCTATTTTATGGTTGGAGATAATCGTAACAATAGCTATGATTCTAGGTTTTGGGGCTTTGTACCTGATTATAATGTTTTAGGTACTCCAGCGTATGCGTTAATAAATATTTCAAAATTAAGTTTAAGATTGAAAACTGTAAAATAGTTATATTATTAAAGTCAAAATAAATTAGATTATATTATGTTCGCATTAATATCATATATATTTAAAATAATTATTTCACTTGGTGCTGGTTATGTTATAGGATATAATTCTGATAAGGAATCAACATCCTCTCTTCAGTTTTATACTTCGGTTAATTCCTTACTTATGGCATCTGTAATTGCTATATTCTCGTACGAGGATAATAATATTGTTCCAGCAATAATTTTTCTTGGTATAAATCATACATTGCTAGCGAATTTTTTTAATGATTCTATTTTGGATAAGTTTAAATTAATTTTTTCATCAATATGTGGTTTGCTAATAGGTTTAGGTTTTATTTTTCATGCTATTTTAATAACTTTGCTTTTTAGCTACATTATTAATAATTATGATATAATTTCTGATTTAATTACATCTTCAAACAGTAAAAATGAAGATGAATATAAAAATGAGTTAGATTTAAATGATGAAGAAATGTAAATTAATAAAAAATTATTACTATTTATTATGGATATTGACTTAAAAACTAAAGATGGACAAAATAAATTTATTGAAGAATCCTTATCTGGGTTATTAGAAGGTATAAACAATTCTTATGGTCCAATATTAATGGATGAATTAAATTCTAGAATTAAAAGAACTATTGAGGAATTTAATGCAGAAATGGTTGCTGCTTTTGATGAATTAAAAAATAAAGAAAATAATCGTCAAAAAATGTATTCAATGATAAAAGAAGGGAGCATACCCCCTAAAGAATCTCAAATTGAACTTGATGATTCAATTTGGCAAAAGAAAATTGAAGAAGTAGAATCTCAAAAATAAAAGGAATTTAATATGGATATTTTAAAAGATAGAGCTATATGGATTGTTGTTGTCGTTATGTTTATTGCTGGTGCTATGTACATGGTTATAGTAGATCCTAGTAGAGTTGATAAAATGGATAATATTGTTGAGAGAGATGATGAAAGAATAGCTGATGTTACAGAAACTAATGAATTAATTGATAGGATTGATAAGAAATTAATTGGTACAAAAAAACATTTACAAATTTTGAGAGACGAATTTGATTCTCATTTAAAAGCATATGACTCAAAAGTTGATTCGGTAAATAATGCTTTTACAAAAGTAGATTTATCAATTAATAAAATTATTAGAGACATGAAAGACAAATTTTCAGAAGTACAAGACCAGCTTGAAGAACTAGAAGACGAAATCAGTGGAGTGAAAACTCAGACCAAAAGAGATTCTAGAGCTATTAAAAAAGAAATTTCTGATATAAAAGATGCAATTAAAGAAATTAATGAGCAGCTAGAATAGCTTAATATGTTTAAAATTGAAGATGCTATAGGTGATATCGTATTAATATCTTTCAAAAGCTCAAATCAACTTGAAGAATTAGGAATTAAAGATACCATAGGCCACTTTTTGATAATAGGTATTGATAGATTAGGACTATGGTTAAAGCATCCTGGAATAATTCTTTCTAAGACTGAAGACAAAAATGGTAAGCCTCTCCCAGAAAACAAAATTAAAAGAGAAAAAGTTGATGCTAATTTTTTATTGAGATGGGAGTATATAATTTCAATTATGCATTATCCAGATAGAGAAGGCTTTGATTTTCCATCAGAATTTGATTTAGATATTGGTTTTAAAAAATAAAGGGAAACAATGAACTTTGGCACAATTAAAAATTGGAATTCTAATGGAGGTTGGGGATTCATAGAAGGTGATGATGGTTACGATTATTTTCTGAATATTTCTAATTTAAGAAAAGGCATTAAAGTTAGTGTTGGATCGAGAGTAAAGTTTGATATTACTCATACTCAAAGAGGTGACGAAGCAGAAAATGTTAGTCTTATTTAAATAGAATTGAAACCAATAAAAGATAATTCTGAGAATCCATGCTATTGGGATAATAAGTATAGCAAAAATGAAATAGGATGGGATATTGGAATGCCTACACCTATTTTTGTAAATTTTTTTAAAAAGTTTAAGTCTAAAAAAAATATTTTAATTCCTGGGGCAGGAAAAGGCCACGATGCTTTGTTTTTATCAAAAAAAAATCATAATGTATTTGCTGTTGATTTTTCTATGAAAGCAATATCTCATATAAAGAATAAAGCATTGGATTTAAATACTTCACTAAATTTAATATGCGAAGATTTTTTTAAATTAAAAAATCTCAATGGTAAAATTGATATCATCCTTGAATACACTTTTTTTTGTGCTATTAATCCTAATAAAAGATTAAAATATATTCAGAAATCATCAGAGCTTTTAAAAACTGATGGACTATTTGTTGCTATTTTACTTCCAATAAACAAGATTTTAAACGACGATGGCCCTCCGTTCGGAGTAAATCTGCCTAAAACTCTAAGAGATTTTGAAAAATATTATGACATAATAAAATGTGAAAAATCAAGCCTAAGTATAAAACCTAGAGTAGATAATGAAGTATTTGTTTTAATGAAAAAAAAATGATAAAAATTAACTTAAAAGATATTAAAGCTTTTGGATATCATGGTGTTTACGAAAAAGAAAGAAAATTTGGACAAAATTTTTTTATAGACTTATCATATACTTGCAAAAAAAATAAATTCATTGAACCATCTTCAGATAGTATTAATTATGTTTTAGATTATATGGATGTAATAAAAATTATAAGAAAATTTATCGAGGCAAAAGATAGTGGTTTCAAAAAGTACTTTTTACTTGAAAAGTTAGTTGAAGATTTACATTCTTATTTAATTTTAGAATTTAAGGATTACGATTTTAAGTGTAGACTTTTATCAATTACAAAAATTGTTAATGTTGATGGCAGAAAACAAAAAATTAATGTAGAGAAAATATTTTAATTGAAGCATATTTTTTTATCATTAGGTTCGAACTTAGGCTCTAGGTTAAATAATATTATAGAATGTATTAACTTAATAAAAAAACATTCAAAATTAATTTTAATTGATACATCTAGTATTTATGAAACTAAGCCAATGTATAATACAAATCAGCCAAATTTTCTAAATGCAGTAGTTTTAATAGAGACAAATATTAAACCTCTTCAACTTTTAAAAGATTTAAAAAAAATTGAATCTTATTTTGGAAGATCTCTCAAAAATTCACATAACAATCCAAGGGTAATAGATATTGATATTTTGTCTTATGGAAATCAAATTATATCATTTGATGAATTAGAAATTCCGCATCCTAAATCCATCGAAAGGGTTTTTGTATTAAAACCTTGGACAGATATACAGCCTAATTATAAATTACCAGGTACTCAAAAAACAATTTCATCATTGTTATCACTATTAGAAATCAATAAAGATGATATTAAACTATATAAAAAAAATATATGAAGAAAGCATACCATATAGCAGTTGAAGGAAGTATTGGAGTTGGAAAAACAAGTTTATCTAAAATTCTCGCTGCAAAACTTCAGTGCAAGCTTATCTTAGAGGAGTTTGAAGATAATCCATTTCTTTCAGAATTTTATAAAGATCCTGAAAGGTATGCTTTTCAAACTCAGCTTTTTTTTCTACTTTCGAGATATAAGCAGCAATTAGACTTTCAACAAATAGATATATTTACTAAATCAATTGTTTCTGATTATATGTTTATGAAAGATAGAATCTTTGCTTCATTAAACTTAAGTGAAAAGGAGATGAATTTATATGATAATGTTGCACTTATTTTAGAAAAAAATATGATTAATCCTGATTTAATTATTTTTCTTCAATCAGATACAGATAGGCTTATGAGGAATATCAAAAGTAGAGGTAGGAATTATGAGTCAAATATGGATTGGAATTATATTGATGCCTTAAATCAAATTTATAATGAATTTTTTTTCAGATATGACAAATCACCCTTACTAATTATAAATACAAATGATATAGATTTTGTTAATGATAAAAATGATTTGAACGAAATTTTAAATATTATTCAAAAACCCATTAATGGTACTAAATACTATAATCCTAATAAAAGTTTAAAATTATAAATGTTTAAA
This sequence comes from Fidelibacterota bacterium, assembly GCA_002718585.1. Lineage (GTDB taxonomy): Bacteria > Fidelibacterota > Marinisomatia > SCGC-AAA003-L08 > D37C17. The sequence continues at coordinate 75,474 of PBFG01000006.1, read as the reverse complement.
TTTTTACTATTAGTTTTTATTTTTTTGGTATTAAGATCTTTCATAAATATTTTTATTTTACCATATTTTAAAAACAAATCTAATAATAAAAAAAATAGTGATATCATAGATGTTGATTATGAGGAAATTGATTGAATAAAATAAAAAAAATAAATCAAATAGATCTAAGAGGAAAAAGGGTACTTATTAGAGTAGATTTCAATGTTCCAATTAACGGAAATGAAATTTCAAGCGATTTTAGATTGAAGGCATCAATGAAAACAATAAAGTACTGCATTAAAGAAAAATCAAAAATTATAATTATGTCTCATTTAGGTAGGCCTAAATCTAATGAAAGTAATCTATCTCTACATCCAATTTATCTTTATTTAAAAAAATATTTTGATAAGAATAACGTAATTTTTTCAAAAGATTGTATTTCAAAAAAATCAATAAATATTTCAAAAAACCTAAATCCTACAGAAATACATCTATTAGAAAATTTAAGATTTCATTCAGGAGAATTAAATAATTCAGAGACTTTTGCATTTAAATTATCTCAACATGCTGAAATTTATATAAATGATGCTTTTGGAACTTCACATAGATCTCACGCTTCTAATTCATCAATTCTTAATTTTTTTAAAAAAAAATGTTTTGGTTTCCTTATGGATAAAGAATTCAATTGTCTGACGAATTTGAAATTAAATAAAAAATTTGGTATTATTTTAGGTGGTGCTAAAGTTTCTACAAAACTAGGTATGATAAATCATTTCATAGATAAAGCTGATTCTATTTTTATTGGTGGAGGTATGTCTTTTACTTTTCTTAAATCAATGAATAAGAAAATTGGAAATAGTTTATTTGAAAAAAAAATGTTAGGTATTGCAAAAGACACACTTGAAAAATCAATAAGTTCAAAAACAAAAATTTTTCTTCCTGAAGATTTTGTTTGCTCAAAAGAAATTAGTAGTTCATCTAATATTGAGGAAAAAAGTATAAATGATTTTGCTCAAGATGATATTGGTCTTGATATTGGTAGTAAAACAATAGATTTATTTTTAAATGAAATTAAATCTTTAGAAAAAATAATTTGGAATGGTCCAATGGGTTTTTTTGAAATAGATTTATATAAAAATGGTACTGCTAAATTAGCTGAGTTTATATCAAATTTATCTTCAAACAATAAATTAACTTCTATTATTGGAGGTGGTGACACTGTGAGTGCAATAATTGAACTTGGGTTGAGTAATAATTTTACACATATTTCAACAGGTGGAGGAGCTTCTTTAAAACTTCTTAGTGGAGAAAAACTTGAACTTGTACAATCATGGGGAAACAATGATTAGAAAAAAAATATGTGTTGCAAATTGGAAGATGAACAAAAATTTTGTTGAATCAAATGATTTCTTAAAAAAAATCACACAAAAAGATTTATCACCTAATAGCTGTGAATTAGTAATATGTCCATCATATGATTCGTTATTTTTATTTGATAGATTTAATTCTCAATTGAGTTTCGGTGCTCAAGATGTTTCATATTTAAACAATCCCTCATTGACAGGAGAAATATCAGTTGACATGTTAACCTCACATAATTGTAAATATGTAATTATTGGTCATTCTGAAAGAAGAGAGTTACTGAATGAGACAAATGAATCTGTTTCATTAAAAATGAAAGAGGTTTATAACTCAGAAATGATTCCAATTTTATGTATAGGTGAGACATTAGATGAAAAGCTGGCTAAGCTAACTGATGAAATATTAGACAAGCAAATTAAAAAAGCATTTTCTAAAATCGATTTTAAATCACAAAAAGATATTTTGATAGCATATGAACCAGTTTGGGCAATAGGTACAGGTCAAGCAGCAGGATACAATGAAATTAAACAAAATATGAAATTAATAAAAAAAATTATTAATAATATTTATACAAATAATTGTAATATATACTTATTGTATGGAGGAAGTGTTAATGAAAACAATGCTTCACAAATCATAAATATTGATAATGTTGATGGTTTTCTAATTGGAAGTGCTTCTTTAAAAGTAGATTCTTTTTATAAAATATTTAAACAACTTTAAGGAGAAAAATTTGGGATATTTATACTATATAGTTATTTTTATTTTTGTTTTAATTTGTTTATTACTAGTTGGAATTATTTTGATGCAATCAAGTAAAACTGGAGGGATGGGGTCAGGTATTGCAGGGAACGCTGGTCTAGATGCTGCGTTCGGAGGTGAAGGAGCTGATAAACTATTAGTAAAAGTGACAACTGTTTTAGCAACTTTGTTTATGGTTATGGCTATTATATTGAATGTAATGTCCCGACCAAACGAAACAAGCTCTTCGGTCTCAAGTAATTCAGTTATTCAAGGAGAAGTCGAATCATTTGAATCTTCTGTTCAAGATACGATCAAATAAAGATTTAGCTGAAGTGGTGGAATTGGTATACACGCTGTCTTGAGGGGGCAGTGGGATTAATCCCGTGCGGGTTCAAATCCCGCCTTCAGCACTAAAGTAAATCAGAAAGGATATAAATATGCTACTAGTTAAATTATTAATTACTTTATCATTTTTAGGTTTTTCTTCAGCTGAAGATTGTTCAAAAGCAAATTCACTTTTTAATGATAAATTATATGATGATGCAATATTAGAAATTCTAAGTATAGGTGGTATTGAATTATCTTCAGAGGAATGTCTTTTATTATCTTACAATATTTTATTTAAACTAGAAAATTTTAATGAAGCCAAAAATTATCTTGATAAACTTTTACAAATTGATAGTGCAGATACCTATCAAAATTTATCAGCTAGTCTTACCAAAGTTTTACAAAACTATAAATCTGCTAAATATACATTAGAAAAAATAGACGTTGACGAAGCAATATCAGAATACAAAAAAATATTAGAAGATGATGATCTTAGTAAAATATCTTTGTTTCACGGTGGCCTAGGTCTCGCTTATAAAAAAAAATATATGAATTCTTCACCTCTTGATTCTTTAGATTTTACTTTACTAGATCTATCTGTATCCAGTTACATTGCAGCAAATGAATTACGTAATAAATATGATTCTGAAATTAACAATATAGCTAAATATTTAACAAATCTGGGCAAAACTAGCGCATCTAATGATGAGTTAAGTAATGCTTTATCTTATTATAAAAAAGCTACAGAATATGATAACAATTATAATGTAGCACATTTTTATTTAGGCCAGTTGTATATGAAAATCCAAGACTATGATCTTGCAATAGAAAGTTTTAAACTTGGTTTAGGTAATGATTTTGAAAAAGGTAATTATAAAATTTTATATTTACTTGCTAGTTGTTATCAAAAAAATAATTCATTTGATGATGCTGAGAAATTCTTTAATCTATCAATTAATAATGAACCAACGTATACAAAAGCAAGATTTGCTTTAGCAAACTTATTTTACAAGAAACAAAAATTTCCAAAATCTAAAACTGAAATTTTTGATTTGTTGAAAATTGATTCATCTTACATCAAAGCTTATGAATTGCTTGTAAATATATACCTAGATGAAAAAGATTACGATAGTGCAAGAAAATATGCAAATGATGGGATATTAGTTGATCCAAAATCTTTTTTCCTTTATTCCCAATTAGCTTTTCTTGACAATGAAGAACAAAAGTTTGAATCTGCGATAGATAATTCAAATCAAGCTCTATCTTTAAAGAGAAATTATGGTCCTGCTTTGATTGCACTAGCTACTGCAAATGTATATCTTTGTAATAAAATTGCTGCAGATGATGCCTTTAAAAAAGCTAAAAGATACGACAGAAGACAAGTTAAGCAGTTACAGGATTGGGCTGCTCAACATTATAAATCTCCTGCTTGTAATTAGATATCTCTGAATGATTAAGGCTATAATATTTGATATTGATAACACTCTGCTGGATTTCATGACTATGAAATCAAACGCAATTTCTGCTGCAGTTGATGGCATGAAGAAGAATGGGCTAAATTTAGAAAAAGATGAAGCCATTGAAAAAATCTTTAATATTTATAATTCTAAAGGCTACGAACATCAAAAAGTTTTAAATGAATTTATTTTTAATGAATTAGGAAAAATTGATTATAAAATGCTTGCTTCTGGTATTGTTGAGTATAAAATTGCCAAAGAAGCATCTTTATCTTTATATCCTGGAGTTAAAGATACATTAGTTAACTTATCAAATTTCGGATTAAAGCTAGGTATTTTATCAGATGCACCAAGTAGAGAAGCATGGATAAGATTATATATACTAAAAATTCATAAAATGTTTGACGAAGTTGTCACTTTTGATGATACAGGCTTTCATAAACCTGCAAAAGAACCATTCAAAAAAATAAAAAAATTATTAAATATTGATTTTTCAGATTGTCTTATGGTTGGAGATTGGCCTGAGAGAGATATTAAAGGTGCAAATCAATTAGGAATGAAAACTGCATATGCAAAATATGGTTCAACAGAAATTATTGAAAATTCTGGAGCAGATTATGAATTAGATACTATTCATGAAATAATTGAAATAGTTAAAAGTGAGAATAATATTTTATGATTTCTATAGGAACAGATATTGTGCAAGTTTCCAGAATAAAAAAATTACTCAATAATAAAAGATTTATCCATAAGATTTTTTCAAAAAAAGAAATCGAATATTGTTTATCACGACCTTATCCTGAGCTTTCATTTAGCGGAAAATTTGCTGGTAAAGAAGCTGTCAAAAAGGCTTTATATTCCTCTGATAGAATCAATCATGTTCCCACTTTTAAGTGTATAAAAATACTAAATAAGAAAGATTTTTCTCCTTTCGTAGAAATTGATTTTTATCAAAATATTGATTTTTCTATTTCCGTATCGCACGAAAAGAATTATGCTATTGCTTTTGTTCATGCTGATATAAAACATATATAGTATATGAAAATATCTAAAAAAAATAATTTTATTTTATTATTTTTATATTTCTTAATAATGATATTTACATCACTTGCTGAACTGTCTTTCAGTCCACATTTATGGGTTTACTCTAAATATGTACATTTTTTAGAATTTCTAATATTAGGATTTTTATTATCTCTTTATTTTTATGAAAAACTTGATTCGTTATTTTTTTTTATAATTTTTTTTTGTTTAATTGTCTTATCTGTTTTCGATGAAGGCATACAAGTATTTTCAGCTACTAGGACTTTGACTTTAAATGACTTTAGTATTAACATATTAGGTGGATTTACATCATTAATTATAATTTATATTTACAAGAAAATTAAAAATGGATAGTTTTAAAATAAAAGGCCCATCAAAAATTAATGGAACTGTTGAAATAAGCGGATCTAAAAATGCTGCGCTACCTATAATGGTTGCTACAATAGCCAGGCCTGGTTTATATGAGATTTCTAATGTTCCAGATTTGAGAGATACAAGGACAATGATTAAGCTTATAGAAATAATTGGTGGAAGTATTTCATCATCTAATAACACTTTAAAAATTGATACCAGGTATTGTAATAATCCAAATGCTCCATATGATTTGGTGAAAACTATGAGAGCATCATTTTATGTATTGGGTCCACTTTTATCAAGGTTTCAAAAAGCTTCAGTTTCATTGCCTGGTGGATGCGCCTGGGGACCTAGACCTGTCGATTTTCATTTAAAGGCATTTGAACAAATGGGAGCAGATGTTATTCTTGAGAATGGATATATTCAGGCTTCTGGAAAATTATCTGGAGCAGATATAATTTTTAAAGTTTCTAGTGTTGGAGCAACAGGAAATGTGCTTATGGGATGCTTTAATTTAAATTCTCAGCTAACAATAAAAAACGCTTCAATGGAGCCAGAAATAACAGACTTATGTCACTTTTTGGTAAAAATGGGTTTAAAAATTGATGGAATTGGTACTAAAAACCTCACTGTTTATCCAAATGATAGCAAGTCATCAATAAATATAAAACATAAGATAATCCCAGATAGAATAGAAGCTGGAACTTTTATTGCTGCTGCTGTAATTACTAAAAGTCAGTTAACCATAAAAAATATAATTATTTCTGATATTAAAAATGTTTTGGATAGTTTTATTTACATTGGATTAAAAATATTAGAATCATCAGAAACCTCAATTACTATTGATTTTTCTGGTGAAATTAAAAAATTAAATATAAGTACAGATGTTTTTCCTGGTTTCCCAACCGATATGCAGCCACAATGGACTTCTGTAATGTGTTTATCAAATGTAGAATCTATTGTGGAAGATAGAATATATCATGATAGATTTTCACATATACCAGAACTAATAAGGCTAGGTGCAAATATTAAACTAAAGAATAATGTAGTAACTATATATGGTGTAGATAAACTAAAAGCTGCAGATGTAATGTGTACTGACCTAAGGGCTGGAGCTGCTTTAATATTAGCTGCTCTTGCATCTGAAGGGACAACAAATGTTAGTAGAGTTTATCATGTTGATAGAGGTTATGAAAATTTTGAAAGTAAATTAAGAAGTTTAGGTGTGGAAATTTGTCGCATTTCTTCTTAAGTCATTTGAAATATTTTGTTACAAATATGATATATAATTTATTTGTAATTAATAAAAAATTCTCATAACTTATTATTGAGTTATTTGACTATAAAAAAAAGGAGTACAAAAATGAAAAAAGTAATTGTTTTATTATCAAGTGCATTAATGCTTTCACTCGTGACTGCTTCTGATGCTGTGTTAAAACTAGCTAAACAAAGTAGCAGTGATTTCAGTGTTGCTTTAGATTCAAAGAAAGATGTTTTTGGTTTACAGTTCGATTTAGTATGTGATAACAAAATTACTGAAGAGTCTGTTAGCCATTCTTTTTCAAGTAATGATGTAAGATCTAACATGAGTGTGTACAGTAGACTCAGAGCTGATGGTTCAGTCAGAGTTATCATGTTCGATTTATCAGGTCAGCCAATAGTTTCTTCAAATAATGTTGAAGAAGTTTTAAATATTAAAGTTAAAGGTGACAATTGTGTATGTGATAATATTGTTGTTGCTGGAGAGCATGGTGTTTCACTACAATCTACAAGCACAACTTCTATCACTGAATTACCTCAGCAGAGTAAGATTAAAGGGAATTATCCAAATCCTTTTAATCCAGTAACAAATATAGTTTTTGATTTAGCTGAGCTTAATGCTGGAAACGTTGAAATTGCTGTTTATGACATCCAAGGTAGAAAAGTAGATGTTTTACATAATGGATGGTTAGACGCAGGTTCTGGTTATGAATTTTCTTGGGATGCAAGTACAGTTGCCAGTGGTAAATATTTTGCAGTAATATCTGCTCCAAATGGTTTTACTGATACAGTCAATATGACTCTAATTAAATAGTCAGTTTTGAATTAGTACTTCTTTAACAGAGCCCCTGTTTTCTAAACAGGGGCTTTTTTTATACTTAAAGGTTAAAAAATGTCATTAAGAATTGTTATCGTTGGAGCAGGCCAAGTTGGCTACAATTTATCTAAATCCTTAGCAAAAGAAGATTATTCTTTAACTGTTGTTGATAATAATGAAAATAAATGTCTAAAAGTTAAAAATGCAATCGATGCAAAGGTTGTTTTAGGTAATGGTGCTTCGCAAAGAACTCTTCAAAAAATTGATATGACCGATGTTGATTATTTTTTAGCATTAACCTCATTAGATGAAATTAATTTAATTGCATCCAAAACAGCAAAATCTTTAGGAGCAAAAAAAGTTATAGCCAGATTACGTAGTACTGAATTTAGCCATAAAAATTCTATTTTAAGCCCAGAAGACTTCCTTATTGATCACGTATGTCATCCAGAAAAAGCAGCGCATGAAGAAATAGAAAAACTAATCAGGAGAACTTCTGCGGTTGAAGTGGTTAACTTCCATAATGATAAAATCACTTTATTAGGAATTAAGTTAGAAAACTCTTCTCCATTAGTTGGGCGCTCTGTATCAAATGTGAAGTTAGCAAATCCATTTATTAATCACCAAACTGCAGTAATATTTAGGAATGATGAAAGCTTTGTACCTCATTCAGATACAATTTACAACAAGGATGATGTTGTTTATTTTGTTACCAGGACAGAAGATGTTGAACTAATACAACAATTATCAGGTAAGCCATCCTTTGACGTCAATAATATAATGATAGTTGGTGCAGGCAAACTTGGCAGACTACTATCTAAATCCCTTGAATATGATTATAATATAAGATTAATTGAAAAGTCAAAAAATAAAGCTGAAAAATATAACGCTTCTTTATCGAACACATTAATGCTAGTAGGAAATGCGCTAGACCCAGAATTATTAGAGTCTGAGAATATTTTTGAAATGGATTGTTTTATTGCTGCTACTGAAGATGAGCAAACAAATATTATGTCATGCTTACTAGCCAAAGATTATGGTGTAAAGCAAGTAGTTGTTCATATTTCTACAACAAACTATATAAAACCAATTAGAAGAATGGGTATAGATGCAATAGTAAGTAAAAATGTCTCTGCAGTTAACGAAGTTTTTAAGTTCATTCATACAGATCAACAAGAAATAGAAATTTCACGTTTTGAAGATATTGATATAGACTCAATTGAGCTAAACGTAATGCCCAATTGTAAATATTTAAGAAGAAAATATACTATTAATGATATACCTGATTCAATTTGCCTTGGAGCAGTTATAAGGGATTCAAAAGTTATTATTCCAAATTCACAGTCAAAAATTTTAGAAAATGATAAAATTTTAGTTTTTTTAAAACCCAAATACATTTCCAAGGTAGAAAATATTTTTCATTAGATGCTTAAAGCCAAAAATTTAAATATAATAAGCTTCCTTATATTTTTTTTGGGTCTTTCAATGTTACCTAGCTCGCTATGGTCTTTATCTTCTGCTTCCTTTTTTAATTACTCAGATAGAAATTTCTTTGATTTTATGGCTATTATAAAATCATCTTCTATTACTTGTGTTTCAGGAATTCTTTTATATTTAATAACTCGTTTTTTGGGAAAAAATAAAAAAAACGATTTAAAGGAAAAGGATGGTTTTATAATTGTTACTATAGGGTGGCTATTATGCGTACTATTTTCTTCACTTCCTTATTATTTTTCTAGCACACCTCTTTCATTTACAAATTCATTTTTTGAATCGATGTCAGGTTTAACTACAACTGGTGCTACAGTTTTAGGAGACAGTTCTACTTTTCAGATCGAAGAATTATCTATTGGAATACTATTTTGGCGTAGCTTTACACAATTTATTGGTGGAATGGGTATTATAGTATTTAGTATAGCAATTTTACCAATTTTAGGGATTGGAGGAGTTCAGCTTTTCAGAGCTGAAGTTGCTGGTCCAGTTGCAGAGAAAATCACACCTAGGGTAAAACAGACAGCAAAGCTACTATGGGGAATTTATGTTGGATTAGTATTATTTCAAACATTGATATTAAAATTTGAGGGCATGACTTTATTTGATTCTCTTTGTCATTCATTTACAACCATTGCAACTGCTGGATTTTCTACCAAAAATGCTAGTATTGCAGCATTTAATTCAACAACCATTGAATTAACTATTATAATATTTATGATAATAGCCGCGACAAATTTTTCTTTACATTATTTATTTTTAGCTAAAGGCAAATTTGATTATTTTAAAGATGAAGAATTTAAAATATACTTTTATATAATTATTTTTATTAGCCTAACACTTTTTTTAGATATTAATTTAAATGGTTCTTATAATTGGTCGCTAAATTCCATGAAAGATGCAATTTTTACTACAACATCGCTTGTTACAACTACAGGTTTTTCCACAGCAGATTTTGAATCTTTTCCAAGCCTTTCAAAAATGTGTATTTTCTTTTTATTTTTTCTTGGGGGCACAGCAGGCTCTACTACTGGTGCAATTAAAATTATAAGAACGATGCTAATATTCAAGTATCTATCCTATGAATTAAAAAAATTAATACATCCCCAAGGTGTTTATTCTATTAAGATTGGCAAATCTGTTGTTTCAGATGAAGTTTTAAAAAATACGTTAGGTTTTTATTTATTTTATATTTTTATTTTTGTCGGTACCGCGATAATTTTTTCTTTTTTTGAATTTGATATGATTACATCTTTAAGTATTGCAGCATCCTCAATAGGAAATATTGGTCCAGGATTGGGAGATATTGGACCTACTGATAGCTGGGGCCATCTTCCACCATTAGCTAAGTGGATGTCAACATTTTGTATGTTATTGGGTAGGTTAGAAATATTTACTGTAATGATATTATTTAGTAAAACCTTTTGGAGGGCATAGAACCATGACTGAAGATTTAAATAACTATAAATTTTCACTTAAAAATGATAACCTTTTATTGGAAACCTTTAATCTAGGTATTGAAAAAAAACAAATATTAATTATTACCATTAACAGAGAAAAATCTTTAAATGCTGTTAATATTGATATATTGAAATCACTTACAAATATCTTAAATCATGTTAAAAATGATAGTAATATTTTATCTATTATTTTAACAGGAGCAGGAAATAAAGCTTTTATTGCAGGAGCCGATATTAAATCAATGAGCACTTATAGTCCTGAAGAAGCATATAACTATTCGGTTTTGGGACAAGATTTAGTAAAATTAATAAATTCTTTTGAAAAACCAATAATTGCGGCTATAAATGGTTATGCACTAGGTGGTGGATGTGAAATAGCATCTGCTTGTCACTTAAGATATGCATCAGAAAATTCAATTTTTGGACAGCCAGAGGTAAAACTTGGAATAATTGCAGGATGGGGAGGAACCGTAAATCTTAAAAAGTTAATTGGATTGGGTAATGCAACTAAACTTTTAATTTCAGGTAACACTATCAATAGTGATGAAGCTTATAGAATAGGTTTAGTTAATATGGTTTTTCCATTGCAAAATTTTCTGCTATCAGTCATCAAAGAGGTAAAAAGTTTTTGTCAAAATTCTCCTAATGCAATAAAAAATACATTATTTTCAATTAATAGTTCTGATAATGGTGAGTCTTATACAATAGAATCAGATTTATTTCGTGATTCTTTTAAGCACGAAGATTCAAGTGCTGGTTTATCAGCTTTTTTAAAAAGGGAGAAACCTAAATTCAAATAACTACTATGCATAGAGATGTTAAAAAAATAAGAAACTTTTGTATTATAGCACATATTGATCACGGCAAATCTACACTAGCTGATAGAATGCTAGAGATAACAGGTACAATTGATACAAAAGGTTTAGATGCCCAGGTTTTAGATGATATGGATTTAGAAAAAGAAAGAGGAATTACAATTAAATCTCATCCAATTCAGATGGAAGTAGTAAATTCAAATGAAAATTATATTTTTAATCTTATAGACACCCCTGGCCATGTTGATTTTACTTATGAAGTATCTAGGAGTATGGCTGCATGTGAGGGTGCATTGCTTTTAATCGATGCAACTCAAGGTGTAGAAGCGCAAACAGTATCAAATACATATTTGGCAATTGATTCAAACTTAGAAATTATTCCTATTCTTAACAAAATAGATATGCCAAATTCTAATATCAATGAGACAAAGTCACAAGTAAAAGAACTTTTAGGAGTAGATGAAAATGAAATTTTAGCCATCAGTGCTAAATCAGGTGAAGGGGTTAAAAGTATTTTCTCAAAAATCATTGAAAAAATACCTTCTCCATCAGAGCCCAGTACAAATAAATTAAGCGGTTTGATTTTTGATTCCTATTTTGATCAATATAGAGGCGTAGTTATATACGTAAAAATAATCAGCGGTGAAATTAAAAAAGGAAGTATTATAAAGTTCTTTAAGTATGATAATTTTTGTGATGTTATTGATGTCGGAGTATTGGAATTAAAGAAAAAATCAACAAAATTCTTAAAATCTGGCGATGTAGGTTATGTTATTCTTAATATTAAGGATGTATCTAAAATTAAAGTCGGTGACACAATTACAGATAAGTCAAATCCAATTTCTAAACCTTTATCTGGATATAAACCTATTAAACCAATGGTTTTTAGTGGATTATACCCTGTTGAGTCTAAAGATTTTGAAGAATTAAGAGTAAGTTTAGATAAGCTAAAACTCAATGATTCTTCCTTATCATACGAACCTAATACATCATTAGCTCTAGGTTTTGGTTTTAGGTGTGGATTTTTGGGACCACTTCATATGGAAATTATACAGGAAAGACTTGAGAGAGAATTTAACTTAAATTTAATATCTACATCACCTAATGTAATTTACAATATTATTTTAAAAAACGGTGAAAAAGTAAGGGTTAGCAATCCTTCTGATATGCCTGAATCTCAGTACATTGAATCCATATATGAGCCATATATAAAAGCTGAAATTATAACACCAAAAACCTATATTGGCCCATTAATGAATTTATGTAATTCTCATAGAGGAATATATTTATCAACAAACTATTTATCAACTGAAAAAGTTCAAATGATTTTTGAGTTACCTTTAGCGGAAATTATTTTTGAGTTTTTTGAAAGTTTAAAATCAATTACTAAAGGGTATGCATCGCTGGACTATGAAATTATTGAAGAAAGAATTGCAAAATTATTAAAACTTGATATGAAAGTTTCTGGAGAGATTGTTGATGCATTAAGTATCATCGTCCACTTTGAACATGCTTATTCCCAAGGTTCAAAATTGTGTAAAAGGTTAAAAAAAGAAATCCATAGGCAACAATTTGAAATTCCTATACAAGCCGTTATTGGTAATAAAGTAATTGCAAGAGAAACCGTTAAGGCGGTAAGAAAAAATGTTACAGCTAAATGCTATGGTGGTGATATATCACGAAAAAGAAAACTTCTTGAAAAACAGAAGAAAGGTAAGAAAAGAATGAAGCAGATTGGAAATGTTGAAATTCCACAATCAGCATTTCTTGCAATTCTAAAAAGTGATAATGACAACTAATAAAAATAACTACTTCAATAATTCAAAAAATGTAATAGTTAGCCTAGTATTTATAATTCCTTTTTTAGTTTTATATGAATTGATTTGTTTTTTTTATTTTGTTGGTGAAAATTACCAAATAAGAAATTCAGCTGATGTTATTATTCGTGATTTTTTCAATATCTTTGGATCTGTTGCTGATCAATTCTATGCATTAACATTAGTGGCAGTTTTGTTTTTTATTTTTTTTGTTAATAAGTCTGAAAAAAATAAATTTCCAATTAAATATAATTTTTTAATAATAATGCTTATTGAAGGTATTTTATTAGGTTTTTTAATGCTTATTTTATTAAATAATTCAAGTATTTTTAATACTCCAAAATATTTATATCAAGATAATTTGCTCTTAAATTTATATCTTTGCATCGGAGCAGGAATTTGGGAGGAGATATTATTTAGATTATTTATTTTTTCCATTTTATTTACTTTATTAGGTTCAATTTTAAAGGACAAAGCACTTATACAAATTTTTATATCTTTAATTGTTTCCTCTCTACTATTTTCATTATTTCACTATATAGGAAACAATGCTGACATCTTTCAGCTTAATACATTTATTATTAGATTTATTGGAGGATTTGTTTTAGGTGTTATATATATATATAGAGGATTTGGAATTTCTGTTATGACACATATAAGTTATGATTTTATTTTAGTTTCATTACCATTAATTTATAACACTTAATTATGTATCCAATATTATTTGAATATGAATCCTTACAAATAACATCATATGGATTGATGTTAATGCTTGCATTTTTAATATGTAATCATTTACTTAAGAAGTATTTGCAATCAATTAACGAAGATCCAAGTATCGGTGAAGATATTATATTTTATGCGGCTTTTGGTGGTATAGTAGGATCAAAAACATATTATCTTTTAGAAAGAGCTATCTTTCATTCTGATTTTTCAAATCTAAATGGCATGTTTAATATTTTTAGAGGGATTTTTACTTTTGATTTATCCCTTACATTATCAGGATTTAATCAATTTGGTGCCGGTTTGGTTTTTCTAGGCGGTTTAATTGGTGGTATGATTTCTGTTACCTATTATATTAAAAAAAATAATTTAAAGTGGTTAACGGTATCTGATTGGGTAGCACCTTACCTTGCGCTAGGCCATTCAATTGGAAGAGTTGGTTGCTTTTTAGTAGGTGATTGTTATGGAACCCATTGTTCACTACCTTGGTCAGTAAGCTTTAAGAATGGTCTACCACCTACAACTTATGAAAGTTTTAGATATAATTATCCAAGTGTATTTAATTCTGAAGAATTTCAATTGTTATACAATTCTGGAGATATTATAAATGTACATCCAACACAAATTTATGAATCATTAATTTATTTAGTTCTTTTCTTTTATTTGACTAAAATAAGAAGGTCAAATTCCATAAAAGGATATGTCATGTTGGAATATTTATTTTTGGCTGGTTTAGCAAGATTTATAATAGAATTTTTAAGATTAAATCCAGAATATGCAATGGGTCTATCAGGAGCTCAATTCATATCTTTATTCATGATTTTATCATCTTCATATTTTATGTATATATTTAGAAAGAAGATAAATTAAAGCTCATGGAAATAATTAATTGCATTATTTGCAATAAAGATAAATTTGTTGACCATATATCTTTCCAAAAATCTAATTCAGATGATATATTCAATCTTGTAAAGTGTGAATGTGATTTTATTTATTTGAATCCTAGGCCTGATAGTAAAGAAATTTCAAAGTATTATAACAATAAGTATGTTCCTCATTTAATTGAATCTAAATCTTTCTTTTATAGCTTATATAAATTTGTTCAAAAATTTACATTTAAATGGAAATTAAAAATTATTGAAAAAAATTCTAGAAAAATTAATTCAGTTTTAGATATTGGTGGAGGCTCCGGGGCGTTTTGTGAATTTTTAAAAAATAAAGGCAAGAATGCATTTAATTATGATCCATATTTTTCAGAAAGTGATACATTGTCAATTAGTGATTTGAATGAAAAATATGATGTCATTACGCTTTGGCATTCACTAGAGCATATGCATAATGTTAATCAGGTTTTTGAAACTATCAATAAACATTTAGATAAGAACGGTATGCTTTATATAGCCATTCCAAATTTTTTAGCTTATGAACGAAAATATATGAAGTATAATTGGCCTGCTTATGATATACCTAGACATTTATATCATTTTACCCCTGATTCTATCAAAAGATTGCTTGAAAAACAAAATTTCGAAGTAGTAAAATACTACACGATGATCCAGGATACATTTTTCAATGTTTTAGTATCAAAAGATAATAATTTTTTAAAAAAGATATATATCTTACTTAAATCACTAACAGTGATTTTTTTAAAAAAAGAGAAATCTTCATCAATTTTATACGTATGCAAAAGAATTTAATATATACACTACTTATTTTTTTATTTTCTTGTGGAAGGTTACCTGAATCAAAGGGTGAATTTAATGAAATTATCATCATTACTTCCGAAAAGGATAAGGATATTATATATTATGATGTAAATGAAATATTTGGTGAGGTCATAAATACTCCATCAGAAGAACCTATTTATTCTGTTAAATGGGTAGAGCCTAACAAATTTAAATACTACCTTGGTTATAAAAATATATTATTTTTAAGTCTCGATAATCCTCCTGATTCAACAATTGATAGACTTGTTGGTAAATTTAAAATTAATTACGAGCAAAATTTATTTAGTCTTTCAGATGTTTATGCAAAAAATCAAAACCTGTTTATAGTTTCACTAAGTGATTCAATTAAATTTAAAAATGATGTTCTTTCAAGTAGTGATTGGATAATTAATAATGTAAATGAAAAGATCAACCTAAGTTTAGAAAATTATATTTATAGAAATGGTACAAATGAAGAATTGGAATTATTAGTAAATAATCATTTTAATATTAATTCGTCTATTCAAAAAGATTTTTTGGTGATTAAAGATAAACTAGAAATTAATGATTTTCTTTGGATTGGAAGAGGTTATCCGTATAGATGGATATGTTTTGATAAAATTACTAATGTGACAGAAGTTGAATTATGGGATGCATTTAATTTATCTGTTTCGGAAAACATGAAAAATGTTATTATCACGGATTATTATAAAAATATTTCATACATATCTGATGATATTATTAAAATACAGGGTTTATATGAAGAAAAACAATCGGATACTGGTGGACCTTTTATAGCTTTTGCTAAATTTAATGAAATGGACAATACCATGTTATTAATTAGTGGGTTTGTTAATAATCCAGGTAAGCCAAAAATAAGATTGTTAAAAGAGCTTGAGATACAAATATTAAAATCAATTAAATAAACTTAAAAAGGAGAAAAAATGAATAATAAAGTTGCAATACTTTTGGGTAGTAAAACTGATTTACCATTAATAGAACCATCCATGCAGTACTATGAGCATTTTGCCATTAATGCTAAGATACATGTGATGTCAGCTCATAGAAATCCTAAAGAAGTTGGCAAATTTGCATCAGAAGCAAGAGAAAATGGATACAGTATTTTAGTTGGTTCGGCTGGAATGTCAGCTCATCTGGCTGGGGCTCTAAAAGCTCATTCAACATTACCAGTAATAGGTATACCTTTGCCTGGAGGAATGATGGATGGTCTAGATTCATTGATGTCAACAGTTAATATGCCTAAGGGCGTACCCGTTGCTACTGTTTCAATGGGTAAAGCTGGTGCTATAAATGCAGCTGTTTTATGTGCAGAAATTTTTTCATTAAATGATGATGAAATGGTGAAAAAGCTCACAGATTTTAAAAATAATGGATGTATGCTTTAAGTAAATGAAAAAAGTTCTTATAACAGGAAGTGGTGGAATATTAGGTTCAGAGCTATCAAATCGACTCAATGAATTATTTGATGTGTTAGCTCTACCTAAATCCAGTAGAAATAATTTTTTAGATATTACTGATTTTGATATGATGTATAGTATATTTAAAAATTTTGAGCCTGATTTTGTTATAAATTGTGCAGCATTTACCAATGTAGATTCATGTGAATCAAATAAGCAAATAGCAAGAAATGTGAATGTTAAAGGATTGATGAATTTACTAAAGTGTATGTCTAAAAATTCTAAAATGATTCATATTTCTTCAGATTATGTTTTTGATGGAAAAAATGGTAATTATAAAGAAAATGATATGAAAGAACCTATCAATTATTATGGTAAAACAAAGCTTGAAGCTGATAATTTACTTATGGGTTCTAACTCAAATTATCTAATAATAAGACCAAATGTTTTATATTCGTCAAATTTAAATGAAAATCACTTCTTGTCATGGGTTGTAAATTCTCTAAAAGAAAAAAATGAAATAAATGTAGTTAACGACCAAATCAGTAATCCTGTATATGTTACAGATCTTGTTGAGGTAATTTTATCTTCTTTGTTTGTTGAATACAATGGAGTTTATCATTTTGGTAGTGAAGATGTTATTAGTAGGTATGATTTTGCATTATTGATTTCAAGGATATTTAGATTAGATAGAAATCTAATAAATCCAATCAAAACCTCTAGTTTAAAACAAGTTGCTAAGAGGCCTAAGAAGTCTTTTTTAAATTGTAATAAAATCGTTAACGATTTAAAAATTGATTTGTATTCTAGTGAATATAGTTTGATGAGAATATATAATTCATAATGAAAGTACTAGTTATCATACCAACGTATAACGAATCTAAGACAATAAAAAAAATTGTTAAAAAAATATTTATTATTGATAAAGAATATAGTATACTAGTTGTTGATGATTCATCCCCTGACGGTACTAGGAAAATAGTTGAAGAATTACAATCAAATTATAGAAACTTGTTCATATTGAATAGATCAAAAAAAGAAGGACTGGGAGTTGCATATTGTTCAGGTTTTAAATGGGCAATTGACGAAGGATATAATAAAGTTATTCAAATTGATGCAGACTTATCTCATAATCCCAATGATATTCCTAAATTATTAAATGAATCTTCAAAATATGATTTAGTTATTGGTAGTAGATATAAATCAGGAATAAATGTTGTTAATTGGCCGTTAAGTCGTCTCTTTTTGAGTTACTTTGCTAATGTTTATTCAAGGTTAATAACTGGCTTACCTATCAAAGATTCTACCGGTGGTTTCAAGTGTTATAATATAGAGGTTCTGAAATCTATAAATCTTGATAAAATAAAATCTTCAGGTTACTCATTTCAAATTGAAATGAATTTCATTACATGGTGCAAGAAATTTAAAATATCTGAAATACCAATTATTTTTTGTGATAGAACCGTAGGGGAATCAAAAATGTCAAAAAAAATTATTTTTGAAGCTATCTATATGGTCCCATTTCTAAGACTTAAAAAGTTTTTTGGTTCAATAAAATGATATCTATCGTAATTGTAAATTTCAATTCAAGTGATTATTTAAAGAGATTAATTAATAGTATATTAACTTTAGAAATTAAAGTTAGGTATGAATTAATAGTTATAGATAATAATTCAGATGTTCCTTTTAATCTAAAACCAGACAAAAGAATAAGATTAATTTATAATAATTCTAATATTGGTTTTGCAAATGCTGTCAACAAAGGTATTTCTCATGCTCAAGGTGATAAAATCTTACTTTTAAACCCAGATGTTATAATTGAAAATAAAACTATTGATATTTTATCCTCATCTTTAGATAACAATCCTGATTATGGTGTTGTAGGCTGTAAAGTTTTAAACAAAAATCATACGTATCAAGTCTCTTCTAAAAGACATTTCCCTACTTACGACATACTATGTACAAAGTTTTTTAGATTGGATAAGATTTTTTATAAAACTAAAATTTTTGGTAAGTATAACTATACCTATATGAAAACAGATAAAGTTGCTTATGTGGATTCAGTTAGTGGTTGTTGCATGATGTTTAGAAAAAATATTATATCTAAGGTAGGAATTTTTGATGAAAGATTTTTTTTGTATTTTGAAGATACTGATTTTTGTTTGAGAGTAAAAGATAAAGGATATAAAATAGTCTATGTCCCTGAAACCAAAATTATTCATTTTAAGAGTAGGAGTTTTATAAACTCTAATGTTAATAAAAACTTAGAGTTTTTTAAATCGTTTTATATCTTTTTTGATAAATATGACAAATATTATAAAAATTATTATTTTGTAAAAAAATTGTTTAAAATTTTAATTAAAACTAATATTTTTCTATTGAAAATAATGAACCCTAATACTTCATATGAATGAATTTTTATTAGATTTTGAGGAACCCCTTAAGAAAATAGTTGATAAAATTGAATCACTAAAGAAATCATCTATTTCTACTGGAATTGATGTTGCTCAAAGTATTTCCCAGTTAGAAAAGCAGCTTAATAGCAAAAAAGTAGAAATTTATTCAAATCTATCTAGATGGCAAAAGGTTCAACTTGCTAGACACCCTAATAGACCTTACAGCAGTGATTATATAAGTAGGATTACGGATAATTGGATTGAGCTACATGGTGATCGAAATTTTTCAGATGATTTATCAATTATATGCGGTATTGGAGAAATAGGTTCAAATAGTGTCATGATAATTGCACAGGAAAAAGGCAGAGGAACAAAAGAAAAAGTAAAAAGAAATTTCGGAATGACTAGACCTGAGGGATATAGAAAAGCTCTTAGACTTATGAAATTAGCTGAAAAATTTGATATACCAGTTTTAACATTAATAGATACGCCAGGTGCTTATCCAGGTATAGGTGCAGAAGAGAGAGGACAAGCTGAAGCTATTGCTACTAATATATTTGAGATGTCTGTATTAAAAACACCTATTATATCGATTGTTATTGGAGAGGGTGCATCTGGAGGTGCATTAGCAATTGGTGTATCGGATAGATTAATTTGTTTAGAAAATACTTGGTTTTCTGTAATTTCACCAGAAGGCTGTGCTTCAATCTTATTTAGAGATTCATCAAAATCTCAAATAGCCGCAGATGCTATGAAGGTATCTTCAGAAGATTTGCTGGGAATGGGTATTGCAGATGATATTATAAAAGAACCACTTGGTGGTGCAAATAATGATTACGATAGTTCGGCAAATTACTTAAAAGAAAAGTTTTTAGATACTCTTGATGAGTTAAAGTCTTTTTCTAAAGATGAATTAATTAATAAAAGAATTGAAAAGTATGACAAAATGGGAGAGTGGTTAATCGAAAATGAGTAAAATAGGAACAGATTTAGAATTTAAGGAAAAGTCAAAATTATATTATGAATCATTTTTAAAAATGATTGATAAAATGAAAAAGCTNTCAAAAATAATTGAACAAGGTGGAGGTAAAATTGCTTTTGAGAGGCANCACTCAAAAGGAAGATTAACGGCCAGAGAAAGAATAGATAATTTAATTGATCAAGATACAGTTTTTCTTGAAATAGGAAAATTCGCTGCTCACAATATGTACAAAGAATATGGAACTGTCCCAGCTGCAGGTGTAGTTGCTGGTATTGGAATTATACATGGCCAAGACTGTATGATTATTGCAAATGATGCGACAGTTAAGGCTGGTGCTTATTTTGAATTGTCTCTTAAAAAAACATTAAGAGCTCAAAAAATAGCAATGGAATCAAATATTCCAATAATTTATCTTGTTGATTCAGCTGGTGTTTTTCTACCATTGCAGGATCAGGTTTTCCCTGATGAAAATCATTTTGGAAAAATTTTTTACAATAATGCTAGGATATCATCCAAAGGGATACCGCAAATAGCATGTGTTATGGGTCCTTGTGTTGCAGGTGGTGCTTATTTACCTGTTATGTGCGATAAGTATGTAATTGTTGAAGGTGCAAGTATGTTTTTAGCTGGTCCTGCACTTGTTAAAGCTGCTATTGGTCAAGAAGTTGATGAAGAAACACTTGGGGGTGCAAACACACATACTGCTGTAAGTGGTACTGCTGATTACAAAGAAAAAGATGATTATGCTGCCTTAAACAGAGTGAGGACAATTATTTCTAATATTAATTTTCTTCAGCCTTTAATATTTAAGAAAAAAACCAAAAGTAAAAATCCCCATTTTGATAAAAAAGATTTACTGAAAATTATTGATCCTAGCTTAAATCAAATGTATGATATGCATGAAATTATTGCTAGAATAGTTGATGATAGTGCATTCGAAGAATATAAAAAGGATTATGGGCAGACGTTAATATGTGGCCATGCAAATATAGGAGGATATAAATTAGGAATAGTTGCAAATCAAAGAATTGTTATTAAAGGAGAGGAAGGACAAATTCAATTAGGTGGTGTCATTTATAATGATTCTTCAGATAAAGCTGCAAGATTTGTGATGAATTGCAATCAAGACAATATTCCTATTTTATTTATTCATGATGTTAATGGCTTTATGGTTGGTAAGCACTCTGAATGGTCAGGTATTGCAAAAGATGGAGCTAAGCTTGTTAATGCTGTTTCGAATTCTACTGTCCCCAAGATTTCTCTTGTGATAGGAGGGAGCTATGGTGCTGGTAATTATGCAATGTCCGGACGTGCATATAATCCAAGATTTTTATTTGCATGGCCAACTGCTAAAATAGCTGTAATGGGCGGAGAGCAAGCAGCAAAAGTATTATACAATATTAAAATCTCTAAACTTGGAAAAATATCAGATGATGATAAGAAAAAAATATACGAAGATATTAAGAATACCTATGATAAGCAGTCAGATATTTTATATGGAGCTGCAAGAATGTGGGTAGATGAGGTTATTAATCCACTTGACACAAGGTTTTTTATTAAAAGATCACTAGATGTTATTTCAAATCAAAATCAAATATCAAAACCAACCTACGGAGTCTTGCAAGTATGAAAAATATTAGAGTCGCTAATGGACAAGGATTTTGGGGTGATTGTATAGAAGCTCCAGCAAAATTAATAAAATATGGAAAAATTGATTATTTAACTCTTGATTATTTAGCTGAGGTTACGATGTCAATAATGCAGCGTCAAAAAAAGAAGGACCCTGAAAATGGAGGTTATGCTACAGACTTTGTGGCTCTAGTTGATTCTAATATTAATGAAATAATTAATAATAATATAAAAATTATAGCAAATGCTGGAGGAGTTAATCCATATGCATGCAAGAGAGAATTAATGAAAATATCAAAAAAACATAATATTGATTTAAAAATTGCGATAGTCGAAGGAGATGATATTTATAATGATTTACATAATCTCATAAAAGATAATCACAAGTTTAAAAATATAGATACAAATGAAAACATATCTTCTATTTTAAATAAAATTTATTCAGCAAATGTCTACATTGATAGTTTCTCAGTAGCAAAAGCTTTAAGCCTAGGTGCAGATATTGTCCTATGTGGAAGAATATCAGATCCTGGTCTTGTTGTTGCGCCATGTATTTATGAATTTGGATGGGAAAAAGATAATTTTAACATGCTTGCCTCAGCTACAGTTGCTGGTCATATAATTGAGTGTGGAGCCCAATGCACAGGAGGCAATTTCACAAAATGGAAAGATTTAAAAGATATGGATAATATTGGTTATCCAATTGCTCAAATAAGAGAAGATGGTACATTTGATATTACAAAACCCGAAAATACAGGTGGGTTAGTGAATAAATTCACTGTATCAGAACAGATTTTATATGAACTTGGTGATCCAAAGAAGTATATATCTCCAGATGTTTGTGTAGATTTTACAAGTTTTAACTTAGAAGAAACTTCAAAAGATGTAGTTACAGTAACAGGAGTAAAAGGTGATATGCCTACAGATACTTATAAGGTTTCTATATCGTATTTTGATGGTTTTAAATCATCTGGACAACTAACCATATCTGGACCAGATGCTTTATTAAAAGCAAAAAAATCAGCTGAAATTATATGGAAAAAATTAGAAAATATAGGTCTTGTCTTTGATAAAACATCTACAGAATTTTTAGGTTTATCTTCATGTCATAAATCAATTGCAAAAACTCCAAATATAATAAATGAAGTGGTATTAAGAATTGGAGTAAAAAGTCAAAACAAAAATATAGTTGAAAGGTTTACTAAAGAGTTAGCTCCTCTTATAACAGCAGGCCCTCCTGGTATTACTGGGTTTGCTGGAGGTAGGCCCAAAGTAAAAGAGGTTGTAGCATATTGGCCTGCTTTGATAGATAAAAAAGTAATACAGACGAAAGTTATTTTATGAAAAAATTAAGTGATATAGCCTATGCTCGCTCTGGAGATAAGGGGGCTAATGTAAATGTTGGAGTTGTTTTTATAAGTAAGGATTATTATGATAAGGCTATTTCAAAGTTAACCTCATCATTTGTAAAGTCATATTTTGGGACAATGGTTAAAGGTGATGTTATTAGATATGAATTACCGAATTTAAACGCATTAAATTTCATGCTTTATGATAGTCTCGAGGGTGGTGGAAGTGAAACTCTTATTAATGATGCTCAAGGAAAAACTTTTGGCCAAGCAATCCTAATGATGGAAATTGATATTGATGATTAAAACTTTAAAATCATATAATAAAAAAGTTTTGACTATTACACTTTCAGTAAACGATGTAAATAGTATAAAAATATGTATGTTAAAGGATTTATATGATGTATTAGATAATATGATTTCTAGCTCTACTAGGCTTGTAATTATTAATTCTGACAGAAAACATTTTTGTGCTGGTGCTGACCTCAAAGAAAGATCTACATTCAATGAAGATGAAACAATTGAATTTTTAAATGATTTAAATGAACTTTATCATAAAGTCCAATCCTTAGAAATACCTACAATTTCAATTATTAATGGTGCATGTCTCGGTGGTGGTCTAGAATTAGCTTTGTCATGTGATTTTAGAATAGGCTATGAGGATTCAATCTATAGTTTTCCTGAAGTATCAATTGGAATAATACCAGGAGCTGGAGGTACTCAGAGAATCACAAATTTGATAGGCTTATCTAAATCAATGGAATGGATTTTTTCTTCAAATAAATACACTGCCAATGAAGCTCTCAGATATGGCGTAATAGATTTTATAGTTAATAATTATAATTATTCAGATTTTATTAATAATTTTATTTTAAAAATAATTGATAATGCACCTTTAGCTATAAAGAGCGTAAAAAAATCAATCAATTCAGCATTTATAGATCATGGTTTTAAAATAGAACGTCAAGAATATTTAAAGGTTTTAAAGTCAGATGATAGAGATGAAGGTTTAAAATCATTCAAAGAGAAAAGAAAACCTAACTGGAAAAATAATTGATATATAACTCAGATTACCAATTCAATAAATATTAAAAGTAGGAGTTTAGAAAATGAATAAACTAATAATATTAATTTTCAGTGCAGCTATTTATTCTCAAATAGACATAGTCACGAAAGAATTTAATTTTTATAAACAGAAAGATATTAATGAAGTTAATATTTTAGAATTTATAAATCAAGAAAATGGTACTTTTAAGGTTGAAGTTTTAAAAGTTAATAGTTCTAATCATGAGAAAGTTAAAAAATCTCTCATCGTTTTATGTGAACTTGAATTTGATATTTCATCTGGATTATCAAAAAATAAAATTGAATATAAAGAATGTAAAAATAAAATTGAATCAAATAATTATTTATTAATTAATAAGAAAAACCCAAATATAAATTTCAGTCATAATTATAAGTTCTTTGAAGGTGAAATAATATTTAGAATATGCGGGCATTTTTCAAATAACACGAATAAATCAAAACTTTATAATGGATTACTGAGGGAATGGTTTGAAAATGATCAGTTATACTTAGAATTTAATATGAAAGATGGAATTAAGAATGGTAAATGTTCAAAATGGTATGAAAACGGACAAATAAAGTCAACTTATTTTTATAATATGGGCAAGCTAGACGGCACTCAAAAAAAATGGTATCCCAATGGGCAAATGCAAGCAAAATGGAACTATAAAAATGACCAATTAAATGGACTTTCAACAGAATGGTACGAAAATGGCGAAATCAAATCCATTAAAAAGTATCAAAACGGCCAATTCATTAAAACTCTTTAGGTTTTATTTTTTAGACATTAAAATATTTATTAACTTCATATCTCTAAAAAATACCCAAACGCCAATATTAATAGAACCAATAACTAAATTAAATATTGTATTTCCGTATGAAAAAAGAAATAAATTATAAATACCTATTATCAAATTAAGTTTAATAGCAAATTTTAATAGTTCAATTTTTTCATTTATTTTCATCTTTAGACCCCTTAATAAAATTCACTTCTATTTTAATTTAATAATATCTAAAAAAAATAGACTTGTATCACATTTTCATTTTTATGAAAAAAAGTGTGAAGCATGTCACAAATTTTTATAAAAATGTTTAAAGAATTGTTTAGTTTATTTTATATTTAACAATAACATTATGAATGATTTTGACCTATACAACACAATCGTCAATAACGAAATTTACCTTGCTATTACAGTTTTGCTGTCAATTATTGTCGTTTATTCTGCCGTTAAAAAGTTTATTAAATGGCTTATTCTAACTCTATTATTTTTTATTTTTTACTTGGGATATTTATATTATACAGGAGACCAAGACACAATCAATGATGTAGACAAAATATTTGAGTCGGTAAAATCGGATAGTGAAGCTTTTATCAAAGAAAAAATTAAGGACAAAATCGATGAGTCTAAATAATTTTAGTACCGAGAGTGGGAATCGAACCCACACGTCCGTTAGGACACTGGATTTTGAATCCAGCGCGTCTACCAGTTTCGCCATCTCGGCATTTATGAAAAAACATGACTATAAACCCTTCAATTTTAAAAAGGAAAATATAATAATAAAATGAATTATTCAACAGTCTCGCAAATGTTCTACACCAATATTAATGAATCTTTAAATAAAGAAGTTATTTTTTATAAAAAAAACAATAAATGGAATGGATTAACTGGTAAAGATATTCTATCTTTAGTTGAAAAAATTTCATTTTCATTATACGTTAACGGATTAAGATATCAAGATAAGATAGCAATTTTATCTAATACTTCTTATAAATGGTCCATGTGTGATTATGGAATTATATCCATGGGAGCTGTAACAACCACTGTGTATCCTAGCCTAATGCCTGATCAGATAGAATTTATTTTAAATGACTCTGGTTCAAAACTGATTTTTGTTGAAGATCAAATGCAGCTTGAAAAAATTAAGTCAATTTTTGATTCTTGCAAAAATCTAAAAAAAATTATTGTAATGGATAATTCTTTTGATGGAAATGATACCTATATTGAAAATTTTAATTCATTTCTTACATCAAGTAGAGAACTAATAGATTCAAATGAAATATCATTCAAAGATATGGTTCATAAAAGTAAAGAAAATGACTTATTAACATTAATTTATACTTCTGGAACAACGGGTACACCTAAAGGTGTTATGCTATCAAATAAAAATATTATTTCAAATATTGTATCTGTTTCTAAATTGGTACCAGATATTTTTCAGTCGAGTTTTTTATCATTTTTACCTCTCAGTCATGTTTTAGAACGAACCGTTGGTCATTTCTTGCCCATGAATTTGAAATCAAAAATTTATTACGCTGAAAATATGGAAACAGTAGGAGAAAATATGCTTGAGGCTTCTCCTTCCGTTGTCATCTGTGTACCTAGGTTTTTTGAAAAAATGCATGATAAAATTCTTTTTGGTTTAAAAGATGCCAATTCAATCAAAAGAAATTTATTTTCTTGGGCGTTAAATGTAGGAAGAAAACATATGACTCTCGAGAATGCTAATCAAAAAATTCCTTTTTTTCTAAAGGTTAAGTATTCAATTGCGAATTCTTTAATTTATAAAAAAGTAAGAGGAAGATTAGGAGGACAAATTAAATATTTTATATCTGGGGGTGCACCTTTATCACAAAAAGTAAATGAATTTTTTGCAGCTATTGGTTTAACAATACTCGAAGGTTATGGATTAACAGAAACTAGTCCCATTTTAACATGTAATATTCCAGGGAACATTCAATTTGGATCGGTTGGTATGCCAATAGAAAATGTTAATATAAAAATTGCTGAAGATGGAGAGATTTTAGCTAAAGGTCCAAATATAATGCTTGGATATTATAATAATAAACAAGCGACCACTGAGGTTTTTGATAATGATGGATGGTTTCATACTGGTGATATAGGAATAGTAGATAAAGGAGGTCATCTTACCATAACGGATAGAAAGAAAAGTATAATTGTTACATCTGGTGGAAAAAATATAGCTCCTGCGCCATTGGAAAACTCATTACTAAATTCTTCATATATTGAACAGGTTTTAGTTATAGGTGATAATAGAAATTACCTTTCCTGCATTATAGTTCCAGCCTTTGATAATTTAAAGGAATTTTTATCTGGATTAGGCAAAGAGGCATCATCTAATGAGGCAGTAATTGATTACAAAGAAACTAACAATCTTTTTGAAAAAGAAGTTATGAATGCTATGAAAGATTTTTCTAGATTTGAACAAGTTAAGAAATTTGCACTTATATCGAGAAATTTTATGATTGAAAAAGGAGAAATGACTCCTAAAATGTCTATTGTAAGAAAAGTTGTTGAATCAAATTTCGAAGATAAAATTAATAATTTATATAAGGACGCAAATAATGACTGATTATAAAGAAGCAGGCGTTGATATTGATGTTGCTAATGAGGGTCTATCCAGAATTAAAAAACATGTTAAATCAACATTCAACAAATACACTTTATCTGATATTGGTTCATTTGGAGGATGCTTTAATTTACCTATTAGTAATTATAAAGATCCCGTACTAATTTCGAGTGTAGATGGTGTAGGTACAAAACTAATTTTAGCTTCATTATCCAATAAACATGATACTGTTGGGCAATGTCTTGTAAACCATTGTGTTAATGATATTTTGGTTATAGGAGCCAAGCCTTTATTTTTTCTTGATTATTTTGCTGCAGGAAAGTTAAATAATGATGTATTAGAAGATGTTGTTAAGGGTTTTGCGAAGGCTTGTAGAGAAAATTCATGTGTCCTTATTGGTGGGGAAACAGCTGAAATGCCTGACTTTTATGATAATAATAAGTACGATTTAAGTGGAACTATAGTGGGTATTGCAGATAAAGAAAATATGCTACCCAATAGGAAAACTAAACCAGGTAATTTGTTAATTGGTTTAAAATCAAATGGACTTCATACAAATGGATACTCTCTAGCAAGGAAAGTATTACTTTCCAAGTACAAAATAGGCGAACATATAGAAAGATTAAATTCAACAATAGAGGATGAACTCCTAAAAGTTCATAGATCTTATTTACCTATATTAAGTGATATTTTGTATAAGCCGTGGTTAAAAAGCTTGTCTCATATAACTGGAGGAGGAATAATTGAAAATACTCACAGAGTTCTTAATCCAGGCCAAGATATTTCAATAGATTGGTCTGCGTGGGAATGGCCAGAAGTTTTTAAAATGATTCAAGAAGATGGAAATATTTCTAATGAAGATATGATAAGACCTTTCAATTTAGGAATCGGATTGATTTTAGTAATTGAAAAAAATAATCTTTCAGATTTAGAGGTACACTTGAAAGCTTTAAATGAAGATTATTTTGTTATTGGCGAAGTAATAGAAAAATGATAATTAATATATTAGGTGCTGGGACGTGGGGTACTACAATTGGTTGTCTTATTGCAAAAAATAACCCCAATTATAAAATTAATATCTGGCAAAGAAATCAATCAAAGTCTCAAATGATATCATCTTCTC
The DNA here is from genome assembly GCA_002718585.1 of Fidelibacterota bacterium. GTDB lineage: Bacteria > Fidelibacterota > Marinisomatia > SCGC-AAA003-L08 > D37C17. The sequence goes on along the minus strand of PBFG01000006.1, from coordinate 46,787 downwards.
GTCAACATGAAAATCTACCAAATCATAGAATGCCTGAAAATATTAATTTTACTTCAAATTTTAATAATTTAGATGGTGAATCCCTAACTATAATCGCTGTTCCAACATCTGCTGTATCAAATATTTTATCGAGTTATTCTTTTACAAAAAAAACTAAATTTATTATTGCATGTAAAGGTTTTGATATTACTAGTGGATGGCTACCATCGCAATTATTAGAGGTAAAATATAAGGTCCTAGCTGAAAATATTTCTATTCTATCTGGTCCAAATCATGCTGAGGAAATCATTGATAATAAGCCATCCGCAGCCGTTATAGCAAGTACCAATGAAAAATTAGCTAAAGATCTTCAGAAATTATTTTTTCATAGAAATTTCAGAGTATATACATCTTCAGATGTAATGGGAGTACAAGTTGGAGCCGCTGTAAAAAATGTTATTGCTATAGCTTCAGGTCTATGTGTCGGATTAGAATTGGGAGATAATGCTCAAGCTGCACTAGTATCGAGAGGTATGAATGAGCTTGCTACTTTGAAGAATCTTTATAGAATTAATATCAAATCACTTTATGGTTTATCAGGCTTAGGTGATTTGATTGCAACTTGTTATAGTAAGCACAGCAGAAACAGAAAACTTGGCTACTTAATTGGTAAAGGAAAGACGCTTCATGAATCAAAAAAAGAAGTTGGTATGGTTTCGGAAGGTGTTAACACTTGTAAGATTTTATACGATATCTCTACAGAGCATAAGCTAAATATGCCTATATGTAATGAGGTTTATAATATTTTATTTAGTAATACCAATCCTAAAGAGTCTATATATAACCTTATGACAAGAAGTTTGAAAATAGAGAATTAACAAATAATCAATCAAGAATTTGAAAGAAAAAAGAAGGAGTTACTAATTCAATGAACATTTATTTTTTTATCATTCCATTTATTTTATTTTTTGAATACTTATTATCTACTGTTGTCAGGTTATTAAATTTAAGGGCCCTAGACCCTAATTTGCCTGATGAATTTAAGGACACGTTTGATAGTGATAAATATATAAAGTCACAAGAATATGCTAGAACAAACTCTAAATTTTCTTATATAACATCAACTTTTTCATTATTAATTACATTAATTTTTATTTATGGAGGTATTTATAATATTATTGATCAATGGTTGCTTGGTTTTTTAGAAAATAAGATTATAATAGGTCTATTATTTTTTGGACTATTAACTCTCATAACTGATATTATATCATTACCTTTTAGTATTTATAGAACATTTGTTATTGAAGAAAAATTTGGATTCAATAAAACTACTTATTCTACATTCCTTTTAGATAAGATAAAGGGTTATTTTTTAATGATATTTATAGGTGCTCCTGTTCTATCAGTTATTTTATATTTTTTTGAGACCTTCCCAAAAGAATACTCTTGGATTTATGCATGGGTCTTAATTACAATTTTTGGTCTTGTTATGCAGCCAATTTTTAATATTTTAATAGCTCCAATGTTTAATAAGTTTAAACCTATGCCAGAAGGTCCTTTACTTGATAAAATAAAAAATTATTTAGATAAAGTTAATTTTCCAGTTAAAAAATTAGAAATCATGGATGGTTCTAAAAGGTCAACCCATTCTAATGCATATTTTAGTGGATTAGGTAAGAACAAAAGAATAGCTTTATTTGATACTCTTGTAGAACAAATGGATGATAACGAAATTATTGCAGTAATAGCACATGAGGTAGGACACTATAAATTAAAGCATATCCATTCAGGCATAATACTAAGTGCTATTCAATCAGGAATAATGTTTTACATCTTATCTTTATTTTTACTAGATGAAATGCTTTTTGCAGCTTTTTACATGGAGAACATATCTGTGTATGCTAGTCTCCTATTTTTTTCAACTCTTTATACTCCAATTTCAATGCTAGTAGGTTTTTTATTTAGTTATATTTCTAGAAAAAATGAATTTGCCGCAGATGCATTTTCAGCTGAAACATCAAAACTTCCGGATAGCCTTATAACCGGTTTGAAAAAGATGTCAAAAGAAAATTTAAGTAATTTGACACCTCATTGGTTAAATGTCATGCTTAACTATACTCATCCACCAGTTATTGATAGAATAATAGCCCTAAGAAAATTTAAATAATAAATTTTTATTGATATAAATACTTTTTTTAATATTTATTTTTTTTAAATAAAATTAGTATATAATTTATGATGTTTTAGTTTATGGTTTTATAAAGGTTACATAGATAAGCCCTCGTAGCTCAATTGGATAGAGCGTTCGCCTCCTAAGCGAAAGGCTCCCAGTTCGATTCTGGGCGAGGGTACTTGAGGAAATAAATATGAAGAAACAAGAAATTAAAAGAGATATTATTAGAGAAAAAATAATCAATTTTTTGAATTATTTAATTGATAACAGTAAAAATGTTTGGCTAGCATTTATCCTTATTGTTGCGATAATATTTTTATCCACCTATTTATCTAGTCAAAATAATAAAAAATTAGCAGATTCTAATCTTAAAATGGGACTATTGTTAAATAAATCAATTGCAAATAATACAAGTGACTCTATTTTAGTTAAAGAATTTAAAGAATCATTAGATCAAACCGTTTCTCAGACAGATTATAATCAGTCATTTATATATCTATTGAGCAATGCATTTGAGAATGAAAATTACGAATATGTTAAAAATCTTTTATCTGATAATAATTTTAAATCCGAAGATGATATGTTAAATGCTTTTATTTTGAGATTGAAAGCAGAATTTTTATATGCAGATAATTTATCTAAAAGTTCTAGGCTTTTTTTAGAGTCCATTGAACTAGTTCCTAGTTATGATTTAAAAATACAGTGGTCTTCTGATCTTATAGATATTTACATAAATAATTCTAAAATCAATGAATCAAAAAATGTATTAGAATTTCTTAAAAATCAAATAGATGATGATATTAATTTATCAAATTCTGAAAAAAATAATCTAAAATTTATTGAGGCCAAATTGGAATACCTTTCGAATTAATAAAAAATGATTAAATAAATTATTTTTTATACTCAAAAAAAATGTTAATTTAGTGCGATTTAAAGTGGGGATTTATCCCCACTTCTTATTTATGTTAAAAATTTTTAAAGGAGCTTAAAATTGAATAGCAAAGATATAATAGATGCATTTACATATGTAGCGAATGAGAAAGGAATAGACAAAATAAGTTTGACTGCAATTATAGAAGATTTATTTCTAACACTGATATCAAAAAAATTTGGCGAGGAAAATGAAGATAAGTTTAGCGTAATCGTAAATATGGATAGAGGTGAAATTGAAATTTTCCAAGAAAAAATTGTAGTGGAAAAAATTTCAGATGAAAACAATGAAATTTTATTGAAAGATGCTCTTTTAATTGATAATACTTTAACCGTTGGAGAGATATGTATAGATATTTTAGATCCAAGCACTTTTGGAAGAAGATTAATTAATACAGCTAAGCACCACTTGTTAAATAGAATAAAAGATGTTGAAAAAAAATCAGTTTATGATGAGTTTGTAAATAAAGTTGAAGATATATACTCCGGCTATGTTCATCAAATTCAAAGAAATAGAATTTTTATTTCTGATGAAAATAAAAATGAGCTAATTCTCCCTAAGTCCGGTCAAATTCCAAATGATAGATATAAGCGTGGTCAGCAAATTAGAGGTCTTATTGAGAGCGTTGATTATAGCACTAAAGGTCTAGAAATTATTTTGTCAAGAACAAGTAATGTTTTCTTGAAAAGATTATTTGAACTAGAAGTTCCTGAAATCGATGATGGTATTATAGAAATTAAAGCCATTTCTCGGGAGCCTGGAGAAAGAAGTAAAGTTGTCGTTTTCTCATCAGATAGAAGAATTGATGCTGTCGGGGCTTGTGTTGGCATGAAAGGTAATAGAATTCAATCAATTGTTAGAGAATTAAATGGAGAAAAAATCGATATAATAAATTGGAGTGAGAAACCAGAAATATTAATATCAAGATCTCTTGCACCAGCTAATCCAATCAATCTTTTAATAGATGAAGAAAAACCTTATGCAGTTGCAATTTTTGAAGATGAAGATTTAGCTATAGCCATTGGTTCTAATGGGCAAAATATTAGATTGGCTTCAGATGTGACGGGTTATACCATTGATGTCAAAAAAAGAAGTGATTATGAATCAAATCAAGAAATTGATTTAAAATCGATTTCAGGTTTATCAGAAAAAATCCTAAATGTTTTGGCTGATAATAATATTTTAACTTCTAGGGATTTCGTTAAAACAGAACAAGAAAATCTTTTAAAAATAAAGGGTTTTGGTGTTAAAACATATGAAAAAACATTATTAGTGGTAAAAGAAGCTATTTCTACATCTCAGGAATAATTTATGGCACAGAAAAGAATATATCAAATAGCAAAAGAGCTAAATATTTCTCATGTTGAGATTATTAAATTTCTGAAATCCAAAGATATCTCAGTTGCAAACCACATGGCTCCTGTTGATAATAATATTTATGATTCTATCCTTATGGAGTTTTCAAAAGAAAAGGCTTCAATTGAAAGGCAGAGAAAAGAAATAGCAAGAAAAGAAATAATCTTAAATAAGGAAGATACCATTGAGTTAAAAAAAGATCAAGTTGTCGAATTTATTTCAACAGAACAGAAATCTTTAAAAGATGTAAGTAGCGAATCTGACTTAGGAAAATCCGACGAAAAATCTCCTGATATTCAAAAAGAAACTAGTACTGCCCCTAAAAATACTGAATCTGACATAAAAGAGGAAATAGTTACAGAAAACAAACCTGTTATTATTCAAGCTAAACCACCTAAGAGAAAACTTAAAAAGATTGATATGTCATCAATAGCTGATAAAATTAACAGTAATAAAAAATCTAAGTTTAAAAAAGCTGAAATAAAATCTAGTAGCGCTTTACCTATAAATAAAAAAACTAAGAAAAAGATTAAAAAGAAAAAAGACTTAATTGACCTTTCAAATGAAACTACATCTAATTTAATAAAAGTACCAGAGTTTACAACTGTAGATGAACTTGCACAAACCATGAAAGTCTCTAGCCAGGAAGTAATAATGAAATGTATGGGACTAGGGCTTATGGTGACTATAAATCAAAGATTGGATATGGACACCATTGAGATGGTAGCCGATGAATTTTCATTTGAGGTTGAAAGATTAGATATCTATAAAGATGAATCTAAAGAAGATGATTTAATAGATACAACGAATCTTAAAAACAGACCACCTGTAGTTACTATTATGGGACACGTGGATCATGGAAAAACATCGCTCCTCGATTACATTAGAGATACAAATATAATTGCAGGCGAGGCTGGCGGTATTACTCAGCATATTGGTGCATACGAGGTAAAAGTTAAAAACGGAAAAAAAATTACATTTATAGATACTCCTGGACATGCTGCATTCACGGCAATGAGAGCTAGAGGCGCTCAGGTAACTGATATAGTTGTTCTTATTGTTGCAGCTGACGATGGACTTAAACCCCAAACTTTAGAAGCTATCGATCATGCTCAAGCAGCAAATGTTCCAATGATTATAGCAATAAATAAAATTGATTTACCTGCTTCTAATCCAGATAATGTTAAAAAACAATTATCTGAAAAAAATATTTTAATAGAGGAATGGGGTGGAAAATATCAAAGTGCAGATATTTCAGCAAAAAAAGGTACTGGAATAGATGATTTGCTTGAAAAAATATTAATTGAAGCTGAAGTTCTCGATCTAAAAGCTAATTTCGAGTGTGATGCAAGAGCTGTTATTGTTGAATCAAAACTAGACAAAGGGCTTGGACCAATTGCAACTATTCTTGTGCAACACGGTAAGGTAAAAAAAGGCGATATTTTCTTGTGTGGTGCTCAGTATTCAAAAATCAGAGAACTTTTAAATGAAAGAAGTGATATTGTCAACGTAGCTTGTCCTTCAGATCCTGTACAAGTATTAGGTTTTAAAACAGTTCCTAATGCGGGTGATTTATTTCAAATTTACAAAGATGAGAGAGAGGCACGAAAAATAGCTCTGCAACGATCTCAGTTAGAGCGAGAAGCAACTTTCCAAAGACATAGTAAAATAACGTTAGATCAGGTTGGAAAAAATATTAAAACTGGAGCTTCAAAAGAATTAAATATTATTATCAAGGGTGACGTAGATGGTTCAATTGAGGCTTTAAGTGATTCTTTGATGGATTTGTCAAATGATGAGGTTTTAATTAAAATTGTTTTAAAATCTGCAGGAATGATTAATCAAAACGATATTAGTTTAGCTTCAGCTTCAAATGCTATAATCGTAGCCTTTAATGTTAGTTCATCAGTTAATGCCCGTAAGCTTGCAAAGTCATATGGCATCGAAATACGTTATTATTCTGTCATATATGAGGCAATTGATGAAATTAAGCTTGCTTTAGAAGGTTTATTAGATCCTGACATTGTAGAAGACTCTGTTGGCAGAGCCATAGTAAAAGAATCATTTAAAATTCCTAAAGTAGGTATAATATCAGGTTCTTATGTAGAAGAAGGTAAGGTAATTAAAAATTCTCTTTTAAGAGTACTAAGAGAAGGAGAAATTATCTATGAAGGCAACTTAACTTCTCTTAAAAGATTTAAAGAAGACGTAAATGAGGTTAAAAATGGATTTGAATGCGGAATTGGTGTATCTGGATTCTATGATTTTAAAGAAAATGATATAATCGAAGTATATGCAAAAAAAGAAGTTAAAAGGACTCTGAAATAAAAACTAATTCTAGAAAACCATATAAACGCAATCAGAGAATTGCTGATCAAATAAAAAAAACAGTAAGTCAAATTCTATTAAAAGAAACTCTTTTTCCAAATTATGTAATGATGAGTATTTCGGATGTAAAAGTATCCCAAGATTTACGTAATGCTGATATTTTTATAAGTTTTTATAACAAGGAAGATTCTTTTGAATCAAAAGATTATTTAAAGATAATAAAATCTAAAACAAATTCACTTAAATTTAAAATAAGTGCATCTTTAAATATGAAATATATGCCAAAAATAAAGTTTTTTTTATCTGATGATTATCAATACTATGATAAAATAAATAGAATTTTAAAAGATGATTAACGATAATGAAGTTTTCTCTGTATGGAAGTCTGCTGGACCTACCTCTTTTGAAGTTGTCAGTGCACTTAAAAAATCACACAAAGAAAAAATAAAAATAGGTCACTGTGGAGCTTTAGATCCTTTTGCCGAAGGCGTTATAGTAATTTGTACCGGAACAAAAACCAAGAAAATTGAAAGTATAATGGCACTCAAGAAAGAATATATTGCAACGATTTCACTTGGCCTTGAGACTGATTCATTAGATCTAACAGGCGAAGTGATTAAAGCTTCAGAAGTACCAAATATTGATGAAAATCTAATTAATAATGTTCTCCAAAAATTTAAAGGAAAAATAAAACAAACTGCTCCATATTTTTCTGCTTTAAAATTAAATGGTGTTCCTTTATATAAGTATGCAAGAAATGATATTTTTATAAGGAAAAAAACTAGAAATATAGAGATTTACGATATTAGACTTTTAGACTACAATTCTAAAAAAATACAAATATATGTAAAATGTGGCAGGGGAACATATATTAGGTCACTGGCAAAAGATATAGCAATAAATCTAAATACACTTGGATACTTAACCTCTCTAACTAGAAAAGCTGTAGGTCCTTTTAATAAAAATAATTCAATTATGATAAAAAATGAGTACTTTAAAAAAAATTAGCTTTTCAGATGATTTTAAGATTAATTCATCTGCTTTAACACTTGGAAATTTTGATGGTTTCCATATTGGCCACCAATCATTAGTAAGCGAACTAATCAATCTATCTGGTAATTTAAAAAAAATAATAATTACGTTTAATCCTCATACTCAAAAAATTTTAGCTAATATAAATAAGTTTAATACAATTACAAATCATAATTACAAGCTAGATTTGATTTCAAAATGTGATATTGATTATGTCTCTACAATAAACTTCGATAAGAATTTTTCCAAGTTAAATGCAAACGATTTCATAAATTTAATCTTAAAAAAATATAATCCTAAAATCATCATGATTGGATATGACAGTAAATTTGGATATAAGGGAAAAGGTGACTATTTTTACTTGAAAGAATATCTAAAAAATACAAATATCAAAGTCTTAGTCAATAATCCTTTTATTTTAAATAAGGAGATTATAAAGTCTAGTTCAATAAAAGACTTAATATCAATTGGTGATATTAAGAAAGTTAATTCTTTCTTAGGTAGACCTTTCAAATTATTTGGAATAATTACAGAAGGAAGAGGCCAAGGACGAAAACTAGGTTATCCCACTGCAAATTTAAATTTACATGATAAACAACAAATTATTCCAAAAGTAGGAGTATATTACGTAAATTTAATTGTAGGCTCTAAAAGATATATGTCAATATGTAATATTGGTCATAAACCGACTTATTATAAAAAAGCTGATCTTACAATAGAAACACATGTATTAAACGAAGAGAATCTAGATCTTTATGGAAAAGAAGTTGAATTAGATTTTTATGATTTTATAAGAAATGAAATCAAGTTTAATAAAGTAGATGATTTAAAGTTTCAAATAAAAAATGATATTAAACAATTAAAAGCTATAAAATTGGGAGATAATAATGGCAAAAAATGATGTAGGTAAAAATACAGGTTCAACAGATAACCAGATTTCATTGTTAACTGATAGAATAGATACAATTAACACTCATCTTAAAGCAAATAGAAAAGACCATAGTTCTAGAAGAGGTCTTCTTATTTTAGTATCTAAGAGAAGAAAATTACTAAAATATTTAAAAAGAACCGATTTAGAAGGATATAAAGGATTAATAGAAAAATTAAATATAAGGAAATAATAAATTGATTAAAGAAACAATTAGATTAGGTGGAAGAGACCTAACAATCGAGAGTGGAAAAATGGCAAGACAAGCTAGTGGTTCTTGTGTAGTTACATATGGTGAAACATCTTTACTTGTTGCCGTAACAGCTTCAAAAGGTATAGAAGAATATAGAGGATTCTTTCCACTATCTGTAGAATACAGAGAAAAATTTTATGCATCTGGAAGGATTCCTGGTGGATTTTTTAAAAGAGAAGCAAGACCAACTGAAAATGAAATTTTAGCATCTAGATTAACTGATAGACCTTTACGACCACTTTTCCCAAAAGGTTTTAATAATGAAACTAGAGTTGATATATATGTCTTATCATATGATTCAGAAAATGAAGCTGATGTTTTATCTGCGCTTGGTGCATCATTTTCATTGTTAATATCAGATATACCTTGGAATGGACCAGTTGCCACAGTTAGAGTAGGTAGGGTTAATGGTGAGTTGAAAATCAATCCTTTAAAATCTGATATGGAAGAATCTGATATCAATATCGTTGTTTCAGGTACATCAGATTCTATTATGATGGTTGAAGGAGAATGTGATTTTATTAATGAAGAAGATTTTTTAAATATTCTTGAATATGCACACTCCACAATAAAAGAGCTAATAGAATTTCAAATCAATATTGCATCATCATTTAAAAAGGATAAAAGAGAACTTGTTGAAGTTCAGGTTAATGAAGAACTTGTAGCTTCTATTGAACATGTAATAACTGATTCTGAAATCGAAGAATTAAACAAGCCAAAGGTAAAAGATCAAAGATATGGAGATATTGATAAATACAAAGATTCAATTGTATCAAAATTGATTGAGGACTATCCTGAAGATGAAAGTTTTATTAGAACTTACATCGATGATAAGGTTTCGGCTAACCTTAGAATGAATGCTCTAAAATTAAATATTAGGGCCGATGGAAGAGATACAAAAACTGTAAGGGAAATTAATATTGAAACATCAATTTTAGCAAGAGCTCACGGTTCTGCTCTATTTACTAGAGGAGAAACTCAAGCCCTTGCAGTCACTACACTTGGTGGAAAAAGAGACGAGCAAATGCTTGATAATATAGATGGATTAACCTACAAAAATAATATGTTACATTATAATTTTCCTTCTTTCTCAGTAGGTGAAGCTAGGGGAAAATTCAGCTTATCGAGGAGAGAAGTTGGCCATGGAAATCTTGCTGAAAGAGCTATTAAAAAGTCATTACCTGAGTTTGAAGATTTTCCGTATACTACAAGATTGGTATCAGAAATACTTGAATCTAATGGTTCTTCTTCAATGGCTACTGTTTGCGGTGGTATATTAGCGTTAATGGATGCAGGAGTTCCAATTAAAGAGCCTGTAGCAGGAGTTGCAATGGGACTCATAAAAGAAGGTAATGAATATGCAGTCTTAACTGATATACTTGGAACAGAAGATCATATTGGAGATATGGATTTTAAAGTTGCGGGATCAGAAAGAGGCATTACGGCTATACAAATGGATATAAAAATAGATGGTTTGTCACTTGAAATTATGAAATCTGCATTGGAACAAGCCAAAGAAGCAAGACTTCACATTCTTAACGAAATGCTTAAAGCCTTACCTGAATATAGAAAGAATCTTTCTAAACATGCACCAAAAATATCTCAAACCTCAATTCCTGTAGATAACATTGGTGAATTCATCGGACCCGGTGGAAAAAATATTAAAGCCCTTGCTGAAAAATATGAATGTGAAATAAATATAGAAGACGATGGATCATGTACTGTTTTAGGACAAGATCAAGTTTTAATGGATGAAGTTGTTGAACATATAGGGAAATACAGTTTAAAACTAGAAGTAAATGAGGTGTATGAGGGAACCGTCGTTAAAATAATGGATTTTGGTGCATTTGTAAAGTTAACACCTAATCAAGACGGACTTGTTCATATATCCGAAATTAAAAAGGAGAGGGTTGAAAAAGTTTCAGATCACTTAAAAGAAGGCGATGAAGTTAAAGTAAAAGTTCTTAAAATGGAAAATGGTAAAATAAGCCTAAGTATGAAAGCATTGTTATAATGATTGTTGGTATACCCAAAGAAATTAAAAATAATGAAAAAAGGGTAAGTTTAACTCCATACGGAGCTAAAGAGCTCACTAAAATGGGCCATAACGTTATTGTTGAGAATAATGCAGGAAAAGGCAGTGGTTTTGATAATTCAATTTATATAGAATCAGGATGTGAAATTAAAGAATCCATAGAAGATGTTTATAAATTTTCTGATTTAATAGTCAAAGTTAAAGAACCTCAAGAGTTGGAAATTAAATTAATCAAAGAAAATCAACTTGTTTTTACTTTTTTTCATTTTGCTGCCGATCGTTCTTTAACAGAAGGTATAATTAATTCAGGAAGTACAGCCATTGCCTACGAAACGATTGAATCTAGAGACAAAACATTACCAATTTTAGTACCTATGAGTGAGGTTGCAGGTAGGATGTCAATTCAAAATGGTGCAAAGTGTTTAGAAGCTAGTATGGGTGGAAAGGGAAAACTCCTCAGTGGTGTTCCAGGAGTTGAACCTGCAGTTGTTACCGTTTTAGGTGGTGGTATTGTAGGTACTAATGCAGCAAAACTTGCCGCTGGTCTAGGTGCTAAAGTAAATATTTTAGATATAGATATTAAAAGATTAAGATATTTAGATGAAATTATGCCAAAAAATATAACTACTATATATTCAAACGAACATAATCTTTTAAATATTTTGACTTATACAGATTTATTAATAGGATCTGTTTTAATACCAGGTGCAAAGGCACCTAAACTATTGAAAAAGGAAATGCTAAGTATTATGAAACCTGGTTCTGTAATTGTTGATGTTGCTGTTGATCAAGGAGGGTGTGTTGAGACTTGTAAACCTACTACTCATGAAAACCCAACATATACAGTCGATAATATTATACACTACTGTGTCTCAAATATGCCTGGCGCTGTTCCATATACATCTACTTTAGCACTTACAAATGTTACATTACCCTATATTAAAGAAATTGCCAATAAGGGCTTAGATTCACTTAAAGATAATTTCTTCAAAGGCGGTGTTAATATACACAATGGAAAAGTTACTCATTCAGGAGTTTCCGAGGCATTCAACTTTAGTTTGTCTAATTTTTGATATAGTATATAAATTAACCTTGTAATAATTAGTTATCCTTTCTAAATTAAAGTAATACTTTAAGTTATAGTGATATGCAGTTAAAAGAAATCAAAAAATTATATTATTCTATTGGAGATGTCAGTAAAATGACAGATTTAAAACAGTATGTTTTAAGATATTGGGAAACGGAATTTAAAATCTTAAACCCAGAAAAAAATAGAGCTGGAAATAGAAGATATAAAAAAGAAGATATCTTAATAATACGTCATATTAAAGAGTTGTTATATGAAAAGAAATTTACTATACGTGGTGCCAAGCAATATCTTAAAGATTACTACAGCAAAGAAAAGACTAATACTAATATTTTAAAAATATCCTCAGACAATCTTGATAAAGAGTTTCTAATTGACCTAAAAATAAAATTAGAAGAAACTTTAAATCTAATTAATAAATTAAAATAATAATTTCGGGACGTGGCGCAGTCTGGTAGCGCACTTGACTGGGGGTCAAGGGGTCGTAGGTTCAAATCCTATCGTTCCGACACCGACACATAATTCAAAAGCCCATTTAGAAATATAGAGGGTTTTTTTTGCTTAAAAATTATTAAATTATTAAGGAAAATTTTACCTTAATTAAATGAATAAATTAGATAAAATAAATATTTCATGTAAATCCTCTTACCTAGAACAAAGGTCTGATAAATCAAAACATTTATATTTTTTCGTTTATAATATTCAAATTTTAAATGAATCAGTTAAAGCATATCAATTATTATCAAGATATTGGGAAATAACTGATTCAAATCAAAATAAACAAATTATTAAAGGAGATGGGGTAGTTGGGGAACAACCCATTATTGAGCCTAAACAAAAATTCTCATATAATAGTTTTTGTCCCCTAAAAACACAATTTGGTACGATGAAAGGTTATTATATATTTAGAGAAAATTCATCAGGAGATGAATATAAGGTTAAAATACCTGAATTTGTACTTACAGTACCAAATTCAATAAATTAATAAAAGGAACAAAATGATAATTACGACAACAGAAGAAATTCCAAATAAACAAATCGATACCATACTTGGAATCGCAAGAGGTAGTACAGTAAGAGCAAGAAACGTTGGAAGAGATATTTTTGCAGCTTTTAAAAATATTGTAGGTGGTGAAATCGAAGAATATACAAGACTACAAGCACAATCGAGAGAACAAGCTCTACAAAGAATGATTCACGATGCAGAAAATCTAGGTGCAGATGCTATAATCAATGTAAGATTTACGACTTCAATGTTGATGCAAGGCGCATCAGAGATGTTAGCTTATGGAACAGCTATTAAGTTACAAAATGATTAACTATATAATTTGGGGATTAATTTCTTTAATTTTAATTTATTCTGTTTATAATAAATACAAAAATAAGAATAATGAAAATTTTGAAGATCGTGAAAACTAATCTATATTTTATAAATAATCTTAAAATTTTGTTTTTAGTAATATCAATTTTTACATATTCATGTGATAATGATGATAGTTCTTATCAGATATCATTGTCTCTAAGTCAATGTTCTTCATCCTCTGACTATATTAATTATTCAGGGAATTTGTATAATTGTGGAGATTTAATGTTTTTGCAAGATTTTTCAGATAGCAATTCTTTTTACATCGATTATAATTTAATTAATATTGGTATTCAATCATGGTCTTATAATGGAAGGCTAACTGAACTTATTCTTTTTTCTGAAGAATTTAATAGTATTGACCATATACCTCATTCTATTTCTAATTTAAATTATATAGAGCTATTAGATCTAAGTGGAAAGCCTAATACTAATGGAAATATATCTTTTTTACCTGATAATATTGAAAATCTGCAATATTTAGAAGAATTATACCTAAATAACAATAGTATGATTCGTTTACCTGAAAATATAGGGAGCCTATCTAGTCTGAAAATTTTATGGTTAAATAATAATATTTTGGAATATTTACCAACCTCAATATGTAATTTAGATGCCTCATGTGAAATAAAACTTGAAAAAAATAATTTATGCAACGAATTTAATTTTTCATGTTTTGAAAATTTTAGTAATTTTACATGGGATTGGCAGAATATATCTAATCAGGAATGCAGATAGATTGAAATTAATTAAAAATATTATATTAACTACTTTTTTTTCTTTTATTTATTTAACTGAACTTGATTCATTTAATAGAAATTTAGGTGATATGAATGAGGATGGTACAATAAATGTGGTAGACGTTATTGTTCTTGTAAACCTTATTCTTGAAAATGAAGTCTATAATTATATAGGCGACCTAAATAATGATCAAATTTTAAATATTATTGATATTGTTGAACTCATAAATATAATTTTATATCCTCCTCCAATCTCTGATAATGCTTATGGAAGTGATGAGACTCTAGATATTCTTACTTGGAATATAGAAAATTTCCCAAAAAATAATAATACTGTAGATACGTTGAGCAGTATAATAGATGAATTATATGTAGATATAATTGCTCTTCAAGAAATAGAAAGTAATTCGTCACTTAATGAAATTAAAAATAATCTTGGAGCAAATTGGACTGCATATCGCTCTGATTATAATTCTAGTTGGGGAGAGCTTTCATATTTAATTAATACAAGTAATGTTAATATTTTACAGTCGCCATATACAATTTTATCTCAATATGAGTATGAGTTTGCTTGGAGATTACCATATGTCTTAAGAATTTCGTATAATAATACAAACTATACAATCATCAACGTGCATTATAAATGCTGTGATGGCTCAGAGGAAAGAAGACTAGAATCTTCTATTAGATTAGATCAATATATTTCTAATAATTTATCTAATGAAAAAGTTGTTTTACTTGGTGATTTTAATGATTTACTAGTAGATAACTATAATGTATTCGATCCTTTTTTGGAATCTCCAGATGAATATTATTTTGTAGATTATTATATATCAGAAGACCCTAGTATGATTCCATACTGGTCATTTCCTTCATGGCCCAGTGATTTAGATCATATTTTAATAACCAATGAAATATTTAATTTGGAGTATGATGCATCTACTATTAGAATTGATCAAATTTTCTTTAATAGTTTTAATAATTATGATTATTATATTTCAGATCATAGACCTGTCGGCATAAGAATTACAAATTAAAAAGTTAGGAAAAATTATGAAGATTGATATAACATCTAGAGGTTTTACTCCAAGTTCAGATCTTCTTGAATTAATTAATTCGAAACTTCTTAAGCTAGATACATTTGATAAAAATATCTCAAGTATTAAAGTTGTATTGCTAAAAGAATCTAGAGCAGAAAAAGTTGAATTAATAGTTCAATCAAAAAAAAATACTTATATTTCAAAATGTTATTCATCTGTGTTTGAAAAGACAATGGTTAAAGCAATAGATAATATTAAGTCACAAATCCAAAAAGGAAAATCAACATATTAAACCTTAATAAATCTTATTTAATTTTTATTTTAATATTTATTTTTTCTTGTGATGAGAATAATGAGTATACTTTTTCTGAAGGCTGCACAAATTCTGAAGCCTGTAATTACGAGCCTAACGCAGAAATAGATAATAATTCCTGTTTTTATCCTGAAGACTATCCTAATAATTTGATTGATTGTGATGGAACATATATAGGAGGTTGTACTAATCCAGATGGATGTAATTACAATGAGAATATTTTAATTGATGATGGCTCGTGCATATTCCCTGATAATTACCCAGATAATTTATTTAACTGTGAACAAGAATGTATATATAATATTGACTGTTGTAATAATTGCGATGCTAATGATTCTAATAATTGTACTCTCGATGCAAATCAAAATTGTATATATGATTTAGAAGTATTTCTTTGTGGAGTATCATATCCATCTAGTCAACAGGTTATTTTTACAGTATGCTCAAACTCTAATACATCAATATCTGCTTATCAGTTTTCTCTAAATGCTTTAAATTTTGATATAATTGAAGTAATGCCTGGTAATGATGCAATTCAAGCAGGAATGCAAAATTATGATAATTCCAATCAATCAGCAATAATTTTTAGTTACTCAGGAAATTTCATTCCTAGTTCACCAAATATTAAACTTGCTACGTTTAGAGGTAATTATACTAATGCTAATGGCTTGATTGAGATTATTCCTTCTTATGGTCAAAATGGTTCTATATCATTTGCAAACTCGAATGCTGAAGAGTTATCATTTTTAATAACAAATACTGAATGGTCTCAGATTCCTAATGATTAATTATTAGTTTTACAAATTCATTTTAATCCCTAAATTAAAGTGCTATTTTTATGAAAACATTATTTAAAACTATTGTATATTTAAAATTGATTACAGGATTTCTGTTATCTAATAATATAAATGCATTTGTTGGAATAAATCCTACTTCTTCAATTACTGCAGAGAATGATCAATTCTCTTTCTCAATAAATGGTACTGAGTATTATACATTTAATCAAAGTGAAGATATCGTATCATATAAAAGATATGTAATTGAATTTGATATCTACAAACCAAGAGAAATTAAAAAAAATAATAAATGGGATAATTTAAGTTTAATTTTATCTAGCACAAGCGGTTTTGAAGATAATAACTCTCAGTCTTATGGAATTTCATATAATTTTAATAAACGTAAATTTGGAATTACATCATCTTTACATAGTCATAATTTAAAATTTGATTCTTTTGAATACACTCCTCTAGAAGCTTCAGCATCGTTTCACTTCAGATTTAGGAAAAAAGAAATTAAGCCATTCATCCAGCTATCATATGTTGATTTTAATGATGAATTAATAGATAATCAAACTATTCTTAACTTAGGTGCTTTTTCTAGAATCAAGAATCTATCAATTGGAACAAACATAGTTTCATATGTTGAAAAATTAAAGAAAGGTGATGATAGCTTTTCTTATCTTGGTGTATCACTAAGTTATATTTTTGACTAAACATTGAAGCAATTAATAGTAATACCTTGCTACAACACCCACATTTATATAAATAAACTTATTTCTGATTTATATAAAAATACCTCTACTGATATATTAATAATTGATGATGGCTCCTCACCTAAAATTAGTTTTGAGAAAAACAAATTAACTAATATTAAAATAATTAGAAATAATAAAAATAGAGGGAAGGGACATGCTTTAAAAAAAGGATTTATTTATGCTAATGAAAATAATTATACTCATGTAATAACTTTGGACGGAGATTTGCAGCATGATCCGTCTGAAATTAATAATTTTATTCTTGAGAATCAGGATATTGATTTCTTGATTGGGTATAGAGAATTAAGAAAACCTATGCCTTTATTGAGAATTATTTCAAATATCATTACATCAAAAATTATTTCTTTGATACTTAATAAAAGAATTAGAGATTCACAATGTGGATATAGAAGGTATTGTTTAAAAAAAATTTACTTTAAGGAAAACTCATCTAATGGCTATATTTTTGAGTCTGAGATTTTATTAAACTCGGTAAATAAATCATCAAAATTGAAGAACATTCCAATAAAGTTGATTTATGATGGGAGCCCTAGTCATATAAACAAATTTACCGATACAATTAAATTTATTGAACTCATATTAAAACACATAATTGCTTGACGCTATACTAAATATTAATATTGATTTAATTGAAATACTTATTATTTCAATGCTTCCAATTACAGAATTAAGATTTTCTATTCCTTACTTTATTTTAGTAGAAGAACTTTCGTGGCAAAAGGTTTTTACTATTTCAATTATTGGTAATATAGTTATTGGTATATTAATTATAACAATTATAGGACCAATTATGAATTTTTTTAAAAAAAATTATTATTTTAGAAGAATTATAAATTACATAATAAACAGAACTAGAAATAAATCAAAAATTATAGAAATTTATAAGTTTTTTGGTTTAATTCTATTTATTGGTATACCTGCTCCATTTACAGGAGTTTGGACAGGTTCTCTTGCTGCATATCTTTTATCCTTTGAAAAGAAAAAGAGCTATTTGGGAATAATTATTGGAGTGATAATAAGTGCTACAATAGTATTGATTATAACTTTATTTGTGAAAGAATTGGTAAGCTTAATTTTTGATTTTTAAAAAAAATATAGGATATAATCTATAATAGTATTTAAGTTTTCAATATTGATACTTATTTGTTTAATTAATTAGGAGCTTGATATGTCAGATAAAAAGACAGGCACAGTAAAATGGTTTGATTCTAAAAAGGGTTATGGATTCATCGAACTTGAAGGTAATGATGATATTTTCGTTCATTTCTCTGATATTGTAGAAGAAGGCTATAAATCTCTTAAAGACGGTCAAAAAGTTGAATTTGAAGTCGAAAAAGATGATAGTGGCGAAAAAGCCAAAAATGTTACTAAAGTAGAAGAATAAAATCTCCCTTATATACTAATCCCTTTTTGTACTATTCCAAGATGATGTAATTTCTTTTTTCATTAATAATTTATTTTTAATTTATGGATATGAAATACTGCTTTTATATCTTAGCGTTAAATTTAACTTTAGTACAAGGAGATAGTGTGAAGGAAGACAAGATAAAGAATCTAACAAAGATTCAATTCGATGTTACGCAAAACTGTGGTACTGAAACTCCATTTGATAATGAGTTTTGGAATCACAAAGAAGATGGACTGTACGTTGATATAATATCTGGTGTTCCTCTTTTTTGTTCAATTCATAAATATGATTCAGGTTCAGGATGGCCTTCTTTTTATGAATTAATTAATAAAGATGATTTTACATTCAAAGAAGACTATAATTTAGGTTATAAAAGAATAGAGGTAAGATCAAAGAAAGCAAATTCACATTTGGGACATGTTTTTGATGATGGACCAGGTCCTAAAGGTTTAAGATATTGCATTAACTCAGCCTCGCTTAAATTCATTCCTCTTAAAGATTTAAAATCAAAAGGCTATGAAGATTATTTGTATCTTTTTGAAAAAAAGTAATGTTTGTAAGTATTTTTAATTTATTTAAAGTTGGAATTGGTCCATCCAGCTCACATACTGTTGGACCTACAATAGCTTCAAGATTTTTTTTAAAGTATTTAAAGAATAAAAATTTTAAGATCAAGCATCTTAAAATTAAGCTATATGGATCACTAGCGTATACTGGATTGGGTCATGGAACTCATAAGGGCATAATTGCTGGACTACTAGGCTATAAACCGGACAATTTAAATTTAGATTTATTAAATAGAGAAATTTTAAATATAAATAAAAAATCTCAAATTGCACTTGCAATTATTGACTCTAACATACCTTTTGATATTAAAAAAAATATTATTTTTTCAAAAGAAATCAGGGATGACTTTGACTATTCTAATACTATTGAGTTTATTGCAGAAAATAAAAATGGTAATATTATAAGTAAAATATATTACTCTACTGGAGGAGGCTTTGTTAAGTCTGCAGATGATTTAGACTTAAAAGAAATACAAGTTAGATTTAAATTTAATTCCGCAAAAGAATTATTAGACATTGCAAATTCACATAGTTATAAGATTTATGAACTTATTAAAGAAAATGAAAAACAATATCACAGCATAAATGATGATGACCTCAAATGTAAAATCCTGGATCTTTGGAGCGTAATGAATAAATCAATTTACAATGGAATGCAAAATACTGGTAAAATAGATAATAATCTTAATTTAAAAAAAAGAGCCAATCATCTTTATAAAAAACTTACTAAAAATAGTAGAGAATATGATCCCTTGGATGTGATGGACTGGGTCAATGTTTTTGCTATTGCAGTTTCGGAAGAAAATGCTTCATTTGGCAAAATTGTTACAGCACCAACAAATGGTGCTGCTGGAATTATACCTGCTGTAATTAAATATTATAAAGAATTTACTAAGAATTCAGATGATGAAGGGGTAATAAGATTTTTGCTAACAGCATCAGCTATAGGCTTATTATATAAGAATAATGCTTCGATATCTGGCGCAGAAGCAGGTTGTCAAGGAGAAATCGGAGTTGCTTGTTCCATGGCTGCAGGGGGGTTAGCATCTGCATTAAATGCAACGAATGAACAAGTAGAAAATGCAGCTGAAATAGCTATGGAACATAATTTAGGATTAACATGTGACCCTATAAATGGACTTGTTCAGATTCCATGTATTGAAAGAAATGCTATGGGTGCTATAAAAGCTATAAATGCATGCAGGATTGCAATAAGTGAATCCGGACAACATAAAGTATCCCTTGATGAAGTTATAGCTACAATGTGGGAGACAGGCAAAAACATGAGTTCAATTTATAAAGAAACATCAAAGGGTGGCCTAGCTGTAAATGTTACAGAATGCTAATTTTTTTAAAATTATTTTATTTAATTACGTCCAATGATTAGATTAACAATGTTAAATTTTCAATATATAGGTTAATAAGTGTCTACAATATTTAAAAAAATTATAGATAGAGAAGTTGAATCTGAAATTGTATATGAGGATCAAAATGTTATATGTATTAATGATATTAATCCTCAAGCACCCATACATTTATTAATCATACCAAAAAAAATTATCGAAACAATTAATGATATTGATATTGATAACAAACATTTAATTGCTGATATGGTTTTCGCAGCAAAAAAAATTGCAAAAAATTTAAAAATTGATAAAAAAGGATACAGGCTAGTATTTAACTGCAATGATGATGGTGGTCAAACTGTATATCATATACATATGCACCTTCTTGCAGGCAGAAAATTTACTTGGCCTCCAGGATAAATATGAAATTAATATTAGTTAGACATGGACAATCAACATATAATCTTGAAAATAGATTCACAGGATGGAAAGATGTTGATTTAACCGATCTTGGTATAAAAGAAGCTGCCATAGCAGGAAAAATAATGAAAGGTAAAAACATTAGCCTTACAAAAGCTTTTGCATCTAATCTTATGAGATCTCAAAAGACGCTTGATATTATATTAAACAATATGAGTTTAAATCTTACTCCAACCTTCAATAAAGCTTTAAATGAGAGAGATTATGGTGATTTAATAGGACAAAACAAAGACGAGGCTGCAAAAAAATTTGGTAAAGAGCAAGTTCAAATTTGGAGAAGAAGTTACGATATTCCCCCTCCTGGAGGAGAGTCATTAAAAATGACATGTGAAAGAACTTTACCTTATTTTGAAAGAATTACAAGTGAATCTTTAGAAGATGACTCTATAATAATAGCTGCTCATGGAAACAGTATTCGTGCTATTGTCATGAAATTGCTTGATTATACACCCGAACAAATACTTAAAACTGAAATTGGATGGTGCGAACCTTGGATTTTTACTTTTAATAACAATAAAATTACTAATTTTGAAATTCTTAAAGTAAAAGATAAAAGTGATAGCAGCCTACCAGCTCTTCCAAACTTCAAAAAATAATTTTGTCTAACATGATAAATATATACTTTTTCTTTTTCATTTTCATAAACATATGTTCATCTAATTCTGATACCCAAAAAAAAATAGAAACTATTAATTATTCAGGTGGTTGGCCTGTAAATTTAGATAAAAAACAACTAACTGAAAATTTTGATTCAGCAAATTTAAATTGTCCAAATGGCCTTGGTTGTGAATGCGATGATAATGATGACTGTCTAAATAATAATTGTAATAAAAATCAGCTAAGAAGAAAAGGCAACTATTGTTCTTTAAAAGAAGGGGATTTATTTCCACAAATTAAACTCTATGATCAATTTGGAGAGGAAGTTGATATTTATGATTTTGCAAATAAAGATGATAAATATATACTTGTTGAAATGGGCACTGTCTGGTGTGGACCTTGTCACTCCTTAGCATCATGGCTAACATGGGATGAGAATGAAATAAAAAATAAACCCTTTTGGAATGACAAATATAATATAATAAAAGATTTAATTGATAATGGTGATATTTATTTCATAACAATCTTATATGAAGATGAATTTAGAGATGATGCTACAATTGAGACATCGAGGGAATGGTATAGTACTTATCCAAAAGATATTATACCCATTTTATCTGATAGTAATAAATGGCTTCACTCAGTAATTAGACCAACAGGTATACCTGCTATATCACTTATAGGTCCAGACATGAGAATAATAAACTTATCCGATAGAGGCCTAAACAAGTCTTTTGATTTAATATTAGAAATCTATAACGAAAAGAAATAATATGATTAATCAGGTTAAAATTTATCTTTCATATCTTCAATACGAACGAAAACTATCTTCAAATACTATTGATTCATATTTATTTGATTTAAAATTTTTTATTGAATACATGCAGGATAAATATAATACTAAAACCTATGATTCAATTACTGCAAAACAATTAAGAGATTACATAAAATCTCTATCTATGTATACTTTTAATGAAATTGTTTTTGAAAGAAAAAACTCATCAATTAATCGTTCTATTTCTACACTAAAATCTTTTTTTAAATATTTAATTAATAATGAACTTATAAAGTCTGATCCATCAAAAGATCTAATATTTCCAAAAAAGGCAAAAAAAATACCAGTTGTTTTATCTGTAGTTGAAATAAATAGTATATTGGATTCGATTAACATTAATAAGAAAAATAATATTAGAGATAAAGCCATAATATCAATTCTATATTCATGTGGACTGAGAGTGAGCGAACTTATTGATTTAAATTTAACTAATTTATTCTTAGATGATGATATTATAAAAATTCTTGGTAAAGGAAATAAAGAAAGAATTGTTCCTATTGGACCAATAGCTAAAAAAGATTTAATTTATTACATAGAAAATGTACGTCCTTTCTATGCTAGAAAGAAAAATTCTAGAGGAATTCTATTTCTTAGCAATAGAGGCTTACCAATTTCAAGAAAAACAATATGGATTACAATAAAAGAAACGTCTATGAAAGCAGGGATTAAAAAAAATATTTCACCACACACGTTCAGACATAGTTTTGCCACACATTTACTTGAAGGTGGTGCAGACTTAAGAGTTGTCCAAGAACTATTAGGACATTCAAATATATCAACAACACAAATATATACACATCTTGATAAAACATTTTTGAAAGAAGTGCATAAAGAATATCATCCTAGAGGATAAAATGGGGCTAATTTCAATACTAAATTCAAACCCCGTTATATTTGTCCTAATTGCAATTGCATTAATTTTTGCTCTATGTATTCATGAGTTTGCTCATGGGTATGTTGCATATATTAATGGTGATGATACTGCATACAGGATGGGTAGACTTACACTAAATCCATTAAAACATTTAGATCCATTTGGAACTGCTATGATTTTATTTATAGGATTTGGCTATGCTAAGCCTGTTCCTGTTAATCCTTCTAATTTAAATAATCCTCGTATGGATATTATTAAAGTTGCGGCGGCAGGACCAATTTCAAATTTTATATTAAGTTTTGTTAGCGTATTTATTTATACATTCCTTTCAAAGCTAGGTATACTTCAGGAAAATTATACTATATTTTTACAATACTTCATCATTATCAACACATATTTAGGTTTATTTAATCTACTTCCAATATATCCGTTAGATGGTGGACAAATTTTTGGGAATTTTATATCTAAATACAATAGAGATTTCTTTTACAAGCTAAATGAGTATGGTCCAAAAATTTTATTAGGAATAATTTTATTTAGTGTAATTACAAATATTTCAATCATTGGCTGGCTCATTCAGACACCAGCAAATTTAATAATCGCTATCTTCCAATTCTTTGCAAATACAGTTCTTTTTTTCATTTAAATGTATAAGAATTTAAGACATAATTATTGGCGTAAATTTTCATCAAAGAAGTTAATTCTTAGAAACCTCTTTCTTATTTTAATCATAATTTACGTTATAACTAATTTGTATTGGAACTCAATTTAATGAAGTTAATAGAATGTGTACCTAACATAAGCGAGGGAAGAAATAAATCTATAATAAATGAAATAGCTAATCAAGTTAAACAGGTATCTAATGTACATCTGCTTGATATAGATCCTGGCTTTGATACTAATCGAACAGTTATAACTTTTGTAGGACAACCTGAACCTGTATTAGAAGCAGCTTATCTGCTTATTAAAAAAGCATCTGAATTAATTGATATGAGAAATCATACAGGTGAACATTCACGAATGGGATCAACAGATGTATGCCCACTAATACCAGTAAAAAATATTTCAATGCAGGAGTGTGTCGATATATCTAAAAAACTTGCAAAGAAAGTTTCAGAAGAGCTTAGTATACCTGTATTCCTTTATGAAAATTCAGCAAGTAATATTGAAAGAGTTAATCTTGCCAATATAAGAAAAGGTGAATATGAAGGCATGTTTGAAAAAATCAAAAAAGATAATTGGAAGCCAGACTTTGGAAAGTCTGAAAATAATGTTAAAAATGGTGCAATAGCAATTGGTGCAAGAGAATTCCTAATTGCTTATAATATCAATTTAAATACTTTTGATAAAAAAATTGCCACAGACATTGCTTTGGATATAAGAGAGGCGGGTAGGGCAAAAAGAGATAAAAACGGTAATATTATTAGAGACAAATCTGGTAAAATACTAAAAAAACCAGGAAGTCTTAAATTCTGTAAAGCAGTAGGTTGGTATATAGATGAATACAATCAGGCCCAAGTTTCAATAAACCTAACTAATTATAAAAAAACATCAATTTTTAAAACTTTTGAGGAGGTTAGAAACGAGGCAAGAAAAAGAGGAGCAAGAGTAACGGGTAGTGAAATAGTTGGTTTAATGCCATTGGATTCACTTTTAGATTGTGGAAAATACTATCTAAAGAAACAAAACAGGTCAACTGGAATACCTGAAAAAGATATATTAAATATAGCTATTCAATCCTTAGGTCTTTCTGATATATCTACATTTGATATTAATGAAAAAATAATTGAATATAGAATTGATGAACAGCAAAAATCATTTAAAAATTTTAAAGTTGAAGAATTAGTAGATCTCACATCAATGGGTACTCCAACACCTGGAGGTGGAAGTATAAGCGCCTTAGCGGGTGCTTTTGCGATGGCCTTATCTTCAATGGTTGCTAATCTTTCATTTGCAAAAAAAGGCTTAGAGAAACATAATAAACTTCATATTGAGATAGCAGAAAAAAGTCAAGAATTTAAGGATAGATTAATAAAACTAATTGACCTTGATTCAAATTCTTATGATTTAGTTCTTGCCGCTATCAGATTACCTAAAAAAACCCAAGAAGATATAGATTACAGATTCAAAGAAATTGAAAAAGCAACTATATACGCAGCCGAAGTACCATTGGAAATATTAGAAATATCAGTTAACAGTTTTAAGTTAATAGATAAACTATGCGATATAGGGAATCCCAATTCTATTACAGATATTGGAGTTGGCTTATATTTACTTTATTCAACTTCTAGAGGTGCATCAATGAATGTAAAGATTAATGCATATAATCTGACAGATAATCATAAAAAAAGTTTTATTAAAAAATTGCAAAAACTTGATAAATTAGCGGATGAACAATTTATTAAAACTAAAATCAAAATTGAAAAAATTTTAAAATGATAAAGAAATTAAATTCAAATTTAATAAATCAAATTGCTGCAGGTGAAGTTGTAGATGATCCCTCCTCGATTCTTAAAGAATTAGTAGAAAATTCAATAGATGCAAAATCTAAATTTATAGAAGTAATTTTATCAAATGGTGGTATTTCAAACATCATTGTTATTGATGATGGGATAGGTATTCCTAAAGATGAATTAGCAGACGCTTTCGAAAGATTCGCTACTAGCAAAATTAAAGATATAGAAGATTTAAATAATATTAATACTTTAGGATATAGGGGAGAGGCACTTCCTAGTATTGCATCTATATCAGATGTAATAGTAAAATCTAAATATTCACAAGAAACCGGCAATACAATTAAATTTTCTTTTGGGAAAAAAGTTTTTATCAAACCATCTGACATAGAAAATGGAACCTATATAGAAGTAAAGAATATTTTTCATAATGTTCCAGCGAGAAAAAAGTTTTTAAAATCAGAGTCTTACGAGTATAAGAAAATTTTATCATTATTTAAAAATTTTGCGCTTTCAAATCCAAGTATAGGTTTTAGGTTAATTAATAATGAAAAAAAAATATATAACTTTAAGTCATCTAGCTTGAAAGATAGAATCCATTCAATCTTTGGAACAAAAACTTCTGAATCTATTATACCTATACAATTTAAAAAAGATGAATATCTTATTAGTGGCTATACTGGAAATCTATCACTTGTGAAAAATAATAGGAATTATCAATATCTTTTTATCAATGGAAGAACCATAAAAAATCAATTAGTAAACATAAGCATAAATAACGCTTACAGAAATTTAATAGATAGGTCAGAACACCCTTTTTATGTTCTATCATTAACATTACCCCCTGATTTAGTTGACATAAATGTTCATCCAAAGAAAAAAGAAGTCAAATTTAGAAACGAAATGCAAATTCAACATATTTTTAGAAAGTCTGTATCAGATGCTCTGAAAGATATATTTAAAACAATTCCAAGCTTTAAAAATTTTGATTCTATAAAAGATGTTACACTTGGAACATTGCCATTTGATAACACATTTGTAAAAGACGATTCTGTGTTATCTATATCTAATTCAGGTGGAAATAAATATGACCAAAATATAAAAAATGCAGAGATTAGACTTAAAAATACTGAAAATAATAATGTTGTAATTGATTCAAATAATATATGGCAAATTCATAACAAATATATTATCACTGAAATTACTTCAGGATTAATCATTATTGATCAACACGTCGCACATGAAAGAATTCTTTATGAATTATCTAAGAAAAGTCTTGAAGGCGATGGTATATCATCCCAGAAAATACTATTTCCTAAAACAATTAAGTTTGACCCTGAGGAATATATACATCTTCTGGAAATTTTTAATTATTTACAAAAAATAGGATTTGAATTTAGAGAATTTGGTGAAAATACAATTATAATAGAAGGTACACCAAGTAATTTACCATCTGACGAAGAGGAAAATATTATAAGAGAAATTTTAGACCATTATGCAAAAACAAAAAATACAAGTTCAACATTTATAGAATACATGGCCTCTACATATGCATGCAAAGCTGCGATCAAGGCTGGAGATAAATTGTCTCAAATTGAATGTAAAGAATTAGTAGATCAACTTTTTTCTACTGAGTATCCATATTATTGTCCTCATGGTAGACCTATAATTGTAAACTTAACATTATCAGATTTAGACGATCGATTTGAAAGGCATTAAATTATATTGCCTTTATCAATCAATTATTTATAGATTTAATAAAATTAACAAGTAAAAATGAAACAAGACAAAAAAATTCAACAATATCTTTTAACTGGTTTAATATCAATTATCCCAATTTATTTAACCTACTGGATAATTAAAAATCTATTCCTTTTCTTCTCTGGGCCTGGTGGAATAATCGTTGGTTTATTCTTACCAGATTTTATTAATCAAAATTTTGAATTTGGCGGGATTACACTTTTATCTATACTCCAAAAAATACTAGGCTTTATTTTAACTATAGCATCCTTATATTT
Source organism: Fidelibacterota bacterium (assembly GCA_002718585.1). Taxonomy (GTDB): domain Bacteria; phylum Fidelibacterota; class Marinisomatia; order SCGC-AAA003-L08; family D37C17. The sequence goes on along the minus strand of PBFG01000006.1, from coordinate 19,097 downwards.
TTTAGGATTAATAATTTCCAATGTTTTTGGAAAAAAACTTTATAAACTCTTTGAATCTTTACTTGAGAAAATTCCATTTGTAAGTAAAGTTTATAAATCTATAAAACAAATCACAGCATCTCTTAGTGGCACTAACAGTAAAGCGTTTCAAAAGGTAGTTTTCGTTGAATACCCTAGAAAAGGCCTTTGGACAATTGCTATGGTAACAGGTGAAACGTTAGATGATAAAGATGAAAAATATTATAATATTTTCGTTCCTACCACGCCGAATCCAACATCTGGATATTTATTATTTATTAAATCTACCGAAACAAAAAAGTTAAATCTTACCGTTGAAGAAGGACTTAAAATAATAGTTTCTGGAGGTATGATTTCTCCTGAAAAATTAAATATAAATGAATAAACCAGAATCTTTTTTTCAAGTATTAAATAATTTAGAAGAACCTTTTTTTGTTTTAGACGATAATCTTAATATTGTAAATATTAGCCCTAATGCTAAAACTATCTTAAATATAGATAAGGAAGTAAAAGGACTAAATGATATTTTTGATGAAAGTAATATAAATAAACTTAAAAAATCATGTTCAATAGTTAAAAATATTCAAAAAACAAATTTCCATGTACATATACATCAACAAAAAATCTTACTCAAATCTTCATTGATTAACTTAGATGGTAAACCCCATGACCTTATTTTAATAAAAGACAATCACTTGTTTGAATCTGAATTAAAGCTTACCAATTGTATTTTTAAAATATCTGAAGCTAGTCATTATGTTGATAATTTGGATGAGCTTTATTCAATAATACATAAAATTTTAAGCAGGGTCGTTTATACCAAAAATTTTTATATAGCAATTGTTGATAATAAAAATGATGTTATACATTTTCCATATTTTATTGATGAAAATGATCCAAAACCTAATTCTAGAAAAATTTCTAATGGTTTAACAGAGTATGTTTGCAAAACAGGAGAATCCATATTAGTTAATCCAGAGCAAAATGATTCTTTTATTAAAAATAAAAAAATGAATATAAATGGTAGTAAATCAATTGATTGGCTGGGTGTACCACTTAAAAATACGCTCAATGAAACTTTTGGTGCCTTAGTTGTACAAAGCTATGATAAAAATATTAGATTTACTGAAAAAGATCAAAACATTTTAGAATTCGTATCACATCAAATTGCTATGGCTATTAAAAGAAAAATGGATAGACAAGAAATTGAGCGAAAAGCATATTATGATCAAACAACAGGATTAACGAATAAGTTATTGTTTAATGATAGACTCGAACAATCAATGCATGATGCCAAAAGACATAATACAAGAACTGCTATACTTTTTTTAGATTTAGATAACTTTAAATATGTTAATGATACAATGGGGCATTCTGCTGGTGATAAACTTTTAAAAATTGTATCTAAAAGATTAAAAGCATCACTTAGAAAAACTGATACTATAGCAAGATGGGGTGGGGATGAGTTTACTGTTATTTTACCTAAAATTAAAAATACGAATGATATCAGAACACTATGTAAGAGAATTTTAAATGAAGATTTAACCAACGTGGTCGTTGATAATAAAGAACTTAGAATAACTGCTAGTATCGGAATTGCCATTTATCCAGAAGATGGCTTGGATATTGAAACCCTTACAAAAAATGCTGATACCGCAATGTATAAAGCTAAAGATAGTGGTAAAAATCAGTATAAGTTCTTTAAACCTTTAATGAATAAAGAGATAACAGAAAGATTTTCTAATGAAAGCAATCTATTTAAAGCTATTGAGAAACAAGAATTTTTATTATTATTTCAACCACAAATTGACCTTAAAACAAATGAAATTACAGGCTTTGAATCACTTGTAAGGTGGAATTCACCTGAAAAAGGAATTTTACCTCCATATCAATTCATTCCTATAGCTGAAGAAACTGATTTAATAATCCCTTTAGGAGAGTGGATTTTAAGAGAAACTTGTAAGCAAAATAAAATTTGGTATGAAAAGGGACATAGACTTACATGTGCAGTAAATATATCTGCAAAACAATTTTTAAAGTATAATTTAGCAGATATTGTAAAAAATATACTTAATGAAACTGGTTTAGATCCAAAATTTTTAGAATTAGAACTAACAGAAACAATTCTTATGAGAGATATAGAAAAAACCATAAGAGTTTTAAAAAGATTAAAAGAAATGGGAGTTAAAATCTCTATTGATGATTTTGGAACGGGATACTCTTCTCTTAGTTATTTAAAACAATTTCCTATTGATACGCTAAAAATTGATCAATCTTTTATATCTTCAATTAATAATGATTTAGCTGATGATAATCTTACAATAGCAAATATTGTAATTGATTTAGGTCACAAACTTGGCCTAAAAGTAATTGCTGAAGGAGTAGAAACAGAAAAACAGGTTGAATTTTTAAAAAAATATGCATGCGACAAAATTCAAGGGTATTTAATAAGTGAACCAGTTAATGAGATAGAATTTAATTTATTATTAAAATAATAATTATTTTTAAATATTTTTTAAAATTTTTATTATATCATTTACATTTTCGCAATACATTATTTCTTTTCTGTATATTGAAGAATTTTTAAAACCTTTTAGATACCAAGATAAATGTTTTTTTGAAAGGCCTACTGAAACTTTTTCGGCTTTATTCTCAATCAACAATTTTATATGCTCTATACAGGTTTTTTTTACAGTGTCTAGATTGTTAATTTTATAATCTTCAGAAAAAATTTCATCTATAATATTTCTAAAAATCCATGGATTACCTAATGCACCTCTTCCAATCATAACCGCATCACACTTAGTATACTCCCTCATATTATTAAAATCAGCATAATTTAAAACATCGCCGTTACCAATAACTGGTATATTAACCGCCTCTTTAAGTTCTTTGATGTAGTCCCAATTTGCTTTTCCTTTATATAATTGAGTAGATGTTCTACCGTGAAGAGCAATTGCTTTGACACCTAATTTTTCTAATAAAATTCCTGCTTTTGTTGAAACAATATTTTCGGAATCCCATCCAACTCTCATTTTTACGGTAATTGGAATTTGGGGCACAGCATCAATAACAGCAGCTGTAATATCCTCCATAATACATAAGTCTTTTAGTGCGGCTGAACCAGCACCTTTTTTAGTTACTTTAGGAACTGGGCAACCATAATTTATATCGATTAAATCTGGCTTAAAGTTATCATAAATATATTTGGCAGATTTAGAAATAACTTCAGGATCATCTCCAAATATTTGTACACCAATCGGCCGTTCTTCATCTGAAAATTTAATCATATTTAAAGTTTTTTCATTTTCTCTAATTATACCGTCAGCGCTAACAAACTCTGTATAAACCATACCCGCACCAAATCTTTTGCAGATTACTCTAAATGGATGATCAGTTACCCCAGCCATAGGAGCTAGAAACAACGGACTTTCTATTTTGATATTTCCTATTTTAAACATTATTAATTATTATAATTAATTATTTTGTACTAAAATATAACATGTATAATTTAATCTATAATATCACTTTTAGTAATAACATTCTTCAAACTCTAGGTCCACTTCCCATTTATGTCTTAATTTTTGCTATAATTTATTTTGTAATGATTAGACCACAAGCCAAAAAACAAAAAGAACATAATCAAATGCTAGATAATCTTAAAAAAGGCGATAGGGTAGTCACAAACGGAGGAATTGTAGGAGTAATAACAAATATAAAAGGTAAAGATAAAAATATCCTTGAAATTGATTCAAGCAATACTAAGCTAGAGATCCTTAAAACACATATTTCTACCAATAAGACTAAGTAAATATCAATGAAGGTTGTATTCTTTGGTAATCCTGAATTTGCATCCACATCTTTGACTTATCTTAGTAAAATCGATGACATAAGTATTGAGCTTGTAGTAACAAATCCAGATAAGAAAAGCGGGAGGGGTCTTAAAAAGACTATGACCCCTGTAAAAGAAAAAGCTTCAAGCTTATCTTTTAAAATTTTAGAATGCGATAATTTAAAAAGCGATGACTTTTATCAATCTCTTTTGAAAGTCAATGCAGATTTATTTATTGTTGTTGCATATAGATTTCTTCCTAAAAAAATTTTCACATTACCCAAAATCGGAACTATTAATCTTCATGCTTCTCTTCTTCCTAAATATAAAGGTGCATCACCCATTCAATATGCATTAAAAAATGGTGATAACAAAACAGGTCTCACGACCTTTTATATTAACGAATTTATTGATTGTGGTAAAATAATTACACAGGAGGAAATATTAATAGATGATCGTATTGATTTTGTATCACTTTACAAGAAATTATCCAAACTATCAGAAAAAATACTTTATGATACTATAAAAATCATCAATAATAATTTGCCTGTTAAACAAATTTTAAATAAACTAGATAAAGAAATATTTGCCCCAAAAATCAGCAAGAGGGACTTTATTATTAATTGGGATGATACATCTTTCAATATACATAATAAAATTAGAGCTTTATCATATTCTGGAGCTTACACCTTTATAAACGGAAAGAGAGTAAAGTTTTTTGATACTTATTATAATTGTGACAAAACAAATGACGAGAAAAATGGTTCTTTTTTCTTAAAAGATAATTTTCTTAATATTAAGTGCTCAGATGGGTACTTGCTTTCTAAATTTGTACAAGTTCAAGGTGCTAAAAAAATTAAAGCTAATGATTTTTTAAACTCAAATTTAAAATCAAATTATTTTGAATAATACCCCTAGAGATATAATCTTTAGAATAACATTAAAATTTCTTGAATCTGACATTTCATTAAAATTAATTATAGATTACTATACGTGTAAAAAAAATAATTTTACAAAGAGAGACATTTCGTTTATAAATAATGTTTCAAAAGGCATAATTAGATTTAAAAGTGTACTGGATTATAATATTTTTAAGCATTCTAAACAAAAAACTATTGATAATAAAACATTAAGTCTTCTTTACTTAGGATTATATCAAATTATTTACTGCGATAGTATACCCAATTACGCTTCAGTAAATACAACAATAGAATTGGCTAAAATCAAATCTAAGAAATCTAAATCCTTTATTAATGCAATTCTTAGAAAAAATGATAAAAATTTTTTAAAAATTGATTCAAATTCAAGTTATGATAAATTAAAAAAAATAAGTTTTGGCTATAGAAAATGGCAAGTAAATAAACTTACAAAAGATTATGGGATTGATAAAACAAGACAATTTCTAATTCAAAACTTAAATATTCCAAAAATATGGATTAGAATAAATACATTAAAAACTACTAAAGAAAACATTGAGGAAATTTTAATTACAAATAAAATAGACTATAAGGTTGATAAATTCTTAGAATACTTCCTTTTAATTGAAAAATTTGATAGAAAAAATATAATAAAAAAGTTAATTGAAAAAGGATTGATTTACATACAGAATCCATCTTCAGGTCATGTTGTAAATATTTTAGATATTAAACCCAAAATGTCGGTATTGGATGCTTGCTCAGCGCCTGGTGGGAAGGCTTCTCTAATTTCACAAATTACTAAAAATAATGTAGAACTAACTTGTATTGACAATAATGAATCTCGATTATTAACTCTGAAGAATAATCTATCTAAAATGAATTGCAAGAATATTTCATTTATCAATTGTGACTCATCAACTTTTTCATCTGAAAAATTATATGACATAATTTTAATTGATGCACCGTGCTCAAGCTTTGGAACTGTTAAAAAAAATCCTGATATTAAATGGAGATTAACAGAAAAAAAACTCAAAAATAATATTGAGACACAATTTAAAATTTTAAATAATTTAAAAAAATACGTTAAAATTAATGGATATTTGATATATTCGACATGCTCTATTTTTAATGATGAAAATGAAAATAATATTATTAAATTTCTAAATGAAAATGGAAATTTTAATTTATCAAAAGATTATAAAATCCCCAGTAATTTCAAAACAGATTTAGGTGCTATGAAAATTTTTCCAATAGATAACGAATATGAAGGAATGTTTGCTTCAAGATTAAAGAGATATGATTAATTATATTGCTAAATACTTTATTTCTTTTTTGATAGTTTGCATCATATCAATTCTTTCAATAGATTTTATAATTCTTCCATCTATCACAAAAAAGAAAAATGAAGTTTTTTTACCTGATGTCAGATTATCTGATATAGAAGAGGCAAAAGAAATACTAAAAGACTTTAACCTAAGTATTTTTTACGTTGATAATAATAAGAACTACAAAGAAGGTCATGTAATTGAAACTTCCCCAAGAAGTTTTTCAAAAGTTAAAAAGGGTAGAGATGTTAAAATTATTGTTTCTGCTGCAAAAGAGGACTTTATTATGGGTGATTATATTGATAAATCATACAGAACTGTCAAATTACAATTTGATAGAAATAATATTATTATTGATACAACAATCTATGAATATAACGAATCAATAAAAAAAGACAATATAGTATTTCATTACCCAAAAAAAGGAAAAAAAATAACTGAAGAGACAAAATTAACACTGATTGTAAGTTCAGGAAAGCCTCCGGATTATTATATAGTACCTAGCTTGATAAATCTTAGCTATAATTCAGCAATAAAAAAAATTAATGAATCAGGATTAATTCTTGGAACCACACAATATAAAACTGTAGATACTTTGCTAAATAATACAGTAATATATCAAGATCAACCAGCTTATAAAAAGCTATCAATGCCAATAGAAATAAATTTAACTATATCAAAGGACGAATAAATGAAAAGAAATATTTCCCCATCTTTACTTTCAGCAAATTTTACAAACTTAACTAAAGATATAAAAACCGTGGAAGATCTCGGTGTGTCTAGGCTTCATTTAGATGTAATGGATGGACATTTTGTACCTAACCTTACATTTGGTCCTTTCATTATTTCTCAAATAAGAGAAACAACTAAACTTCATCTTGAAACTCATTTAATGATTGCTAATGCAGAAAAATATTTAGAAGATTATGCAAAGGCTGGATCTGATACAATTATAGTTCATTATGAAGTTAGTAAAAATATTAAATCTGATTTAAGAACTATTAGAAAATTAGGCAAGAAAGCTGGTATTGCTTTTAACCCAGATACAGACTACAAACTTATAAGACCATTTTTCGATGATTTAGACTACATCTTAATTATGTCTGTTTTTCCAGGATTTGGAGGACAAAAATTTATAAAGTCCACCCTTGAAAGCATGGAAAAACTTGTTCACGAAACAAAAAATCATAAAATCACTCTTGCTGTTGATGGAGGAGTAAACTTAGATACAATTGATAAAATTTACGAAACTGGAATTGATGTAACAATTGTTGGTTCTGCGCTTTATGGAGCAAATGATGTTAAAAAAAGATATTTTGACCTCATTAATGAATAACACCAGAATATTAAGCTACCAAAATGAAGTGAAAAGAAAAAAATTTCACTTAATGTCCTCGTTACTGCCAATTTATTATTACTTTTTACCAGAATCAATTATAATGTTTTCTCTATTTTTATTTTTATCAGTTTTATCGATAGATATTTACAGAATGAAATTTAATAAAATTCCCAATATTCCATTTGTTAAAAACATAAAAAATACTATTAGGCCTTACGAAGAGAATAATTTTATGAGTGCCACTCTGCTTTGCTTTACTGCATTCGTTATAATTATTATTTTTGAAATGCAAATTGCAATTACATCACTTTTTATTGCTTCAATCTCAGATACTTGTGCTGCTTTATATGGCCAAAAATATGGAAAAATTAAACTTTTTTATAATAAAACACTTGAAGGAAGTTATGCATTTTTTATTTCGAGTATGTCTTTAATATACATTCTACTAACTTTTAATGTTGTTGATATTGACCTTACATATCTTTTAATTGTCTCTCTAACTGCGACGATTGTAGAATCTTTGACTCCAACTAAACTAGATAATATGTCAGTCCCAATCTGTGTATCATTATCAATGTTCTTATTTATAAATTTATGAGTTTTTTAACACCTTTATATTTATGGCTTCTCCCTTTAGTTACTATCCCAGTTTTAATTTATCTTTTTAATAGAAGTAAATATAAAGACAAAGTTTTTAGCTCAATTAGATTTCTCTCTTTTTTAAACAAAAAGACAATAAAAAAAATAAACTTAGTTAATATTTTATTAATTATAATCAGGACGTTAATAGTTCTCACTTTTATTTTGATGATGTCTAGACCTATTTACAACTCTTCTTATAATTTAAGATTTAATGAAGATACCATTATATTAATTGCAGTAGATAATAGTTTGTCTATGAAAACTAATCAAGACAAGATTAAATCACACATTAGTACAATAGCAGATAATTCTAATCCAAATACTGATATTGTAATTTTTAAAACCGAAGATTTTTCTATTATCTATGACAAAGATATTAAAAGCCTACGAACTAACAATCTAATATTTGATACTAATTTATCTTATAATGATCAAAATGAAATAGATACTTTTTTATTAAAATATAACACTTATATAAATAAACATTTCTTTTTAATAAGTGATGGACAAAGCAATCTTTTAGAAAGATATAAGTACTTAGATAAAGAATGGATAATTAATTATATAAATATTAAAAATAATACTACTAATCTTTCGATAATTAATATGGAATCAAATAAAGATATTGTATTATCTAATGACATTTTCAAAATAAAAGTTTCAGTAAGAAATAATGGATATATAAATTATAAAAATCAATTAATTGAACTGTATGTAAATAACATCAATGTAGGTAAAAAATACTTCGATATTAAAGCTAACTCTATTGAAAATATATACTTTGATTTAATAATACCTGAATATGGAGAACATTTGTGTTATGCTAAATTAGAATATGATGAGATAAATGAAGATAATATTTTTTACTCTGTTTTAAATCTAAAAGAAAATATAGGTATTGATATAATAGATTCTGAAAATAATATTTTTTTAAAAAACATCTTTGAATCATTCAATTTAAATAAAACAATTGTTAAGACAAACTATTATACTGCGAATTCGTATCTTTCAAATTCTAATCAAAATAATATACTTTTTATTAATGGATTATCAAATATAACTGATGAAATTAAGTCAAAAATAAATGAAACTTTAAAATATAAAAATACTAATATTATAATCTTTCCAACTATAAAAGATAAATCTCTAGAAAATGTTTCAAAGCTTCTACCGGAATATGATTTTAGTAATTCTAAAAGAAAGACTATTGGAAATAATCAATATCTAGAGGTTGATAATAAATCTATTAAATCAAAAAAATTCAATGATATGTTTTCTAATTCATTTTATAGAAATATCAAAGTCTTTGATTATATATCATTACCTAGTGATTCTAATACTTATTTGTCTTTTAATAATAATGATTCTTTCTTAAGAATATATAAACCAAATTCAAATACAAGTTCAGAAATTAAAGTTTCAACTATATCACTTGATTTGAATTCTTCTAATCTAACTCTTAAAGGTAACATTTTACCTTTTATTAGTTCATTAATTATGGATTATAGATTAATTGAGTTTTTTGACCAAAATAATATATCTAGCTTAACTAGTTCATTAACTAATGATAATGTATTAATTACACCAAGCAATCAAAAGTTTATTTTTATTTCAAATAACGACAAGAAAACATTTAATGAACTTGGTTTTTATAAAATTGAGTCAGGATTAAATAAAAATAATTTTTCAATTAATATTGATAGCTATGAATTGAAATCTAATTTCTTAAATGAAAAGGAAATTTTAAAACTTCTTCCTAATAATTCATCAATTCTCAATACAACAAATGAAACTTTAAATGCTATAAGCAATTTTAAAACAAATTATGATTTATGGAAATTTGCTTTTTTGCTTTTACTTGTATTAATTGCCCTGGAAATGTACCTATCATCAAGTATGATTAAAAATGATTGATAGTATTTTATTAACACTAATACTTCCCGGAACAGATAAAAAAGACCATCTTGAAGAAATTGAAGAAATGAAGCTTTTAGCGAATACTATTGGCTATAATATTGTTGATTCAATTACACAAACTAGAAGATCTATAGATCCCGCAACTTATTTTGGAAAAGGTAAGATAAATCAAGTAATTGAGAACACCTTGATGCTAAATGTAAAATCCATATTTATAAATGATGACCTTAAACCTAATCATTATAAAAATATAAAAAAATTAACAAAAGATAAAATTGAAATTATTGACAGAACATGTCTTATTTTAAATATTTTTAGTCAAAATGCTAAAACCAATGAATCAAAATCTCAAGTTAGATTAGCTACATTACAATATATGATGCCCAGACTCACAGGTATGTGGACACATTTGGAAAGGCAAATGGGAGGGGTAGGCACTAGAGGAGGACCAGGAGAAAAACAAATAGAAATCGATAGAAGAATAATCAGGAAAGACATCACAAAGCTAAAAAGAGATTTAGAAAAAGTATCTAAACAAAGAAAAAATCAAACAAAATTAAGAAAAAATATTTTTAAGGTTTCTTTGGTTGGATATACAAATGCTGGAAAATCATCTCTTTTAGAAAAAATATCTGGATATAAAGCTTTTATAAAAGACCAATTATTTGCAACATTAGAAACCACTACAAAAAAAGTAAAACTTCCAAGTAAAACAGAAATAGTTTTAAGTGACACTGTAGGATTTTTAAGAAAACTTCCTCACAATCTTGTAGCTTCATTTAGATCAACTTTATCTGATATAATCGACTCCGACTTAATAATAAAAGTTATTGATTTATCATCTTCTGATATAAATGGTCATATTTCAACAATTAATAATACTCTAAAAAATCTAAACGCTGATAAATGTAATTACATCTACGTTTTTAATAAAATAGATCTTGTCAAAAATCAAAACGTTTTTAAAAAAATAAATAAGAAATACAATAATCCTCTTATGGTTTCGACACTAAAAGAATTGAGAATAGATACACTTATTAACAAAATTGATGAAATTGCAACAAATGATTTTAAAGATTACAAAATAGAAATTAAATACAAAGATTTAAAAATAATTGATTATATCTACAAAAACTCCATCATTAGAAAACGCATAGACAAATACGAAAATATCGAGTTTGAAATTTCCTGTGATTTAAAAAGCTATAACAGAATTATTAAAAAAATTGAGGCTTAAAAAAATATTCGCAAGAGATATTTTTCAGAGCACTTTAATAAAAGTACGGTGGGAAACTCCTTCTTAATCGCAAGTTTCCTTCAGCTAAATAGCAAGGCCTACTTTTGAATAAGAAAGTAAGAAACCCTATTGATAAGTTGAAAGTTCTGAAAAATATCAATCTCTCACGAATATTAATATTTAAATTTAAAATAGTTTTTAGATAAAAGGGTAATAATTTAAATTTAGACTATAATTTTTATAAAAATGGAGACCAAATGAAAGGCTACTATAGATTCCCAACAATAAATAAAAATCAAATTTTTTTTGTATCTGAAGATAATCTCTGGAAAGTAACTACTGATAATTCTTATGCAACCAGAATCACTGCAAATATGAGTCAAATTTCATCGCCTCTAATATCACCAGATGGAAAACAAATTGCTTATGTTGGAAAAGAAGATGGAAACACTGAAGTTTATGTAATACCAACTAAAGGCGGTATTTCAAAACGTTTAACTTATGATGGTTTTTTTATTAGTAAAATTGCATCTTGGGATGGGAATGATAAAATCATTTATACATCAGATGCTAAACAACCATTTAGTAGAATATCAGACCTTAGAGAAATTAGTACAAATGGAGGTGAATCAAAACCATTGAACTTTGGTATATGCTCCAATATATCAAAAAATGATAAATTCACTGTCATAGGTAGAAATACACAAGATCCAGCTAGATGGAAGCGTTACAAAGGTGGAACAGCTGGAGAATTATGGATTAGTTCATCTACAAATAAAAAATTTACAAAATTGATAAAATTAAATGGCAACATGGCTTGTCCGATGATTATAAAAAATAAAATTTTCTTCATTTCTGATCACGATGGTATAGGTAATATTTATTCATGCAATTCACTTGGAAAAAATCTCAAGCAACACACTTTTCATAAAGAATACTATACTAGAAATGCATCGACAGATGGAACTAATATAGTTTATCATGCTGGAGCAGATTTATATATTTTTAATGAAAAAGACAATATTTCTTCTAAAGTAAAAATTGATTATAATAGTGGATTTGTAAATAAAATGAGAAAGTATACTTCTGCATTTCATTACTTAGAACATTTAGACATTGATAAAAATGCTAATAATTGCAATTTAATAACTAGAGGAAAAAACTTCACAATGGGTAATTGGGATGGCCCAGTTATTCAGCATGGTAAGTTGCAAGGAGTCAGATATAGACACTCTTTGTTTTTAACTAATAATAAATCTATTCTAACTACTTCTGATGAGAGTGGAGAAGAGAAGTTAGAAATTTATAATATAGATACATCAAGAAAAACTAAAACACTCAAAGCTAAGATTGGTAGACCTATCTCATTAAAAAAATCACCTGTTTCAGATATTATAGCAATTGTTAATCATAAACACGAACTTTTATTAATAGATGTTAAAAAAGATACAGTTAAAATATTAGATAGGAGCACAAATCATGTAATGCAATGCAACTGGTCTCCGGATGGTAATTTTATTTGTTATTCATGCTCCAAAACAAATCGTGTATCAATTATTAAAGTTTATGATATAAAGAAGGGTAAATCGTTTCAAGTCACTGATGCGATAAATAGTGATTTTTCACCAGTTTTTGATAATAATGGCAAATACCTTGCTTTCACCTCAAAACGTACATTTAATCCAGTTTATGACAGCCTACAGTTTGATTTAAACTTTACCAGAAGTGAAAAACCGTATATTATATCTTTAACTAAAAATTTAAAGTCGCCATTCATAAAAAGTCCTGAAAGTGAAGAAAAAAATCAAAAAAAAGATGATAAGAAAAATAAAAAAGATTCCCTAAAGGTAAAAATTGATTTCAACGAAATTGAAAATCGTATTATGCAAATCCCAGTAAAAGAATCAATTCTTGGGAGCTCACTTGGTTTTTATAATAATAAAATTTATTATTTGGATTGGCCTGTAGAAGGATCTAGAGAAGATGGATGGTATGATTTAGGTGAACCCTCAAAAGGTATGATTAAATATTATGATTTAACATCTTTAGAAGAAAAAGTTTATATGAATAATGTTTCAGGATTTTATATAGATAATAGAAACGGTCATATTATAACAATTTCCAATAAGGAAGTTAGAATACTAGATTTAAAAACACCTATATCAAAAGAGATGTTATCAAAGCCTAAATGTGAAAAAAGTTCAGGTAGAATAGATTTCAATCGAATAGGCTTAAGTATTGACATTAATCAGGAATGGCATCAGATGTTCAAGGAAGCTTGGAGATTACAAAGAGACTATTTCTGGGTTTCAGATATGTCAAAAATTAATTGGAAAAAAGTTTACAATAGATATTATATGCTTGTAGATAGGGTCGGTTCAAGAAGCGAATTTTCAGACTTAGTTTGGGAAATGCAAGGTGAACTAGGTACCTCACATTGCTATGAATTTGGGGGTGATTATTCTCCAGGAAGGTACTATAATATTGGAATGCTTGGCTGTTCATTTAAGTATAATAAAAAACTAAAAGGGTATACAATAGAACATATTTCCAAAGGAGACGTGTGGAGCTATGGTCAATCACCACTTTATTCTGCAGGTCTAAATATAAAATCTGGTGACACGCTTAAGGAAATAAATAATTTTAAACTGACTAATAAGGTTACTCCTAACCACTTACTTGTAAATAATACTAATAAATTTATTCAGATTAGTATACAAAAGAAAAATAGAAAAAAGATTGAAAAACATACGATTAAAACTCTCTCAAGTGAATCCCATTTATTATATAGAGACTGGGTAGAAAAGAATAGAGATTATGTTCATAAAAAGTCTAAGAATAAAATTGGATATGTGCATATTCCTGATATGGGAGCTGACGGGTTTGCTGAATTCCATCGATATTTCCTTGCGGAGATTGCGTATGATGGCCTAATAGTTGACGTAAGATTTAATGGAGGTGGACATGTTTCTCAAATTTTACTCAGTAAGCTTGCTAAAAAAAGATTAGGCTTTGATATGACCAGGTGGATGGGAGTTGAACCTTACCCGTCTGAATCACCTGGTGGTCCAATGGCGGCAATCACAAATGAATACGCTGGATCTGATGGAGATATTTTTTCACATTCATGGAAAATGATGAATCTAGGGAAATTAATTGGAAAAAGAACCTGGGGAGGGGTCATTGGTATATGGCCTCGCAATTCACTAGTTGATGGTACTGTAACATCTCAGCCAGAATTTTCTTTTTGGTTTAAAGATGTAGGTTGGAACGTTGAAAATTATGGAACTGATGTTGATATAGAAGTGCATATTACGCCTGAAGATCATAGAAATGGAGTTGATACACAGCTAGATAAAGCATTAGAGGTTGTTAAAGATGAACTTAAGAATAAAAAATCAGTCCTAAAACCTGACTTTAAAAATAAACCTAACCTAAAACTACCAAATTAAAAGGAGATAATAATTATGCCCTCATTTGACATAGTTAATCAATTAGATTTACAGGAAATAGATAACGCAGTAAATATGGTAAAACGAGATATAGCGACCCGATATGACTTTAAGGGTTCTTCTTCAAGTATTACTTTAAGTAAATCTGATAAAAATATTATAATTAATGGTGATGTAGAATATCAAATTGATACAATTTTTGATATGCTTCAAAATAGAGCAATCAGTAGAAAGGTATCTGTAAAAGTATTTAAATCTAATGAAACAGAGAATGCATCAGGTATGACATTTAGAAAAAAAATTGACCTCCAATCAGGAATCTCAAAAGAAAATGGAAAAAAAATAAATGTCATGATTAAAGAAATGAAACTTAAAGTTAACTCACAAATTCAAGGAGAGCATGTTAGGGTAACTGGGAAAAAAATTGATGACCTTCAAAGTGTTATGAATACGCTTAAAGAAAAAAACCTTGATATTCCTCTGCAATTTGTGAATATGAAAAGCTAAAAATGCTAGAAATAAAAGAATGTAAAATATGTAATCATGATGTAATAATTATAAATTGTCATTACACATGTAGAAACTGTGGTTTTAGTGAAAATTGTCACGATTTACCACATATTATTGATGACGACTAAATACTACATATCACTAATCTCATTACTTTTCTCAACACTATACTCTACATTTTCTATTGTAGCAGTTGATGTCAGTACTGGAGAAGTTGGAAGCGCAGGAGGTTCCTGTATTGCAAACTCTATAATAATAAGCGATATACATCCTGGTGTAGGTGCAATTCATACTCAGTCATACTGGCTGTCTGCCAACCAATCTTATGCTTCAAATCTAATGGACCAAGGTTTAAGCCCATCTGAGATCATAAGCCTTCTAGAGGAAAATGATGTACAAAACAATCCCGGAATAAGGCAGTACGGCGTTGTTAGTTTAAGTCCAGGTATTGATTATGGATTTCTTCTTGAAGATGAATGTTTAGAAATTGATAACGCTATATGGCAAGGCGATCCTAGTATAGATGGCCCTGCTGAATGCTTAGAACCAGATACTGCTTCGTCTGCATCATACACAGGCAATAATTGTATTGACTGGAAAGGAGGTATAAATGGTATTTCTTACTCAATTCAAGGAAATATTCTTCTTAACGAGGATGTAATAAATCAAATGGAATCTAACTTCTTAAA
Organism: Fidelibacterota bacterium; assembly: GCA_002718585.1. Classification (GTDB taxonomy): domain Bacteria; phylum Fidelibacterota; class Marinisomatia; order SCGC-AAA003-L08; family D37C17. The sequence continues at coordinate 3,219 of PBFG01000006.1, read as the reverse complement.
TACAAATGGTACTTTAGATCAAAAGCTTATGTCAGCTCTTCAAGGAGCTAATATACCCGGAGCTGATACTCGATGCCTAGATGAAGGTATATCTACACTGTCTGCTTTTATAAGAGTTGCTAAACCAAATGATAACTCAAATAACTATTTTATGGATTTAAATGTAAGCAATGTAACGCCCTACTATGCACAGACTGGTTTGTGGATTGATCCAATTGACACTCTCCAATCACTTTATGACCAGTGGTATGATAACAATTTTAACTACGAGCAAGGTGATGTAAATCAAGATAACATAATTGATATCTTGGACCTTGTTCAAATTGTTAACTTCATTTTAGGAGAATTTAATTCAGGATTAGAATTTTTCTTATCCGATATGAATCAAGATAATAACCTTAATATTCAAGATATAATAATTATCATTAATATAATCTTATCGTAGCAAATAAATGAAAATCAAAACCAGTAAATCTATTATTTATCTAAAAGAATACAATAATAATAAAGAAATCCCTTTTATATTTTTACATGGGTTTTCAGGCACTTCAAGCTCATGGATTAATATTATAAATAAGCATAATAAATTTTCTTACAGTATTGATCTTCCAGGTCATGGAAAAAGTACTTTTGTTGATATTAGCACAGAATATACAATTAATGATTGGTGTAATGAATTATATATGATTCTAAATGAACTTTCCCTAAAAAAAATCAACCTTTGTGGCTACTCAATGGGAGGAAGACTCAGTATTGCTTTTGCACATAAGTTTCCTGAGAAAATAAACTCGCTTTTATTAGAGAGTACATCACTGGGTTTAAATGAAAGCGAAGTTAGAAGCAAAAGATACTACAAAGACCTTGAAAGAGCAGATGAAATAAATAAAGACCTTAAATCCTTTATGGATAATTGGGAAGAGAATCCCTTATTTATAAATCAAAAAAAGCGCAATGTTAAGGAATGGCAAATACAGGCAAACGAAAGAAGGAACCATAATCCAAAACAGCTTTCAAAAGCCTTAATGGCGTTTAGCCCAAGCAATATGATTTACTATGATAAACCATTTCAAGAATTTAATTTTCCTATACATGTGATAAATGGAAGCGGTGATGATAAATACATAAAAATTGGAAGGGAAATGATTCGATTAAATAAAAATACAAAACAATACATCATAGAAGATGCAGGACACAACACTCACTTAGAAAATCCTGATATGTTTTTAGATGTATTAAACCAAAATATATATGAATAAAAATCTAATTATAAACTCAATTTTTTACCCTAGACAATCCAATATACCAAAGGATGAAAAAGATCACATTGTAAGTACATTTGATGGAGAAAAAGTAGGAATTAGACTGTTTCTTAAAGATAAAAAATTACCAACCATACTTTTCTTTCATGGTAACGCTGAACTTGCACAAGAGTACGATGATCTTGCAGAATTCTATAATAAATTTGATATAAATATTATAGTCGCAGATTATAGAGGCTATGGCTTATCATCTGGTACTCCAAACAAGGAAAATCTACATGAAGATAGTAAAGCTATTTTTAAGTATGCCAAAGAATATTTAAATAAACACAATTATGATGATAATCTATACATAATGGGAAGATCACTTGGTAGTTCCTCAGCGTTTGAAATTATTGACACATTTAGTGATTCAATCAAAGGCTGTATTATAGAAAGTGGCTTTGTTACAGAATATCCGCTTCTAAACTTACTACAAATTAATCCGGAAGAAATTGATTTTAATTTATCTGATGGTTTTATGAATCTAGAAAAGCTTAAAAATTACAGCGGTAAGCTAATGGTCATTCATGCTGATTTAGACGAGATTATTCCCTTCAGTCAGGCAGATATTATGATGCACGAATCACCATCTAATCATAAAGAATTGTTTAAGGTTAATGGAGCTGGACATAATAATGTTATTGCAATTTCAAGGGAAGAGTACTTTATAAAAATTAAGAATTTTATCGATTCAAATGAATAAACTCATAGTATCAGCTATGATTTTTACTATAACGGCTAGCTTAAATGCTTCGGATTACCCCCTTGGGAGGAACAAAGATCCTAAGACTATTGATGATATTAATCCAATATCACTATTCTTTAAAAAAGCTTTATGGGAAACCCTAAGCCTACCTGGTATGAGATTTATGGCAAGTTTAAACTTCCCTGAATCAACAATTATTTTTTTTAATGTTGAAGATGCTGTAGCATTTACTATAGATGATGGTTTTTGCGGAGCGGATAACCCAAATGGTGATATGACCAAGGAAATTAGAGAATTATTTAAAAAATATGATGCAAAAGCTACATTTTTTACATCTGGCAGTCATTGCAAACATACAGAATCTAATGAAATTAAACTTCTGCTAGAAGATGGTCATGAAATTGCCAATCACAGTATGTACGATACGCCCTATAATAAATTTACTAAAGATGATTTTTTAAAAGATTTTGAAATGACTGATGAAATACTATCAAGCTATACATCTATTATTCCAAAATGGTATAGAGCGCCACATGCAAAAGTTTCTAAAAATATGATGGAGGTAATAGACTTGAAGGGTTACAAACACGTTATGTGCGATGGTTTTGCAAATGATACATCAATACCTGACCCAGAATGGATATCAAGCTTTATATTAAGAAAAACTAAACCTGGCTCTATAATCCTAATACATATGCCTGAAAAGGGAGTAAGAGAGTGGAATTATGAAGCGATTGAACTTACATTGAAAGGATTAAAAGAAAAAAATCTTAAAATCTTAAATCTTTCACAAATGAACGAACTATCTAAAAAAAAATCATATAACTAAAAATACAATGTTGTTATTTTTGCTAAAGAGTTCAAATATTAATATATTTTTTTTATGATAATTTTAAAATACTTTAAATTATATTAAAGAATACAAATTAAATATTAGGAATACACTCATATGATTGAATCATTACTTATCGCTGTTGGATTAATTGTTCTTGTTATTTTTCTTCAGATGCAAACAAAAACAAGTAACAATAGCAATATCCAATTTAAAACATCATTAGATGAAAAAATTAAATCAATTCACGATGAAATTGCTCGAAATAGAGATGAGTCAAATAAAAACTCATTAGAAAATAGACAAGAATTATCCAAAACACTTTATCAGTTTGAAGAAAAGTTTGGTAAGAATATTAAGGATGTTAAAGAGACCATTAA
>PBFG01000005.1 GCA_002718585.1 Fidelibacterota bacterium | reverse complement strand
CAAAGCCAAATCAAGTACTTGAGATAGAAGAAAATCAAATGAAAGAAATTGGTCTATCTAATCAAAAAATAAAATATATTAAAGAATTATCAATTTTCTTTTCAAAAGAAAAAATTGATTTTGAAACATTATCAAATGATGAAATCTACAATAAATTGATTAAGATTAAAGGAATTGGTCCTTGGACGATAGATATGTTTCTTATATTTACTTTGTATAGAACTGATATTCTTCCAGTCGGTGATTTAGGAATTAAAAAAGGATTTAAGATTTTGTATAATTTAAAAAAATTACCTTCTGATGATTATATGTATAGGAAAGCTAAAAAATGGGTTCCTTACAGATCTGTTGCATGTATATACCTTTGGAGGCTTGTTGATGGTGATACAGTTTTTTAGTTTTAAAAATATGAAATTTTTAAATTATATTTTTTACAGCCTTATTTATTTTTCTTCAATTTTCGCTCAAACCTGGCATCCATTACATTATCAGCAACTTGAGGATCATATTCATCATAATCCAAATTTTGAGATGATAGATAGCTTAGCACGTAATAATGTAACAGTTAATAATCGAAACTCTAGTTTATCTCATGAGGTAATAGGATATTTACCATACTGGGAGTATGAAAAATATACCGATATAGATTATGAGCTAATTACCCAGATTAATTATTTTTCAATTGAACTAGACCAATATGGAAATATTGAAAATGATCATAACTGGCCAAATTTATATTTAGTTGAATATGCACAATCTAGAGGTGTAAAAGTCAAACTTTGCGCTACATTATTTGGTTATGATAATCTGACAACTTTATTATCTAGTCAGCAAAATCGTCAGAATGCATGGATTAATTTAGCAAATCTTGTTGTAATGCAAAATGCAGATGGTATAGATATAAATTTTGAGTTATTACCGCAAGATCAAAAAGAAAATTTAGTCATATTTATGGAGGGTTTATCAGCTACGTTAAATATGGTTATTGATAATCCAATTTTGACAATGGCTACACCTGCAATTGACTGGAATGATGCTTGGGATTATAACCAATTAGCAAGCATTGTAGATGGATTATTTATAATGGGTTATAATTATTTTTACAGTGGTAGTACTTCAGCTGGACCTGTGAGTCCACTTGGAGGTTATTTGTATGATATTGATTTTACGATAAACGATTATTTAAGCAAAACAAATAACCAGAACGACAAGTTGATTTTAGGATTACCTTATTATGGCTATAACTGGCCTGTTTTGAATGAACAAATTAATTCCTTTACAATAGATTTAGGTCAACCTGTAACCTATGAGCAGTCATTAGATTTATCATATACATATGGTCAAAATTATGATTATGAATCAAACGCTCAATGGTTATCATATCAAAATAGTTCCAGTTGGATGCAGTGTTGGTATGATGATAGTTTAAGCTTATCACATAAATATCAATTTGCTCTAGATAATGAACTAGCAGGTATTGGAATTTGGGCTTTGGGTTATGATAATAATGATCCAAAGATGTGGGGTGCAATTAGCGATAAGTTTAGAAATCCGTTTTTTGGTGATATCAATTTTGATGGGATTGTTAATATTATTGATATTGTCATTTTAATGAATATGATTTTAGGAATAGAAGAAATCAATAGCAATGCAGATATTAATAATGATGGTTTTATAAATGTTTTAGATATAATGGAAATTGTTTTTTTGATTACGAATTAAATTTTTTAAATTTATTTAACATGCATCATTCTTTTTTACATGACAACCTATTATTTAATCCAGTTGGACTATTTTAGTCGTAGTATTTCTTAAATAAATTGATTATAGGAAAAAAATGAAAAATATAATTGTATTATTAATAAGCTTGTTAGTATTTAGTTGCGAAAGTAAAACTTTTGGTACTGGTAAATTTAGAACTTTTGAATTTACATATGATGTAGAATTAGAATCAACAGATGGTAAAAAACTTGAGTTATGGATTCCAGTTCCACAAAGTAGTGTTATTCAATCAATTACTGATTTATCAATAGATGCTCAAGGTATGAATTATGAGTTAAAAGATGAAGATTATCATGGGAATAAATATTTATATATCCTCGAAGAAAACGGAATCAATGAATCTAAAACTGTATCTATGAAATTTAACGTAGTGAGAGAAGAACAACAGAATATAAAAAATAATGATGTTGATAATGAAAAATATTTAAAATCTTCAAGAATGGTTCCTGTTGGGCAAATGTTTAAAGCAGTTATTGAAGAAAACAATTTAAAATCCGATAATATAAGAGAATTATATGATTTTGTTTTAAATGGCATGCACTATGGGAAACCAACTGATGATAAGAACTCTGGAAATCATAAGTATATTCATGGTGGTAAAAATCCTAAAACTGGAAAAGAATGGTTGCCTAGTAATATAACTTATGGTCTTAAAAATAAATCAAAGGATGAGTTAGTTAAATCTCAGAAAGATAATTATTCATATGGTAATGGAAATTCTATATATGCATGTGATATAGGTGTAGGGAATTGTACTGATTATCATTCTTATTTTATATCACTTTGTAGAACCATGGGTGTTCCTGCAAGATTTCATATGGGCTTTCCTATCCCAAGTGGAGATGAAGGTATTGTAAAAGGTTATCATTGTTGGGCAGATTATTATATTGATGGTAAGGGTTGGTATCCTGTTGATATATCTGAAGCTGATAAAGATCCAAATAAAATTGAATATTTCTTTGGAACGGTTGATGAAAGTAGAGTCGAAATGATGGCAGGAAGGGATTTCGATTTATTTAATTACAGTAGTAATCCTGTTAATTTATTTATTTATCCATTACTTGAGATAGATGATAAACCATCAAATAAATTTTCAAAAGAGTTTAGATTTAGGAATCTTTGAAGAATATTAAAATTTTTAGTTGAAATAAGAGTAAAATAAAATAAGAGGTAAATAATGAAATATAAATTATTAATATTAATTGGTATATCATCTATTTTGAGTGCAAGTGAAATTAAAGGTTATTCAATATTTAATTATGACAATAATGCATTTTCAATTGATAGAGCATATTTTCAGTATACAGATGATATATCGGATGAATTATTTTTTAAGTTAAGATATGATGTAGGAAGAGATAGTGATGAAAATGGAGATACTAAATTATCAACATATTTAAAAAATGCTTATGTAGATTGGAAAGTAGATAATATTGGAAAATTATCTTTTGGACTATTAAGTACTATTTCATATTCAATTCAAGAAAAAACGTGGGGATATAGATTTATTTCAAAATCTTCAATTGATAAAGCTGGATTCATAACTACTGCAGATTTTGGGGTAGGTTTTTCAAAAAAGTATGGAGGATTTGATTTAAACATTCAATTATTAAATGGTGAAGGTTATAAAAAACAAGACTCTGATGAAAAGATAAAAACTTATATTAGGTTGATGAAAGGAGAATCTAATTTATCTAAAAATGATGGAATCAATTATGGAATAATTTTAACTTCTTATGAAGGTGATGATGGAGATGAGGATAATGAGAATTTATTTGGAATATTCTCGGGTTGGTCAAAGGATAGGCTTCGCTTAGGTTTTGAATATTATACCTTTGAATCTTGGCATATAAATACAGATATGCTAGAAACAGAATTATTAACTAGTATTAATGCAAATTATACAATTAATGAAAATTTTGATATTTTCATGAGACATTATATGTTAGAAACTGATGGAGTCAATAATAGTGATACAGCTGAAACTCTAATTGGTGGTGTATGGAACCCAACAAAAGGTTTATATATTGCGCCTAACGTAGCAGTTAATGATGATTTAGAAGATTATAGATTAACTTTTATGTTCAAATACTAATAAGATATTTAAAAACGAGCCGTTCCTAAATTTTTAGAGCGGCTTTTTTTTATTTGATTAATTTAAATATGATTAAAAATAAAAAGACAATTTTAGTAGTAGATGATGAACAAGATATTATCGATCTTTTATCTTATAACCTTAAAAGAGAAAACTATGATGTTATTGCATTTAATTATTAGATTAAAATATCTAAAAATTAATTAATAGGCTTTGAATATGACAAAAAAACAGATTAACATAATCTTAAAAGCCCTAGGTGTCATTTTTGCTTTATATTTATTTCTTGTTGGAATAAAGGGGCTATCGAGTGGAATTAAAATGCTTGGAGGAGATTTCGCCAATCAAATTATGACTACTACAAGTAATCCATTCATTTCTCTTTTAGTTGGTATACTCGCGACTACCCTTTTCCAAAGTTCATCAACTACTACCTCAATTATTGTAGGAATGGTCAGCAGTGGTGCTGTAACACTATCAGGCGCGATTCCAATGATTATGGGAGCAAATATTGGAACAACAGTAACAAATACAATTGTTTCGATGGGTCACATTAGGCGAGGTAATGAATTTAAACGAGCATTTTCAGCCGCTACTCATCATGACATATTTAATGTTTTATCAGTTATTATTTTATTGCCGCTTGAAATAGCATTCGGAATTATAGAAAAAACAGCTACTGGTCTAGGAACTTTACTTTTTGGTACTATTAGTACAGACGAGGTTTTTCAGAGTCCTATTAAAGCTGCTATTAAATGGGGTTCAAAGCACGTTCAAAGTTTAAGTTTTGACAGCACGGCACTATACATAGTTTTGAGTGTTTTGCTTACATTTGCAATGTTATTTTTTATTGTAAAATTATTAAGGAGTTTAGTTTTAGAAAATATTCAGCAATATTTTGACAAGTATATTTTTAAATCCGCTGCAAGAGCAATGCTATTTGGAATACTTCTAACCATAATGGTGCAAAGTTCATCAATTACAACATCGACAATTGTTCCTTTAGCTGGTGCAGGCGTTGTAAGGCTACATCAACTTTATCCTTTTACTATAGGTGCCAATGTTGGTACTACTGTAACGGCTTTATTAGCCTCATTGACATTAAATGTGACAGCAATGGTAGCTGGATTTGCACATTTATTTTTTAATATTTTTGGAATAGTTATTATATTTCTTAATCCATTATTGAAAAATATACCTTTGGATTTAGCTGATTGGTTATCTGAGAAAGCAGTAGATAACAGATTTATTCCATTATTTTATTTAATTTTATTTTTCTTTATATTACCATTTACATTTATATACTTTTGGAGGTAAAACATGTTTAAACAAATTTTTGAAATTTTTAAATCAAATAGTTTACACGAGCAAGCACTTGAAGAGTGCCATGAAATGCTCGAAATTGTTAGAGAAATGTTTAATGAGTCAGTTAATTCATTGAGAAACTCTGATACAGCAGAGATACCCATTGATATTTATGCTACGGATAAAAAAATTAATGAATTTGAGAGAGATGTAAGAAGAAAAGTTATGACTCATTTAGCAGTTGGTGGTAAAGATGATATTGGTTCAGGTTTAATTCTAGTTAGTGTAGTAATCGATATTGAAAGAATAGGTGATTACACTAAAAATATTTATGATTTAGCAAAAACACATCCTAAAAAGTTATCTGCGGGTAGTTTAAAAGAAACTTTAAATGATATGGAAAATTCAACCAAAGATTTTTTAAATAAAGCAATAGATGCTTTTAAAAATCAAGATATTGACTTAGCTAGACAATTAATGACTAACTATAAAAAAGATATTGCTTCAACTAGTAATGAGATTGTTGATTCTTTAGTTTCTGGTAAAAATGATGAGTTTACTACTGATCAAGCAAGTGCATTATGTTTATATGCTAGATACTTGAAAAGAATAGCTGCTCATTCAAGAAATTTAGTTTCAAGTATCGTTAATCCTTTTGAACGTATCGGATATCCTGAATAAAAAAAAAATATTATTTTTATGTACTGGCAATTCCTGCAGATCACAAATGGCTGAAGGTTTAGCCAAAAAACACTTCAATAAATATGAAATCATGAGCGCTGGTACTGAACCTGAACCTGTAAATCCTAACGCTATAATTGCAATGAATGATATTGGAATAAATATATCAGATCATAAGTCAAAAAAAATAGATATTAATAAATTAACTAGTTTTGATTTAGTTATCACATTATGTGATGATGCTAATAAAAAATGTCCTATTGTTGATTCTACTAAACATATGCATTGGAATATTCCAGATCCTGCAAAATATAAAGGTACCGATAAGCAGATTAAAATTGAATTTACTAAAATAAGAAACATGATTTATAATCAAATTATTAATTTAAAAAATAACTTTAACGAGTGAAAAATATGAAGTATATATCAGAAGCGATTGGTACATTTTTACTTGTTGCTGTTGTAGTTGGATCTGGAATAATGGGTGAAAATTTATCTTTTGATAATAAAGCTGTTGCTCTTCTTGGTAATACTATTGCTACAGCTTCAATACTGTATGTAATTATAAAAATGTTTGGAGTAATTTCAGGAGCACATTTTAATCCCGTTGTTAGTTTAGTCTTTTATTTAAGAGATGAAATAAATTTAAAAGATTTTTTGATTTATTGCTTAATTCAAGTTCTTTTTGGAGTATTTGCTGTATTTACAATACACTATATTTTTGAAATTAATATTTTTCAAATTTCTTCAAATATAAGAGGAGAAATTCCATTATTAGTAAGTGAGGTTATTGCAACTTTAGGATTAATATTAACAATATTATTTTTAAGAAAAAATGATGAATCATCAGTTGCCATTGGTGTTGCATTATTTATTACAGCAGGCTATTGGTTTACATCTTCAACCTCATTTGCAAATCCTGCAGTAACAATTGCGAGAATGTATACAGATACATTTACAGGTATTTCTCCAGTTTCTGCCCCTTATTTTATTTCAGGTCAACTTATCGGATCGATTTTTGCATTTTTGTTGTTTAAATATTTTGATAAATAAGAAACTGTTTAATATCAATTTTTGATACTAATAAAAATTAATTAAATTATCACGAGTAATAATGGTTAAAAATAGTTAAATAAGCACATAATTATGTGAAAGTTAATTATTTTTAAATATCCTAATTCAAATTATGACCCTTTATAAAAAGTACATAGAACAAAATAATGAAAGAAAAAAAAGTGGACTAAATCCTAAACCTATTGATAGTGGAGAGTTACTTTCTGAAATTATTAATCAAATAGTTGATTTAAATCACGCTGATAGAGGAGCCTCTTTAAATTTTTTCATTTACAACGTTATACCCGGTACAACAAGTGCAGCTAAAGTTAAGGCAGAATTTCTAAAAAAAATAATCACTGGAGATAAAAAAGTAAAAGAAATTTCACCTGAATTCGCGTTCGAGCTTTTATCTCATATGAAAGGAGGACCTTCAGTTCAGGTTCTTATTGATTTGATTTCAGAAAACGATTTAACTAATGCACGTAATGCAACGAATGTTCTAAAAAATCAAGTTTTTCTATATGAAGCTGATATGGACTATCTAGCTGATTTATTTAATAAGGGAAATGATTTTGCTAAAGAAATCATAAAGAGCTATTCGAAAGCTGAATTTTTTACAAAACTTCCAAAAGTTCAAGAAGAAATTAAGGTTGTTACATATGTTGCTGGTATTGGAGATATCTCAACTGACTTTCTTTCTCCAGGAGGTGATGCACATTCAAGATCTGATAGAGAGTTGCATGGTCAAAGTATATTCGAACATAATAAAAATTTACAAAATGAGTTATTAAAATTAAAAGAATTACATCCAGATAAAACTGTTATGCTAATTGCAGAGAAAGGTACCATGGGTGTTGGTTCTTCAAGAATGTCTGGAGTTAATAATGTTGCATTATGGGCAGGAAAAAAAACTAGTCCTTATGTTCCTTTTGTTAATAATGCACCTGTGGTTGCTGGAACAAATGGTATATCTCCAATTTTTTTAACAACCGTAGATGTAACAGGTGGAATAGGAATTAATCTTCAAAATTGGGTTAAGAAAAAAGATTCTGATGGCAATACGTTACTTGACTCAGATGGTGAACCTATTTTAGAAGAAGTTTTTTCAGTAAAAACTGGAACGGTTTTAACAGTTAACTCAAAGACTAAAAAATTATATAATGAGGAAAATGAATTATGTGATATTTCATCTTCATTTACACCTCAAAAATTAGAATTTATGAGGGCAGGTAGTTCATACGCTATAGTTTTTGGTAAAAAATTACAATCATTTGCTGCTGGTGTTTTAGGTATAGAAGTACCTGAAGTTTTTGCACCATCAAAAGAAATTCATAATGAGAATCAAGGACTCACAGCTGTTGAAAAAATATTTAATAAAAACTTACTTGGTGCAAAGAGCAAAGAATTACTACATGCAGGTTCAGATGTTAGAGTGAAAGTTAATATAGTAGGTTCGCAAGATACTACTGGCCTCATGACCTCACAAGAATTAGAATCAATGGCAGCGACATTAATTTCTCCAGTAATTGATGGTGCTTATCAGTCCGGTTGTCATACTGCTTCTGTTTGGGATAATAGATCACAAGAAAATATTCCTAGGTTAATGAAGTTTATGAACGATTTTGGCCTCATTACAGGAAGAGATCCCGAAGGTAATTATCATGCTATGACAGATGTAATACATAAAGTTTTAAATGATTTAACTATAGATGATTGGTCGATTATAATTGGTGGTGATTCTCATACTAGGATGTCAAAAGGTGTTGCTTTTGGAGCTGATTCAGGGACCGTCGCACTAGCTCTTGCCACTGGCGAAGTATCGATGCCAATACCTGAATCAGTAAAAGTTACATTTAAAGGAGAAATGCTTTCTAATTTGGATTTTAGGGATGTTGTTCATGCTACTCAATCTCAAATGCTTGAAGAATTTGATGGAGAAAATGTATTTCAGGGAAGAATTATAGAGGTTCATATTGGTACTTTACTTGCTGATGAAGCATTTACATTCACAGATTGGACGGCTGAAATGAAAGCCAAAGCATCCATTTGTATTTCTAATAGTGAAACTTTAATTAAATCTTTAAAAATTGCCAGAGATCGAATTCAAACCATGATTAATAAAGGTATGGATAATGATTCAGAAGTACTAAAAAGTCTTGTGAGTAAAGCTAATGTAAGAATAAATCAAATTAAATCAGGTGATAAACCGCCTCTCTTTCCAGATTCTAATGCTAAATATTTTAAAGAATTTGAGGTTGATCTTAGTAAAATAAATCAACCGATGATTGCCGATCCTGATGTTAACAATGAGGATATTTCTAAAAGATATACTCATGATACTATCAGAGCCCTATCTTTCTACAAAGGAGATAAAAAAGTAGATCTTGGATTTGTTGGTTCTTGTATGGTTCATAAAGGAGATTTAAAAGTCCTCTCTAAGATGCTCAAGAATCTTGAAGAATCAAATGGAAAAGTAGAGTTTAATGCACCTTTAATAGTTACAGTGCCTACATATAATATTATTGAAGAATTGAAAGAAGAGGGTGATTGGGATATATTGCAAAAATATTCCGGGTTTATGTTTGATGATAGCTCACCCAAAAATATTGCTAGAACTCAGTATGAAAATATGATGTATCTGGAACGACCAGGTTGTAATTTGTGTATGGGTAATCAAGAAAAAGCCGAAAAAGGAGATACGGTAATGTCCACTTCAACAAGGTTATTTAAAGGTAGAGTAGTGGCTGATTCAGATCGAAAAAAAGGAGAGTCTTTACTTGCATCAACTCCAGTAGTTGTTTTATCAGCTATATTGGGAAGAATACCATCAATGAAAGAATATGAAAATGCAATTTCTGGAATAAATTTAACTAAATTCTCACCGCCACTTAAAAGCTTTTCTTAGTAACACTAATTCTATAAAATGGAAATTCTCATTTTAGTTATTTCAGCTTTCATTACATCAGCTATTTCTGCAGTGATTGGAATGGGTGGCGGTATAATTTTACTTGGAATTATGGCAATAGTTCTTCCAGATGGATATCTTGTTATTGCATTACATGGAATTATTCAACTAATAAGTAACTCTACTAGAACATTTATTTTTAAAAATCATATAAAAAAAGAGCTGATTAAACAATTTTCTTTTGGGGCCCTCTTTGGTGCAATTTTATCAGGTTTAATTATTTTTTTACTAATCAATTTTTATGAAGTTCAATCTGCTAAAGATATCAAATTTGATTTTTTAAAACCACTTATTGGATTATTTATTATTTGGTATCTATTCTTTAAAAAAAATAATAAAGAAATCATTTCTAAATCTTTTGTAAAAGTTGGAGTAATTAGTGGTTTAGCATCTGTTTTTATAGGTGCAACTGGACCACTTATAGCTCCTTTTTTTTTAAAAAGTAAGCTAACTAAACAGAATATTATCGCAAATAAAGCCGCATGTCAAATGGTAACTCATTGCACTAAGATTCCATTATTTATGTTTTTTTTTGATGTAAATTATTTTAATGAATATAAACTTTTGATTCCACTTATGTTTTCTGTATTGATTGGAACTAAGTTTGGAAAATACTTATTAGCTATGATTCCTGAAAAATTGTTTAAAAAAATATTCAAGTTAACTTTATTTATTATCGCTATAAAACTAATTATAAGTATTTAATTATGGATATAAAAAAACCCTTACCTAAGTAAGGGTTTTTTAATGCGGGATGGACGAGGATCGAACTCGCAACTTCCGGCGTGACAGGCCGGTGCTCTAACCAGTTGAACTACCACCCCTTATTAATTCTTGTAAAGAATAGATAAAGGAATCATAACACAATATCCAAATATCAAAAAAACAGAGGAGAGTTTAAGGCTAAGAAAGCCATCTACACCTCCAAAATACATTAGCATATATCCAAAAATAATAATAATCAAACTTAAAAAAAAGAGCAAATAATTCTTTTTTGTAAAAGACCAATCGTTTTCAATTTGGTCTTCTTTTTTATTATTAGCTTTTTTTTCCATATAAAAAAATTAAAGTTTAATATCATTATTTTGCAAGTATTAAATAATATAACTTTAAATTAAGTATATGACATTAAAACCTAAAACTATTGTTTTATTCATCTTGTTGATTTTATTTGGGACTATTTTGTTCTATAGTAATATTTTGCAATATCCAATAAATTGCAAGGATGATGATTTTGTTTTAAATATTCCTGAGAATGCGACAGCTGATTATGTTTGTAGCGTCCTTGATAGCTCTTCGTGCATTAATGGAAGTTTATTTAAAATAGCTATGTATGCTACTTTAAGCGAAAGAAAAGTAAAGCCTGGATTGTATAGTTTAAAAGGAATCAGGACTATACGTGACTTAGTTATACTTATAACCTCTATTTCAAACGATAGGAAAAGAGTAACTATATATGAAGGGTCCAATTTTCGGGATATTGCAAAAATGCTTGAAAGTCAACTTAATATAAGTAGTGATAGATTTATTTCTTTATGTTATGATAAAAACTTTATTAAAAGTCTGGGTATCGATTTAGATATACCTTCACTTGAAGGGTTTTTATATCCAGATACATATGTTTTACTAAAAACTTACAATGAAAAAGATATAATAAAAATTCTAACTAAGAGATTCATGGATGTCTATAATAAAGAAATTTATCAAATGGACAGTAATATGAGTATCCTTGAAATAATGTCATTAGCTTCAATTATTCAAGGGGAAGCTATGATTGTAGAAGAAATGCCTATAATTTCATCGGTTTATCATAATAGACTAAAAAGAAAAATGAAGTTAGAAGCTGATCCAACAGTTCTTTATTTCATGAATTTAGAAGATTTAGAAAACTTTAAGAAGCATTCTGGAACAAAAAAATCTACAAGAATTTTTAAAAAATATAAAAAAATGAAAAGTCCATATAATACATACTTAAATTATGGACTTCCATCAGGTCCAATAAATAATCCTGGATTAGAAGCAATTAAATCAGCTATTAATCCAGCTCAGACTGAAAAGAAATATTATTATTTTGTTGCAGATGGTTCTGGAGGACATATTTTTACGACTACATTAAAAGAGCATAAGAGAGCAATTAGAAAAATTCGAAATGGATATTAAAAGTTTAAATGATAGACAAAAAAATGCTGTATTAACAATAGGGGGACCTATGTTAGTGTTTGCAGGGGCAGGTAGTGGAAAAACTAGAGTGCTTACTTATAAAATTGCCTATTTAATTCAAGAAATTGGAATGTTGCCAGAAAATATTTTAGCTGTCACTTTTACAAATAAAGCAGCACAAGAAATGAAGTCACGTGTTCATGATTTAGTTGATGTAGATTTAAGTGGTATAACAATTGGTACATTTCATTCAATTGGTGCGATGATTTTAAGAAAAGAAATAGGTAGATTAGGATGGGACTCAAACTTTACAATCTATGACCAGACCGATTCTAAGTCTTTAGTTAAAAATATTATTAAAGATTTAAATTTAGATTTAAAAATGTATGATCCCAAGTCAACATTAATTAAGATCAGCATTGCAAAAAATAGTATGCAATCATTTGAAACACTTATTAAGTCTTCAAAAAATATTCATGAGGAAAAAATAGCTCAAATATATAAGGAATATGAACAGAATTTAAAGGGTAATAACTGTTTAGATTTTGATGATTTGTTGGTAAAACCTTTAGATTTGTTTAATCAGTTCCCAGAAGTGTTAAACAAGTATCAAAATAAATTTAAATATATTTTGGTAGATGAGTATCAAGACACAAATAAACCACAATTTGAATTTATAAAATTATTATCAGAGCTTCATAAAGACGTTTTTGCTGTTGGAGATGATGATCAATCAATCTATGGATGGAGAGGAGCAGATATATCAAATATTTTGAACTTTCAAAATACATATGCTGATTCAAAGATTGTGAAACTTGAAGAAAATTATCGTTCTACTCAAAATATACTTGAAGCAGCATGGTCGGTAGTATCTAGAAATCAGAATAGGGCAGATAAGAAGCTTTGGACTAAAAATGATACAGGTGATAAAATACGTTTAATTGATGCGTTTAATGAAAAAGATGAGGCATTAAGAATTATTAAAGATATTTCTGAGATTAAAAAAAATAAAGATGTTTCATATGATGATATTTTAATTTTATATCGTACAAATGCTCAAAGCAGGGCTATTGAAGATGCATTTATAAAAAATGGAATTTTATATAATGTTGTTGGAGGAGTAAAGTTTTACGATAGAAAAGAAGTGAAAGATTTACTTGCTTATTTGAAGTTAATAAATAATCCTAAAGATACGATAAGTTTTGATAGAATTGTTAATTTTCCTGCAAGAGGAATAGGTAAAACATCTTTAGATAAAATTCATAAAAAAATTGATTCCTCAGATAATTTAATTGAATGTATTTTAGACTTAAAAGACCTTGGGGTAGGTAAAAAACAAACTAAATCAATTAATGAATTTTGTAATTCAATTAATTTTTACAAAAAAAGATTTGATAATGAGTCAATTTCTATTGTTGTCAAAGACTTAATAGATGAAATGAAAATTAGAGAATTTTATAAAAATCAAAATACTTCTGAATCAGAAGAGCGATGGTTAAATATTGAAGAATGTATTACAGGAATTGTTGAGTATGAAAATAGTAATGAAAATCCACAACTAAGTGAATATTTAGAAGAGGTTTCTCTTTTTACTGATTTAGATTCAATTAATGAACAACATGATAAAGTTACAATGATGACTATTCATGCATCAAAAGGTCTTGAATTTGATTATGTATTTATTGCTGGTTTAGAAAAAGGTTTATTTCCAATTGAGAGAATTTTTGAGGAAGAAAATTTAGAAGAAGAAAGAAGATTGTTTTATGTTGCTATGACAAGAGCACAAAAGAAAGTTGTACTTAGTTATGCTAGGTCAAGAAGACGTTTTGGAGGAGAACCTATTCCAACAACTAAATCTAGATTTATACAAGAAATTCCTGAAAATTTGATTGATAATTTTATGGCTAGTAATCAAGATTTTATATCAAATAATTCTTTTAATGACTTTGAATTTGATTTGAAAACAGGTAATATCGTTTATCATAAAATTTTTGGTAAAGGTAAGGTTGAAAGGATAGATGGAAGTGGTAGTAAAGCAAAGATAACAATTTTATTTTTTAATAATACTAGAAAGAAATTAATTTATAAATATGCAAACCTGGAGATAATCGAATGAAAGTGAAAACTAAACACATAAAAATTTTTAAAGAAGCGTTAAAAAAAGAAAATTTAAAGTTTACCAATCAAAGATTTATTGTATTTGAAACTTTAGTAGGTAATGAAGGACATTTTGATTGTGAAGATATAATTCAAATGATTAGGAAAAATGGTAGGAAAGCCTCTAGAGCAACAGTTTATAGAACATTAGATATTTTGGTAAAGTATGATTTAGCGAGTAAATTTGTTTTAGATGATGGTATAGCAAGATATGAACACCAAATCAGTAGAGATTTTCATGATCATATGATTGATATTGAAACAAATGATATAATTGAGTTTC
The DNA here is from genome assembly GCA_002718585.1 of Fidelibacterota bacterium. Classification (GTDB taxonomy): domain Bacteria; phylum Fidelibacterota; class Marinisomatia; order SCGC-AAA003-L08; family D37C17. The sequence continues at coordinate 74,226 of PBFG01000005.1, read as the reverse complement.
ATTCAAATAAACTTGAAAAATTAATTTCAGAAATTGCAAAAGAGAGTGGATATGAAGTTGTTAAGAATATTCATCAATTATTTGTAAAAAAAATAAAAAAATAAAAGGACATGAAATTCCTTAATATTGATGAGCTAAAACTTGGTGAATATATAAATGGATATTATTTGTGTAAAAAGAAATATATAAAAAAAACCAGATTGGGAGATTTTTATATTGATTTAATTTTAGAGGATTTTTCTGGTATTGTTAGAGCCAAAGTTTGGAATCATGTAGACCATTTTACTAAAAGAATTATTGAGAACGAAATTGTTGCAGTAAAAGGAATTGTTGTTGAGTTTAATAATTTAAATGAAATTAATATAGATTTTATTAATTCAGTTAAAAATAACTTTTATGAAGAGTATGGATATAATACATCATACATAATTGGAAAAAAGCCTAAGAATTTTTCAATAATAAAAAAGAATATAGTATCTAGAATAAATTCTCTCCCCAAAAAATATATTCACTTAATTAGAAGTATTTATAAATGTGAAAAAAATAAAATTGAATCAATTCCTATTAATAAAAAAAATTTTTTGATAAAAGGGGGTTTATTTAGTTACACCTATACATTATTGATGATTTTTGATTCTGTTAAAAAATATTATAGTGATATCGATCATGTAAAAATTACGATTGGCTTGTTGATAGGAAATATAGGATTCATTCGATATTATGATAATGATTTATTTAGTTTAACAATAGATGGCAAAGATTATGGTGATAGAATTCTTGGAGTTAATCTTCTTGTTGAGAGTCTCAGTCAGCATAAAAATTTTAATAACGATGAAATAGATTATTTAAAAAAATGTATTCTCCTTGATGATTATAAAATTACTGAAATAAGATTTATTAAAAATCTTATTATGCTAGGAGAAATTAAGAGTGTTTAATAAATCTTTATCATTTGCTTGGTTTTCTTTAAATTATTATTAACAAACTAAATACCTAAATGAATATTATGAGTTATATTTTATGTTTTGTTTTAATATTTTTAGGAGCATTGTCGAGGCTCATTGATCATGCACCTAATTTTACTCCAGTAATTGCAATTGCCATAATGTCAGGCATGTTTATCAAAAATAAATATATTATGGTAATTCCTCTAAGCATATTGCTATTATCAGATTTATTCTTAGATTCATATCCATTAGCCTTAGCTTTTTGGGTTTACTCACCAATAATTTTTGTTTGTTATTTGGCATACTTATCTAAAAGCAATGGACTAAATATTATTAAATTTTCAATTTTTGGTCCTGTTGTTTTCTTTTTCGTGAGTAATTTTGGTGTTTGGTTTATAGGAGGTTATCCCAAAACTCTTGATGGTCTAATCGCATGTTATACTATGGCTATACCTTTTTTTAAGAACACTTTATCATCAACAATAATTTTTAATGCCATGGTTGTTACTATATATGTATCAGTTAAAATATTATTGAAGCAGAGTAAAATAAAAAAAATTTTTGATATCTAAAACCCTCTTAAGATTTCTTATCTATTTATCATTTTTATACTCTTATAATGGTATAACATATAATTTTTCTAATAATTATATTACTAATGATTATATAAATGTTGATCTAGAATCTCATAATAAAACCATCTATTATTTTGATTTTTATAATCCTTTTTTACCAGTGGACGTAGAATGTATGAATTTCAAATTAGATGGTTCGATGATGTATCCTTTAGCTAATACTATCCCAAAAAAAATTCATTTTGGTTTGAGTGATTCTTTAAGTATGAGTCAAATATCTTTTATTCAAGATCATAGCAATAGATTTTATGATACAGGTGTTGCTTTAAAAACCAAAACTGTTGATGATAGAAAGTCAATTATTCAGGTAGAATCTAAATCAATAAATAGTTTAAACTATAATAAAAAATTTATTGTTTCAATTAATAGAAAAAAGGCAAGGTCTTATTTGGATTTTGGTTATATGTACACTGATGAAAATATCTTCACACTCTTAAATAATGGATTGAATTACAACAGAGAACTTGAGTCATTTAATACTAAATTATATTTTGATTTTAAAGGTTCTGAAAAGTTAAAACTATCAAATCAATTTAATACTCAAATTGCAAATTATAATAAATTTTCATCTTATGGAGAATTAAATTTTTTATCAAAAAATCTATGGAATAAGTTAAACCTAACACACACTTTTGACAAAGTTGTACTCAACCTTTCATATAATTTCAAATACATTAATACAGATATTGATTATAGTAATGAATTTTTTATCAAAAGTAATATTCATAAAATTTCTTCTGTATTGTTAATACCTTATGGTAAACATTCAATTTCTTTTGGAATAGATAAGTTTAATAGTTCAAAAACTTTTTTTTCTTTTTTATATAATTTTTCTTTAGAAAAAATTTCATTAATAGCATCATTAGAAAATAATGAATTTTTAAAAATATATGATTCAGGTAATAACCTTATTCCAAATATTAATCTAAATAAACATTTCATTAAAGCATCAAAAATTGAATTGAATCAAAAAATTAGTAAATTTCAAAACTCAATGACTTTTGGGAAAAATGAGATTAAAAACACAAATAAGGACTTTTCATATTTTTATTATTTACTGAAAAGTAAAATTAAATATAATTCATTTAAGATAGATCTCAAATATGGTAATTATGATAGCCAAGAAATTTTAATAAATAATTACTTAAATATAGGATTGACCTTTTTATCTGATTCTAGAAAAAAAAGATTTAAGCCTTTTTGGTCTATTTCATTTAATCATTTGAATATTAATAATAATTTTTCTTTTTCTAATAATGAATTAGATTTAATTTCCTATACAAATTCATCTATTTCAAAAATTCAAGTTTTTGATGGTGAAATTGGATTAATTTTTGAAGATTTCAAAATATCATTTATAAAAGAAAATATGCTTAAAAATTACATGTTTTATTCAAACGATATGAATTCGAGTTATGATTTTACACCTTTGAATAACATAAGTACTTATTTAATTAATGTTATTTGGATTTTTAGGGACTAAATATGAAAAAAATATTATTAATTTCAGCTACATCTAAAACAAACTATGATTTATCTAAGGAATTGAAAAAATTGTTAGTTAATGACTTTTCAGGTATTGATGTAAAAATAATTTCTTTAGAGGATTATGAACTTCCTCTGTATACAGCAAAAAATTCCACTTTAAACGATAAAAAAAGTCTAAATAATATTCGAACTATTACGGATTATCTTGTAGAAAGTGATGGTGTGATTTTTGCAGGTCCTGAATATAATGGTTCAATACCTCCAATTTTAGTAAATACCATAACCTGGATTTCAACAACAACAGAATATTGGAGAGATGCTTTTTTAAATAAAATTGGACTTATTGTCACTTCTAGTGGAGGGGGAGGTAACAAGTTTTTATTGACTCTGAAAATTCAGTTAGAACATTTAGGGATGGTAGTAATGCCAAGGAATATAACAATTAATAATTCATCTCCTCTAAAAAAAGATTCTGCAAAAAAAATATTAAAACAATTTGTAAACCTTGCATAAATTACATACGTTGTTTACATATTTTTTTTAATAAAAGGAGTAATTTTATGTCAGGTAATACAGTTGATTTTAAGCAGGATTCTTTTAAGAAAGAAGTTTTAGACTCAGAAAAACCTGTTTTAGTAGATTTTTGGGCTGAATGGTGTGGCCCTTGTAAAATGTTAACCCCCACAATTAATGAAGTCGCTGATGATTACAAGGATAAGGCGGTTATTGGAAAGCTTAATGTAGATGAAAATCCAACAATTGCTGCAGAATATGGCATAAGGAGTATTCCTAGTCTACTATTTTTTAAAGGCGGAAAAGTTCAAAAACAAATCATGGGTGCTGTTGCTAAAGAAGAAATATCTAGTGCCCTAGATGAATTAATTTAAACAATGAAACGAAAAGTAATTATAATTGGAACAGGCCCAGCTGGTTTTACTGCAGCTCTTTATGCAGGTAGAGCAAATATGGAACCTTTAATTTTTGAAGGACCTCAGCCAGGAGGTCAATTAACAATAACAACTGATGTTGAAAACTATCCTGGTTTCCCAGATGGCGTAATGGGGCCAGAATTGATGGAGCTCTTTAGAGAACAAGCTAAACGATTTGGTACTGAGACTTTGACTCAAATGGTAGACAAAGTGGATCTTTCTCAGAGACCATTTAAAGTTTATTCTGGTGATAAAGAATATATAGGTGATTCTATAATCATTTCTACGGGTGCATCAGCAAAATTATTGGGATTAGAATCCGAAAAGAGACTAATGGGTTATGGAGTGTCAGCATGCGCAACATGTGATGCTTTCTTTTTCAAAGATAAAAAAGTCTTTGTAATTGGTGGAGGAGATTCTGCAATGGAGGAAGCAACTTTCCTAACTAAATTTGCATCATCCGTAACAATTGTTCATCGAAGAGATTCATTTAGAGCTTCAAAAATAATGCAGGATAGAGCACTTTCTAATGACAAAATAGATGTAATATGGAATTCTGAAGTCGTTGATCTTATAGGAGATGAAAAAGATAAAGGTTTAGAAAAAGTGATACTCAATAATGTTCTTACAAACGAAAAAACAGAGCATTATGTTGATGGACTTTTTTTAGGAATAGGGCATTCGCCAAATTCAGTTTTATTTAAAGACTATTTAGATCTTGATGAAAAAGGATATATTATTACTAAACCTGACAGCTCAGAAACATCACTTGAAGGTGTTTTTGCTGCTGGTGATATTCAAGATACAAAATACATGCAAGCTATCACAGCAGCTGGATCTGGATGTATGGCAGCAATGGATGCCGAACGATATTTAGAAGAACTTGAATAAAAAATATTACTTTACGTTTTTTATATTTATAAAAAGGTAAAAAATGAAAATTATTATTTTAAGTAATGGTCCTGGACTAAAAGAGGTCGTTACTCTATATGGCCATTCTTCTGAATGGATTCCAAATTCAATTACTGATAAAAACATATCTTTTGAAGTAATCAAAACGTATGAAACATCTAGTTTCAATATAGATAATGCTGATGGATTTATCATTACTGGAAGTAAATTTTCTGTTTATGATAATGAGAACTGGATTAAAGCCTTGAAGAATAAAGTAGATGTCATTCTAAATCTTGATAAACCGGTATTAGGTATATGTTTTGGTCATCAACTTTTAGCTGAATGTTTAGGAGGAAAAGTTGAAAAGAATTTATTAGGCTGGGAATTAGGCTCATACAATATTTCTTTAACACGCGATGGATTGAACTCTAAATTATTTAAATCATTTAATAATGGTGACTTTGTATATGAGAGCCATCAAGATGTTGTATCTATTCTTCCAAACAATGCTATTGAACTTGCTTTTTCTAATAAAGGAAATCAATCATTTTCTTATGGTGATAAAATTTTTGGAGTTCAATTTCATCCAGAGTTTAGCTATGAAGTAACCAGAAAGCTTATGGATTTAAGAAAGGATAGAGGTATTGTCATTGATAATGATCAACTATATGAATCAGTAAATAGTAAAAAAATATTAGATAATTTTATTGAGATTGTTAAGGAGAACAAATAATGAAAAAGCCAATTTTTAAGATTAAAGACTTATCCTACGAAAAAAATGATTTAAAAATATTAAATATTAAAAACTTTGAAATACATCGCTCTGCTTGTTATTTATTCAATGGGAATATGGCATCAGGAAAGACTTTACTACTGGATATTTTAACAAGAGGAAATTCAAAGTATAAAGGAAAAGTTGAATTTGAAGGAGAGAACTTTAATAAAATAAGTAAATCTAAATATTTATCTGAAATAATGTATGTCGAGCAAGCTTTCAAACCACCATATTTTAAAACTGTAAAGACTTATATAGAAAGTTTGGTTAATAAAAATGGTAAAAAGAAAAATTCAGAAAAAATTATAACAGATATTGTAAAAATTATGGATTTTAAATATATAATTAATGCTAAGATGAGAGATTTAACACCCGGCCAATTAAGATGGGTAGATATGGCTGCAAAAATTGCGTCCTTCCCAAAAGTACTTTTTATAGATGAAATTGAACTTCATTTAAATATGGTGAAAATTAAAAATTTATGTAAAATTTTGTATAGAAAAGTGAATTATGATGGGATAACTATAATTGCAACAACTCAAAATAAAGAATTCTTTGATAACTTGACATCAGTATGTATCAATATTAACCATGGGAGAATCACAAGTGTAAGGTCAAAGTATAAAAAAAGATAAATTTTAGAATCTATCTTTGTCCCATAAGTATTAAGGTTCCTTTCCAATCTTTTTCAGTTCCATAGTATTCATACTCTACATTTTTAAATCCATTTAATATGAACTTTTCTATCCAGTCATTAGTTGATAATGTTGATATATCAAGATTATAATCAGAACCCCAGTTTAAAGATGGTATATTTTCTTTATAGTGATCTATTCCAATAATAAGAATTCCATTTTCATTTAATCCATCTTTTGCAATTTTTTTAAATAATTTATTTATATTTTTTAAATAGTAGAATGTTTCCATACTGAAAATAATATCAAATTTTCTATCAAATTTATAATTCTCTAAATCAACTTTTTTAAATTCACCAATCTTATTTTTTTTTGCATTATTAATCATATTTACAGATCCATCAACCCCGAGTGCATATTCACATTTATATTTCTTACTTATCTTCCTTATAACCCATCCATTTCCACACCCTAAATCAAGAAAGCTAAAAGGGGCTTTGAATTTATTTGTTTTTTGACTAATAATTGATAGTATCCTGTTTACGGATTTTGAATGATTTAAAGCCATCTTTTCATCTCTGCCATCTTCTGCCCACTCATTAAAAGTTTTTATATTAATATTCATACTTTTTCAACAGCAAGTTTCCAATTTTCAAGATGTTGCTTTCTATTTTTATTTGAGATTTTAGATTTATATATTTTTTCTATTTTTTTATTTTTAAAAGCAACATTTGCATTGGGCCAGATTTTTGATTTCAAACCTGACATAATGCAAACCCCAACAGATGTGCTTTCAATATTATTTGGTTTAATAATTGTAACATCACTTATATTAGATTGAAATTGCATTAGAAAATTATTATTTGTTGCACCTCCATCAACATATAAATCTTTAATATTGTGATTAAAATCTTTTGATATAGCAGAAAATAAATCTTGTGCTTGAAATGCAATCGATTCTAATGCTGCTCTTATTATGTGTTTATAATTAGAATTTCTTGTTAATCCTGTTATCAAACCTTTTGTATCCGGTTTCCAATATGGTGCTCCTAGTCCAACAAATGCAGGCACAATGTATACCCCATTGGAATCATTTACTGACTCAGAAATTTTCTCAGTTTCTGAGGCTCTCCTTATCAGTTTAAGTTCATCTCTTAGCCATTGTATAATTGCACCTCCTATAAATACAGATCCTTCTATTGCATAGTTAGGTTTTCCCTTTTCATCTATAGATAAAGTAGTAATCAGCATATTTTTTGAATCAATACGATTTTTACCCGTATTCATCAAAAAAAATAATCCTGTTCCATATGTACATTTTGAATTACCTTTTTTAAAACATCCTTGACCAAATAGTGCTGCTTGTTGATCTCCAGCTACTGCATTAATAGGTAAGTTATATTTATGATATATGCCGTAATTATCAATAGAATTTTTAACTTTAGGAAGAATTTTTTTTGGTATCTTAAATAATTTAAGTAATTCCTTGTCCCATTTTTTATCGTTTATGTTATATAAAAGTGTTCTCGATGCATTTGTAAAATCAGTTAAATGTTTTTTTCCATTCGTTAGATTCCAAATAATCCAAGTATCAACTGTTCCAAATATCAGTTTATCATTTTCTAACAATTGCTTAGCACATTTAACATTATCAATAATCCATTTTAGTTTGGTTGCAGAGAAATAACTATCAATATATAATCCAGTTTTTATGAAAACTGATTTTTTTTCTTTTTTCAGGGATTTACAAAAGTCATTAGTTCTTTTACATTGCCAAACTATTGTGTTGTAAACTGGTTTGCCTGTTTTTTTATTCCATACAACAACAGACTCTCTTTGATTTGTAATGCCAATCGAGGTTATATTTTTTGTTAAATGTTTTTTAGTAATCTTGTCAACAGAAAATTCTATTTTATCTATTAGTTCAGTAGGATCATGTTCTACCCAATTTTCTTTGGGGTATATTTGGCTGAGCTCAGAATATTCTTTATCAATTATTTTAAGTTTATCATCAAATAGAATAACTGTTAATCCAGTCGTTCCTGCATCAATTGTTAGAATATATTTTTCCATATTTAAAAGTTTTAAAAAGTGATTTATTTGAACTTAATATAATACTATATTAAAATGTTATTTTGCTAAACAATTTATCTTTTTAAATGAAAAAAATAAACTTACTTATACTTTTATTTTTAAATATAATTATTAACTCTGAATTACTATTTATAGAGCAAGATTTTTCTGATTTTGGAATTTCTTTGGGATTTGGAAACATGATAACTTGTAGTGATTGTGATGAAAATCAAAGGGATAGAGATTTTTATTTTGATAATTATTTAAATTTATCTTTTTTGGTTAAAGGCCAAAGTAAAATAAATTTTTTAAAATTACTCAATTATCCAAATATTAACACATCAAATTATGATTTATTATCAATAGAATATTATTTTAAAGATAATTCCTTTTTTGATATGAAATTCAATGTTTATTTTGATTTTATAAAGTCTCATCAAAATGATTATGAGAGATTTTCATATGGGTTAGGACTATCAAAAGCTTTAGATTCTAAGGATCTTGCATCATCATTTACAGTATCTGCAATTTTTTATTCTTATTCCTCAGCAGAATTATTGTCATTAAATGGAAACGGCTGGTACTTAGATTTGGCATTTCCAATTTACTTAAGAGTTTTACCTTCTGATAATATACCATCTAAATTTTCATATCTTTTTACTCCTCGTCTAATCTTTGATACGCAGGATATTAGTTTATCGCAAAAAAAAGCACTTTACTTTGATTGCAAATTCAACATTTTTGTTTTCATTTAAATAATATCTTTCATAAGTTTTTTTTTGTTATTAAATTAGACCGACTAGTCGGTTTGCTTTTATGCTTAACAAAACTAAAGATCTAAAAAAAAATAAAATACTTGATGCTGCACTCCAGATTTTTGTGAAAAAAGGTTATGCTGATACTAGAATGGATGATATCGTCAAAGATTCTGGTGTTAGCAAGGGTGCAATTTATCATTATTACAGCAGCAAAAAAGATTTATTTCTAGATTTAATTAACTTTTGGGAAGAATTTTATTTCCCTAATATTTTAGATAAAAAATATAGAAATAAGAAAGCTGCAGGTAAGCTGAGAGAAATTGCCAAAGATATTATTTTAACTTTTAAAGATAAGAAATATGTTTTTTTAGCAGAGTTAGAAATTTGGTCTTTAGCCAATCAAGATGAAGCTGTACGGTCTAAAACTAAAAAATTGTATACAAATTTAATAAGACTTTTTTCAAGTATTATTAGTGATGGTATAGAAAATAAAGAGTTTAAAAAAATAAATGTTAATATTGCAGCACTGTCAATTATGACGTCTTTACAAGGTGTTATATGGTTTAGTATTTTTGAAGAATCTAAGTTATCAGCTGAAGAATATTTAACTGAGGTAATGGAATTTATAATAATTGGTTTAAAAAAGTGAGGTACTCAAATGGAAGTTAAAGATATTACAAAAAATGAAGACAATTTTAATTTTGATGAATTGTTAGGAAATATAAATTTTAAAAAATTATATGGATTAGGTGGTGCCTTCTTGGTTTCTCCTTTGTCAGAATCAAAAACTTTTTCTAAAGAAATGTTTTCTGATGACCAAAAAATGTTTGCAGCTGCTGCATATGATTATGCTATAAAAAGAATGAGGCCTGTAAAAGACCAACTTCAAAAGTTAAATAAAGAATTGACACTAGAGATTTTCAAAGAATTAGGTGAGATGGGTTTTTTAGGTGTGGATATGCCTGAAGAGTATGGTGGATCTGATCTTGATAAAACTACGGCTGCAATTGTTGTTGACTACTTAGCATTTTCCGAATGTGCATCAATTATGGTTACACTTGGAGCTCATTCAGGTATTGGAGCATTACCAATAGTTTGGTATGGTAGCGAAGAACAAAAAAAGAAATATTTACCTAAAATAGCTACAGGGGAGTGGCTTGCAAGTTTTGCACTTACTGAACCGAATGCAGGTTCTGACGCAATGAATGGAGAGTCATCTGCTTATTTAAATGAAGAAAAAACTCATTATATCTTAAACGGCCAGAAAATTTGGATTACAAACGGTTCATGGGCTCATTCCTGTGTTGTTTTTGCCAAAGTTAATGGCAAGATGACTGCATTTATCGTAGATAAAGAATGCGAAGGCTGGGTTATTGGAGCAGAAGAAAAAAAACTTGGTATTAAAGGTTCTTCCACAGTTACAATGTATTTTGAAGATTGTAGAGTACCGATTGATAATGTTTTAGGCAAAGTTGGTCAGGGAGGTCATATTGCGCTTAACTGTCTTTATGCGGGAAGATGGAAGCTAGGATTTTCATCATCTGCTGGATGTATGAGTAGTATAAATAGTTCTTATAATTTTGCAAAAGAAAGAAAGCAATTTTCCAGATCCATACTAAAATTTGATATGATTAAAAATAAATTTGCTAATATGGTTGTAAGAACTTGGGAGTCAGATACTGTTAATTATGCTACTACAGGATCAATTGATCATTCAATAAGTAAGCTAGATAAAAATGATAAAGATTATTATGTTAAAGTTCAAAAAATAACAGAAGATCATGCAATTGAAGCAAGCATATCTAAGGTAATAGGTTCCGAGGCATTGGCTTACTGTGCTGATGAAGGTGTACAAATTTTTGGAGGCTCTGGGTACTGCGAAGAATACCCCGCTGCTGGTGTATATAGAGATGAAAGAATTAATCGAATTTTTGAAGGAACAAATGAAATTAATCGATTAATAATATCAGGAACTTGCCTTAAAAAAGCTATTCTAGAAGAATTGCCAATTAGAGACGTTTTATTTGAATCAAGAAATGGTATTAGTGATTCAAATAATTTTGATAAGCTGATAGCGCAAGAATCTATCGTTGTTGAATATTCCAAAAATTTATGTTTAAAAGTTCTAGATAATTTAATCAATCTTTATGGACAGGATTTTAAAAATAAACAGTGGCTAATTGAGCCTTTCGCAAATATTGTATCAAGTGTATTTATCATGCACAATTGTTTTCTGAGATATTTTCAACTAGATGAAGGTAATCATAAGAATTTAACATTACCTGTTATGAAACTATCTATTTGTCAGCAATTTCAAAAAGTTTTAATGAATACTAAATTAATAAATTCTCATATTTGTGAAAAAATGGAGTTTGAAAATGAAAATGAGAAATATGATTTTTGCAATGTATCAGATTCATTGAAATTAAATTATTTACCAAACGAAATATACTTGAAGAAAATAGTTGCAGATGATTTATATAAAAATGAAAAATATTATTTAAATACTTAGGAGATTATAAAGAAATGAATAATTCAGTTATTATAGATGGTGTAAGAAGTCCTATTGGATTGAAGAATGGTAAGTTAATTGGTATGAGAGCCGATGATTTAAGCGCACAAGTTATTAAGGGTCTCCTAAAAAGAAATGAAGGATTTGATGTAAAAAATGTGGATGATTTAGTTATGGGATGTGCTTTTCCAGAGGGAAGCCAGGGAATGTTAATGGCAAAAGGGGTTGCGATTTTATCAGACCTACCTCAATCTGTAGCAGCAAAAGTCGTCAACAGGTTTTGTGGTTCATCTATGGATGCCGTTCATCAAGTTAGCCAGTCTATAATTTCTGGTGATAGTTTAGCTGGTATTGCAGGAGGTGTTGAGGATATGTTCCAAGTTCCCATGGGTGGTTTTAATCCAAGTTTTCATCCAGAGCTGTATGAAAAAGATTATTATATAGGAATGGGTGAAACAGCAGAAAATCTTGCTGGAGATTTAGACATATCAAGATTAGATCAAGAAGAATTCTCTATTTCATCTCATAAAAAAGCTCTGGCTGCAACAAGTGAAGGTAAATTTAAAAATGAAATTTTATCAGTAGAGTTTAATGGAGAAACCTTGTCTGTTGATGAAGGTCCCAGGGAACCTGATCTAGATAAGATTAAATCTTTATCACCAGCTTTTGATGAAAAGGGTACGATAACTGCTGCTACATCAAGTCCAATATCTATTGGAGCATCAGCGATGATAATTATGGATGAAGAAAAAGCAAGGGAAATGAATTTAAAATCAAAATTTAGAATTAAAAGCAGAGCCATAGCAGGAGTGGACTGGACTAGGATGGGTTCAGGGCCCTTGCCAGCAACCCAAAAAGCACTTGAAAAAGCAGGTTTATCAATAAGTGATATTGATTTAATTGAATTAAATGAAGCTTTTGCTGCACAGTCTCTTTATGTAATAAGAAAAGGTGGTTGGGATATGGATAAAATTAATGTTAATGGTGGAGCAATTGCACTTGGTCATCCTCTCGGTTGTTCTGGTTCTAGAATAATTATCACATTGATGAATGCTATGGAACAGAAGAATGTGAATTTAGGATTGGCTACTATGTGTATAGGTACTGGTCAAGGAATTGCTACTATTCTAGAAAGGATTAATTAAATGAGTTTTAAAATCGAAAAAGTTGCTGTTTTAGGAACTGGTGTTATGGGTTCTCAAATTGCCGCTCACCTTACTAACGCAGGTATTGAAGTTTATGCTTTTGATATGAGTCAGAAAATATCAGAGGAAGGTATTGAAAAATGTAAAAAAATAAAGCCAGCTCCATTTTACAATATCAAAACATCTTCGCTAATTAAGTCAATGAATTATGATAAAGATTTAGATAAAATTAAAAATTGTGACTGGGTGATTGAAGTTATTGCTGAAAAATTAAATTGGAAACAGGATTTATATAAAAAAATAGCTCCTTGCTTGAAAAATGAATGCATTATTACTTCAAATACTTCAGGAATATCACTGAAAAATTTATCAAAAGATCTTTCTCCTGAATTTGTTAAAAGGTTCTTTATAACACATTTTTTTAATCCTCCTAGATATATGAAATTAGTAGAAATTATTTCTTCAGATTCAACTGATGAAAATTTAGTTGATATGATGGATGATTTTCTGACTAATAAACTTGGTAAAAATGTTGTTCGTGCAAAAGATACACCTAACTTTATAGCAAATAGAATAGGCGTTTATGGTATGATGGTTACATTAGAAGAGTCTAGGAAAAGTAATTTATCGATTGAAGATGTTGATGCTTTAACTGGAACATTGGTAGGGAGGCCTAAAAGTGCAACTTTTAGAACTGCTGATGTAGTTGGATTAGATACTCTTTGTTTTGTTGCTAATACTGCTTATAATGATTGCCCAGATGATCCTGAACGAGAAATTTTTAAACTGCCTGATTATCTAGTAAGTATGATAGAAAACAAGTGGTTAGGTCAAAAAACAAAGCAAGGTTTTTACAAAAAAATTAAAAAAGGTGTGATTCATTCTCTTGATTTAAATACCTTGGAATATACACCCATGAAAAAGAAAAAATATTCTGCATTTGCCATTGCAAAAGAAAATACTTATTTAGTTGATAGGTTAAGTTCAGTTGTAAGAGTGGATGATGTCGCTGGAAACTTTTTATGGAAATGTTTTGCTAGGTCGCTTGCTTATGCAGCAAACCTCCTTGGTGAAATTTCTGATGATATAGTTAGTATTGATAATGCAATGAAAGGTGGTTTTGGTTGGGATTTAGGGCCTTTTGAAGTAATTGATGCGATAGGGTTAAAATATTTTGTTGATAGATGTCTGGCTGATAATATTGAGCTTCCAGAATGGATGGTATTAATGAGAAATAATAATCATGATTACATTTATAAATATACCAATGGGGAAAAATCCGTATTTAATAAAAAGAAAGCTAATTATTCGATAATACCCCAAAATATTAAATCAATAAATTTTGTTGATTTAAAATCAAATAAGAGATTAATTGATAAACATTGGTCTGCATCCTTATATGATTTAGGTGATGGAGTGGCTGCAGTAAATTTGCACTCAGTATTGAAGCCAGAACTAAATCCTATTGATGGTTCAATGATGCAGGTTTTTGCAAAATCTTTGGATTGGGTATCAGAAAATAACTATAAAGGTTTAATAATTTCAGGTGATGGTGCAAATTTTTGTGCTGGTGCAAATTTGAGTCTTATTCTTCAAGCTGCAGAGAAAAAAGATTTTGAGTCATTGGAGTCTTTTATTAATACAATACAACAAATTTTTCAAGGAATTAGGTTTTCTAAATTTCCAGTTGTAGCTGCGCCTTATGGTTTAGTATTAGGTGGAGGTATGGAAATAATTGGCTCATGCGATTATCGTGTAGCTGCTGCAGAATCTTATATTGGTCTAGTTGAGGTTGGGGTTGGTTTAATTCCAGGTGCAGGAGGAAATTTGAGGATGCTTTCAAATTTATCAAAAAAAATTAAAACTGGTATAACAGGTACTCTACCGCTAGTACAAAAAGCTTTTGAGACCATTGGGTTTGCAAAAGTTGCAACATCGGCTAAGCAAGCTATGTCATACGGTTATTTAGTTGATAATGATAAAATTATTATTAATAGAGATCATATAATGTTTCATGCAAAAAAAATAATTTCAGACACATCAAACAGTTATAAAGCTCCTGAAGTTGAATCGTTCAAATTACCTGGTTCAGCTGGAAGGCTTGCAATCGATGTTCAGGCTAAGAGTATGGTCAAAGCAGGTAAAATAAGTAAGCACGATGCTTTGATAGGCAATAAGCTTGCTTATGTTTTAACAGGTGGAGATAAGGGAGGAATGTTTACATCTGTTAATGAGCAGTATCTATTGGATATTGAAAGAGAAGCATTTCTTAGTTTGTGTGGAGAGCCCAAGACTTTGGATAGGATTAGATATATGTTAACAAAGGGTAAGCCTTTAAGAAACTAAGTGATATATTTATAATATAGTTATATTGTTTTTATAAAGTATACTATTAACTATTTATAAAATAGATTTTTTAAAACGTAGGTACCTATTTTAGGATTTTCTTTTATTCTTCTGATTGAATAGTCATACCAGTCTTCACCAAATGGAACATAAGATCTTATTTTATAATTTTTTATTTTAAATTTATTTATGCTTTTATCCATCGGTACGCCAAGGAGATACTGAAATTCAAACATTTCAGTTTTTACTTTATATTCTTTTATGAGGTCAAGGCAAGAATTTATTAAGACGATATCATGTGTAGCTATAGCAACATAAAAATTTTTCTCAAAGCATCTTCTAATTAATCTTAAAAAGTTTTTATTAATATCTTCGTATTTTTTAAATGATATTTTTTCATTTTCATTGTAAATACCTTTGCATACCCTAATGTTAGAATTATCAGGAAGATTCAAGATATCCTCTTCCGATCTTTTTAAATATGCTTGTATAACAATACCTACATTTTCATTTTGTTGTCTAAGTTCCTTATATAATTGTATAGTTGAGTCAGTTGCTTTCGAGCTTTCCATATCCAATCTTATAAAATTATTAAATTTTTCTGATTCCTTGATGATTGAGATATAATTAGTCAATGTTAATTTATAATCAATATCTAGTCCTATATGACTAGGTTTGATTGATAGATTACAGTCAGCGTTATTAGAATCTATGTATTTGAGCAAGCTAATATATTTTTCTGTTATAGTTTTTGCATTATTTTCTCCTACGGTATGCTCGCCAAGTATATCTAAGGTTGCACATTGTCCATCTAGATTAAGCTTTTTTACAGTGTTTAATGCTTGTTTGAAATTATCTCCTGCAACGTATTTATTAGAAAAAAGTTTAACAAAAAATTTTGGGAGAAGAGGTAAAATTATGATTATAAATTTATTAAAAATTGCCATGTCCAAATTTATATTTAAAATAATTCAAAAAAAACATTAAAACATTCTTGCTGTTGGTTTTAATATGTGTGTAAATTTNTTTATAAATTATTTACGGAAAAAAATAAACTTANATTATGCATACTGATTATATCGCAGTAATTNTTTTNNCAGCTTTAGCAATAGGANTACTTNTAGGTCCTTTAGTTATACAGCATTTCCTATCNCCNAGNCATGACAAAAGTGANNCNAAGCANATGTCNTATGAGTGTGGNGAAGTACCNGAAGGNTCAGCGTGGGTTAAGTTNAATGTAAGATTTTATATNATTGCTCTTGTTTTTATTATATTTGATGTTGAGGTTTTATTTTTGTTTCCATGGGCAGTTGTTTACCAAGATTTTATTGCATCGGGTCAAGGTTTTCTTGTACTAGCAGAGATGCTATTATTTGTAATTATACTTACGATAGGGTTTGCTTATGTATGGGTTAAAGGTGATTTAGATTGGGTAAAAATGAAGTTGAAATATGCTCACGGTAGATATTCCGACCTTGGAATAGATAAATAAATATGAAATACGCTGACGACTTTACATTATTAGAAAAATTTAAAGAAGATAACGTTGTGGTTGCAAAAATCGATGATCTTATCAATTGGAGCAGGGCAAGTTCTCCTTGGTTCTTTCAATTCGGCTTAGCATGTTGTGCTATCGAAATGATGGCAGCTGCAGGACCTAGGCATGACTTAGAAAGATTTGGTTCAATGCCACGTGCTACACCCAGGCAAGCTGATGTGATGATTGTCGCTGGAACCGTCACATTAAAAATGGCTGAGAGAGTTAAGCGATTATTTGAACAAATGGCTGAGCCGCGCTACGTAATTTCAATGGGTAGTTGTGCAAATAGTGGAGGTCCTTATTGGCAGCATGGATATCATGTTTTAAAAGGTGTTGACTTAGTTGTCCCCGTAGATGTTTATGTTCCAGGATGTCCTCCAAGGCCTGAAGCATTGATTCAAGGTATACTTGAGCTACAGAAAAAAATTAAAACAGCGACACCCTTAAGAAAAAAATCTGATGAGTGAAAATTTCTTAGTAAAAAAATATAAAGAAAAGGTTGAATTGCTTGAAAATAACTCTATTTTAGTTGATGCTAGTGATTGGAAAGAAATTAGTACATTCATTTTTAAATCTAGATTCGATTATTTGATGTGTATAACTTCTTATGATTTAGAGCAAGATAATAAAATTGGATTAGCTTACAATTTTTACTCTACAAAAAGTAAAGAATACCTAGAGATTAGGATAGAATTTGAAGCAACCACTAAAGTCTTTAGTATCGCTGAAATTTGGAGAGCTGCTGATTGGCATGAAAGAGAAGCTTATGATTTGATGGGTGTTATTTTTGAAGGTCATCCAGATATGAAAAGAATCTTATTGCCAGATGATTGGGATGGTCACCCACTTAGAAAAGATTGGAAAGAACCTGAATATTACAATGGAATGCCAGTTCCTAAAGATAAAACATATTGGGAATAAATGTATAAAGTCTTAGATAAAAGTATTATTGGAGCGGATGAGATGGTCATGAATATGGGTCCTCAGCATCCAAGTACTCATGGAGTTTTAAGACTCAAAATAGTAACTGATGGTGAGATAGTTAGTCATATTGAACCAATAATTGGATACTTACATAGATGTTTTGAAAAGCATTGCGAAAACCTTAGCTATGAGCAGATTGTTCCTTTTACTGATAGGTGTGATTATCTTGCAGCTATGCATATGGCACATGGATATTCTATTGCAGTCGAAAAATTATTAGGTATTGAAGAACTACCGGAAAGAGTTGAATATATTAGGGTTATTTTAGCTGAATTTCAGAGGATAGCCAGTCATCTCATTGCTGTTGGAGTTTTTGGCTTAGATGTTGGTGCTATTACTCCATTTACTTGGACACTTAGAGATAGAGAAAGAATTATTGATCTTTTTGAATCTGTAACTGGTTCCAGATTATTATATAATTATATATGGCCAGGCGGTTTAGCACATGATTTGCCTCCGAATTTTATTCAAAAAGCTAACGATTTTCTTAATTACTTTGAACCTCAGATTGAAGAGTATAACAATTTATTAACTACAAATAAAATTTTTATAGAGCGTTCTGCAGATATTGGTGTTATGCCTGTTGATGTTGCTATAAATTATGGAGTTTCAGGGCCAACCTTGAGAGGAAGTGGTGTCCCATTTGATCTCCGCAAAGATGAACCTTATTCAATTTATCAGAAATTTGATTTTGATGTACCTGTGGGAGAAGGTTTGATGGGTACAGTAGGTGATTGTTGGGATAGGTATTATGTTAAAGTTTTAGAAATGAAGGAAAGTATTAAAATTCTTAAGCAAGCACTAAATTCTATACCTGAAGGTGATGTAAAGGCTGCTATACCTAAAAAAATTCGTCCTAAAAAAGGAGAGATATACTCTCGATATGAAACAGCCAGAGGAGATTTAGGTCTGTATATTAGAAGTGGAGGGAAAAATATGCCATCTAGGTTAAAAATGAGATCTCCTGCCTACTGTAATCTTTCAGTTCTGAACGAAATCTCTGCTGGATGGATGATTTCAGATGTGATTTCCGTTCTTGGTAGCCTTGATATAGTTTTGGGAGAGATTGATAGATGACCTCAGTTGTCGATTCATTATTAAATTTATTTTCATTTACAGGTTTAGACAATTCTATATTATTAATTTTAGTATTGCATATTCCTGCATTGTCTATATTTTTAGTTATGGTTGTAAATGCAACTGTTGCCGTTTACGTTGAAAGAAAAGTTGCCGCGTTTATGCAGGATAGGCTTGGTCCAATGGAAGTTGGTCTTTTTGGTTTTAAAGGTGGAAAAAAATTTTGGGGCGGTATAGGTCAGACAATAGCTGATGCTATAAAGTTATTGACCAAAGAAGATATTGTTCCTGATAGTGCTGATAAAAAACTTATGCTACTTGCGCCTTTTATAATTTTTATTGGAGCATTTCTTACATTTATTGCTGTTCCTTTTTCCCAAAATTTAGTTGTTTCTGATTTTAATATTGGAGTTTTTTATATCATGGCTATGAGTTCAGTAGGTGTAATTGGAATAATTATAGCTGGCTGGTCTTCTAATAATAAATGGTCATTATACGGTTCAATGAGAGCAGCTGCTCAAATAGTTAGTTATGAAATACCAATTGGATTATCACTACTATTAGCAGTTTTAGTGGTCGGTAGTCTTAACTTAGGAGATATAGTTCAATGGCAAGCCGAAAATAGATGGTTTATTTTTCATAGTCCATTTACATTTATAGCTTTTTTTATCTTTTTTATTTCGGTTGTTGCAGAAACAAACCGAACTCCATTTGATATTCCTGAAGCAGAATCTGAGCTAGTCGCTGGTTGGATGACTGAATATTCTGGCTTTAAGTGGGCAATTTTTTTTCTGAGTGAATATGCAAATATGATGATTGTAAGTATCGTTGCATCTGTGGTTTTTTTAGGTGGATGGTTATCTCCATTTGCAATTATTAATGTAGGAATACCTAATTCATGGATGATTTTTGATGGTCCTTTAATTGGCATAATATGGCTTATGTCAAAAGCATTATTTTTAATTTTTGTCATGATGTGGTTTAGATGGACATTTCCTAGGTTAAGGGTAGACCAATTAATGTATTTATGTTGGAAGGTTTTTATACCCTTTTGCTTAGCAAATTTATTTTTTGTGTCAATTTGGGAATTAATTGGAGGTTTATTTTTTAAATAATGGGTGAGTATATAAATAATATTATCTACGGAGTTAAGTCACTTATCACTGGTATGAGTTTAACTTTAAAGCACTTTAGAAATAAGAAAAATCTTGTTGCAACTCTTCAATATCCTCATGAAAAATGGCCAATTCCTGAACGAAACATCGGTTTTGATCCATCTGAATATAATACAATTAGATCAAGATTACATGTTGATATAGATGATTGTATTGGATGTTTACAATGTGAAAGAGCTTGTCCTGTTGATTGCATTAAAATTGATACAATAAAGCCTTCTAAGGGCAACGAATTCGATTGTGGAATTACATCTAATGATACCAGGAAAAAAATGATTGTTCCCAGGTTTACTATTGATATGTCAGAGTGCATGTATTGTGATTTATGCGTGCATCCATGTCCAGAAGAGTGTATTTATATGGTTGGAGGTCCAAACGATAGTAAGCATGAAATTGATTACGAATTTAGCCAGTTTGAAAGGCATGGTTTAGTTTTTGAATTTGCAACCGCAACGGATCAAGATATAATTGATATTGGAGCAGAAAGTTATTTAGAAAAAAGAAAGCAAAGAGAGCAAAAATTAACTAGAGCTGAAAAATTAGAGGGTATGCTAATCAGCGAAGGTGCTGTCCCAGTAGCAGCGGCTCCAGTAGCAGCGGCTCCAGTGGCAGCGGCTCCAGTAGCAGCAGCTCCAGTAGCAGCAGTATCTATTGATTTTAATATTAAATCAATTGACTTTATTAAAGACAAAGAGGTTAGAGGAATTGCTAAGAAAGCATTTATGGGTGCAAAAAGAGCAAAGCTTGAGGGCGTTGCAATGATAGACTTTATAATTGCAGAACTGGACAAGGCTTCTAAATTAGACGTAGATACTAAATCTACTCTAGAAGGATTTAAGGAAGGCAAAGCTTAATGTCTATTCCGATTCCTGAATTAAGTGTTGTCTTATTTTTTGGTATTTGTGGTTTGATTATCGCATCTGCTTTACTTGTTGTAACATCACCAAATTTAGTCCATTCAGCAGTTTCATTATTATTTACTTTCTTTGGTGTGGCAGCGGTTTATATTTTTCTTTATGCTGACTTTATAGCTGCAACTCAAGTCATTATTTACGTTGGCGGAATTTTGGTTTTAATTATTTTTGGTGTAATGTTAACCAATAAAATTGAGAATGCTAGAATAGATTCAAAAACAAATAATCAAATTCCAGGAATAGTATTTACTTTATCAATGTTAGCTATGCAATTTTATATAATCTTAAATACAAACTGGAAAATAGCTGAGAGTGAGCCTAGAGATACAACTGTTAAGGAAATTGGCAATTTACTTTTAGGAAAATATTTGTTACCATTTGAAGTAATATCAATTCTATTATTAGCATCTTTAATTGGCGCAGCCATGCTATCAAGAAGGAAGACTGAAAGATGAATTACATTCAGCCCTTTTTAATGCTTGCATCTATTTTATTTTGTTTAGGATTATATGCAGTTATAACAAGAAAAAATGCAGTCGCAATTCTTATGGGAATTGAGCTAATATTAAATTCCGCAAACATTAATTTTATTACTTTTAATAGATTTGGAGCTTACCGGACTTTAGATGGTCATGTATTTACAATTTTTGTGATTGTTTTAGCTGCTGCTGAGGCGGCAGTTGCTCTAGCAATTATTATTAATTTATTTAAAAATATTGGTACAGTTGATGTTGACCAGGCTAAAGAAATGAAAGGTTAATGCTAGAGACTTTTCAAATATTATCTTTTTTATTTTTACCTCTTTTATCATTTGTAATCTTAATATTTTTCGGCAAAAAGCTTAAAAGTCATTCTTCTACTTTAGGTATGTTTTTAATTGGCTTGATGCTTACAAATTCAATATTTTTAATTTTAAAAGCTGAGCCATATGATTTTGTATTAAAAACGTATAATAAATGGACATTATATAAATCATTCGAATGGTTTTCAACAGGAAATTTTTCAATTAGTTTGGGGTATTTTGTAGATAATATTACTGCTATTATGCTTGTAGTTGTTTCGCTTATTGGTTTCTTAGTCCATTTATATTCAACAGAATACATGAAAGATGACCCTAAATATTCTCGTTACTTTGCTTTTTTAGGAATTTTTATATTTTCAATGAACGGAATTGTGCTTGCCGATTCATTGATAATGATATATGTATTTTGGGAATTGGTTGGATTAAGTTCTTTTCTATTAATTGGTTTCTGGTTTGAAAAAGAAAAACCACCATTAGCAGCCAACAAAGCATTCTTAACTAATAGGGTTGGTGACATAGGAATGTTCATTGGGATAATGATTATATTTTTTCATGTAGGTTCTTTTAACATAAATGAAATAATAAATGGTGTTTCAGATATGAATAAAACCCTACTCACCTTAGCTGGTGTCTTAGTGTTTATGGGTGCTGTAGGAAAATCTGCGCAATTTCCATTACATATATGGCTTCCGAATGCGATGGAGGGACCTACTCCAGTAAGTGCCCTAATTCATGCTGCTACAATGGTTGCTGCTGGTGTATACTTAACATTTAGAATATTTCCGTTTTTAACACCTGATGCTTTGGCGATAGTAGCTGTAATAGGTGCAATAACTGCAGTTATGGCAGCAATAACTGCGATTACCAGAAATGATATCAAGGCTGTTTTAGCTTACTCAACCATTAGTCAGCTTGGATATATGGTTATGGCAGTGGGTGTAGGTGCTCCAGTATATGCCTTCTTTCATTTGGTAACCCATGCAATGTTTAAGGCATGTTTATTTCTTTGTTCTGGATCTGTAATTCATGCTATGCATCATTCATTACATCATCTACACGACCATGAGACTGATCCACAAGATATGAATAATATGGGAGGTCTAAAAAGTAAGATGCCAATTACTCATGCAGCAATGTTAATTTCAACCTTTGCGATAGCAGGTGTGCCATTTTTTTCAGGATTTTTATCTAAAGATGGAATCTTAGCGGCTGTTTTATCTTATTATTATAAGCACGGTGATTGGACAATACTGTTACCTATTGCTGGATTTGGAGCTGCAATGATTACAGCTTTCTATATGTTTAGATTAATTTTTAAAACCTTTTATGGTGAGTCTAAGAATAAAAAAATATTCAAACACATTCATGAATCTCCTTTGCCGATGACAATTCCATTAATTATTTTATCAGTTTTAAGCTTAGCTTTTGCATTTACTGCTAACCTTAACCCTCTCGTCAGTAAAGGATGGTTTAAATCTTTAATATATAAATACAGTAAATCTCATAATTTTATGGATATGAAATATATTAATGCAGGTATAGATGCTGCTCATTATGATGCTATGTATCTTTCTTTATTTGTTGCATCGATTGGAATAGGTTTTTCTGTTTTAATTTACTTGTTGAGAAAAATTAATCCTGATAACATATCTAAAGTTTTAAATATTATTGGTCTTTTTAGTTTATCAAAAAACAAATTTTATGTTGATAAAATATACAATTTTGTACTATACAGACCTTTTTTAAAGCAGACTCAAATTGCCTCATACATTGATTGGGATTTTTACGATCAGAAATTAATTGATGCATGGGGTTGGATTACTTTGAAGGTTTCTAAATATTCTGGTATCTCAGACTATAGCATTTTAGATCAAAAAATAATTGATGGAACATCTCATTTAACACAATATGTTTCAGGTCAATTAAGAAAAACTCAGTCTGGAATAATACAAAATTATTTATTAGGTGTGCTTGCTGTACTTGTCGTTATTATAATCTTAATTAATCAAATATGAGATAGGACTTTATGGAAAATACAATATTTATGCAAAATTCAATTTTATCATTATTAATATTTTTGCCTGTATTAGGAGCAATATTAATGTTGCCAGCTTCAAAATACTTAAAGATACCAAATATTATTAAATATATAGCTTTATTTACCACAGGTATTCAATTGATATTAAGTGCTTGGCTTTATATTAATTTTGATTCAACACTATCAGTCATGGAGTCTCCGTTTACAGTTCAGGTGAATTGGATTAAACATTTTAATATTGAATACTTTGTTGGAGTTGATGGTTTAAGTATACCTATGGTTTTGCTGACAGCACTTTTATCATTTATATGCATACTAGCGAGTTGGAATATAGATAAAAAACCACTTGGTTATTTCTCTTTGTTTCTTCTTTTGGATGCTGGGATGATGGGTGTATTCTTATCTCTCGATTTTTTCTTATTTTATATTTTTTGGGAAGTAATGCTTTTACCAATGTATTTTTTAATTGGTATTTGGGGAGGACCACAAAGACATTATGCAGCAATTAAATTTTTCCTTTACACACTTTTTGGTTCATTGTTTATGCTTTTGGCAATGATAGGTCTGTGGTACTTCACAGCTCCATTTAATAATAATGAAGGTACTTTTAACCTTATAAAGCTTATTCAACTTTCACCAATGATAGATTCACAGCTATGGGGCTTTGATATCCAGTGGTTACTTTGGATAGCTTTGTTCATTGGTTTTGCAATCAAAGTTCCTGTTTTTCCATTCCATACATGGCTTCCTCTTGCTCACGTAGAGGCACCAACAGCTATTTCAGTTATTCTTGCAGGTGTTTTATTAAAAATGGGTACATATGGATTGCTTAGAATAAGTTATCCCCTTTTGCCAGGAGAAGTAGTTGCATTTTCTTATACGCTAGCGATACTTGGTGTGATTAATATACTTTGGGGAGCAATGTGTGCGATTGCTCAAATAGATTTGAAAAAGATGGTGGCATATTCTTCCGTTAGTCATATGGGATACGTTTTGCTTGGAATGTCAGCAGTAGTTAGTCCTAGTCTAGCTGGAGCTGAAGCTGGCTTAAACGGAGCTGTAATGCAAATGTTTAACCATGGTACCATAACTGCAATGCTATTTTTATTAGTTGGTGTTTTATATGATCAGGCTCATCATAGATGGATTGTTTATCCTGATAATTATAAAGATCAAGAATTAGCCGGTAAATTAGCTTTTGGTGGTATTGCTACTCAAATGCCAGTATTTTCAGCTTTTGTAGCATTGGCATTTTTTGCAGGTTTAGGATTGCCAGCATTATCAGGATTTATTAGTGAGGCTTTATGTTTCATAGGCGGATTTAGTGCTTTCAGACTTGTGACAGCTATTGGTACACTTGGAATTTTATTAGGTGCAGTTTATTTGCTTAGAGCTTATCAGCGAGTTTTCCTAGGTCCACTCAACGATTCATATAATAAATTAATTGATATAAATTCAAGAGAACTTGCAACTGTAGTGCCCATAGCATTTTTAGTATTATTATTTGGTGTTTTTCCTAAGCCGCTAGTTGATATGGTTAGTAGCTCAATAAGTTCTCTTGTTTCAGTAATACAGGGAGCAATGTAGATTTGAATAACATACAAAGTTTACAATATTTTTTACCTGAGTTATTAATTACTATAACAGCCTTATTTGTTATAGTTTTTGATCTTATTTCACAAAAAAAATCTAATAATTTATTAGTTTCAGTAGCTCTATTTTGTATTGCGTGGCTTCTTTATCAGCTTCCTTCAAATGGTGGTGAGATTTTTAATGGTATGTTAATAAATGATAAGTTCTCTTTATATTTTAAATGGATAATATTTATATCTACAGGCGCAGTAATTTTAGTTTCTAAATATTCAAATGAGCTTGATAAAGAGTACAAGGCAGAATTCGATGCATTACTTCTATTTGTACTGCTTGGAATGTTTTTAATGACTAATTCAATAGATTTGTTAATGATATACTTATCCATAGAGCTTGTTAGTATACCTTCATATGTATTAGCAGGAATGTTGAAGAACGATAAAAAATCTAATGAAGCATCATTGAAATACGTTATCTTTGGTTCTTTTGCATCAGGATTAATGCTATTTGGATTAAGTTGGCTTTATGGTATTTCAGGTTCAACAAATATTTATGAGATATATAAAACTATTCAATTAATTGATAATCCATACATGATATATATGTCTTTAATGTTAATTTTAATTGGATTTGGGTACAAAATTTCAATGGCTCCATTGCATTATTGGACTCCGGATGTATATGAGGGTTCTCCTACAATCGTTACAGCTTTTTTCTCCGCAGCACCTAAAGCTGCAGGTTTTGCTATTTTAATAAGAACTTTTTTTATATTATTTACTAGCACCAATTCATTAACAGTAGATGCGCTACCTTTGGAAGGTATTGATTGGTTCTTAATAGTGGCAGTCTTGTCTGCAGCTACTATGACGATAGGAAATCTTCTAGCTCTGAAACAGGATAATGTAAAGAGAATGTTAGCATATTCCACTATTTCTCATGTTGGTTTTATGTTAATGGCTTTTTCGACTGCATCCATTGATGCTATTGTAGGTATTACTTTTTATTTGACTTTATATATGTTTATGAACCTGTCAGCTTTTTTTATGGTTATACATGTAGAGAATAATTTTAAAGTAAAAGAGGTTAATCAGTGGGGTGGAATAGGATATAAAACACCTATTTTAGCTGCATTTATGGTTCTCTCATTAGTATCCTTAGCAGGTTTACCCCCAACATCTGGTTTTGTAGGGAAAGTTTACTTGTTCAGAACCCTATTTGCTACTGAAAAGTTTTATTGGCTAGGGATAGTAGGTATACTCAATAGTGTTATTTCATTGTATTATTATTTTAAAATTGTTAAAAGCATGTATTTTGATGAGTCTGTTATTGAAAAAGAAGAAAATAAACCTATGCTGTTATACTTTTTTATTCTTCTTTTTTCAGCTCAGAATATTATTTTTTATTTTTATTGGCAGCCTTTATATAATTATATAACTAAACTTTTTAGTTAGAGAATATTGAAAAATAATATTAAAACAGTTAGACATTCACAGGTTATAATGCATGAACTTGTTTTACCTAACGATACCAATCTATTAGGTAATATTTTGGGTGGTAGAGTAATGCACTTGATGGATATTTGTGCAGCTATGTCAGCTTACAAACATGCTAGAAGACCTGTAGTAACAGCATCTGTTGACCATTTAGATTTTTTAGCTCCAGCTAAAAAAGGTGATATAGTTATTTTAAAATCTTCCGTAAATTATGTAAGTAGAACTTCGATGGAAGTTGGGGTTAGAATAGAAGCAGAAACTCCTTTAACTGGTGAAGTTAGACACACTGCAACAGCATATTTAACATTTGTTGCTTTGGATGACAATAAAAGGCCTGTTGAAATTCCAAAATTACTACCAGAATCTGATAAAGAGTTATATAGGTTTGAAGAAGGTAAAAAAAGATCTGTTTCTAGAGTAAAACGTTTAAAAAGTATAAGAAGTAAATGAATAAAATTAAAATTTCTAAAGGCCACAATTTAAGTATTGAAGGTGTACCCTCACCAGTAGTTGTAGATATTAAAGATCCTGAAAAAATATCTTTTCATCCATCTTCTATTAAGAATTTCAAAACTAAACTTCTTGTAAAAAAAGGTGATTATGTTAAAGTAGGAACTCCTATTTTTTTTAACAAGCAAAATGAAAAAGTCTTATTTGTTAGTTCATGTTCAGGTACAATTGACAATATTTCTTTCGGCTATAGAAGATCTGTTGATTCAATCGATATAAATAACGATCTAAAATATGATCAAGAAGATCACTCAGATAATGTTTCGAGAGAAAATCTCTTAAAGTCAGGATTA
Source organism: Fidelibacterota bacterium (assembly GCA_002718585.1). Classification (GTDB taxonomy): domain Bacteria; phylum Fidelibacterota; class Marinisomatia; order SCGC-AAA003-L08; family D37C17. Next base: position 46,673 of record PBFG01000005.1, on the reverse strand, counting down.
TGGACCTACATTAGACAGAAGCCATTTTCCAAAATACCACATTATTCATCTTCGCCCAATTCAATATTTATTTCTGCTATGCCAACTGAACCATTTGCTATTGATTATGAAGATTTATTTGGTTATAGTGAAAATTATTTACAAGATGGAATAAATGTATTGAAGTCGATTTTTAAATGTGATATATATTTTTCTTCTTTTGATAATTCTTCAGTTTTTAAAGAATTAAAAAAAGTAAATCATTATGCTTTTAATAACTTACACCCTGCAGGTAACATAGGTGTTCAAATTCATAATATCAATCCAATAAAAAAAGCTGATGATTGTAGATGGTATTTATCTTTACAGGATTTGAATAGATTAGGTGAATTCTTTACTAAAGGTAATTATCCGAACTATAAATTTATTAATTTAGGAGGCAATGCTCTAAAAAGTCCATCATTAAAAAAAACATTAATTGGTACCAAGGTTAAAGATTTGGTTAATGATTTTGATTTGAAGGCTAGTATTATTTCTGGAGATGTTTTAAGTGGAAAATTAACCAAGTCTGATTATTCCTTAAATTATCATGATGAAATTCTCTCTGTATTAAAAACAGATAATAAAAGAGAATTTTTAGGATGGTTGATGCCTGGTTTTAAAAAATACAGTTTGACAAACTTATTTTTCTCAAAGTTGATTTCTAATCGTAAGTCCAATTTGTCTACAAATAAGAATGGCAGCGTTAGAACAATAGTTCCAGTTGGTAATTGGGACAAAGTTATGCCAATGAATATTTTATCTGAGTACCTCGTTAAAAGCATTATATCTAAGGATATCGAAATGATGGAAAAATTAGGAATTTATGAATGTTCTCCAGAAGATTTTGCATTGTGTGCTTTTATATGTCAGTCAAAAGTTGAAGTCTCAAAAATTATTGAAGATGGATTAGATATTATGGAGGATGATTTGTAATGTTGAGACAGTTACTAGATAAGGCTGAAAAAATAATTTTGAGTAATGAAAAACTCAAGAGATTTCATCCACTCCATGATGCGCTTGATACTTTTTTATATACAACAAATACAAGAACTGAGCACGCTCCATACGTAAGAGATTCAGTGGATTTAAAAAGAACTATGATCTTGGTAGTTTTGGCTTTGCTACCAACTTTCTTTTTTGGAACTTATAATGTTGGTCTTCAATCACCTGAGGTATTAGATAAAAGTTTCTTAAATTGTTTTATTTATGGAATTAAGATTGTATTACCAATGTATTTAGTAGTTTTTGCAGCTGGAGGATTATTTGAGGCCTTATTTGCAGTAGTCCGAGGCCATGAGATAAATGAAGGATTTCTAGTTACTGGATTTCTCATCCCTTTAACTATGCCTCCAACTGTACCTCTTTGGATGCTTGCTGTAGCAACAATTTTTGGTGTTGTTATTGGAAAAGAAATTTTTGGAGGCACTGGCTATAATATATTTAATCCTGCTTTAACAGCTAGAGTTTTTTTATTTTTTGCTTATCCTATTTATATGTCAGGTAATAAGCCATGGATTGCGCCTATGGATGGGATGTCTAAAGCTACCCCTTTACTTTCTAAGTCATCTGAAGTTGACTTTACATATTCCTGGTCAGATATGTTTTTTGGTTTTATTCCTGGTTCGATAGGTGAAACATCAACTTTAGCTGTCTTATTAGGAGCTGGATTATTATTGTTAACTGGGGTAGGTAGCTGGAGAACAATGCTATCAACATGTGTTGGTATGGTTATTACTTCGCTTTTATTAAATCAATTATCATTTATTTCAGATAATCCAATGTTGAGTATTAAAGCAATTGACCACTTTGTAATGGGCAGTTTTGCATTTGGAATGGTATTTATGGCAACAGACCCAGTTTCGAGTGCTCAAACCAATAAAGGTAGATGGATGTATGGCATGCTTATAGGTTTCATGGTTGTTATAATAAGATGTATCAATCCAGCATATCCGGAAGGTATGATGTTGGCAATTCTTTTTGCAAATGCCTTTGCTCCATTAATTGATTATTCTGTTGTACAATCACATATAAAAAAAAGAGAATTAATTAATGCGAAATAAATATATTTTTATATTAACTATTACTATCATTTCTAGTTTTTTTCTATCGCTTGCATCTGAGGGATTTAAAGAATTGAAAAGAAAGAATATTGAAATTGATAAAAAGAAAAATATCTTAAGTGCAATAGGTGTAGCTATTGACAACTTTACAGTTGATGATATTGATGAATATTTTCAATCTAATATTGACTCTTTAATAATTAATATTGATGGTTTAGTTGTTAATAACATTTCTATTGAGGATTTAAACGAAGTTGAAAATAAATCTACAGGTGAAGTAAGATATTTTTACGAAAATAACGAATTCTTACCTCTTTATGTTGAGACAAAAGAAAATGTCATTATAATGCCAATTTCTGGAAAGGGTCTTTGGTCATCGTTATTTGGATATTTTGCATTAGATGCAGATAATTACTCTACAGTAAAAGGTATAACTTTTTATGCTCATGCTGAAACACCTGGATTAGGTGCTGAAATATCCAAAAAATGGTTTCAAGATAATTTTGTAAATAAAGAAATATATGAAAAAAATAATTTAAAGTCTATATCAGTTGCAAAAGGAAAAGCCGATGAAAATAGTAAATATGAAGTTGATGGAATCAGTGGAGCTACTATCACAAGCAATGGTGTAACAACGCTATTGAGTAGAGATTTAAGAAGATATGAACCTTATTTTTATAAAAATAGAAGATAATGAAGTTAAAAGAAACATTTATTGATCCTTTAGTAGATAATAATCCTATAACGAGACAAGTATTGGGAATTTGTTCTGCTCTTGCTGTGACTGTAAAAGTAGAGCAAGCACTTGTTATGACTCTTGCTCTAACATTTGTTGTTACAATGTCTAATACTATAATTTCATTACTAAGAAAAAATATACCTTCTAGTATAAGAATAATAGTTCAACTTACAGTTATTTCAACTTTAGTTTCCCTAATTGATATTTTCCTTGGTGCATACTTATATGATGTTAGTAAATCATTATCAGTTTTTGTTAGTCTTATTATAACTAATTGTATAGTAATGGGTAGAGCTGACGCATTTGCTATGCAAAATGGTTTAAAAGAATCCTTTATGGATGGATTGGGAAATGGTTTAGGTTATGGTGGAATTTTGATTATTGTAGCTGCATTTAGAGAATTACTGGGATTTGGAACTTTGTTAGACTATCGTATTTTACCGGAATTTATGAATAATGGCCTAATGATACTTGCCCCAGGTGCTTTCATTATTCTCGGTTTAATCATATGGGCTCAACGTTCAATAACACAATTTGTTGAGGATTAAAATTGGATTTACTTACACATTATTTAAGTATAGCAACTAAGTCAATATTTATTGAAAATATACTGTTGGCATATTTTCTTGGAATGTGTTCATTTTTAGCTATATCAAAAAATGTCGAAGCTTCACAGGGTATGGGGAAAGCAGTGATTTTTGTAAATACAATTACAGTTCCAGTAAATTGGTTGATAAAAAATTATTTATTAGATCCAGGAGCTCTTAGTTGGATAAGCAGCTCTTTTGAAACTGTAGATTTATCTTTTTTACGATTGCTATGTTTTATTGCTACAATTGCTGCTTTAGTTCAATTTGTTGAAATGTTTATAGATAAATTTAGTCCTACATTATACAATTCTCTGGGCATTTTTCTGCCGCTGATAACTGTTAATTGTTCGATACTAGGTTCATCTGTTTTTATGCATGAGAGAGCTTATACACTTGGAGAGTCATTAGTATTTGGTGTAAGCTCAGGTGTTGGTTTTTATTTGGCAATTGTAAGTATGGCTGCAATACGTTTTAAGCTAAGGTATTCTGATATCCCTGATGGTTTAAAGGGATTGGGTATCACTATGATTTTAACAGGTTTGTTATCAATGGCATACCTTTCTTTTTCAGGTATACAATTATAAAATTTTAAATTAAAGGAATAAATATATAATGATTGAGTTAACAGTATTTTCATCTATTTTAGTTTTTTCAGTAATAATTTTAGTTTTAGTTACTATGTTAGGTTTTGCCGAAAAAAAATTATTACCTCAAGGAGATGCTTTTATACTAATTAATGGAGATGAAGAAAAATCTCCTACAGTCAAGCCAGGAGGGTCATTATTGTCTTCCTTAGCATCACAAAATGTTTTCATCCCATCAGCTTGTGGAGGGGGTGGTACTTGTTCCCAATGTAAATGTCAGGTTATAAGCGGAGGAGGAGATATACTTCCAACAGAGGTGTCTCACTTTTCTAGAAATGAAATAAAAGATAATTATAGATTAGCCTGTCAGGTCAAGGTTAAGGGTGATTTAGAAGTTAAAATTCCTGATGAAATTTTTAGTATTCAAAAATGGGAATGTACAGTGAAAAGTAATGAAAATGTTGCTACTTTTATTAAGGAATTAGTTTTAGAATTACCAAAAGGAGAAAACCTGGATTTTGAATCAGGCGGTTACATTCAAATAGATATTCCTAAATATGAGTTGAAATACTCAGAATTCGATGTTGAAGAAGAGTATAGAGAAGACTGGGATAAGTTTAAGATGTGGGATTTAGTTGCCAAAAATGATAATCCAAATGAATTTAGAGCATATTCAATGGCTAACCATCCTGCTGAAGGAAATATGATTATGTTGAATGTGAGAATTGCTCACCCACCACCACAAAAATGGGATGCTCCTCCAGGTATCGCTTCATCTTTTATATTTAATTTGAAGCCAGGAGATAAAGTTAATGTATCAGGCCCATATGGTGACTTTTTTATAAAAGATTCAGATAGAGAAATGGTTTATATTGGAGGGGGAGCAGGTATGGCTCCATTAAGATCTCATCTGTTCCATTTATTTCATACCCTTAAAACCGGTAGAAAAGTTTCTTATTGGTATGGTGCTAGGTCTAAAAGAGAAATGTTTTATGATGATCATTTTAAAGCAATAGAGAAAAAATTTCCAAATTTTTCCTATAATGTCGCATTATCTGATCCAATGAAAGAAGATAATTGGAAAGGATATACTGGTTTTATTCATCAAGTAGTTTTAGAAAATTATCTTAGCAAACATGAAGATCCAACGGAGATTGAATACTATATGTGTGGTCCTCCTATGATGAATTCAGCTGTATCAACTATGTTATATGATTTAGGTGTTGAAGACGAAATGATAGATTTTGATGATTTTGGTGGATAAAAAACTTCTTAAGTTTTTTTGTTTTCTTTTTTTCCTATTAATATTTGGTTGTTCAAACAAATCCCAAAGTAAGCATCTTATTAGTGGCTCAACTATGGGTACAACATATAACATTACAATTCTTGGTATTGTTGAAAATGAAACTAAATTAAAAATAAGTTTAGAAGAAATTCTCGATAGCGTTAATATTAGTTTTTCTACTTATAACAATAATAGTGAAATTTCTAAAATAAATAATTATGATACTGGACTTATTAAGTTAAGTAAAAATTTCAGTTATGTTCTTAAGAAAGCATTATATTACTGTGATATTTCAAATGGTAAGTACGATATAACAATAAGCCCACTTGTTAAGCTATGGGGCTTTGAATCATTTAAAGAAGTCAAAGTTCCACAAAATAATTTAATTTTAGAACAATTAGCCAATGTTGGATATAAAAAAATTCATTTAAGTAACAATTTTTTAGTAAAACAAAATAAAAAAATACAAATCGATTTAAATTCAATTGCAAAAGGTTTTGCAGTTGATAGAATATCGGAATTTCTATACAATAATGGGTTTAAAAATCATTTAGTTGAAATTGGAGGAGAACTTAAATCTAGTAGATTTGGTGATTCTAAAAAGAAGTGGATAATTGGAATACAAAACCCTCAAAATTTGTCTGTAATAAAAAAAATAAATTTATCAAATATGTCAATGGCAACATCTGGGACTTATAATAATTTTTTTGAAATAGATGGAGTTCAATACAGTCATTTAATTAATCCAATGACAGGTTTTCCAATAGATCATCAGACAGTAAGTGCAACTGTAATTTCCAAAGAATGTATAGATTCAGATGCATTGGCAACTGTATTAATGACTATGATGCCAAGTGAAGGTATTGATTTTATAAATAACTTAGACAATATTGAAGCAATGATTATAAAATTAGATGAAAAAGGTAATTTAATTGAATTTTTATCTAAAGGGTTTAGTTCTTTTATTGTTGGGGATTAGTTATTAGTAACTGAGCATTTAATTTTTTCTTTTATTGTACAGTCGCAAGGTTTTCCATCAGAATTTCCACAGCTACCGCTCATTTTTTTTCCGCTTATCAAGTAGCCAAGGCTCATAATTAGAACACACCCTGAAATAATAAAAATTGTAATAATAAATGTCTGAAACATTCCTTAATTTAAGATATATTACATGTGAAAAATAACATGTTTAATGATTTTTTAAATTATTTATCTATAGTTAAAATTATCTTGATATAAGATTTTTTTCATTAATAAAGGAAAACTTAAGTATGAATCGTAATTTTTTTCTTGTATGTTTTATTTTGCCTGTGCATTTATTTGCAGGGAGTAGTACTGATTATGATGTTTCATTTAACTTGATTTGGGTTCTGCCATTTGTGGGTATTTTATTATCTATCGCTATTTTCCCTCTAGTAAATAATCATTTTTGGCATAATAATTTTGGTAAAATTTCTGCTTTTTGGGCATTGCTTTTTAGTTTGCCATTCTTATTTAAAGAAGGAATTTCAATCTCTTCTCATTGGTTTGTCCATGCAATTTTTATTGAATATATACCTTTTATTGTTCTCTTGTTGGCTCTCTTTACAATTTCAGGAGGAATAATGATTAGAGGAAATTTTGTTGGAAACCCAAAGCTTAATCTGATATTTCTTTTAATAGGTACTGCACTAGCTTCATGGATGGGTACTACTGGTGCTGCAATGTTGCTTATTAGGCCTGTTATACGTGCTAATAAATGGAGAGAAAATAAAACTCACGTAATAATATTTTTTATCTTCTTAGTTGCTAATATTGGAGGTTCTTTGACGCCCTTGGGTGATCCTCCTTTATTTATTGGTTTTCTCAAAGGTATTGATTTTTTCTGGACTACAAAATATATGCTTATGCCGATGATTTTTGTTTCAATTCTGTTGCTTGTAATCTTTTATTTTATAGATTTATATTACTACAAAAAGGAAATTGATTCTAGTCCATCTTTGGAAAAAATAAATTTTTCAGTTGATGGAAAATTTAATCTTTTACTTTTAGTTGGAGTGATTATTTCAGTAATTTTGAGTGGTACCTTTAAAAATAACCTTGGAAGTATATATTTTTTAGGAAATGAATTAATGTTTTCATTTATACTAAGAGATATATTTTTAATATTATTAACCGTAGCCAGTTACAAAACAACATCTCTTTCATTACGTAAGGAAAATGGCTTTTCTTGGTTCCCTATTACTGAGGTAGCTAAGCTTTTTGCTGGAATTTTTATTACAGTTATTCCTGCAATTTCAATTTTAAAATTAGATTATTCAAGTAGTTTTTCAGGATTAAGTTCTTCTTTGTATTTTTGGTTAACTGGAGTTTTATCAGCTTTTTTAGATAATGCTCCAACTTATCTAGTATTTTTTACTAGTACAAATTTAACAGCACCTGTATTAATGAGCGATGTAGTTACTCTTTTGGCAATATCATCAGGAGCTGTTTTTATGGGTGCATTAACATATATAGGTAATGCTCCAAATTTTATGGTTCGCTCTATTTCTGAAGAGAACAAAATACCTATGCCTAGTTTTTTTGGATATATGGCCTGGTCTGTAGCAATTTTAGTACCAATATTAGTTATTTATAGTTTTTTATGGTTCTATTTAGATATTTTTAACTTTATTAAGTAATTGTTTATAGTTTTTAAGTAATCTCTTTTTAAAAAGCTAAAAAAATGCTTAAATTATAGCGTGCAAAACGTGCATGTTAATTTATGATTATGAATTGGAACATATTATCTGACCAAATAAATAGAAGTAAAAGCATTGTTCTTTCTACACACATAAATCCTGATGGTGATGGGCTTGGATCGGAGCTAGCTATGTTCTATTATTTGAAGTCTATTGGAAAAAAATGTAGAATTATAAATATTTCTAATCATTCTGAAAAATATAATTTTATGGACCGAGATTCAAATATTGAAATTTACAAACCAAGCGATCATTTAAATTGGATTAAAAATTGTGATTGTGCATTGATTTTTGATATAGGAAATCATTTAAGATTGGGAGAGATTTCAAAGATTTTAAGTAAATCAATAAATGTTAAAAAAATTTCAATTGATCATCATCCATCTAATAGTAATTTTTTTGATATAAATTTTTTAGATACAACAGCTCCTGCAACAGGATATCTAGTTTGGAAGTATTTTAAATATATAGATTTAGATTTAGATTTGAAAACAGCTGAACCGCTGTATGCAGCCTTAATCACAGATACGGGTTCATTTAGATACAATTCTACAAACCCAGATTCTCATTTAATGGCAAAAGAAATTTTAGAAACTGGTTTAAAGCCATATAACGTATTTTCCAAAGTTTATGAGCAGCGAACAATATCACAAGTTAAGTTAATGAGTTCAGTGATTGATTCACTTGAAATTTTTGAAGAATTTGCCTCGATTAAGATTTCATCTAAAATGATGAGTGATTGTAAAGCAAAACTCGAAGATGTTGATGGTTTTACAGACTTTGTTCGTTCTATAAAAGGTGTAGAAGTTTCATTTATGATTTCAGAGCTCCCAAATGATAAATTTAGAATAAATTTTAGATCTAGAGGTAAATATGTCATCAATGATATTGCTCAATATTATGGGGGCGGGGGTCATGAATTTGCAGCTGGTGCAACAGTTAATGGCAGTTCTTTTAATGAAATAGAGTTTAATATTATTAAAATGTTGAAAGAAAAAAAGGATTTTTTATGTCAATAAAATCAGATAAATGGATAAGAAAAATGTCTTTAAGTAAAAAAATGATTTCACCTTTTACAGATAACCAGATTAGAAAAGGAACAATTTCTTATGGACTTTCTTCTTATGGATATGATATTAGAGTTTCAGATGAATATAAAATTTTTACTAATGTTAACAACAGTGTTGTTGATCCTAAAAAATTTGATGAGAAATCATTTGTAGATTTTAAAGGTAATATTTGCATAGTACCACCAAATAGTTTCGCATTAGCAAGAAGTATTGAATATTTCAAAATTCCTAGAAATGTTTTGACTGTTTGCCTAGGTAAATCCACTTATGCTCGTTGTGGTATAATAGTTAATGTTACACCTTTTGAGCCTGAATGGGAGGGTCATGTAACACTTGAAATTTCTAATACAACTCCATTACCAGCAAAAATATATTCGAATGAAGGATTGTGTCAAGTATTATTCTTTGAATCAGACGAACAATGTGAAAAGTCTTATTTAGATAAAAATGGGAAATATCAAAATCAAACAGGAATAACTTTACCAAAAAATAAATGAAAATAATTATAGCTAAAAATGCAGGTTATTGTTTTGGTGTCAGAGATGCAGTTAATATGGCTCATGATGTTGCTAAAAAGGAAGGTGAGGTTTATATGCTTGGAGATATTGTTCATAATGAAAGAGTTGTTGAAGATTTAGATAATTCTGGAGCAAAAGTTGTTGATAGCCTTGATGAAGTTCCGAAAGATGCAACAGTATTGTTCAGAGCTCATGGAACTAAAAATGATATTTGGGATGAAGCAAGAGAAAAAAAAATGAATATAATTGACGCTACATGCCCTCTTGTGCATAAAATACACGAAGATGTTAAGAACCTATATGCAGAAGGAAGAAAAATTATAGTAATTGGTGATCATGGTCATGATGAAGTTGTTGCTATTGCTGACCAAGTTCCAAAAACTATAGTAATTTCATCAGTAGAAGAAGCAATAGCACAAAAAAGAATTAGAAAAGCAGGAATTGTTAGTCAATCGACTCAATCTATAGAAAATGTTCAAGATATAATTAAAATTTTAATGACGAAAGTTTTTGATTTAAGATTTGTTAATACAATTTGTTTTCCAACAAAAAGAAATCAAAATCAAATAAAAGATTTAGCTAAAATAGTAGATACAATGATAATTATAGGTTCTTTCACGAGTGCAAATTCTAAAAGATTAACATCTTTATCTAAGCTAATAAACAAAAATACATATCAGGTAACTTGCGCAGATGAACTACAAGACGATTGGTTCTCAAAATCAGAGTCAGTAGGAATTAGTGCAGGTGCTTCGACACCTGATTATTTAATTGAAGAAGTAAGTAATAGAATATCATCTTTATAAGGAGAAATAATGAAAAAAGGTTCGTTTGAGATAAAAGTAAGTTTAGCAGAAATGCTTAAGGGCGGTGTAATCATGGATGTTACAAATGTGGAACAGGCATGTATTGCTGAGAAAGCTGGTGCAGTTGCCGTTATGGCATTAGAAAAAATACCTGCAGATATCAGAAGAGATGGAGGTGTTTGTAGAATGTCAAATCCTAAAATGATTACAGATATAAAAGAAAATGTATCTATTCCAGTTATGGCAAAATGTAGAATTGGTCACTTTGCCGAAGCTCAAATATTAGAATCTTTAGAAATTGATTTTATAGATGAAAGTGAAGTTCTTACTCCAGCAGATAATTCTTTTCATGTAGATAAGAATCCATTCAAGGTACCATTTGTCTGCGGTGCAAGAAATCTAAGTGAAGCTTCCAGACGTATTAATGAAGGTGCAGCTATGATTAGAACAAAAGGTGAAGCTGGTTCAGGAAATATAGTTGAGGCTGTAACGCACATGAGAACTATAATGGATGAGATTAAGTTGGTTACTAAAATGAATAACAAAGAATTAGAAGAATTTTCAATTAAAAACAATGCTCCATTAAATATTTTAACAAAAGTAAAAGAGTTAGGTAAATTACCAGTTCCAAATTTCAGTGCTGGAGGAATTGCAACACCTGCTGATGCATCGCTTATGATGCAGTTAGGTGCAGAATCTGTTTTTGTAGGTTCCGGAATATTTAAATCAGAAGATCCAAAATCAAGAGCAGAAGCAATTGTAGAAGCTACTACTTATTATGATAATCCAAAAAGATTAGCAGAAATATCTTCTGGTTTAAAAGAGGCAATGGAAGGCATTGATATAGCTGATATTCCTGAGAATGAAATGTTGCAGAATAGGGGATGGTAATTGAAGATAGGGATTTTAGCAATCCAAGGTGATTTTGAACTTCACAGGAAAGCTCTCACTAGTCTTTCTATTAATAGTTCATTTGTTAGAAGTTCCAAAGATTTAGATGATATTAAAGCACTAATCCTACCTGGAGGTGAATCTACAACAATGTCCTTGTTAATGAATAAGTTTGATTTATTTAATTCTATAAGAAAATTCTCTGATAATTTTAACTTATTTGGAACTTGTGCTGGGGCAATTTTGATGTCTGCTGGCAGTGGAGATCAAAAAGTTAAAAATCTTGGATTAATAAATGTTTTCACAAAAAGAAATTCATGGGGAGCTCAAATTGATTCTTTTTCAGATATCATTAACCTTAGTAAAAATGAAATTCTATCAGATAAATTTTATGCTACCTTCATAAGGGGTCCAAGATTTTTAAAAGTTTCAAAAGACTGTAAGGTAATTGGGCGTTATAAAAATGAGCCAGTTCTCATTAGAAATGATAAACACTTAATCTCATCATTTCACCCAGAAATAGGGAAAGATTTATCTATTCATAAATATTTTATCAATATGATTAATGAGTGATTCATACGAAATATTAAAAACTATTGATAGTCCTAATGATTTAAAAAAGTTAAATCTAAATCAGCTTAATCAGCTTTCAGATGAATTGGCATCCTATATTCATGAAGTTATTTCAGAGCTTGGTGGCCATTATTCTTCTCCCTTAGGAGTAATTGAATTAACCATTGCTTTGCATTATGTTTACAATACTCCATCTGATAAACTTGTGTGGGATGTGGGACATCAGGCTTATCCACATAAAATATTAACTGGAAGAAGAGAAGAATTTAAAAAAATTAGAAAGTTTGGTGGAATTAGTGGTTTTTTAAAACGTGATGAAAGCATATATGATTGTTTCGGGGCAGGGCATACAAGTACTTCAATTTCAGCAGCTTTGGGTTTTGCTCATATGAGAGATAAGTACAAAACAGATGAAAAAGTTTTAGCAATTATAGGTGATGGAGCAATGACTGGTGGTCTGGCATACGAAGCACTAAATAATTTAGGTTATCATAGAACACAGTTAACAGTTGTTCTTAATGATAATTCTTTGTCAATTTCACAGAGTGTAGGAGCATTATCAAAATATTTAACAAAGTTAACTACTAACCCAACTTACAATAGACTCAGAGACAATGTAAAAGATATTACTGAAAAATTACCTATGATGTCCAATCGCATAAAAAAGCTTTTAAAGAAGGCAGAAAGTGGTGTAAAAGTTAGTCTAACCGATGGAGGTTTTTTTGAAGAGTTAGGAATAAGATATATTGGACCTATTGATGGTCATAATTTAAATGAATTGATTAGAGTATTTAAAACTATAAAAAAAATCGATGGTCCAGTTCTGCTTCATATTCATACAAATAAATCTCGTAGAATAGAACATTTTGACACTGATGATGCAGTAAAGTACTATAGTTTGTCTCCCTCAAATTCTAATACTATTGCTAATTCTTTTACTTTCTCTAAAGTATTTGGAAAAAGTATACTGGATCTTTCAAATAAATATGATTTTACTTGTATTACCGCAGCTATGGATGTTGGTACTGGATTATCTGAATTTTCTAAGCTACATGAAAATAGGTATATTGATGTTGGTATAGCTGAGCAGCATGCATTGACATATTCTTCAGGCATTTCAGCCTCAAATAGTATTCCTGTTGTTGCAATTTATTCTACTTTTATACAAAGAGCATTTGATCAGATTGTTCATGATATTGCTATTCAAAATTTACCAGTAATAATTTGTATGGATAGAGCTGGTTTAGTTGGAGCTGATGGACCGACTCATCATGGTATTTTTGATATGGCTTTTTTGAGGATGATCCCAAATTTCATTGTTACTTCTCCAAAGGATGGTTATGAGCTTCATGATTTACTTTACACTGCACTAAAAATTAAAAAAATTTTTTCAATAAGATATGGAAAAATACAGACCGATTATAGTTTAAATTATAAGCCAAAAGAGATAGAAGTTGGTTCTTGGGAAGTTATTAAAGATGGTAGTGAGGTAGTTTTTTTAAGTGTTGGATCAATGGTTGAGACTTGTTCTGAAGTTGCTTCCAAATTACTTGATAAAAAAAATATTAAAGCTGGAGTTGTTAATTGTAGATTTATTAAGCCATTAGATTCAGAAATGTTAAATATTATTATTAAAAAATATAAGTATATTTTTACGGTGGAAGAAGGATGTATAAGTGGGGGATTCGGTTCATCTGTTTTAGAGTATTACAGTGGATGCAATCATAATAGTGTAATAAAGTTAATTGGCATAGATGATAATTTTGTTGATCATGGAAGTAGAACTGAATTGTTGGACATCACCAACTTATCTATAAGAAAAATTTATGAAAAAGTGTTAAATAATTATGAGTAAAAATAACTGGAAAAAAAATATGATTAATTCAAAATCCAGAGATTATGATTTTGATACTATATCAGGCGAAAAAAATGAATCTTTATATTATCCTAATGAAAATTCAAATGACTTTAATGATGAAATCAATTATCCTGGTGAATTCCCTTACACCAGAGGCATACATTCTAATATGTATAGAGGAAAATTATGGACTATGAGACAATTTTCTGGTTTCGGATCTCCAGAAGATACTAATAAACGGTATAAGTTTCTCCTTGAAAATGGACAAACTGGCTTATCTGTTGCTTTTGATATGCCAACTTTAATGGGCTACGACCCCGATCATGAATTATCTGATGGAGAGGTTGGTCATTGTGGTGTTTCAATAAGTAATTTAGAAGATATGGATAAGTTATTTGAAGGCATAGATTTAAGTAAAGTTAGTGTTTCTATGACAATCAACGGTCCAGCAGTAATTATTTTTGCATTTTATGTTGCGCTTGCAATAAAAAGGAATATAGATATTTCAAAAATTAATGGAACATTGCAAAATGATATTTTAAAAGAATATATTGCACAAAAAGAATGGATTTATCCACCAAAAGAATCTGTAAAATTAATAGTAGATATGATTGAATATTGTACTAACAATATGCCAAAATATAATACTATTTCTGTAAGTGGTTATCACATTAGGGAAGCAGGGTCTACTGCAGTTCAAGAACTTGCCTTTACCTTATCAAATGGTTTTGCATATTTGGATGCATGTATAGAAAGAGGATTAAGTGTTGATGATGTTGCACCAAGGTTATCTTTTTTCTTTAATTCTCACTCAGATTTTTTTGAGGAAATATGTAAGTATAGAGCTGCAAGAAGAATTTGGGCAAAAAGATTAAAAAATTATTACAAAGCTAAAAATGAAAAATCTTTAAAGTTAAGATTTCATACTCAAACTGCAGGATTTTCACTTACGGCACAACAACCTGAAATAAATATAGCTAGAACAGGCTTTCAAGCATTAGCAGCTGTTTTAGGAGGTACTCAATCTTTACATACAAACTCAATGGATGAAACACTAGCTTTACCTTCTGAAAAAGCTGCAGAAATAGCTCTTAGGACACAACAGATTTTAGCATATGAGACTGGAGTTGCAAACGTAGCTGACCCTTTAGGTGGATCTTATTATGTAGAAGAATTGACTAATCAAATTGAAAAAAAATCTAATATATATTTTAACAAGATTAAAAATATTGGTGGGGTAATACCTGGAATAGAATCAGGTTTTTTTCAACGAGAAATTGCTGATTCAGCATCTATTTACAATAATAAAATTGAATCAAAAGATAGATTCATCGTAGGTGTAAATAAATTCATTAAAGAAAACGAAAAAATTGATATACCTATTTTAGAAATATCTGATAAAGTTCAACATAAACAAATAAAAAATCTTGATTCTTTAAAGAAAAAAAGAAATACTAAGTTAGTTGAAAAGAAGTTACAAAAAATAACTGAATCTGCTAAAACTAAAGAAAATCTAATGCCATTAATCATTGATGCAGCGCTAGAATATGCAACTTTAGGAGAAATTGTAGATTCAATGAAGTCTGTTTTTGGTGAATGGCAAGAAAAAGCAATAATATGAGTTTAAACAAAAATTATACTATTGGTGTTGAAGAAGAATACATGATTTGCGATCCAAATAATTTTAATTTAATTGAAAAAGCTGATCAGATTATGTCCTTTATTGATGATAGTGAAAAAGAAAGATTTTCATATGAATTATTACTAAGTGAAATTGAAGCAAATACTCCAATTTGTAATGATGTAAATGAAGCAATATCTGAAGTTTTGAAAAATAGACTAAGATTAAAAAATATAGGAGAAGATTTGGGCTTTAAAATAGGAATTAGTGGCACTCATCCAACAGCCCTTCCAAAAGAACAAAAATTTGTTAATAATCAATCTTATAATTGGGTAACAAATCAATTAAAAGAATATGCTAGGCAGAATATTACCTTTTCAACACATATACACATAGGTTTAGAATCAAGGAATAATATAATTAAGGCTTTAAATTTATCAAGTGCATGGATAGCTCCTTTTATTGCACTTTCAGCAAACTCTCCTTTCTTCGGTGGTGTTTTAACAGGAATGGAATCGTCTAGAACATTTCAATTTGGAATTTTTCCTAGAACTAACATACTTCACAAAATTGAATCATATGAAGAATATTGTAATATTAAGAATAAATTAATTGATTCGAATTCTATTGAAAAACCGAGACATATTTGGTGGAAAGTAAGACCTCATTTTGAATATAATACAATAGAGTTTAGAGTTTGTGATATTCAGAGATCTTTGAGAAGAACAAAAATGTTTATTGCTCTGACTCAAGCTTTAGTTCATAGTATCATTGAAAATCAAGTTAGTGATAAAAGTTTTAATATGGAATTTTTGAATGATTCAATTTGGAAAGCTGCAACAAGAGGAATTAGTTCAAAAATTATTGATCCTTTTACAGAAAATGTTATTACTATGAAAGATATGATAAAAAAACTATTAGATTATGTTGAACCATCATTAGTTTTTTTTAATAATCAAGATGTAATAGAGACGGTAAATGAAATTTTATCAAATAAAACAGAATCACAAAAACAGGTTGAAGTATTTAAAAAATATGGTTTTGATGGTTTGAAAAGTTTTTTAGTTAATGATGTTGAATATAAAATAACTAACTAGGGAGATTAATAATGTCGAGAAGAATTGTCCATGTTATAGGCACTGGTACCATAGGTGAGCCTTTAATTGGTTTATTATGCAATTTTAAAGATGAATTAGGTATAGATGAGATAACATTTAATAAATATACACCTCTAACAACTGATAGGTCCAAAGTTTCTAACCTATTGAAAAGAGGTGCAAGATTGTCAACTAATGCTGACAAAATTGATGGATTTAATGATATTGGTATTAAAGTAGAATTTGTATCAGAAGAAGCTATTGATAGAGCATCAGTTGTTATTGACTGTACGCCAACTGGTTTTGGTCATAAAAATAAAAAAGATTATTATGAAAAACATTTAGAAAACACTTTAGGTTTCATAGCGCAAGGTAGTGAATTTGGTTTTGGAAAAATGTATGCAAGAGGCATAAATGATTCGACACTTGAATCTGGAATTGATCAGTTTATCCAGGTAGTATCATGCAATACGCATAACCTTTCAACAATTGTAAAAACGATTGCTTTATCTGAAGGAAATGACAATTTGATTGAAGGAAGATTTAATCTTATAAGAAGGGCAAATGATTTAAGTCAAACTTCTAAATTTATTCCTTCTCCTCAAATTGGTAGACATGATGATGATGTTTTTGGTACCCATCATGCGAGGGATGCGCACCTTTTATTTGATACAATGGATATAAAGCTTGATTTATTCTCTTCTGCGATGAAATTAAATACTCAATATATGCATATTCAGCATTTTTATTTAAAATTAAAAAGAAAAACGAATATTCAATCTGTTTTAGCGAAATTTGAGGCCAATGATAGAATAGCTTTGACAGATAAAATTAATTCTAATGAAGTTTTTTCTTTTGGTAGAGATCATGGACATTTCGGAAGAATATTGAATCAGTCAGTTGTTTCGGTTCCATCTTTAAATTTAAGGAATGGAAATGAGTTAACTGGTTTTTGTTTTACACCGCAGGATGGAAATTCTCTGCTTAGCTCAATTGCTATAACTGAGTGGTTCCTTTATCCTCATTCATATGAAGATAAAATTCAATGTTTAAAACCCTTGTTTTTTGATGAGGTCTAAAAATTAATTAATACAATGATAGAAAAAAAAGTTCTTAAAAATATAAAATCTTTTGCATCTGAAAACAAAAAAGATAGTATTCTAATTGGAGTTTCAGGTGGAGTAGATAGCGTTTTTTTAGTAGATGTAATTTCTAAATTAAATGAATATTATAATCTTTTTAATAAGGTAACTTTGATTTATATAAATTACGTTTTTAATCCTAATTCATATGATAGGTTAAATCTTTGTAAAAAAATATCAAAAAAATATAAATATCCTCTAATTATTAAAAAAAGTAATTTAAATAAAAAAAATTTTGAGTCTATTGCTCGAAAACAAAGGTATCAAATATTTACTGATGTATTAAATAATAAAGGTATTGATTACGTTCTTACAGCTCATCACAAAGATGATCAAATTGAGACTTTGTTAATGAAACATTATGATAAAAGTGATTGGATTTCTTTCTTGGGTATTAGAAATAAATATAGAAAAATTATTAGACCATTACTTTCAATTTATAAAAATGAAATTATTTCATATTCATCAGATAATAATCTTTCTTGGATTGAAGATCCTACAAACTATGATAACTCATTTAGAAGAAATAAAATTAGAAATGTAGATTTACCTAGAATAAAAAAAACTAATCGAGGATTAATTAAATCTTTAATTACATCACATAATAGAGCTAAGTCTAATTTAAAAAAATTCCTTTTAAATTTTGATTCCTATAAAAAAATATATATTAACAAAGTATCTGGAGATTATTTACTTGTTTCAAATAAAATTTTAGAACTAGAGGATTTTGGTTATTTTAAGTTGTTTTATAAAAATTTAATTAGCACAAATTTTAATTTAAATAAAGTCAATACAAATAGATTTTGGATTTCATTTTGTGATTTTTTAAGATTTTCGAAAACTGGCTCACAATTTTATTTAGACGAAAAAATTTGTGTTCTTAAAGATAGAGATAATCATTACATATTTAAAACTGAATTAAAAAATGTTAAAAAACATATAAAAATTTGTCCTAATTTTAAATACAATGATTGGTACGATACTAAAATAGTGCTCGATAAAAAAAATCTATTATCAAATTCTAATGTTATTGGAGAATTTGAGATTCCCACAAAAAAAATAATTAAAGGTCTTTATGTAAGGAATTGGCAAAATGGAGATAAATGTTATAAATCATCAAAAAAAATTAAAGATATTTTTATTAATAATAAAATATCATCATTTGAAAAAAGTAGATATCCTATAATTACTGATTCTAAGAATCAAGTTTTATGTGTACCGAACCTTTATAATTATTTTTCTAAAGATAAAAATATATCTAAAATATATTGGTTGAAAAAATGATTGATTCCTACATTAAATATAAAGACTATTATTTTGAAAAATATATAAAAAATCAGGATATTATAAAAAGAATAAAACAGATAACTTCAGAAATCGATGATTTTTATGGAAATGAAGAAATTCTATATATTGGAGTTTTAAATGGAGTATTACCGTTTATGAATCATATTTTATTAAACTCTTCTAACAAGTATTCATACAGGTTTTTACAGGTTTCTTCATATTCAGGGACCACTCCTGGAAAAATTCATCTTCAACTTGGATTAAATAAAGAAGACTTAATTAATAAAAATGTGCTATTAATCGAGGATATTATTGATAGTGGAAAAACTATTAACTATTTAAAAAAATATATTAGCTCATTTTCTCCTAAAAGTTTTAAAGTCGCTAGTTTATTAGTTAAGAGTAATAATGTGGAATTATGCGATTGGCATGGATTTAAAATTAGTGATAAATTTGTAATTGGTTTTGGTTTAGATTTAGATGGATCGTTCAGATATTTAAAAGATATATATATAAAGGTAAATAATGTCAAAAAAAGATAATAAAAATAAAATAACAAAAAATATAATAAGTAATTTCATACTTTGGACTTTAATAATTATAGTTTCGTTAACCGTCCTTAATTACGTTGATGTAAGTAAAAAAACTAAAGAAATACCATATTCCACTTTTCTATCACTAATTGATGATCAATCGTTGAATAAAAATATCAGTAGTGCAACTATAACTGGAAATGAATTAGTTGCTACTTGTGAATTAGGCTGTTTCATTGATGAGGAAAATAATGTCAACAGTTTTAAGGTTATACTTCCAAATGTGACAATTGATAAAATTGATGAATGGAATGAAATATTAAGCGATGATGTAGTAATTAAAATTCAAAAAATGACTCCAGGTGTTATGGATTACTTTTTTCAATTTTCACCCTGGCTTTTAATTATAATTTTTTGGTTCTTAATTATGAGAAGAATGCAAGGTGGTGGGCAAGGAGGAATATTTTCTTTTGCTAAAAGTAAAGCTAAGATTATATCAGCAGATAAGCCTAAAGTTCTTTTTTCAGATGTGGCAGGTTGTGAAGAAGCAAAAGTTGAGTTACAAGAAATTGTAGGATTTTTGAAAAATCCCACAAAATATTTAAATATTGGAGCAAAAATACCTAGAGGTGCTCTACTTTTGGGCCCTCCTGGAACAGGTAAAACTTTACTTGCTAAAGCAGTTTCAGGAGAAGCTAAAGTTCCATTTTTTACTATCAGTGGAGCTGAATTTGTTGAAATGTTTGTTGGTGTTGGTGCCAGCAGAGTTCGAGATTTATTTGATCAAGCAAAAAAAAATGCACCAAGTATAATTTTTATTGATGAAATCGATGCTGTTGGAAGGCATAGGGGGGCCGGATTGGGAGGCGGTCATGATGAAAGAGAGCAAACATTAAATCAAATTTTAGTTGAGATGGATGGTTTTGATACAAAATCTAATGTTATATTACTTGCAGCAACAAATAGAGCTGATGTACTTGATAAAGCTTTATTAAGACCAGGAAGATTTGATAGGCAAATTGTTGTAGATGTACCTGATTTAAATGGCCGTGAAGCGATACTGAAAATACATACTAGAAATGTACGTTTATCAAAAGATGTTAAATTAAAAATTATAGCAAAATCTACACCAGGATTAGCTGGAGCTGATTTAGAAAATCTTGTTAATGAAGCCGCCCTATTAGCTGCTAGAAACAATAAGAAAACAATTTCAATGATAGATTTTGAAAATGCTAAAGACAAAGTTATGATGGGTAATGAAAGAAAAAGTATGGTTTTAACTCCTAAAGATAAAGAAATTATTGCTTATCATGAAGCAGGACATGCTTTAGTTGCACATCATACAAAAGGAGCAGACCCTGTTCATAAAATAACAATTATTCCAAGGGGACAGGCTCTTGGTATAACAGCCCAAATTCCAGAGGTCGAAAGGTTCAATTATCCTAAATCATATATGCTAGGTAAATTAGATATTTTAATGGCAGGTAGATGTGCTGAAAAACTAATTTATAACGATACGTCAACAGGTGCAGGTAATGATATAGAAGTTGCAACTAATATCGCTAGAAAAATGGTTTGTGATTGGGGGATGAGCGATAAAATAGGTCCATTAAAGTTCGGTAAAAAAGATGAAGAAGTCTTTTTAGGAAGAGATTACTCCCAACAGAAAAATTATAGTGAAGAAAAATCTATAATTATTGATAAAGAGATTAGTACCTTCGTTAAAAATGCTGAAAAAAATGCTGACAAAATTTTAGCTAAATATAAGCATCAGCTTGATGATATAACAAAAGAGCTTTTAGAAAAAGAAACAATTTCAGGTGATGAAATGAGAAATATTATCAATGGAGAAAAAGAAAAAAAAACTATTAAAAATAATATTCAAGAACCTGAATTAAAAAAGTCATCTAGAAGAAAAAGAAATACTAAAAAATAATTGTATTTTACTAAAAATGAAAAAGCATTAGTTATGGGAATATTAAATATTACCCCTGACTCTTTTTACGATGGCAATCCTAATATTGATTCTAATTATATTAAAGAAAAGTTTCTTTCATATAAAAATTCAGATATTATAGACATTGGTGCTGAATCTAGTCGTCCCTTTTCAAAACCTATAACAGTAGATGAAGAAATATCTAGACTGTCTCTTTTTACAGAATTAAACTTAAAAACTAAAAAGCTACTTTCAATAGATTCCTACAAGCCAGAAGTTATAAAATTTGCTCTTAACAATGGTTTTGATATTATAAATGATATCTCTGGTGGAGGTCACAATAATTCCAACTTTGAAATAGCTTCAATTTATAACGTTCCAATTATTGTTATGCATATGCAAGGAACACCACAAACAATGCAGATTGAGCCTAAATATGTTAACATCATAGATGATATCAAATATTTTTTCGAAAAAAAAATTGATATAATGAAAAATGAATTTAATTTAGATGATAAAAATATTATTTTAGATCCTGGAATAGGTTTTGGGAAATCTATAGATGATAATTTCACAATTATTGATAATATTCAAAAGTTTAAGTTTTTTGGATATCCCATATTAATAGGATTATCCAGAAAATCATTTTTACAGAAAGGTTCGGATGGGCCCAGAGATGTAAAACAGGCTAGTTTGGAGGCCCAATTATTATCTATTAGAAACGGTGCTAATATTATCAGAACTCATGATGTTGAAGAAACTTATAACTCTTTGAATAATATTTCTTAAATTTTAAATATGGATTTACAATTATATAAAGATACCTGTAACCAGATAAACTCTAAATATCAGAAAATTCGAGGTTATCTTTGACATTGAATCATTAAATAAAATAGTTGAAGAATTAGAAAGTAAAACATTTGCTGATGATTTTTGGACTGATAATAAAAAAGCAAATATAGTTCTAAAAGAAATAAAAAAAAATAAAGATAAACTTCATTTTTATAATGCCATATCAAATCAATATGATTTACTTGATTTGTTTTTAAGTGATAATATCGAATCTAATAATGTTTCTTTAGATTCCATAGTTGAGTTAAAAAAATTTATTGAATTAGTTGATAATTTAGAAATTCAAACTTTATTAAATAAAAAAGATGATGATAAAAGTGCTATATTAACAATTCATCCTGGTGCAGGAGGAAAAGACTCACAGGATTGGGCTTTCATGTTATACAGAATGTATATAAAATGGGCTGAGCTTCATAAGTTAAAGTATAATCTTCTTAGTTATACAGAAGGAGATGAAACAGGAGTTAAAGATGTGAGCATAGAAATTAAAGGTGATTATATTTTTGGAAAGCTTCAGTCAGAAAGAGGTATCCATAGACTAGTAAGAATTTCACCTTTCGATAGCAACGGCAAGAGGCATACATCTTTTGCCGCAGTTTATATTGATCCTTTGATAGATGATGATATTGAAATCAATTTAAGTGACGGTGAGATAAAAATTGATACTTACAGGGCTAGTGGTGCTGGGGGTCAACATGTTAATAAAACTGACTCTGCAGTTAGAATTACTCATTTAAATACAGGAATAACGGTTCAATGTCAAAATCAAAGAAGTCAGTTAAAAAATAAAAATACTGCAATAAAGATTCTGAAATCTCGCCTTTATCAACTTAAATTAGATGAAATGATGAATAAAAAAAATGAATTAAATTCAGATAAAAAAGATATAGCTTGGGGAAGTCAAATTAGATCTTATGTTTTTCATCCATATAATCTAATAAAAGATCATAGGACTAACCATGAAATTACTAACATTCAAAAAGTATTAGATGGAAATATTGATGAATTTATAAAAGAATATTTATTATTTAATATGGAGAAAAAAGATGTCAAATAAGGAAAATACAATTGGACAAAATTTAAAGCAGATAATAAATCATAGATTAGAAAAAATAAAAAAAATTAGAGAATCAGGTATTGAACCTTATCCACACAATTTTAAAAAATCTGATAAAATTTCTGAATTACTTGAAGTCAAAGAACCATTCAATGATGTATATCAAACTGCAGGTAGGGTTGTTGCAATGAGAAAAATGGGTAAGGCATCATTTTGTCATATACAAGACGAGGGATATAAAATACAAATTTATTTAAATACTAAAATGTTAGAAGATGGTATGTATGACATTATTGTTAGGAATATGGATATTGGTGATATAGTAGGATTAAAGGGCTCATTATTTTATACTAAAACAGGAGAATTAACTTTACAGTGTGCAAAGATTACAATGCTTTCAAAAAGTATAAGACCCCTCCCAAATATTAAAGAAAAAGAAGGTGAATCATATTTTAGTTTCGAGGATAAAGATTTAAGATACAGAAATCGCCATTTAGATTTTATTGTTAATTCAAATATTGTAAACGATTTTAAATCCAGATCAATTTTGATAAACAAAATAAGAAAGTTTCTAGATGAAAAAGAATATTTAGAAGTAGAAACACCAGTACTTCAGCCTATTTATGGAGGTGCTAATGCTAGACCTTTCACAACTTTTCATAATACTCTAGATGAAAAATTATATTTGAGAATATCTCTAGAATTATATTTAAAGAAATTAATTATTGGAGGTATAAATAAAGTTTTTGAAATATCAAAAAACTTTAGAAATGAAGGTATGGATAAAAATCATAATCCTGAATTTACAATGTTAGAATTTTATTGCGCATATGCAGATGTTTATGATATGCTTTCCTTAACTGAGAAGATGATAAAGGATGTTTTTTACTCAATAAAAAAATCATATACAATAAACTTTAATCAAATTGAAATTTCGTTAGAAAATAAATTTGATGTTTTAGATTTTTTTGAATCTATATATAAGTTTTCAAAAACAGATGTATCTAAAATGAATCATTCTGATTTATATAAATTTCTTAATGATTCAAATGTTAAAATTGATAATAATGCAAATTATAGTAATCTAATTGATAAAGTTTTTAGTCATTACGTAGAACCAAATTTAGTTAATCCTACTTTTATAATTAATTTTCCCAAAGAAATTTCACCCTTAGCAAAAACTCATAGAGAAAATAATAGTTTAGTTGAAAGATTCGAATTGTTTATTGGAGGAATGGAAATTGCTAATTCATTTACTGAATTAAATGATCCAGTTGACCAGTTAAAGAGACTTGAAGCTCAATTAGATTTAAGAGCTAAAGGCGATAAGGAAGCTCAAATAATTGATTATTCTTTCGTTGAGGCTATGGAAATTGGTATGCCTCCAACAGGTGGTGTGGGGGTAGGTATTGATAGATTAGTTATGCTTTTAACTGGTAATACAAGTATTAAAGATGTTATTTTATTTCCAGCAATGAGGTCTTAGTTGATTTTGAAGACATATTATTTCATTATAAATCGGCTTATTAAAAAAGATTTATTTTCTCTTGAATCTTTATTTAATATTTCAATATTAACTTCAACTTTTCTTTGTGTTTTTATTACATCTATCACCTTGTCAATCACTAGTGGCTTTAAGAACAATATTACCTCAAAGATCATAAAATTTGATGGCTTTGCAAGATTAAGCTTGAATAGTCTCTCAAGCAATGAGTTTGAGGAAATACAAATCTCTCATTTTAAGGAATTTGAATCTTTTTATTCATCTCAATTTATTATTAAAAGTAAAAATGATTCAGAGCTAATAAATTTTTATGCAACTGATAAATTATTAGATAAAATCGAAAATTTAACTATATATAATGATTCAGTTAGTAACAATGGTGTATTTATTGGTAGAGAATTAAATGATAAACTATTCCCGAATGGTTTAAAATCATCTTCATCAGCTTTATTGATTAACAAAGAAAATAATCCATACAATATAGTAAGTATAAATGGAGTATTTAATACTGGAGTTAGTTTTTTTGATAGACATTTTGTTTTATCAAATATTAATGATATAAGTTTTATTGATGCTAATGATTTGGAATTTATTATTAGTGAAAATGATTATAGGACTATAAATCAGACTTTTAAAAATAAAATAGTAACATATAAAGAAAGATACTTTGATTTTTTGAAGTGGCTTGATTCATTTGACTTACCAATTTTCATATTATTAATGTCATTAATTTTAGTATCTCTTGTTAACAATTCATTTTGTTTTAAAATAGAAATGTTGAATAAAAAAAAAAATTATTTAATAATGAATATTCTTGGATTAAGTAATAGTAAAATTTCATTGATTTACTCGCTAAAACTATTAATATTAAATTTAATAGGTGTGGTATTGGGTCTTTTATTTTCTATTTCTATTTTAATTATTGAAAGTAAAATGAATTTTATTCAACTTCCAGTTGATATATATTTTACATCAATCATTCCTATAAATTTTAATTATACTAATTTTATTATTGCTCCATTAATTATTCTTGCACAATCTCTTTATTTTATACTTTATAAAAAAATAAATTATGATTTTTAAATCATTTTTAATATTAAAGTTTTTTTTTAGAACTGATAATGGAAAATTTAGAAAATCGTTTTTCCCTCAGCTTTTTGGTGTTTACTTTGGAGCATTAATAATTTTTTTAACAATATCTGTTATGGAGGGTATAGAAAAAGAAATCTTTGAAAAAATATCTGCATTTAATTATAAGTACTCATTTGAAATAAGCAAAACTGCAAATAATATTAANTATGAAAAATTTAATAATTACGGGAAAAAATCAATANTATTATTAGAAACAAAAAATTATGAATTCTTTATNAATGTTTTGACCTATGAACATTTAGAAAAATTTAATGAAACTAAAATTAGCGAAAGCTTGTTATTCCAAAATGCACTTTATGATCAATCGAGCATCATCATAGGAGAATCCCTATCAAGATATTATAATATTTCAATTGGAGATGAAGTTAAATTATCTGATATACTAAATATTAACATTGTTAGTGGAAACTATAAATCTAAAAATTTTATTGTAAGTAACATATATGATTTTAAGTTTCTCAATTATGATTTTGATAATGTTATTATTAAAGAAAATAATGATTTTTTCTTAGAACAAGATAATTACATAGTTTATTCTGATTCAAATATAGATATTGATAAAAGTCTAGGAATTTTAAAAGTTAACGCTAAGAAATTTGAAAGTTTATTTAACGCCATTAAATTTGAAAAAAAATTATATATTTTACTTGGATTAGCTACAATACTAATATCTTCTTTAATGATTTTAAATAATACAATTATCATTTTTATTGAAAAGATTAAGCAGATAAATTTGCTTAATAAATTAGGTTTGGAATTAAAAAAAGTTTTTTATGCTAAATGTTTTTTAAATTGTATCTTATCGTTTGTCATTACAATATTAAGTTTTAATTCTTTAATATTAATTAATTATTTAAATGAAACGTATGGTCTTATTAATTACTTATTCGTTGAATTTCCTTTCGATAAAATCCCTTTAATAGTTTCTTTTAAACACTTTATACTTACAGCTTTAATGATAATTTCTTTAACTTTGATTGCAACATATATATCCTTTAAACGTGCTAAGCTAAAATATAAATTAATCTAAAATGCTATTGAGATTAGAAAATATAGAAAAATCATATAAAAATAATTTTGAAGAAAAAAATGTACTAAATGGAATAAGTTTAAAAATACGAGATAACGATATAGTTACGATTTATGGAAATTCAGGAGTAGGTAAAAGTACCTTGCTTAATATCGTTTCTGGTATTATTAACCCTGACAAGGGCATAGTTAATTTTAATGGAAAAATTGTAGATAATTCAAATAAATTAAGTATTAGAAAAAAAATGATTAGTATCTTATTACAGAAAGATAATTTATTACCGGAATTTAACGTTTCTGACAATATGATTTTGCCCTTAATTATTAATGGTTTTAAATATATGGAAGCAGAATCACGTGTGAATGAGGTCCTAGATTATTTAGATATGAAAAATTATAAACTAAGATATCCTAATCATTTATCTAGTGGAGAATATCAAAGGATTTCTCTTTTGAGATGTATTTGTAAAAAGCCAAAACTAATAATTGCAGATGAGCCAACTGCAAATTTAGATGAAAAAAATTGTGAACAATTAATGAAATTAATAGTTAAACTTAATAAAGACTATGGAATGGCTTTTTTAATTGCTTCACATGACAAAAGATTTAAAAAAGTTTCAACGCTAGAATATGAATTATTTAATGGAGATTTAAAAATAAATGAATGAAAATTATACTAAGGGAATTAAAAGATTACTAAAATTATCACAAGAAGAATCTGTCAGATTATCAACGGCATATGTAGGTTCAGAGCATTTATTACTTGCTATAATAAAAGATACTAAGGGTAATGCGCACAAATTATTAAATACTTTAGGATGTAATTTTAAAGAAATGAAATCAAATATAGAAAAAGAAATTAAATCTAATGGTAGCTCAGTTTCTTTGGGACATTTACCACTAACAAGAAGATTAGAAAGAATTTTAAAAAAATCATATTCTTTTGCTATTAAAGATGGATACCATATTGCTAGTCAAAACTATCTTCTCTTGGCAATTTCAGAAGAAAATGGAGGGTTGGCTAAAAATATATTAGATAGTTTATCCATAGATTCCAAGATTATTTCTTCGTTCATTTTAGATAATTCTACAAAGAAAACTTCATCTTTCACTAAAAAAACTAATTCTAATCAATCAAATAATAATTTAGAATCATTTAAATCATTTTCAAGAAATATTAGTAAAATGGCTGAAACTAATTTGTTAGATCCAGTTATAGGAAGAACGCTTGAAATTGAAAGAGTTACTCAAATTTTAGCTAGGAGAAAGAAAAATAATCCAGTACTTATTGGAGAGCCTGGAGTTGGTAAAACAGCAATTGTTGAAGGATTAGCTTTAAGGATATCACAAAAAAAAGTTCCTAGAGTTTTATGGGATTACAAAGTCTTAGCATTAGATTTGACGGGTTTAATAGCAGGTACTAAATATAGAGGCCAATTTGAAGAAAGAATGAAAAAAATTATGATTGAGCTTGAAAAAGCTGATAAAGTTATTTTGTTTATTGATGAGTTGCATACAATTGTTGGTGCAGGAGGAGCTACAGGATCTTTAGACGCAGCTAATATATTCAAACCCGCTTTAGCTAGAGGTGACATTCAAGTAATTGGTGCAACAACATTAAATGAGTATAAAAAATATATAGAAAAAGATGGAGCTCTCGAAAGAAGATTTCAAAAAATAATTGTCAAAGAACCTTCAATTGAAGATACAGTTGATATTTTAGATGGAATTAAAGAGAAGTACGAATTACACCATAATGTTAAAATAACAGCTGAAACAATAAAGGCTTGTGTTGAATTAAGTAAAAGATATATAAATGATAGATTTTTACCGGATAAAGCAATAGATGTTATGGATGAGGTGTGCTCGAGTAAAAGATTAAATGATTTAGTAGTTCCAAAAGTAATTTTAAATTTAGAAAGAAGAATAGATAAAATTACCAAAGAAAAAGAAGAGGCTATAACAAATCAAACTTTTGAATTAGCAGCTAAACTTCGTGATAAGGAAAAAAAGATTGCAAAAAAACTTGAGCTCGAACAACAAAAATTTTCTAGTATGAATGAAGATTACTTAGTTGTTAATGATAAAGACGTAGCTGATACTGTTGCTGTAATGACTGGTATACCACTATATAAAATTACATTAAAAGAGTCAGAGAAAATTCTTCATATGGGAGATGATTTAAAAAATAGAATAGTAGGCCAAGATCATGCAATAGATATTCTAGTATCATCTATTCAAAGAGCGAGAGCTGGTTTTAAAAATCCTAATAGGCCAATTGGTTCTTTCATATTTCTTGGACCATCAGGTGTAGGTAAAACTGAGCTTGCAAAACAATTAGCGCAATACCTTTTTGAAAATGAATCTTCATTAATAAAAATTGATATGTCTGAATATATGGAAAGATATAATGTTTCTAGACTTATTGGTGCTCCTCCAGGTTATGTTGGATATGAAGAAGGAGGAGTTTTGACTGAAAAAGTTAGGAGAAATCCTTATTCTATAATTCTATTTGATGAAATTGAAAAAGGACATCCAGATGTATTTAATTTACTTTTACAAATACTTGATGAAGGTCAGTTAACAGATAGTTTAGGTCATAATATAGATTTTAAAAATACATTGATTATTATGACGTCAAATATTGGTACTTCTAGAATAAACTCTTCAAATATCGGATTTATAGATAAAAAAGATAATAAACAGGATAATCATTCTATTGTTATGAAGGAAGTTAAGAAGTATTTTAAGCCTGAATTTTTAAATAGATTAGATGATCTAATAGTTTTTAATCAATTATCTTTAGATAATTTATTCAGAATAATTGATTTTGAAATGATGGATTTAAAGAATAATTTAAGAGCAAAAAATATTTCTTTGAGGTTAAGTTCAACTGCAAAAAAAATACTTTTACAGGACGGATCATATTTAGATTGGGGAGCTAGGCCAATTAGAAGGGTTATACAAAATAAAGTTGAAAGTGAGATTTCACTAAGGTTTTTAAGCGGTGAGTTCATTGAAGGTGAAGGAAGTATTAGTATTACAGGAAATGAAGGGGAATTACTTTTTAAGCAAATACCTAATAAAAAAAAACTAGTAAAAAAAACTAAGATTAGTTGAAATATTTTTTACTGACAAAATGTCTTATTTGTTGATTTCGGCATAATAATTGAAATTAATTAAATGTATTTTTAATTAGTAAAGGAATTTTAAAATGGGAAAAATCATTGGAATAGATTTAGGTACAACAAATTCATGTTTTGCTGTAATAGAGGGCGGTTCACCAAATGTAATCACAAATAAAGAGGGTAATAGAACTACTCCTTCTGTTGTTGGGTTTACAAAATCTGGAGAAACCCTAGTAGGCCAAACGGCTAAGAGACAAGGTGTAACAAATCCTAAAAATACAATTTTTTCCGCAAAAAGATTTATTGGCAGAACATACCAAGAAGTTAAAAAAGATTCTA
This sequence comes from Fidelibacterota bacterium, assembly GCA_002718585.1. Lineage (GTDB taxonomy): Bacteria > Fidelibacterota > Marinisomatia > SCGC-AAA003-L08 > D37C17. Next base: position 16,281 of record PBFG01000005.1, on the reverse strand, counting down.
CAAATCTACCTTTTGATATTAAAGAAGGAAAAAATAAAGAAGTTGTTATTTTAGCTAATGATAAGGATTACGCTCCTGCGCAAATCAGCGCTATGGTTTTACAGAATATAAAAATTAATGCTGAAGAGTACCTAGGTACTAATGTTACTGATGCAGTTATTACAGTACCTGCTTATTTTAATGATTCTCAAAGACAAGCTACAAAGGATGCAGGAACTATTGCAGGATTGAATGTTAAGCGTATAATCAATGAGCCAACTGCTGCAGCTCTAGCTTATGGCTTGGATAAAAAAAATAAAGATCAAAAAATTGCAATTTATGATTTAGGTGGTGGTACTTTTGATATCTCTATTTTAGAAATTGGAGATGGTGTTTTTGAAGTAAAATCTACTAATGGAGATACTCAGTTAGGTGGAGATGATTTTGATGATTTGTTAGTTAATTGGTTAGCCGAGGAATTTCAAAAATCAGATTCAGTTGATTTAAAGAAAGATGCAATGGCATTGCAAAGATTAAAAGAAGGAGCCGAAAAAGCAAAATGTGAATTATCAACAGCAAAGCAAACAGAAATAAACTTACCTTTTATAACTGCTGATTCTGCTGGTCCAAAGCACTTAAATGTTACACTGACAAGAGCCAAGTTTGAAAATTTAATTTCACATTTGGTTGAAAAAACAATTGAGCCATGCAAAAACGCCTTAAAAGATGCAGATATGAAACCATCAGATGTTGATGAGGTTATTTTAGTTGGAGGTTCTACCAGAATACCTTTAGTTCAATCATCGGTTGAAAAACTATTTGATAAAGAAAGTAATAAAAGTGTTAACCCTGATGAGGTTGTTGCAATTGGTGCAGCCATTCAAGGAGGTGTTCTTGGAGGAGAAGTTGATGATATTTTACTTCTTGACGTAACTCCTCTTACGTTAGCTATTGAAACTTTAGGAAATATAGCAACACCTATGATTCCTTCAAATACCACAATACCTACGAAGAAATCTGAAGTTTTTTCAACAGCTACTGACAATCAGCCTTCCGTTCCAGTTCATGTTGTCCAAGGTGAAAGAAAGTTTGCTAAAGATAATAAATCTCTTGGTCAGTTCATTTTAGATGGAATACCTCCCGCTCCCAGAGGAACGCCTCAAATTGAAGTAACTTTTGACATTGATTCTAATGGTATTCTAAATGTTACAGCTAAAGACAAAGCTACAGGAAAAGAACAATCTATTAAAATAGAGGCGTCAAGTGGTTTATCTGATGATGAAATTGATAGAATGAAAAGAGATGCTGAAGAAAATGAAAAAGAAGATAGTGCAAAAAAAGAAGCAATTGAATTAAAAAATTCTGCTGAAAACCTTGTATATCAAACTGAAAATCAATTAAAGGAGTTTCAAGATAAACTTAAGAAAGAAAATTATGATTTGATTAATTCTAAGTTATCTGATCTTAAAGATTGTAAAGACTCAAACGATACAGAAAAGATTAAATCCTGTATCGAAGCCCTGAATGGCGAATGGTCGAAAGTATCTCAGGAAATGTATAATGCTCAGCAAAATTCTGATTCAGGTAATACCTCTAGTCAAGAATCAAAAGCAGATAAAAAAGATAATAGCCAAGATGATGTTGAAAACGTTGACTATGAAGTAGTTGATGATGACAAATAATAAATTTTTAATTTTAATACTTAATTTTGCATACATTTTATGTATTGATGTTAATTGGGATCCATATTTGCCTGCAAATGGAGAAGAAATCACTATTTTTGCTGATGTAAGTAAAAATAAAGAATTTCAGTTTAGATATCCAATGTATATACATTTAAGTAATGATGGTAAAGATTACAAAAGTTACCAAATGAAACTAGATTATTTACAGAAATCATCTACCTGGGCTTATTCTTTTATTATAGATTCAACCACCTTTTTTCAAATAGATAATAATAAATTTTATTTTAAAAATGAAGACTGGAAAAATGCTAAAATAGTTTTAGAAAATAATATTGATTTTCATGAAGTATCCGTTGCATTGGAATCGAAAAAATATAATACTGCAATAAATTTCCTTAATCAAATTAAAGAAAATACTGAAGATATTTCGATTAAAGCGCGTACAGATTATATGATAGCCGAAGTATTTCTAAATGATTTTAAAGATTTCTCGGTAGCAGCAGATTTATATTCAGATATTATTTATTCTTATCCTAATCACATCATTGAAGTAAAAAAATCTTTATTTACTCTAGCTTACATTTATGCTAATCATTTAGATTATTTTAGTGATGCAATCTTTTTTTATAAAAAATTCAAGTCCAATTATCCAAGTGATGATTTAATTACATCTATTGATTATGAACTAAATAATCTTAGTAAAATAAATTTAGAATTAAAATCATTATTAAACTCTTCCAAATAATCTTATTATTTAATTATTTTTTTTTATAATTTTATAAGTAATTTTTAATTAATAAGGTAATGTCTATGGCAAATACTTCAGATTTCAGAAATGGTTTAATTTTTCACCATAAAAACGGTTTATGGAAAATTATTGAGTTTTTACATGTAAAACCAGGAAAAGGTCCAGCATTTGTTAGAACCAAGCTTAAAAATATTAAAACTGGTCAAATTGTTGATGAAACTTTTAGATCTGGAGAAAAATTTGAAGTTGTAAAAATTGAAGCAAGAGATTATAATTATTTATACAATGATGGTTCATTTTATACATTTATGGATTCTGAAACATATGAGCAAATCTCTCTTACTAAAGAACAGGTTGGGAGTGATAATCTCGATTTTCTTGTTGAAAATACAGAAATAACTATTGCATTTAACGAATCTGAACCAATAGAAATTAGACTTCCTCTTCATATGAATGTTAAGGTGATAGATACCGATCCAGGAGAAAAAGGTAATACTGCTCAAGGAGGCACAAAGCCTGCAAAAATTGAAAGTGGGGCAACCCTAAATGTTCCACTATTTATTAACATAAATGACGTTATAAGAGTTGATACAAAAGAAAAAAAATATATTGAAAGAGTTAAATAGTGACTTATGTCTCTAACTGAGAAAATAAAAAAAATTATTAAAGTAATTGAAAAAACCAGTATTGAAGAAATTGAAGTCTCTTCATTTTGGGGTGCTCAAAAAATTAGGCTTTCTAAAAAAAGCGAATCAAGTAAAGTAGTTGTTCAGCAATCATCACAGCCAGTTGTCGAAAAAGAGGTTGTTTTAAATGAAGATATTAAAAAAGATGAATCTTTAGTAAAAGAAAAACAGGTTGAACCTTCTAATGATGATATAGTTGAAATTACTTCTGACTCTACCACAAATCTTAATATTGAAGAACATCTTGAATATCAAAAAGCTCCATTAGTTGGTACATTTTATGCAGCTTCTAAGCCTGGAGAACCTCCCTTCATAAAAGTTGGTGATAAAGTATCTAAAGGACAAACTCTATGTATCATTGAGGCCATGAAAATTTTTAATGAAATAGAATCTGATTTTAATGGTACTATAGTTGAAGTATTAGCAGAGGACTCAAATCCTGTTGAGTTTAATCAATCCATCTTTTCTATAAAGCCCAACGAATAATGTTTAAAAAAATCCTTATAGCGAACAGAGGAGAAATTGCCTTAAGGATAATTAGAGCATCAAGAGAACTTGGTATTAAAACAGTTGCAGTCTTTTCAACTGCAGACGATTTATCTCTCCATAAAAAATTTGCTGATGAAGCTATTTGTATTGGTCCACCTAATCCATTAAAAAGTTATTTAAATATACCCTCAATTTTGGCAGCGGCTGAACTAACTGATGCAGATGCCATTCATCCCGGATATGGATTTTTATCAGAAAATGCAAATTTTTCTTCCATTTGCAAAGAAAATAATATTGTTTTTATAGGTTCTGATTCAAAAACAATTAGTAAAATGGGTCATAAATCCACAGCAAAAGAAACTATGAAAGCAGTTGGAGTAGAAGTGATACCTGGTTCCGAGGGTGTTGTTAAAAATGTTCAGGATGGTTTAGAAATAGCTTCCAGTATTGGATATCCTGTTATAATCAAAGCAGCATCTGGAGGTGGAGGTAGAGGAATGAGAATGGTTGAAAATGAAGAAGATTTTATTAATTCTTTTAATTCAGCACAATCAGAATCTAAAATTGCTTTTGATAATGATGAAGTTTATATTGAAAAATATTTTGTACAACCTAGGCATATTGAAATTCAGATTTTATCAGATATTCATGGAAATACTTTTGCGTTTGGTGAAAGAGAGTGCTCTATTCAAAGACGGCATCAGAAAGTTATTGAAGAATCTCCATCTCCAATAATTAATGATGAGATAAGAAAAAAAAATGTGTGATACTGCAGTTTTGGCTGCTAAATCTGTTAACTACATTGGAGCAGGAACAATTGAATTTCTTTTTGATTCCTTAACAAGTAATTTTTATTTTATGGAAATGAATACTAGAATTCAAGTTGAGCATCCAGTAACAGAATTTGTTACAAATGTAGATTTAGTTAAGCACCAGATTTTATGCCATGCAGGCTTAGCATTGCCTTTAAAATACAAAAATTTAAATCTCAGGGGCCATTCTATCGAATGTAGAATAAATGCAGAAGATCCTGATAAAAATTTTATGCCATCACCAGGGACATTGACAAGTGTTCATTTCCCAGGAGGATTAGGTGTTAGGGTTGATTCAAGTGTTTACACAGGCTACACTATTCCACCTAATTACGATTCCATGATTGCTAAGGTTATTGTACATGCTCAAACCAGAACAGAAGCAATTAATAAAATGTATACATCTCTTGATGAGTGTGTGATCTCTGGTATTAAAACAAATATAGAATTTCAAAAGAAAATTTTAAAAAATGATTCTTTCATTAAAGGTGATTTTAATACTAATTTCTTACATAACTTTTAGCAAAAATAAGGTACTTACATGAATATTCCTGAAAATTTAAAATATACTAAAGAACATGAGTGGATTAGAGTCGAAGAAAATTTTGCTTATGTTGGTATTACAGACTATGCTCAAGGTGAGCTTGGTGATATAGTGTTTGTTGAGCTTCCAAATCTTGAAGAAGAATTTAACCAAAATGATATTTTCGGTACAATTGAAGCAGTTAAAACTCTAGCAGATTTATTTATTCCAATTTCTGGTAAGATAGTAGCTGTAAATGAAGATTTAGAGGGACAGCCAGAGCTTATCAATACTAGCCCTTATGAAGAAGGTTGGATTGTTAAAATTGAAGTTACAAACAAAGAAGATTTAGAATCCCTTATGAATAACAATAACTATAAGGAGTTGATTTCTTAATGTCATACGTTCCAATTACAGATACAGATGTAACTGAAATGCTCAAATTAATTAAGTCAAATTCAATTGATGATTTATTTGATATAGTTCCAGACAAATTTAAACTTGATTATGAGAAATTTGATGTTCCAGATAGTTATTCAGAACAAGAAGTTTTTACATTTCTAGATAGTGTTGGTAAATTAAATTACTCTTCTAATAATAAGACTTTCATTGGAGGAGGCGCATATGATCATTATGTTCCTAAAATTGTTGATTTTTTAGCAAGTAGATCAGAATTTTATACAGCTTATACACCATATCAGCCTGAAGTTAGTCAAGGGACTCTTCAATATCTGTATGAGTTTCAAAGTATGATATGTGATTTATCAGGCATGGATATTTCTAATGCATCATTATATGATGGTGCCTCAGCTGTTGCTGAAGCATGCAGTATGTCAATTGCAGTTAATTCTAAAAGAAAAATTCTTGTTTCATCTAACCTTAATCCCAGTTATTTATCTGTACTAGAAAGTTATTTTTCATTTAATAATGTTGAGATAAAGTTAATTAAGTCAGAAAATGGTTTGACAAGCTTGGATGATTTGAAAAATAATATTGATGATGATACATCTTGCGTTGTTATTCAATCTCCCAATTATAATGGATTATTAGAAGATTGGTCTGAATTTACAAAATTAAAAGAAAAATATAGTAAATTATTAATTATAGCTGTTTCTGATCCCCAATCCTTATCATTATTAAATTCACCAGGAGATGTGGATTGTGATGTTTACGTTGGTGAGGGCCAAAGTCTTGGAAATTATCTATCGTTTGGAGGTCCATATATTGGCCTCTTTGCTGCTAAACAAAAATATGCTAGAAAAATGCCTGGAAGAATTATTGGTAGAACAGAGGATGTGGATGGCAAGGAAGGTTTTGTAATGACCCTTCAGACTAGAGAGCAACATATTAGAAGAGATAGAGCAACTTCAAATATCTGTACAAATCAGGGTCTTATTGCACTTAGATGTACAATATATATGGCATTAATGGGTAAAGAAGGTTTACCAAATATTGCTGAAATATGTCTTCAGAATTCGCAATATGCTGCAAATGAGATTAATAAATTATCAAATTATAATTTAATGTATGATAATAGTAATTTTTTGAAAGAGTTTGTTGTTAAAACTAAATTTTCTGTAAAAAAATTGGTTGAATTTGCTGCTAAAAATGGTTTCAATATATCACCTCTTAAAAATGATAATACAGATAGTCTGTTATTGTTAGCATTTACTGAAAAATATAAAAAAAGTGATATAGATGATTTTGTTTCTTTTTTGAAAGATTACAACGTCTAGTTAAAATATGTCCATATTAAATTTTTTAAATGAAGTCAAAGACAAGAATAGTTTTTCACTCCTTGCACTTATAGATCCTGACAAAAAAAATGACTCTAGGTTAAAAGATATTCTTTGTAGAATAAATTCCAGTAATTTTAATGCTATTTTAGTAGGTGGAAGTTATATCGAAGATGACTTGTTTGAAAAAAGAATAAAGTATATCAAGTCAAATACGAAATTGCCTTTGATTTCATTCCCTGGATCATCTAATCAGATTTCACATCAGATAAATTCAATGCTTTATTTAAATCTAATTAGTGGAAGAAATCCTAAATATTTAATAGATGAACAAGTAAAGGGTGCAAAAAAAATAAACAAGTTAGATATCGATACGATTCCAACTGCTTATATACTACTTGATGGTGGCTCTTGTACTTCTGTTTCAAATATTTCAAGTACAAGTCCTTTAAATATGAATGATAAGGAGAACGTATTATCTCATGCTTTAGCAGGGCAATTTATGGGCAATAAATTAATATATTTCGATTGTGGTAGCGGATCTAAGTTTTCCATTAAATCTGATTTGCTAAGTTATATTTCAAAAGAAGTTAAAATACCAATTATTGTTGGTGGTGGTATTAAGTCTTACAACGAAGCGGTTAAATTATCTCATTGTGGAGCTTCATGTGTGGTTGTTGGGAATTCATTAGAATCAGGTGAATATGATATCTAGTATGGCTCGTACATTTAAAAAATACTGGGTAATCGGATTGGTTAAATTCTTCTATTCTTCTTTTATTTTGTTATTAAAAAATAGCTAATTTATCGTATACTACTTGAGTATATTATAACGATAATATGACGTTAAGTTTAAAGCAACCTAAAAATTACTGTAAGTACTAATTTTTATTAGTTTTTATGGTATTTATGTAAAGTAAAATTTTAATTCTAAATGGACTACGATTTTAAAAAAATAGAAAAAAAATGGCAAGACTTTTGGAGTTCTAACGCAGACTTAGATACAAAATTTAAAAATACAGACAATAAAAAATATTGTTTAACCATGTTTAGTTATCCATCAGGAGATAAACTGCATATTGGTCACTGGTATAATTATGGACCAGCTGATACATTTGCTAGATTTCTTAAATTGAAAGGATATAATGTTTTTCAGCCTCAAGGTTTTGATGCATTTGGATTACCTGCCGAAAATTATGCTATAAAGCATGGAGTACATCCCCATAAGAGTACTCATCAAAATATTAATACTATGAAATCACAGTTAAATGCGATAGGTGCGTTGTATGATTGGAGTAAAGAAGTAATCACCTGCGATAAGGATTATTACAGATGGACTCAGTGGCTTTTCTTGCAATTGTATAAAAATAATTTAGCATATAGGAAAGAGGCAATGGTAAATTGGGATCCAGTTGATCAAACTGTACTCGCTAATGAGCAAGTTCTCTCAGATGGAACTTCTGAAAGATCTGGTGCATTAGTAATCCAAAAACCACTTATTCAATGGTTCTTTAAAATTACCGATTATGCAGATGAATTACTTAATTTTGATAATTTAGATTGGCCAAAAAAAACTGTTTCAATGCAAAAAAATTGGATTGGTAAAAGTACAGGTGCCAAAGTTTCTTTTAAGATAGTAGATAATGATTCAGAAATTCAGGTATTTACTACTAGGCCCGATACATTATTTGGAGTTACATACCTTGTTATTGCACCTGAACACCCATTAATCAAAAAGTTGAAATTAGATTCAAATTTAGATATAAAGTCATATTGTGAATCNTCNTTAAAAAAGAGTGAATTNCAGAGGNTAGATTTNGATAAGACNAAAACGGGTGTGTTTTCAGGAATNTATGCCATTAANCCNTTAAATNATGTTAANATTCCNATATGGATTGCTGACTATGTTNTGGTAGGNTATGGNACAGGTGCAATAATGGCGGTACCTGGNCANGANCAAAGAGATTTTGAATTTGCTAAGNAATTTTCACTTAATATAGTNAAGGTTGTTGATGATGGAAATGGTGTAAGTATTGANGANGAAGCTTTTACAGAAAGTGGAANATGTATNAATTCTGACTTTATTAATGGTCTCAAGACAAAAGATGCAATAAAAAGAATGATTCANNATTTACANNACNAAAAAATNGGGGAAAAATCAGTAACCTANAGNCTAAAGGATTGGTTGATTTCNAGACAACGNTATTGGGGAACTCCNATACCAATAGTTTATGATCCAGATGGTAATCCTCANGCTGTTCCTGATGAACACTTGCCTTGGTCTTTGCCTGAAGATGNTGAATATAAGCCTAAAGGAACATCTCCTTTGGGTTCATCAANAGAATTAATAAANAGAACTGAGAAAATTTTTGGTAAAGGTTGGAANCCTGAAATAGATACAATGGATACTTTTGTATGTTCTTCATGGTATTACTTAAGATATCCAGATGCAAATAATANTACCTNNCCATTTTCTAAAGAATCAATGTCTTGGCTTCCNGTTGATCATTATATTGGTGGAGCTGAACATGCAACAATGCATCTTCTNTATGCAAGATTTATAACAAAAGCATTAAGAGATCTNAAACACATAAATTTTAATGAACCTTTCAATCATTTATATCACCAAGGTACAATTACAAAAGATGGATCAAAAATGTCTAAATCTAAAGGTAANACTGTTTCTCCNGATATTTTTGTTGAAAAATATGGTTCTGATACTTTTAGATGTTATTTAATGTTTATGGGNCCATANGATGAGGGAGGTGATTGGAATGATAAGGGTATNAANGGNATAAATAAATTTTTANGTCGNTCGTTTAGNCTTGNNANTNTAGATACTAAGTATAATGAAAGTAATGANGANCTTTTTACNATTCACTCTACTATAAAGTCTGTTACAGAAAGCTTAGAAAAATTAAAGTTTAATACTGCACTNAGTCGTTTAATGGAATTTGTTAATTATTTTTATTCNAGAGGTTTAAATGNAAATACNAAATCCATTTATATTAGACTNTTATCTCCTTTTGCACCTCACTTAGCNGANGANCTTTGGTNTGAAAATAATNAAGTAAGNATTTTTTGTTCNTCCTGGCCTATNTATNATCAAGAATNTTTAGAGAAAGATANTATTAAGNTAGCTATTCAAGTAAATGGNAAATTAAGAGCAACAATCGAANTGAGTAAAACTATTGATAAGNAAGAACTATTAAGTAATTGTAAAAATCACCCAAATGTAAATAAATTCTTATCTGACAGAGAAATAATCAAAGAAATCTATGTTCCAGGTAAGATTGTTAATTTTGTAATAAAATAAGGAAAAATAATGAAAAATAATCCATTTTTTAAAGAATTTAATCAACCGTTTGATACAATNCCATTTAAGGAATTTAAAACTGAACACTTTCTTCCTGCTNTNCATNAAGCTATTAAAATCAGTAATGATAAAATTAAATNAATATGNGATTCAANTGATAATCCAACTTTTGAAAATACAATTTTAGAATTAGAAACTTCNCANGAGGANTTAGAAAGAATAGTTGGTGTTTATTGGCATTTATTTGGTGCNCANAGTGAAGGAGAATTTAAAAGTCTNGCNCAGGAAATAAGTCCTNTAATATCCAGTCATNCTAATGATTATATGTTAAATAGTATTTTATTTGAAAAAATTAATTCAGTTTTTGAAAANCGTNNTAATNATGANTATGATGAACATGATTTAAAATTNATTGAAGATACATTTCAGTCATTTATTAGNAANGGNGCTTCACTNAATGACAGTGATAANGAAAAATTAAGAAANCTTGATCAAAGCTTATCTNTACTATCACCAAAATTTTCTAATAATGTTTTAGATGCGCAGAATAGTTTTGAAATGTGGNTNGANAATAAAGANGATTTAGCAGGACTACCTCAAGATGCAANAGANGCTGCAGCAGAATCTGCTAAGAAAAAAAATCAATCAGATAAATGGTTNTTTACTCTTCAAATGTCTAGTTANTTACCATTTATGACTTATTCACAAAAAAGAAATCTTCGAGAACATCTCTTTAAGGCATATGGTGGTTTGTGTAATGGAGGAGAATATGATAATTCAAGTATNATAAAAGANATAGTGAAATTAAAACATNAGCGTGCTCAAATTTTAGGCTATANCTCTCATGCTGATTTTGTCCTTGAGAGAAGAATGGCAGAAAATGTAGAAAATGTTTATGGTTTACTTGATAATCTATATGANTATTCATTTAAAGCAGCAAAATCTGANATAGATGAGCTTNAGGAATTTGCTAAAAAAACAGANGGNNTAGATACTTTCTTTCAATGGGANCTTATGTANTATAAAGAATTATTGAAAAAAGAAAAATANGCATTNGATTCNGAGGAATTAAGGCCATATTTTAAATCAGAAAATGTTATNAATGGTGTTTTTGAAGTTGCAAGTAAATTATATGGCTTAAAATTTAAAAAACTCANNAATATTCAAACNTGGCATGAAGAAGTTGATTGNTTTGAAGTAAANAATTCTGATGATTCTCACGTTGGANTTCTNTATATAGATTTATTCCCNAGAAGNACTAAAAGAAGTGGTGCCTGGATGAATGCACTTTTAGACAATGGTCTTTANAAGGGAAAAATCAGAAGACCTCATGTTTTNTTTTGTGCTAGCTTAACACCTTCNACAAANGATAAGCCATCATTATTAAATTATCGAGAAGTAGAAACAGTNTTTCATGAATTTGGACATTGTCTACANGGTTTATTATCTGATGGTAAGTATCAATCAACAGGNGGAACAAATGTATTTTGGGATTTTGTTGAACTTCCATCACAGATAATGGAAAATTGGGTAGGGGAGCCTGAGGCTCTNAAGTTATTTGCAAAGCACTTTGAGACNAATGAAGTTATTCCAGATGAACTTATACAAAAAATAAAAAAATCTTCTAATTATGGATCTGGTTATCTCTCTCTTAGACAGTTATCATTAGGATATCTTGATATGGCTTGGTATACAAATACAGAAGAAGTAAANAATGTTGAAGAGTTTGAAAATAAAGTAACTNAGAAAACTAAGTTNTTNCCAACAATTCCNGGNATGACAATATCTAANTCATTNGGTCATATTTTTTCNGGNGGNTATTCNGCNGGTTACTANTCNTATAAGTGGGCTGAAGTTTTAGATGCAGATGCATTCGAAAAATTTAAAGAAGATGGTATTTTCAANAAAGATACAGCACTTTCATTTAGGGAAAACATACTCTCTAAAGGTGGTTTAAAACATCCAATGGAACTTTATAAAAGTTTTAGNGGNAGAGAGCCTGAAGTTGATGCACTTTTAAGGAGAGATGACCTTATAGATTAAAGGNANNGAGTTTTAATGTTTTATANCAAAAAAACATGGTTTATATTATCNNTNCTTGCCTTTTTTTGTGCTTTTGGAGCATATAAAATATTTCCTCNAACATTTCCTATCTTAAATATAAACTTAGATATGAGNAGAGAAGANGCTATATCTAATTCCAAAAATATTTCAAAAAAATTTAAGATTGGNCCTGATAGTAGTTTTTGGGCATCNACATTTGGAGTTGATGGATATGCTCAAAATTTNATAGANCTTGATGCTGGNGGTACATCTGANTTNATAAAAATATTAGATAATAAATATTATGAAGCATATACATGGAAAGTNAGNCANTATAAGCCAAATGATNTAAATGAAGCATGGTANAGCTTCACNCCAGAAGGTAANGNTTATGGTTTCTATGAAAAATTATCAGATGATTTATTTATTAAATCATTATCTAGAGAAGATGCAAATAATCTTGCAGAGGAACAATCAATCGAGAATTGGAATATTGATTTAAAAAATTATGATTTAGTTGAAACAAAAGAAGATTTAAAAATTTCAAATCGATTAGACTATACTTTTGTCTATAAGAGAAATGATATTTTTTTAGCAAATGAAGGAGAATATCGCCTCAAACTGAGTGTTAGTGGAGATAAACTAACAGAAGTAAGACATTTTATTAAAATTCCAGAATCGTTTAATAGAAAATATGAAGAAATGAGGTCCTCCAATAATACAATTGCATCTCTTGCATCGTATGGAATGTTTATATTTTATGTTCTTGGGGGCATAATTGTTGGGATGTTTATTCTTAATAGAGAAAAGTATTTATTATGGAAAACTGCTATATTTTGGGCTTTATTCGTTGCTTTAGTGACTTTACTATCAGGTTTAAATTACATGCCATTAATTTGGCTTAATTATGATACTGCAATTTCTACTCAAAACTTCATATTGCAAAATTCAGTTATGTCATTAATTAATGCTATCGTAGATTTTATTTTTATTCTTTTGTCGTTTGTTGCAGCAGAAAGTTTAACTAGAAAAGCATTTCCTAACCATATTCAATTTTGGAAGTTATGGAATAAAAGTAATGCATCTAGTTATGAAGTAATTGGTAGAACAGTAGGGGGCTACTTATTAATAGCATTAGATTTAATTTTTGTTGTTGTCTTTTACATGATAACAGCAAACTATTTAGGTTGGTGGGTACCATCTTCAACATTGTTTGCACCGGATATGATAGCAACGCCTTTTCCATGGCTCTCAGCGGTAGGTATGTCTCTACATGCTGGATTTTGGGAGGAATGTTTATTTAGAGCAGTTCCAATAGCTGGAGCCGTATTAATTTCAAAAAAATACGGAAATAGAACAGCATGGATTATTTTTGCTTTGATTTTACAATCAGTTATTTTTGCTGGCGCTCATGCTAATTATCCTTCATATCCACCCTATTCAAGATTAGTTGAACTAATAATACCTTCTTTATTATGGGGTATTATTTATATTAAGTTTGGTTTGCTTCCAGTAATAATATCTCATTTTGGATATGATGTTGTGTGGTTCTCATTACCATTATTTACTTCTTCATCTAGTAATTTATTATTTGATAAGTCAATGGTTATAATTTTAACTTTAGTTCCAGTTTGGGTTATCTTGAGGTCTTTTTACAAAAATAAAACTGTATCAAGTATTAATAAAAAATATTTAAACCTTTCATTCAAGCCTAAAGAAATATCTCAAAAAAATAAAACCGAAGTAAAAAAAATAAAAATATCAATATCTAAAAAATATAAGTTTACTTTATTCATTTTATTTATTATTTCAATTTTAGCATTTTATTTAAGAAATAATTTTAAATATAGTAATTCCAAGTTAATGATAAGTAGGCTGCAGGCCTTAGAACTTGCAGAAACCTATATTAATAATTATGATATTAATTTAGATGATTCATGGACTGTTTTAACTCAATTTAATTCTGGCTCCCTTGATCTGGATGATAAATATGTATGGCAAGAAATTGGAGAAGACGTATATGATAATTTAATAGGAAAGTATTTACAGAGTACAAATTGGAATATTAGATATGTAAAGTTTAGTGGCGATCAACAAGAAAAAACAGAAGAATACTCTGTAATATTAAATAATGATGGGACTCTTAATCAGATTAGACATAAAATACCTGAAAATAGATTATTGCCTACTTTAAGTGAAGATGAGGCTAGAAGATTGGCTAGAAAATATATCCTTAATGAATTTTATTTAAATGTAGGTGAAGTTGAAGAACTATCATTCCAGCCCTCTGAACTTCCTAATAGAACAGATTGGTTATTCACATTTAAAGATATAAATAATTCCTTTAAAGGTAGCGAGTCAAGAATTTCTGTTAATATTTCAGGTGATAAAGTTTCTGCTCATTCAACTTATTTTTATGCTCCAGAAGAATGGTCAAGAAATGAGCAAAATAAATCAAGTTCTTATAGTATTCTAAATATGATATGTAATGTTATTTTGATTTTTCTTATAATTTTTGCCGCAGCATCATCTCTCATAAATTGGAATAGGGGAGTTTTTAATATTGATTTATTTAAGAAAATTTTTATTTTTCTTTTATTTCTTAATGTAATGTCAGTTATCAATTCAATTCCGAATATTATATCTACATTTTCAACAGCTCAGCCATACTATAATCAGATTTCTACTAGTCTAATATCAAGCTTACTTATGATATTTGTATCATCATTAGCCATATCATTAATTTTTACAAGTATGTCAAGTAGTAATATTGAAACCTTTCATAGGTTTTCATTTATTGAAATTATTTTGATTTCATTAACAGTAATTGGTTTCTTTTCACAGGTATTCTATGTAGATAACTTAAAACCAATATGGTTTGATGGATTTGAAGGTATTAATACTTATCTTCCTCTTTTTCAATATCTCGCTAGTCAAATATTATCCTATATATCCAGCCTGATTATAATTTTGTTCTTCGTTAACTATCTAAGTTTTACAATTAAGTACAATAAAGCAAAAAGATTAATAATTACGTTATCATTTTTTATTATTATTTCATTAGTATTTATAGGTTCTAATTTTGGGGGCAATACTGGAATCAATAGTTATGCATCTTGGATAAAATCTTCCTTAATATTATCCTTAATTTTGACTTTTTTATATAATAATTATTTAATTTATAATTATAAAATAATTCCAATATTAGTTGCATTAATAGGTATTTTTAACTCAATTGATAATTCTAGTTCACAGATGTATCCTGGAATATTTTTAACTAATATTATAGGATCATTATGCTTACTTTTAATATCATTGTTGATTTATGGATATTTAATAAAAATAGGAAGGGATGAGTTATGAATTTAAAGATAAATCTTTTGTGTATATGGTTCTTATTTTCTAGTTTGATAGGTATGTCTTTTAATGATAATAGAAGTAGTCATGCATTAATGGCTACATTCGGAAATAGTAGCCCTGCAAATAATTTTGAAAGTTATGGTGATAATGGTTTTACTTATAAGGTTGTTTATGAAAGGCCTTTTATTGATTATAGTAATTTACGATATAATATTGGATGGCAAAATATTAGATTTTCTGAATATGTTATTGGATATGAGGATTGGCAGGGTTTACAAATAAGAGAAGGTTCAAAAGCAAATTTATTTGATTTAGGATTAAAATTTATAATGTCTAAGGGCGTAAATGGAACAGGTCTTTTTAGGCCATATGTAAATACGTCAGTAGGATTTGGATTTTTTAAAGAGTATACAGTTTATGATTATCCAGATACATTTGCATCCGATTGTGATAATTTTCTAGGAATAATATTTAATATTTTAACTGATGATGATTGTGATACTGTGGTCAATGATAATAGTAATTCAGTTACAAACAGTAGAATGTCAACTCCATTTTTCACATTAGATTTAGGTACAAGTTTTGCCTTTAGTAAATCAGCTATATATAGTATTGAGTTTGGTATAAGATATTTAATGGTTAATAAAATTAAATCTACTGATTGGTCAAATTGGCAATCAATAAATTCTACTCAAACATTCAATCAGGTAATTGGAAAAAGTTTAGGAGCCGATTATAAATCAATTTATTTAGGATTTTCTTTTTATTTTAATAATAAGGGTAAAAATAAAGAAAGAAACAAAACAAAGAAGGGTAAATATATTTAGCTTGACAAATTAAGTATAATATAAAATTAGACATAATATATATTATCAATACTTATGCTATTTCTTTGAAGTTATTT
>PBFG01000004.1 GCA_002718585.1 Fidelibacterota bacterium | reverse complement strand
TTAAAAACTAGCATAAATATGGATAATAATACTTCTTCTGTTCAAGCTGTTTATGCTTATATGAAGGCAATTATACATTTACAAAAAAAAGGTATAAAATCTAAAGAAGATGTTATGTCAACGTATTCAGTTGTCTCAGAAATTGTAGATTACAATATTAAAAACAAATCAAAAACAACAAAAAATTTCATTAAATATTCTGAAAAGATAGAAGATATGTTCACACCATATGCTAATTGCGAAGATATTATCTCTCTTTATTCTGAAAAATTTCAAAACTCTAAAGAAGATATTGATTTATTAAAAAGAATTGAGAAAATTTTGAATGAAAAAGAATGTGTAAAAAATCAGCTTTACTTAGATGTGTTAAGTATTCTTCAAGATGTAGATGAAAGTTATGATTATGAAATTAAATTAGCGTCTGCATTATTTGCTAATGGTTACTTTTTAAAATCTTCTAACGTTTTTAAAAAAATACTTCAAAATTATGATCTAGAAGAAAATTTAAAAGCAAAAACATTGCTTGATTATGCTAACTCATTAAGGATGGAGAAAAAATATTCTCAAGCAATTAGCCAAACAATTAAAGCGTTACAAATTAAGCCAGATTGGGGGGAGGCTTATTTATTGCAAGGTAATATTTATATCTCAGGTGCTAAATCCTGCGGCAATGATTTTGAGCAAACAACTGTTTATTGGCTTGCCGTTGATTGTTTTGTAAAGGCTAAATCAGACGATAAAGTTAAAGATATCGCTGTGAAATCAATCAATACTTATTCAAAATATTTTCCTAATAAGGAAACCTGTTTTTTTAATGGTGTTCAATCTGGAGAAAAATACACTATAGGATGTTGGATAAACCAAACAACTCTTGCAAGAACAGTCGATTAATGAGATTTTTATTATACCTACTAATTTTTTTTTTAATCGCTTGTTCTAATGAAGAATCAATGATTAAAAATTTTATACAAGATAATAACCTTCCATTTGAAGAAATGAAAGAAGTTTCTATTTTGGAAACAATTGATGGTAAAAAAAAAATAGAATTATTTGCCAAACAAATTAATAGATATTTAAATAGTGATATAGAAATATTTTTAAAAGACAGCGTTCATGTTATATTCTATAATGATTCTTCCAAAGTCATATCCGTTTTAACATCAGATAATGCTACAATCGATAAATATAATGTTATGAAAGTATACGATAATGTGATTTTAGACAACAACAACGATAAAGTATTAAAATGTAAAGAATTGATTTGGGATGAAAAAATAAATAAAATTTATACAACAAATAATGTTGAGATTATAACCAATAAAGAAACAATTTATGGTAAAGGATTTACTTCTAATACTGACTTTTCAGAATATACTATTACTAGTATAACTGGTTCAGTTAATATGAAAAATTAATTATAAATTATGTATCTACTTGCAATTGTTACTTTATTATTGGCAGCTTTTTTTTCTGGTGTTGAAATAGCTTTTATATCGTCAAATAAGCTTCAGTTGGAATTACAAAAAACATCAGGTAAATACACTGGAAAAATTATTTCTTTTTTTTCTAAAACTCCCTCTGATTTCTTAACAACAATGCTTATTGGAAATAATATTTTTTTAGTAACGTTCGGATTAATTATATCACAAATTTTAACACCACAAATAACAAAAATTACTGAAATAACTTTCTTTGTTTTATTGTTTCAAACTATAATAGTAACCATAGTTATTTTGATAACTGCTGAATTTTTACCGAAAACTGTTTTTCGAATTTATTCTAGTAAAATATTAAAAATATTTGCTTTACCAATTGCATTATTTTTTATTATCCTAAGACCTATAACAAAAGTAATTTTGATATTTTCTGATATAGTTTTTAAAATTTTTTTCGGAAAAACATTAAATGTTGATGAAGTTTTTTTCAGTAGAACTGATTTAGATGATTATTTGAACGAGTTAAATTATGTTAAAGATGAAGATAATAACAGGGTAGAAGTTGAAATGTTAAAAAATGCTTTAGATCTTTCAGAAACTAAATTAAGAGAATGTATGATTCCAAGAACAGAGTTAGCGTGTATGAGTATTAATTCTACAATACCTGAATTAAGAAAAAAATTTATTTCGACTAAGTTGTCTAAAATATTAATTTTTAAAAATAATATAGACAATATTATTGGATATGTACATTCTTCAGAGTTATTTAGAAATCCAAAAAATATACGTGCCACATTATTACCAATCCCTTTTGTACCTGAAAGTATGTCAGCTTTAGAATTATTGAGTCAGTTTATAGAAAATAATAAGGGCATAGCTATAGTTGTAGATGAATTTGGAGGGACATCAGGACTAGTCACAATTGAAGATATTACAGAAGAAATAGTTGGAGATATTTCAGATGAACATGATAAAAGTCAAATCGAAGATGTTATGATTGATGATAATAAGTTTAGATTACTTGCTCGTTCTAATGTTGAAGAAATAAATAAAAAATATAATTTAAATCTTCCTGATTCAGAGGAGTATGAAACAATAGCTGGACTTATTTTAAATCATCAAGAAAATATTCCAAAAATAAATGATGAAGTAAGTGTTCATAATTTTATATTTACAATAACTAAAGTCGATAAAAAAACAATACAAGAGGTAATTTTAGAAGTTAAATAATTGAGATTAAGCCTAATTTAAATAACAATTGTATATTTGTTATCCTTAAATTTTAAAAAATGGCAACATTAGGAAACATAAGAAAAAGATCGGGACTATTATTAGCGGTTATCGGAATAGCTATGCTAGCATTTATTTTAGGAGACTTTATGCAATCTCAAAGAGTTGGCGGATCAAGTCAAATCATTATCGGAGAGATTGAAGGTGAAAAAGTAATGCCTCAAGATTTTCAAAACAAAGTTGATGAACAAATTGAAATTCAAAGTTCCCAAAACCCAAACTTTTCAATTAACGAAGCAACAAGAGGTCAAATTAGAAGCCAAGTATGGAATCAATTTGTTAGAGATATTTTAATGAATAAACAATACTCCAGTTTAGGTATTGCCCTTTCAGACAAAGAGTGGGTAGAAAGATTATCTGGATCAAATGTACACCCTGAAATAAGTAAAATCCCTTTATTTCAAGACCCAAATACTGGACAGTTTGATGGAAATAGAGCTTTAACTTATGTTAAAGGCATCATGTCAGAAGAATCGATTGAAAGTCGTAATCAGTGGATTAGCTATCAGGAGTATTTAATTAAGCTAATAAATCAGGCAAAGTATGATGCATTAATTTCTAAATCTATGCATATTACTGATTATCAAACTAAAATAAGTACTGAAGAAAAAAATAATAATATAGTATTTAATTATGTAAAAATACCATATTCAAGTTTAGCTGATAGTTCTTTTGCTCCTTCAGATAAAGAAATTAAAGATTACTACAAAAAAAACAAATCAGATTATAAACAAACAAAATCAAAAGATATTGATTATGTTGTTTTTGAGGTTGTTCCTTCTATAGATGATGAGCAAAAAACAAAAGAATATTTAAACAGTCTTTTATTAGAATTTTCAAAATATGAAGATTACGAAAATTTGGTTCGTAGACATTCTGATTTTAGTAATAATCAATTTATTTACTCAAAAAAAGAAAGCTTATTGGATTCAGATTGGCAAAAATTATTTGATGCAGAAATAGGAACCACTATAGGACCTTATTTGTATAATGAAGGCAATTATAGAATTGCTAAGCTTGTCGATGTTCAAAAGAGAGCAGACTCTGTAAGTGCTAGACACATTTTAATTTCTAATGAAAGAATGACACCTGATTCAGCCAACACTTTCTTGACTCAATTAAAAAAACAATTTGAAGCTGGCGCAGATTTTGGAGAGTTAGCGCAAGCAAATTCAGATGATAAAGGTTCAGCAATCAAAGGTGGAGATTTAGGTTGGTTTTCTGAAGGAAGAATGGTTGATGAATTTAATGAAGCATGTTTTACTTCAGCGAAAGGTCAATTGCAGATTGTAGAAACACAGTTCGGAGTTCATTTAATACAACTTGTTAATCATAGTAAAAAAATTAAAAAAATTAAAGTAGCACACATTGATAGAAATGTGTCTGCAAGTACTGAAACATTTGAAAAATATCATAAGCAAGCCAGAGAGTTTGCTGGTAAACTGATGACCACAAATATTAGTTTCGATTCTCTTATTAATATAAGCAATTTGGTTAAAAGGAACGATTATCGAATTGTAGAAAGTAAGAGTTCAATAAGTGGTCTTCCTAATTCTCGTGAGATTGTAAAGTGGGTAAATCAAGCTAAAAAAGGAGATGTATCAGATATATTTGAGATTAACAACTCACTTGTAGTTTGCTATTTACTTGAAAGTAGAGATGAAGGGTTTGCTCCCTTAAATACATTAATAGAAGAAATATCTTCAATGGTAACGATGCAAAAAAAATATGATTACGTAAATAAATTATACAGTAATCAAGATTTAGAAAATATTGCAGCTAGCAATTCAACAACAGTACAATCTGCCAAAACTAATTTTTCATCAAGTAGTATTACAGGAATTGGATTTGAACCAAAACTTATTGGTAAAATATTTGGAGCAGATAAAGACACGTATAATCAGCCTGTTCAATGTAGTAATTCAATAATTTATTTTCAAACTATTTCGGAAGATAGTATTCAAACACAAAATCAAAATGCTGAAAGAATTCAGTTGGTTAATGCTTTAAAAAATATTTCTAATGTAGAGTCATTTAATGCCATAAAAGATAAATCAACTATTACTGATAATAGAGCAGAGATCTATTAAGTTTATCTTAATATTTGTAAGCGGTACGAGTCTAAATTAAGAAATATAAATAGTAAAATTGTAAAAGCTAGTAAAGATGATCCTCCGTAACTAATGAATGGAAGAGGTATTCCAATAACAGGTAATAGTCCGATTGTCATTCCTAAATTTATAACAAAATGTGCAAAGAGTATGGAGGCAACACTATAACCATAAATTCTACTAAAGTTTGACCTTTGCCTCTCAGCTAAAAACAATATTCTAACTAATAGAGCAACATATAGAATTATAAAAATAAAAGATCCAAAAAAACCCCATTCTTCTCCGATAGTACAAAATATAAAATCAGTGCTCTGCTCTGGTACAAAATCAAATCTTGTTTGAGTCCCATTTAAAAACCCTTTACCAAATAAACCTCCTGAACCTATTGCAATCTTTGATTGAATGAGATTGTAACCTGCACCATATGGATCTATTTCTTTACCCAATAAAACATTAATTCTTTTTTGTTGATGAGTCTCTAAAAAATTATTGAATAAATAATTAACACACTGAATAAAAAAAACACATATAATTATGCTTACTATTATTGTTATTAATTCTTTGATTCTTCTTCTTGAAAAGAAGAATATAAACAATCCAATAATTGCTATAATATAACTAAGTATAGTAGAGTCAACCAATAGGCATATTACAAATAAAGTTGAGAAAAATATCGCAATAATGAGTATGTATTGGGATAAACCTTCTCTGTAGAAAACAATTAAAAAACTTATAAAAACTAATGCAGTTCCCAAATCGTTTTGAAGTATTGTTAAAATAAAAGGAAAAGCAATAATTAGATAAGTGATTAATTTATCTCTCGAAGATAATCTTTTAGAATGAATACTGTTGTAATATTTTGCCAAGGCTAATGATGTAGCAAATTTTGCAAATTCTGAAGGTTGTAGTTTAAATTTACCAATACTATACCACGAACTTGCACCTCCAGTTAAGTCACCAAAAAATAACACACCTATTAAAAGTATTATGATAACGGAGTAAAATATGTAGGATAATGAAAAGTAAAATTTCCAATCAATAATTAAAATAACAAATGCAGCTAATAGAGATAGTGCAGAAAACAAAACTTGCTTTCCATACCTTGTTGAAAGATCAAAAAAAGATGATGTATCTTCATTAAATTGTGATGCGAAAATATTTGTTACTCCAATTAATACTAAGAACAGATATAAAAAAACACTTGTATGATCAATATTCGCAAATATATTTTTTGTTTTTCTCACTTTTATTATTTAATTAGATATCCATTAATCATCTCTTTTTCTAAATCAATGTTTGAAATACTATTAGTTATGTATTTTTCAGACATAAGTGAAGCAATTGGTGCTGCCCATTTAGAGCCATATCCGCCGTTTTCTACATATACTGCAATTGCTATTTTTGGATTATTTTTTGGGGCAAACCCTATAAATATAGAGTGATCTTCACCATGTGGATTTTGAGCAGTTCCAGTTTTACCGCATAATGATATATCTGCAATTCTCGAGTTTTTAGCAGTTCCATTAGATCCGTTAATTACTTTTTCCATGCCTTCAATTATTGGGTCAAAGTATTTTCTTTCGATAGAGCAGTATTTCTTTACTGTAAAATTACTATCAATTTCATTATTTTCAATCTTTTTAATAACATGTGGTGTGTAATAAAATCCTTTGTTTGCAATTATAGCTGCTAAATTAGCCATTTGTATTGGTGTTAGAAGTAATTCTCCTTGTCCTATTGCCATTGAAATTATTGTATTTGCATTCCAACTATTTTTATATAGCTTATTATAAAAAGTATATTTAGGTAACTTTCCTGGGCTTCCAGAAATAAAATCATTATTTAAATAATTTCCAATTCCAAAGCTTCTTACATGACTGTACCAGTTCTTATATGCATTATTTACATTTTTATTTTTCTTAAAATATTCAGCAAATATTTCGCAAAAATATGTATTGCAAGATGTTTCTATTGCGCTAGTTAGATTAATTGATGATGAGTGTTTGTGACAATTAACTCTTTTGTTTACATCATATTCATACCCATTTACACAACTTATAATTTTATTTTTTGTTATAATTTTTTCCTGAAGAATAATTAAAGCATTTACAAGTTTAAAAATTGATCCAGGTGGATAAGCAGCTTGTAAAGCTCTATTGAAAAGAGGTTTATTCTTATTTTCTTTTAAATTTTTAAAACTTTTAGATCTATTTCTACCAGTTAAATTAGTTAATTTGTAAGAAGGAGAAGATACAAGAGATAATATTTCACCAGTTGATGGTTCTATAGCAACAATTGCGCCGATTTTGTTATCCATTAATTTTTCACCATACTTTTGAAGTTCGATATCAATTGTTGATAATAAAGAGTTTCCATTTTTTGGAAGAGTGTCAAATTTTCCGTTTTGAAACTTTCCTTGATCTCTATTATGTACATCTACTAATTTAATAGCCATTCCCTTTTTACCTCGTAAATCTTTTTCATAAGCCCCCTCTATACCATTAATTCCTGAAAAATCTCCTTTTATATAATATTTATCTCTAGTTGTTTTTTCTTCATTGACCTCTCCTAAATATCCAATAATATTAGCACCTACTTTGTAGTGATATTTTCTCATGGTTAATTTACGTAAATAGAAACCATTATACTGAAAAAGTTGCTCGGAAAGAGTGCTTGCTTTTTCTAAGCTCAAATGTTTTACGAACACACTTTCCTTATATTTTGAATATTTTTTTGATTCTTGTAATCGATAATTAAATTCCTCTATTGAAATATTCAATAGTTTACATAAATTTAAAGTATCAATTTTATTCATTTCTCTAGGAACTACCATTAAATCATATGCAGGAACATTACTTACAATTAAATTACTATCCCTGTCATAAATTAATCCTCTAGTTGCTTGTTGAACTTCATATCTTAACACATTATTATTTGCTGAAAATTTATAGTTCTTATTAATAACTTGAATATAAAATAACTTAATGATGAAAATAAATGAAATGATAAGAAAACAGATTATGATAATTTTGTATCTGTATTTATATTGAATCATTTTTTTGTTTGTAATATAAGTTGTGTAATATAAATAATAATTAAAGAGGCAATGGAGCTAAGTAAAATTTTAAAAATAATTTTAAAGTTAATATCAAAATGTTCTAGTAAAAATAAGCATGTATGATGTAATAATATAATTATAAATGAAAAAATTATGTATGCTTGATTTCCTATTTTTTTTATTGATATTTCATCTTCATTGCTTAAAATATTATTAGGAATTGTTATTTTATGTATTGTATTTTTCAAAAATGCAATTAATATACAAGCAGATGAATGATATCCAATACTAATTGAAAATATATCTATACAAAAACCTAACATGAATGAATATAAAAAGAGAAAAATACTAGATGTTTTTATCGGTAATGTAATAATTAAAATGAGATATAAATAAGGATTGACATATGAAAAAAATAATATTTGATTCAAAATCATAATTTGAATTATAACATACAAAGGAAGTAATAAGATATATTTCTTATATATACTACTCATTTCTGAAAGATTTTTCCAATAATTTTTTTTCATTAATACTTTTAGATTCTACAATATATGCGTAATTCAATTGATTGAAATCTTCAAATAAATCTATTTGAATATTATAGTACCCTTCTGTATCATTAATTTTTTTAACAGTTCCAATATTAATATTTTCTGGAAAAATCATACTATATGAGCTAGTTACTATTGTGTCATCTATTGAGACATCAATGTGACTTGGAAAATTATTTATAGTAGCTTCTTTATAATTGTAACCGTCCCATTTCAGTATTCCAAAATGATTATTTTTTTTCAATTTTATACCTATAGATGTTTTACTATGCAATAAAGATATTACAATAGAATAGTTCTTTGATGATGATTGTACTATTCCAACAACGCCTTTTTGTGTAATTACTCCCATTCCATTTCTAACTCCTTGAGCTACTCCTTTATTTAAAGTTAAATAATTATTTCTTTTATTAATCGAGTTATTAATAATTTTTGTGCTCTTATATATAAAATTATTATTGGAATTTATTGAACCAGATGTTTTATTATCTTGTCTTTCAATTAATGATAATAGTTTTGCATTTTCTTCTGACAAGAACTTGTTTTTTTCTTTTAAATGAATATAATTTGTGATTGCATCTGAATATGAATATACGATAGAAGCATACTCATTAATTGATAAAATAAATCTACTATTTTGATATTTATTGTTTGATAAAAATAAAAAGATTGAAAAGCTTTCTAAAATTAAAAATAGTAATAATGATTGATTTAGTTTAACAAATCTTAATAAGTTGTGCATTAAACTATTGAATTAAGAAAGAATAGCTTTCTGTATTTTTTAAGGCAATACCGGTTCCTCTCGCTACAGCTCTAAGTGGATCTTCAGCAACATATACAGGTAGTTTTGTTTTTCTTGAAATTCTCTTGTCTAAACCTCTTAGCATTGAACCACCACCAGTCAGGTATAATCCTTCATTGTAAATGTCGGCAGATAAGGCTGGAGGTGTGTTGAATAGAGCATTCATTACTGCATCTTCAATTTGTTCTATAGAGTTATTAAGCGCACCTGCTATTTCTTTATAAGTAACTACAACTTCTTTTGGAATTCCACTCATTAAATCTCTTCCATGCACAGGGTAATTTGGAGGAGGCTCATCTAATTCAGTTAAAGCAGAACCAACATTTATTTTTATATTTTCTGCCATAATATCTCCAACAGCAATATTATGTCTAGTTTTCATATAGGTTTTAATATTGTCAGTAAATTCATCTCCTGCAACTCTAATTGATTTATCACAAACAATTCCCCCAAGAGAAATTACAGCAATTTCTGTTGTTCCACCACCAATATCAATCACCATATTGCCTTTAGGTTCTAATACATCAATACCAATACCTATCGCAGCTGCCATAGGTTCGTGTATTAACCATACGTCCTTTGCTCCAGCATGTTCAGCAGAGTCAATTACTGCTCTTTTTTCCACTTCCGTTACTCCTGAAGGAATACAAACTACCATTTTCAATGCTGGCGAAAAAAGTGATCTTTTTTTCTGAATCATATCAATAAACCCTCTTATCATTTGCTCGGATGACTGAAAATCTGCTATAACACCATCTTTTAAAGGTCTTAAAGTTTCAATTTCTTTATGAGCTTTACCATGCATTTGCTGAGCTTTTTTACCAATCGCAATAACTTCTCCAGTTCTAACATTTTTTGCAACAATTGATGGTTCATCTACAACTACCTTGTCATTATGTATTATTAATGTGTTAGCTGTACCTAAATCAATTGCTATAGCTTCTTGCATAAAATCAAAAAATCCCATATAAAATATTTTTAATGTTTAAAATGTCTAATACCTGTCATCACCATACTCATTTTGTGTTTATCACAGTATTCAATTGATAAATGATCCTTTATTGACCCACCAGGCTGAATAACTGATGTGACTCCCGCTTCATTTGCCAAACTTACACAGTCGGGAAATGGGAAAAAGGCATCAGAAGCCATAACTGCACCATTTAAATTAAATTTAAAACTAATTGCTTTTTTTACAGCTTGATTTAAAGCATCTACCCTTGATGTTTGGCCAACTCCACTTGAAATTAGTTGCTTATTTTTTGCAAAAACTATTGTATTTGATTTTGTATGTTTACAAATTTTAGACGCAAATACTAAATCAATTTTTTCTTGTTTTGTAGGGCTAATTTTAGTTACGGTTTTCATGTCGTCTGTTGAATCTGTTTTTAAATCTTTTTCTTGCTGTAGCACTCCATTTAAAATTGTCCTAAATTGCTTTTTAGGTAATAAAACATTTTTTTGCAGAAGTATAACTCTATTTTTTTTCTGTGTCAGAAGTTCGAGTGCATCTTTTGCAAATGATGGTGCAATTAATACCTCATAAAATAATTTATCAATTTCTACAGCAGTTTCTAAATTTATCTCATGATTTGTAATTAAGACACCACCAAAAGCTGAAATAGGATCTGCTTCTAAAGCAGATTTCCAAGCATCTAGTAAATTATCTCTACTTGCAACACCACAAGCGTTGTTATGTTTTAGTATTGCAAATGTTAGTTCATCAAATTCAGATATTAGATTTATTGCTGCATCAATATCAAGTAAATTGTTATAAGATAAATCTTTACCATTAAGTTTAGTTAAAAAATCCTCTAAATTTCCGAAGAAAATTCCTTCTTGATGTGGGTTTTCTCCATATCTTAAATCATATTTTTTATTTATATTTTGAACAAATATATCATTACTATTATCACTAAAATAATTGAAAATATTTGTGTCATAATTTGAAGATATTTTAAATGCATTAATTGCAAATTTCTGTCTATCCTTTAAAGATGAGGAGCAATCTTCTTTAATTATATCTAATAATTGATTATACTGACTAATTTCAGAAACTACAAGAACATCTTTAAAGTTTTTTGCCGCTGCTCTTATGAGTGAGATTCCTCCAATATCAATTTTCTCAATTATTTCATTCTCTGTAACATTAGGTATTTGAACAGTTTTTTCAAAAGGATATAAATCAACTATAACTAAATCAAATTCAGGAATTACATATTTCGTTAATTGATCTTTGTCTTCCTCAACATCTCTTCTTGCAAGTATTCCGCCAAATATTTTTGGATGTAAAGTTTTAACTCTTCCCCCTAGTATTGAAGGATATGATGTTAAATCCTCAACTTTTGTTACCTTTATATTGTTGTTTTTTATATACTGTTGAGTACCTCCGGTAGAATAAATATTCACGCCGTGTTTGTCCAATTTTTTTATGACTGATAACAATCCGTCTTTATTAAAAACTGAAACAAGTACATTTTTAATTTTTTTATTTTTCAAAATTCTTATTTATTATATGCAAATTACTTAATTACTAATGTATTTGACATTTATATTTTGTGAAAAAAAAAGATTGTTAATAAGTTGTTGTATTTGTTGATTATTAGAAGCTAATTGTCGTATAAATCTTTAAATATTGAAACAGCATTTTCTATTTTTTGAACATCTTTTACTAATATGCATAATTTGTTTCTTTTTTTGATCATTTCGGTGGTATTAAAATTTTTTTTCACAAAATTCAAAATTTTAGTAAAATTGTTTGATTTATAAAAAAGATTGTTTGATTCATCTGGAAGATATGCTCTAACTTTATTGTCTTTTAATATAATTCTAGTAAAACCTAATTTTTTTCCTAGCCACTTTATTCTTAAGGCATCATATAGTCGATATATTTCATTAGGCAAATCTCCAAATCTATCTTTTATATCTTTAGAGAAAGATAAAATATCAGATTCATTTTTTAAATTATTTATTTCTTTATATAAATTTAATCTTTCAGAAATGTTACTGACATAAGTGTCTGGTATTAGTATTTCTAAGTCAGTATCTAAATGACAGTCTCCGTTATAGATTTTTTCTTTGTCTTTTTCAAAGATTTTTTTAAATTTCTCTTCTTTTAGTTCATCAATTGCTTCATTAAGTATTTTTTGATAAGTTTCAAAACCAATTTCGTTAATAAAACCAGACTGATCTGCACCAAGTAAATCTCCAGCACCTCTAATATCTANATCTCGCATCGCGATTTTAAAACCACTACCAAGTTCAGAAAACTGCTCCAAAGCATCAAGTCGTTTCCTGCTTTCATTTGAAATAACATGTTTTGGAGGGCTAATTAAAAAACAGAATGCCTTTTGATTTGATCTNCCAACTCGNCCTCTCATCTGATGTAAATCACTTAAGCCAAAATTTTGTGCTTGATTAATAATAATAGTATTAGCATTAGGNACATCAACACCATTTTCNATAATNGTAGTGGAAACTAAAAGATCAAATTGTCCTTCAATAAACTNTACCATTAGATTTTCTAGCTTTGGACCTTTCATCTGCCCATGTCCAATTTTAATTCTTGCTTTTGGACAAAGTTGATTAAGAAAATTCGCTATTTCACTAATATTATCGATTCTGTTATGAATAAAGTATATTTGACCNCCTCTAGAAATTTCATAATTGATTGCATTTTGAATGAGCTGATTATTTAAGCTGATTATTTTAGTTTCAATTGACTGTCTGTTTAATGGTGGTGTATTTATAATTGATAAGTCTCTTGCACCTAATAATGAGAATTGTAAAGTTCTNGGAATCGGAGTTGCACTTAATGTTAAGGTGTCAATATTTTCTTTGATAAGTTTAATTTTATCTTTTATGTTAACGCCAAATTTTTGTTCTTCATCAATAATTAAGAGCCCAAGATTCATAAATTTAATATCTTTACTTACTATTCTATGTGTTCCAATTAATATATCAATTTTACCATTTTCTAAGTTTTTGATTGTATCTAGTTGCTCTTTTTTTGATTTGAATCTATTTATATAGTCAATATTACATGGCAAGTTTTCAAGTCTTTTTTTGAATGTTTTATAGTGTTGTAATGCCAGTATTGTAGTTGGAACTAAAATAGCTACTTGTTTACTGTCACAAACAGCTTTAAATGCAGCTCTAATTGCAATTTCAGTTTTACCAAATCCAACATCACCACAAATTAATCTGTCCATTGGTGATTCCTTTTCCATGTCAGTCTTAACATCTTTTGTTGCTTTTTCTTGATCAGGCGTATCTTCATACATAAATGATGCTTCTAGTTCATGTTGTAAATAAGAGTCAGGAGAAAATTTAAAACCTTTTTTTAGTTTTCTTTTAGCATAAAGTTGAATCAAATTAAATGCTATTTCTTTTACTTTTGATTTAGTTTTTTGTTTTGTTTTTGCCCATGCTGGAGATCCAAGTTGATTAATTTTTGGAATTAAACCTTCTTTACTTGAATATTTTGCAATTTTATGAAGAGAATGAATGCTAATGTATAAAATGTCACCATCTTTATATAATAGCTTTATAACTTCTTGAGTTTTTCCATTATTTTCGATTTTATGTAATCCGTTGAATCTGCCAATACCATGATCTATATGAGTAACATAGTCACCTATTTCTAAAGAATTTAGTTGTCTGATAGTGATTGATTGTTTATTAATAAATTTTGTTTTAGATTTAACTCTATGATATCTATTAAATATTTGATGATCAGTATAAATTGCATATTTATTGACTTGATCCACGAACCCTTCATGCAATGAAATAATTAAGCAATTATATTTTATTTCTTTTGCGTTTATTATTTCACCAAGTCTATTTTTTTGTTTTTCAGATGAACATAAAATGTAGTTTTTATAATTATTTTCATCATTAGTTTTTAATTCTTCCTTTAATAAATTAAAATTTTTATTGAACTTNACTANTGGAGNTGTNGAAAATTCGATTTTAATTTTTGCATTAAAAAATGATGAGCTATTATTCTCAACTGTTGTAAATTCAGACAACTGTTTTACATATTCATCACCACTAAGAAGTTTATTTTCTTTATATAACTGAATTGATTTACTGTATAAATTATTTAAGTAATCTTTTGCAAATAAAACATCCTTTAACCATATTATAGTATTCTCTGAAAAGTAACTTAAAAAGCTTTCTCTTTTGGTTTTAAAATTAAATTCTGGATTTGGAGTAACAGTAAAATGATTTTCTTGCTTAATAGAAAGTTGACTATTAATATTAAAACTTCTAATACTTTCTATTTCATCATCAAAAAACTCCAATCTATATGGGTTTTCTTCCGAATAAGAGTAAATATCTACAATACCCCCTCTAANTGAGTATTCACCTGGTTCAGCAACAAAATCAACTCTATTAAAATTTAAATTATTTAATAATTNTTGAAGTTTATCCAAAGAAAAAAAATCATTTTTTTTTAGTTCTATNGTTAGTTTTTTCAAATCATTTCTATTAACCACTTTTTCAAAAAGTGCCTCTGTGTAGGTAACTATTACAGAATTATTTTTGTGATTTGTCTTAAATAAAACTTCAGATCTTAGCAGACTATTGTTGCTATCATATTTTTTTTCCTTATAATTTTTAAAGTTAGATGCGGGGAAAAAAAACACTTCTTTTTTTAACAAACTCTCTAAATCATTTAAAAAATATAATGCTGATTCTTTGCTTTCAAGAACAAAAATTTGAGGAAATTCAGAATCTGAAATTGTTAAACACGATTGCAATGCAAAAGAAGATCCAACAAGTCCAGTTAATTGAATTTTATTCTTTTGTTTACTGATCTCTGATCTTAAGAATTCAATGTTCTTTTGAATTCCGATAGAATTTAGAATTGAGTGTTCTTTAATCAACTATAGAGTATTAATATCTTCCATCATTTCAATATACCATACCGAATTTGTGTCAAAAGGTTTTCCTCCTTTAATTCTTTTAAACTCAATACANGANAGNCTATTATTTTTGTCTTCATCTCTTCCAATTACACCGTTCTTTTTCTCAATTGCAGATTTCATAGCATAATCACATGTCTCAAATATTAAGTCTAAATCTTTATTATTTGCTTTAGATGACCTACTAAAATATCCACTTTTTTGTATTAATATTTTATTGGCTTCTAAAATATCCCCAAGTTTTTTTGCAAACCATTTACCTGGATTTAAATCATCTAATCGTACGTGTCCGAATGCATCTCTTAATATTTTTTCACCATTTTTTTTCTTTTCACTAATAATTATATCAATTCCAAATCCTTCACTTAAAAAAATGTTAACACAATCATATTTGTTCATGATTTTTTTTAATCTATCACATTCGAGTTCAAAATCTATATTTTTTTCAGGAAGTAAGACTGAATGGACATCCCATTTTTCTTTATAAAGGCCAATTTCTGGAAGGAACTTTTTTGTACTTAATCTTTTTCTGTATTCATAAGCAGTTGCTGCGGTAAGCCAACCACAGTTTCTACCCATTACTTCATGTATAATTAGTTGTCTATCCGATGTTGTATTTTCATTAACTATATTTTCAAAAAACTTTGCACCTTGTTCAGCCGCTGTCCATGCACCTAATGTTTGATTTATAGGAAATACATCATTATCAATAGTTTTTGGCAACCCAACTACTGTTAAGTTATAGTTATTTTGTTCTAAAAAAGTTGCTAAATCTGCGGCAGTAGTATTGGTGTCATCTCCTCCAATTGTATGTAATATTGTCACCTTATCTTTAACCAATTGATTCGCTGCTATTTCTAGTGGATTTTCTCCTGATTCAATATATCCTTTTTGAACACAGTCCTCAATATTAGTCAATTTTACTCGACTATTTCCTATTGGGGAGCCTCCAAANTGATAAAAATTCTCGCACTTATCTTGTAGCGATTTAGGAAAAGATATTGATTTGCCTAATAATAATCCCTTATATCCGTTCAAGTAACCAATAATTTCAACATCTGAATATTTATGTAAATAATTATGTACTAAACGACCAACGGCAGCGGATAGGCAAGGAGCTATTCCACCTGCTGTTAATAATGCTACTTTCATATTTAATTTTTATACAAATATCGAAAATTTAATATTATATTTTGAAAAAATAATTTTTACTTTGTGATAGAAAATAATATATGAATAGTATATATAAATTTGGTGGATCTTCTTTAAAAAACGCTGCTAATATTAAACTCGTAACAAAGATAATATCTGAAAATAAAGAAGATGATATGGTAATAGTTTTCTCTGCCATGGGAAAGGTTACAAATATGCTTGAAGAAGTTGTAAATTCTTATTTTAATAAACAAAAAAAGGTTAGAAACCTATTAAAAAAAGTCAGAGATTTTCACGTAAGTCTTGCTAACCAATTATTTAATAAGAATGATAAAGTATTNGATGAAATTAATAATCTCATTGTTGAAATTGAGTGGGTAATAGATGATGCCCCAACAGATAATTACTCATATTATTATGATCAAATTGTAGCTATAGGAGAATTATTGTCAACGAAAATAATGAGTGCTTTTCTTCATAAAAATGATATTATAAATCACTGGACTGATATTAGAGACATANTAAGAACAGATGATAGTTATAGAAATGCGAAAATACACTGGAACGATACCATGAGGTTCGCTTGTAAAAATTTAAAAAGTGGAATTGTAGTTACACAAGGATTTATAGGTTCTACATCAGAAAATAATACAACTACCTTAGGTAGAGAAGGTTCTGATTTCACTGCAGCTATTTTAGCATATTGTTTAAATGCTAAAAAAGTCATAATATGGAAGGATGTTCCTGGTCTAATGAATGCTGACCCAGCAATTTTTGACCAAACACAATTGTTTACGCATATTTCATATGATGAAGCAATTGAGTTAGCATTTTTTGGAGCCAAAGTAATTCATCCAAAAACTATTCAACCATTGAAAAAAAAGTTGATTCCACTCCAAATAAAATCTTTTTATAATTCAAATGAAAAGGGTACAATAATTTCAAAAACATCAAACCAAAATATAGATGTTGAAAGCTATATAGTAAAAGAAAATCAGATACTTATTTCAATATCTGCAAGAGANTTAACTTTTATTGTGGAAAACCACATNAGTCAAATATTTTCAATATTNTCAAAGAACTTAGTTGAAGTAAATTTAATGCAAAATTCTGCAGTTTCCTTTTCTNTCTGTGTTNATAATGATAANTTTAAAATTCCTAAAACAATTAATGAACTCAAATNATTTTTTANGGTTGTATATAANGATAATTTGATTNTATATACAATNAAAAACTATAACAAAAGAAGNTTAGAGAAANTTATAAATNAAAATAATATTATTCTTCAGCAAAAATCTAGAACAACTGTTCAANTAATCGCANAAGTTTAGTNTTGTTATTTTTTGAAATAAAACTTGACTAATTTTCAACTCACTCTCTNTAGTNAGACCAGCNATATGTGGTGTTAAAATTNCNTTNTTAGAATTATTAAGGTATTGTAAATTTTTAGCCGCAATTTTTTCTAATTTAAGATTTTTAAAACATGAAGTTTCATACTCTAAAACATCCATACAAACACCTTTNATNTTTCCATTTTTCANACNANTAACAATATCNTNAGTATTAATACATAGACCTCTTGAAGTGTTTATCAAGTAAATAGNNTTTTTACAATTATTTATAAATCCTTCATTTATAAAATATTTATTTTCTTCATTGTAAGGAATATGTAAGCTAATAATATCGGCGTCTTTATAAATTTGTTTAAGCGAGCTTTTAAACTTATGTTGTTTTAAAAATTTATCATAAGCTAATATCTTTAACTTAAATGATGACAATAAACTTGCTAATGCAGAACCTGTATTNCCGAATCCAATAATNCCAATAGTTTTTCCTTGTAATTCTATACCA
Source organism: Fidelibacterota bacterium (assembly GCA_002718585.1). Lineage (GTDB taxonomy): Bacteria > Fidelibacterota > Marinisomatia > SCGC-AAA003-L08 > D37C17. Next base: position 17,818 of record PBFG01000004.1, on the reverse strand, counting down.
CGATTTTCTTCTCTAAGCCAAATACTATTTTTAATTTCNTCATTACTTTTTATNATGTTGTTGAAAAGAGACAAGATTAGTGCAAGTGCATGTTCAGCTACAGCTTGTTTATTTCCCTCAGGAGCATTAATGCAATATATATTTTTTGATTTTGCGTATTTAACATCAATATTTTCTAATCCTGAACCAGCTCTTGCAATAAATTTTAAATTTTTTGCTTTTTTCAAAAACAAATCATCAATTTTAAATCTACTTCTAATAACTAAACCATCATATTTACTAATATTTTTTTCTATCTCTTTTTTGGTCTTATCGAATGCATTCACACATTTGTATCCATTTTTAATCAATTTTTCATGTAAAAATGAGTGTACTTTATCAACAAAAAGAATTTTCATTGTAAAATTGTTTGACCTATTAAAAAATAAATTAATAAACCCAATATGTCGCTAATTGTAGTAATAAAAGGTCCAGTTGCTACTGCAGGATCAACATTATATTTTTGTAATGTTAGGGGGATAAATGTACCAAACAATGCTGCAAATATTATAACTATTATTAGTGATAAACTTACGGTTAAACCAAGCAATAAATTATAACCAAGAATATAAGTAAATAGAAAAACTAAACATCCACATATTAATCCATTTAATAATCCAACTCCTAATTCCTTCGTTAATTTTTCACTTATATTTTTTATATCAATAGATTTATTTGCTAAACTTTGTACCACAATTGCAGCAGATTGTACACCCACATTACCCCCCATTGCAGCTATTAATGGAATAAATAAAGCGAGTTCAAAATGTTTTTGAATATCAAATACACCAATAACTTTTGCTCCTAATACACCTCCAATCATTCCTATTATTAGCCATGGTAATCTTACTCTCGTGATAGTTAATATGCCTGCATTATTTTCAATATCTTCGTAAATTCCTGAAGCCATTTGATAGTCTTTTTCTGCTTCTTCTTTAACTACATCAATTACATCATCAATTGTAATTCTACCAAGTAGTTCTTGATTTTCATTAACAACAGGTAAAATTATCAAGTCATATTTGTTCATCAAATTTGCAATTTCTTCAGTGCTAGTATCTGTTTTCACATAATAAACATCTGAATTTACAATATCTCTAACTTTTGTGTCTTTATTTGAAATTAATAATCTTTTTAATGACATTGTACCAAGTAGTTTATTATTGTTGTTCACAACATAAATTGTATGAACTTTTTTCACATATTCTGCTTGTTTTCTCATTTTTTTCAAGCATTCAAGTGTATTCCAATTTTCATTTACTTTTATAAGCTCTGTTGCCATCATGCTACCAGCTGTATTTTCTTCATATTTAAGCAAGTCAGATAAATCGTTAGCATAATCTTCATTTTCAATGTGTGATAATACTTCTTCTTTCTTTTTTTCTGATAAATCTGAAATGACATCAACAGCATCATCAGATTCTAAATTGTCAATTACATCAACTGCAATCTCTTTTGCAGAAAGCTTAGATAGTAAAGTTTTCCTTTTTTCATCTTCAACTTCTTTTAATACAAGAGCTGCTATTTCATCATGTAAATTTTCGTATAAAAATTGTGATTCAAAGTCTGATAAATTTGTAATAATTTCAGCAATATCAGCATGATGCATGTTGAGTAAACTTTTTTGAAGTTTTCTTTGATCTTTATTCTTAATAAGTACAACTAAATTATCAAAAAAGTCTTTATTTATATTAATTGTTTTCGGCATTAAATGTTAATGTTATAAAATNTTCAACTGATAAATCCTCGGCTCTTAATTTTAATAAGTTGTTAACTTCAAATGTATTTTGCAAAATAAATGTTTTTAGTGCATTTTTCAAAGTCTTTCTTCTTTGGTTAAAAGCTGTTTTAACTATTTTAAAAAATAAATTTTCATCACATGCTAATGAAGTCCTATCATTTCTAGTTAATTTAATAACTGCGGATTTTACTTTTGGTGGCGGTATGAACACATTTGGATTTACAGTCATACAATATTTTATATTATAAAATGCTTGTGTAAGAACTGATAAAATTCCTCTCTTTTTACCACTAAGAGCTACTATTCTTTCAGCTACTTCCATTTGAACCATTCCAACAGTTTCAATAATTTGATTTTTATTTTCTAAAATTTTAAAAAAAATTTGAGATGAAATATTATATGGGAAGTTTCCAATCACACTAATTTTTTTTGGAAAATTGTTAGCGAGATTTAATTTCAGAAAATCAATTTCAAGTATTTTATTTTTAGTTTTGGGGTAATTTGATATTAAAAAATTTACACATTCTGAATCTATTTCAATCAAGCTAAAATCTGAATTCTTTTTAATTAAATATTTTGTTAACACTCCAGTTCCTGGTCCAATTTCTAAAAAGTAATTTTGTTTATTTTCGAGTAGTTGTACAATTTTTTGCGAAATATTTTCATCATTCAGAAAGTGCTGACCCAAATATTTTTTTGGTTTAACTTTTTTCATTTTTATTTTTNAGAAGANTAAATAGATCCGAAGCGAAAACAAATTCATTCAGCTCTTTATTTTCACTATTTATTATTTCTTTTTTATTTCCTCTCCACCAAATATTTCCATTATAAATAAAAGCAATATTATCACCAATTTGCATGACAGAATTCATATCATGAGTGTTAACAATTGTGGTCATATCAAATTCTTCTGTGATTTCATGTATCAAATTATCAATTAAAATAGCAGTTTTAGGATCAAGTCCCGAGTTGGGTTCATCACAAAGCAAATATTTTGGCTGCATTGAAATTGCTCTGGCTATAGCAACTCTTTTTGTCATTCCACCACTTAGCTCTGATGGCATAAGTTTATTTTTTCCTGATAAATTAACTCTTTCTAAACAAAAATTAACCCTTTCTTTTTTCTCTCTATTTGACTTATTTGTGAACATTGTTAAAGGAAACATAATATTTTCTTCAACTGTCATGTAGTCGTATAATGCACCGCCTTGAAATAGCATTCCTATGTTTTGTCTTAAAAGACGTTGCTCTTTTTTTGATATATTATTTAAATTAACATCACCAAATAAAACTGTTCCATTATCATAATTATGAAGACCTATTAAGATTTTTAATAAAGTAGTTTTTCCTGAACCACTTTCACCAATAATTAGATTGGTTTTTCCTTTAACAAATTTAAAAGATACATCTTTTAAGACATGTTGGTTTCCAAAAGATTTATTTATTTTCTTGACCTCAATCATGCTAAAATTAAATCTGTTAAAATATAGTTAAAGAGTAAAATTAAAATACTACTAGAAACCACTGCTTTTGTGCTTGATTTTCCAACAGAAATTGCTCCTTCTTTAGTATTGTATCCGTAAAACGAAGATACTGAAGATATGATAAATGCGAAAAATATAGTTTTAATNANTGCGTAGCTAATGTAAAATGGAATAAATTCATATTTTAGTCCAAATAAAAATTCGGCAGTTGTTATGTCTGCTGATAAAGCTCCGATCCATGCGCCTATCATACCAATACCCATGCTTAAAATTACTAGAATTGGGAAAAAGAAAATAGATGTTATTATTTTAGGTAAAATTAAAAATGAAGCAGAATTGATTCCCATTATCTCTAACGCATCAATTTGTTCTGTAACCCTCATAGATCCAAGTTCTGAGGCAATGCTGGAGCCTACTTTTCCTGCTAAAATCAAAGATACCATAGTTGGAGAAAATTCAAGTATTAAGGAATCACGACTGGCTAAACCAATTATATATGTAGGTAGTAAAGGACTAACTAAATTATATGCTGTTTGGATACTAATAACTCCACCTACAAAAAATGATATAATAACGACGATACTAATTGAATTTAAACCAATTTTTTCAAATTCTAATGATAACTGTTTTCTAAAAACACTCCATTTTTTTGGAATGCTTAAGACTCTTGTAATTAATATAAAATAACTTCCAATATCTTTTAATATTGTTAACATTTTATAAAACTATTAATAACTTATTTACTTTCATTTTTTTTTTAATATTGCATTATGCAAATTAAAAAAAAATATATAGTATTTTTTTTAATTATACTATTATTTTCATCCTGTGCCATTTTGAAAAAAAATGATTGTGATTGTCCTAAATTTTCACTCATTTTTGAAGATGTCAATTATTCTTCTTTTTTTTCTTAGATTCATTCTAAATAAATACTTTTGTGTTCAAATTTTTAGTTAAGTTTAAATGTTATGAATTTTAATTACTTTGAATTCGTTTTAGATAACTTGGAAGCTGCTGGCGCTATTGCAGGCTATGTGTCTATTTCCATAATTGGTTTTGCAGTTATTAGTTTTTTCGCAAAACAACGCAATGGAGACATATTAAATCAATTAGGACCAAAAAAGTTACATCCAATATTTGGAGCTTTTTTAGGTGCAATTCCTGGTTGTGGTGCTACAATAGTAATTGCATCACTATATAAAAATAATAAAATTTCTTTCGGAGGCTTATTGGCTGCATTTACCAGCACCTTAGGCGAGGGATCATTTGTTCTCTTGGGAGCGTCTGATGAGGCTAATGTTTCTGGTAATTTAAAGGCGTATTTTACAATTACTCTTTTTGGAATAATAGCAGGTATTATTTTTGGATATATATTTGATATCATTGGATTTAAAATCAANAATCTTATACTNTCNAAAGATGAAAAAAAATTAACNAANAATTTTTCTNANAAATCAAGTTTCTCAGAATTTTTCGTTCAGAAAATAGGTTTTAAAAGCATTTTATTAATGTCTTTATTTTTAGCTCCAGGTTCAATAATGGCGCTTTGGGGTGGAAGTATAAAATCTATTGAAAATTTAACATTTTGGGTATCAATTATATTTTCTATTACATGTATGATTTTTTATTTAGTTAATAAGTTCAGCTATAAAAATCATGATTGCTACAGTGACTACAATAATCTAAAATCAACTCTTTTACATGCGGTTTCAGANATAGCAATGGTTGTTACTTTCGTTTTTGTTGGTCTATTTATTTCAAATTTTNTTATAGATATTGTTGTAGGTGCAGAAACCTTTGATTCCTGGATGTCTTCATCATCTTATGCTCTAATACTTATTGCTGCACTAATTGGTCTTACTCCAGGATGTGGAGGAATGATTTCGGTAGCAGTAGCCTATATTGTGATTCCAAACTTTCCTTTATCAGCATTAATTACAGCATCTATAGCAACTAGCGGAGATGGTATTTTCCCATTACTAGCAGATAACAAAAAAGATGGNCTATTTGTTTCTTTGTTTGGGCTTGCCATAGCTTTAATAGTAGGTTATTTTTCTTTGTTTTTAGGATTTTGATTTTTTTCNAATAAATTANTAATTATTGATATGTTTAATATTTGCTCATTTCTNCCAAAAAAAACTTGTCAGTTAATAAATCGTTGGATATTTGAACTTAATGTTGATATTAAATTATCAAAACCAAGAAAAACTAAATTTGGAGATTTTAAAGTCATTAATAATAAGCTTTATATTAGCATTAACAATAACTTAAATAGGTATTCTTTTCTAATAACTTTAGTTCATGAACTTGCTCATGCTTTTGTCTACAGAAAGCATCAAAATAATGTTAAGCCACATGGAAANGAATGGAAAAAAACTTTTAAGTTTATGATGTTAAACTTTTTAACACCAAATCATTTACCAAATGATATTTTAAANTGTTTATCAAAACACCTCATTAATCCANCATATTCATCATTTTCAGATATNGAGCTTGCAAAAGTTTTACGAAATTATAACAATAAAAAAACNCTTNTTTTGGATGAAATAGANGAGANNTCAATTTTTAAAACTTTAGANAATGNAANTAAATNATATNTAAAGGGAAAAAAAAGAAGGAAATATTATGAATGTATTGAANAAAAATCNTATACTAAATATTTGTTTCATCCATTAACAGAAGTTACTTTTGNAAAAAAACAATNAGTATGAANAAAAATAATTATGCNGTAATAATGGCAGGTGGNATAGGCTCAAGGTTTTGGCCNATAAGCACNGAGGATTGTCCNAAACAATTTTTAGATATACTNAATACTGGAGAAACGTTNATNCAAAAAACATTTAAACGTCTACAAAANATNTGTATCAANGAAAATATTTTTATTGTAACAAATAANAANTATATAGATTTATGTAAGAANCAATTACCNNATTTAAANTNTAAAAATATTTTGTGTGAACCAATGATGAGAAATACAGCTCCTTGTATTGCATATGCTACTTTTAAAATTGAANANNTTAATAAAGATGCAAATATATTAGTAGCNGCATCTGATCATCTTATTGAAGATGAAGAAGAATTTATTAAAATAGTAAATGATTCGTTTGAAATAACAANNTCTAATGATGTATTATTAACTTTAGGAATTAAACCATTATGGCCTGATACNGGATATGGTTATATTCAATANACTGATGAGAAATTAAATTCATATCAAAATGTAAGTAAGGTAAAAACTTTCACAGAAAAACCTAANCAAGATTTGGCNTTAAGTTTTATTGATAGTGGAGATTTTTTATGGAATTCTGGNATGTTTGTTTGGAGTGCTAAATCTATTAATATTGCTTTTAGAAAACATCTNCGTGATATATATGACATATTTGAAGAGGGAAAACAGTTTTATAATACTAATGATGAATCTAAGTATATNGAAAGAGTTTTTGGATTATGTAAAAATATTTCAATTGATTATGCNATCATGGAAAAAGCTAANAATGTTTATGTATANCCAGCAAGTTTTGGTTGGACAGATTTAGGTACGTGGGGNTCNCTTTATAAAAAATTATCTTTGGATAANAATGAAAACACAATTACTGGAAAAAATGTTATTACNTATGATTGTAATAACAATATAGTCANAATGCCTAATGAAAAAGTAGTTGTNCTTCAGGGNTTAGAGGGGTATATAATAGTTGAAAAAGATGATGTTTTATTGGTTTGNAAAAAAGAAGAGGAGCAGCAAATTAAAAAATTTGTTTCTGACCTNANTAAATTTAAAAATTCTAACTAAATATTTCCACACATCTTTTCAGGTTGCACCCAATTATCAAATTCTTCTGANGTTATATATCCTAAACTGATAGCTTCTTCTTTCAAAGTTGTGTTATTTTTATGAGCCGCNTTAGCAATTTTAGCTGCTTTTTCATAACCAATTTTTGTATTAAGCGCTGTTACCAACATTAAAGAGTTATTTAAATTAAAGTTTATTTTAGATAAGTTTGGTTCAATACCTTCAAAACAATTAATATTAAAAGATGTGCACGCATCTGCAATTAATCTTGCAGATTCTAANATATTTTTTGCAATNAGTGGNTTGAAAACATTTAACTCATAATGTCCTTGCATCCCTCCAANTGAAATGGAAGTATCATTNCCAATAATTTGNGCNCATACCATTGTTAATGCTTCACANTGAGTNGGGTTAACTTTTCCAGGCATAATCGAAGATCCTGGNTCATTTGAAGGAATTANAATTTCNCCAATACCGCTTCTCGGACCAGAAGCGAGTAATCGAATATCATTTGCAATTTTATTTAGTGAAACAGCTANTTGCTTTAATGCGCCATGTGTTTCAACAATTGCNTCGTGAGCAGCTANAGCTTCAAATTTATTTTTTGCGGTCTTAAAAGTAATTCCCGTGAACTCAGATATATAATTTGCAACAATTTNATCATAATTTTTTGGAGAATTTATGCCAGTNCCAACAGCAGTTCCTCCTAAAGCAATTTCTGAAAGATGATCTAAAGTGTTTTTTATTGCTTTGATGCCGTATTCAATTTGNGTATGNTATCCAGAAAATTCTTGTCCNAGTGTNAGAGGAGTGGCNTCCATTAGATGAGTTCTGCCAATTTTAACAATTTTTTTAAACTTTATTGCTTTTTGTTCAATTGTATTTTTAAGTTTTTCTAAAGAGGGNAATGTTTNTTCAAGTATCATTTTATATGATGCAATATGCATAGCAGTTGGAAANGTNTCGTTTGAGCTTTGNGATTTATTGACATCATCNTTAGGATGAATAATTTTTATTTCATCNGTCAATTTACCTCCATTAATNACATGTGCTCTNTTTGCAATAACTTCATTTACATTCATATTACTTTGTGTTCCNCTACCNGTTTGCCATACAACTAATGGNAAATTATCATCTAACTCTCCATTAATAATTTCATCACAAACTTTTGAAATCAATTTTGTTTTTTCNTCTGAAAGTATGTTTAACTTATTNTTTGTATGTGCNGCTGCTTTTTTCAAATATGCAAACGCATGAATTATTTCAATTGGCATACTTGCTGAATTTCCAATTTTGAAATTATTTCTACTTCTTTCTGTTTGTGCTCCCCAATATTTATTGTTTGGTACTTTAACTTTTCCCATTGTNTCTTTTTCTGTTCTGAATGTCATATTATTTTACTTTGATAATACTTATTTTTTTTTTTAATTTGTACAAAATTAGTAATTATGAAATTTATAGGCTTTCTAACATTTGTTTTTGTTTTTTTAATGGCTTTTTGGTGTATAATTTTTTTAGCAAGTGTTATCCCATATTTTATCTATGTATGGTTAAGGGAAGGAAAATTAGATAACGATCAAATAGCTCCTTAGCCTATAATTGACATAATGCTTTCATAACACCGAGCAATCACTGCTTCATTTTCGTTGCAAATTACTGGTCTTTCAAGCAAAATTGGATTTTCCACAATAGCATTAATTATTTCTTTGTTAGCTAGTTTTTTGTTCTTAAATTGATTTATCCAAATATTTTCTTTTTTTCTTACAATCTCAAGTGGAGTTAGCTTTAATTTTTCTAACAGAATTTTAATTTCATTAGCAGTTAACCCATTTTTCAAATACTCAATTACTTGTACATCTATTTTTTTATTTAATAGTAAGTTCAAAGCTTCTCTACTTTTTTTACATCTGTTGTTATGATAAATAATCATAATTTATTTGCTAAATTCTATTAAGTATGTTTTGATAAAATCATTAATTTCACCATTTAAAACAGCATCAGTATTTGATGTTTCATAATTAGTTCTTAAATCTTTTACCAACTTGTAAGGATGCAGAACATAATTTCTAATTTGTGAACCCCATTCTATCTTCTTTTTATCTCCTTCAAGTTTATTTTTTTCTTCTTCTTTTTTTCTTAATTCAATTTCGTAAAGCCTAGATTTTAGTAACTGAATTGCTTTTTCTTTGTTTTCTAATTGTGATCTTGTTTCAGAATTTTCAATTATAATTCCAGTGGGGACATGCTTTAGTCTAACTGCTGATTCAATTTTATTAACTCCTTGACCTCCTGCACCACTAGATCTAAAAGTATCCCATTCTATTTCAGATGGATCTAAATTAATTTCGATTGAATCATCAGCCAAAGGGTAAACAAAGACTGACGCGAAGGAGGTGTGTCTTTTTGCATTTGAATCAAATGGTGAAATTCTGACTAATCTATGCACTCCATTTTCCCCTTTTAAATGACCAAATGAGAAATCTCCTTCAAATTCAATTGTTGCTGATTTTATTCCTGCTGGTTCAGCTTTTTGAAGATCGATAATTTTAGTACTATAGTTGTTTTTTTCTCCCCACATGAGATACATTCTCATAATCATTTCTGCCCAATCTTGACTTTCTGTCCCTCCAGCTCCAGGATTAATATTCATTATTGCTGTCATATTATCCTCCTCTTGTCCTAACATTTTTTTAAACTCAAGTTTTTCTACTTTAATTTTAGTTTTTTTATAAATTAAAAAAATTTCTTCATCTTTAGCATTTAGTTCAAGTAAAATATTTAATTCCTCTATATCAATTGATATTTCATCAAACTCATCAACCCACTTTTTGATATTATTAAGTTTTTTAAGTGTTTTTTTTGCTTCATTTTGATTTTGCCAAAAAGAATCTTTTTGAGTTTCTAACTCCAATTTTTCACATTCTATTCTTTTATTATTTATATCAATAAATTCAAATAGTTTTGCAAGCCTATTTTTTAAATCTTCAATATCAATTTGATTATTCATTTTTAACTTTTGTTTTTATTTATTTGACTCCAAATAATATCAAATTCATATCCTTTTTGTAGTAAAAATCTTGCTAGCTTGCCATTTCTCTTAAAAACATCTTTATCTTTTAAAAATTTAATTTTGAAATCAATCAAATTATTTATTGATTTAATATAATCAGTATTTGAAATAGAATTGATAGCTGTTTCTATGTTTTCTCGCGAAATTTTTTTTTTGATAAGTTCATTTTTAATCTTTTGTTTGCCCCATTTTTTTATATTAAATTTCCCTTGACAATATGAGATTGCAAATCTTTCTTCATCTATATATTTTTCAATAGTCAAATAATTAATTATTTGTATTTTATCGCTTTTTGAAACTAAAAATTTATCTATTTTTTTTTTAACATCCGCAACACACCTTTCTTGAAAGGCACAATACTTTCTCATTTTGTTTAAGATTTCTTCTATAAGTATGTTTTTTTGATTGTGCATGTCTCAAATTTAATAATAATAACTATAAATAGTACTTTTGCAACCATGAAAAATAGTAATGCGATTATCTTACTTTTTACTGCTAATATTATTTCTGGCTTAGCACAAGGAATTAGTATGATTGCAATCCCATGGTATTTTGTTGAAATTGTTGATAAACAAAATTACTTTACAAATTCATATTTAATTATTACCTTTTTAACACTCTTTTGGGGTTTATACGCTGGAACAATTATTGATAGATATTCTAGAAAAAAAATATTTATTATTTTGAATATAATCTGCGGGAGTTTTGTTGGTCTAATTGCATTATACGGAATATACAATCAAAATATATCTGATATTTTCGTGATAGTGGTTTTCATGTTAACAATATTTAATTATAATATACATTATCCTAATTTGTATGCACTTGGACAGGAAATTACAGAGAGTAAGTATTATGGTAAATTAAATTCTTATATCGAGGTTCAAGGTCAAGTAACTTCAGTATTAGCTGGTGCTTTTGCAGCCATATTGCTAACCGGAACTACAAATGGGCAGTTATCATTAGCTGGAGTCACTTTTAGTTTACCATTTGATATAAAAGCGTGGAATATTTATGATATTTTTCTCATGGATGCAATAACATATTTATTTGTAATTTTAATTTTTTCATATTTAAAATACCAACCATTAGTTGAGAAAAATATCAATAAAGAGAACTTAATAACTAGATTTAAACAAGGTTTAAAATTTTTAAAATCAAATAATTTAATTTTTATTTTTGGTCTATGTTCTTATATGCTATTTGCATTTACATTGGTTGAAATACACATAGTGTTACCTTCATATGTACGAAATTTTTTACAAAAATTAGGTGATATATATGCTTCAGCTGAGATATATTATTCATTTGGAGCAATTTTTTCTGGAATTTTAATTATTCGATTATTTAGAAACTTTAAAATTTTAGCTAGTGTAATTTTCTTATTTGCTATTGTTATAATAATGCTTTACTTTATGTCCGAATATAAGTTAATTTGGATTTTCTTTATTGGAAACTTTATTATTGGAATTACCAATGCAGGTGTAAGAATTTTACGAACAACATATTTGTTTAACAATGTTCCTAATAATCTAATTGGACGAGTGAATTCTGTTTTTAACTCCTTAAATATTATTGTTAGATTAATTTTAATTGGAATATTATCATTACCATTTTTTGATTTACAAGACAATATTAGATATGCATATTTAGTTGGGGCATTTCTATTAGTTATTTCATTAGTAATTTTACTTATTTACTATAAAAAAATTATTAAAAATTCAGAGTAATTTATTTTACAATTGTGTATTGTAGCAAATGAAGTCTCTCATCTCCTAAAATTGAGATTTTTTTATTGTATTTATTGCTCCACTTTTTACAAATTGAAGAAGAGAACCAACCATCTTTTTTGTTAATATAGCTAGCTACAAAAGGATGAGTTAAAATATTAATTTTTTTTGTTTGAGTTGAAAGAGTTTCTATTTTATTTTCAATTTTTTGAATTAGCAAAAAGCTTGATTCAATTTTACCATTTCCCTCACAGAGAGGACAATTTTCTTCAGTATTTATATTAATTTCTGGCCTTACTCTTTGTCTTGTGATTTGAACTAGTCCAAATTTTGTTGGAGGTAAAACATGGTGTTTTGCTTTATCACTTTTCATTGCTTCAATCATTTTATCGGTTAGAAGTTTTCTATTTTTTTCTTCTTTCATATCAATAAAATCAACAATAATGATACCACCCATATCTCGTAATCTTAATTGCCGTGCAACTTCTTCAGCTGCATCTAAATTAACCGCCAGTGCGTTTGATTCTTGATCTTTTTTTTGATCAACTTTTTTGCCGCTGTTTATGTCGATAACATGCATTGCTTCAGTATGTTCAATTACTAAATATGTACCTTTTTTTATTGTAACATTTTTACCAAAACCTTTTTTCACTTGTTGTGTTACGTTAAACTCTTGAAAAATAGGTGTTTGTTTTTTATGTAATTTAACAAGTTTTGCATGTGAAGGTGAAATATTTGATAAATATTCTTTTATTTCACTTTGAAGGTCGACATTATTAACATAAATATTGTTAAATTTTTCGTTAAATAAATCTCTAAGAATAATTGCGGACCTATTTATTTCACTAAGAACTTTTTTTCCAGGAGTAGCTTTTTTTAACTTTTTACTAATTGTTTGCCATCTTTTATAAAGGTTTCTTAAATCTTTGTCTAATTCTGCAACTTTTTTACCTGTTGCAACAGTTCTGATAATAACTCCAAACCCGCTTGGTTTAATACTTTTAATTAATTTTTTTAATCTATTTTTTTCAGTTTTACTTTGTATTTTTTGAGATATAGATACTTTTTCAGAAAATGGAAGTAAAACCATGTATCTTCCGGCTAAAGAAATTTCTGTCGTTATGCGTGGTCCTTTGGTAGAAATTGCTTCTTTAGATACTTGGCACAAAATATAGTCTCCAGGCTTAACAGCGTCATTAATTTTACCTTCTTTTTCAATTGTTTTTTCTCTCTTAAAGTTTTTTAAAGATGCAGTATTTAATTTTTCATTTACAGTTCTAGTAGTAAATTTTTTTAAAGATTTAATTTGTGGTCCCAAATCTAGATAGTGAAGGAAACCATCTTTTTCACTTCCTAAATTTACAAATGATGCATTCAATCCAGGGTTATTCTTTTTAATTTTTCCTAAATAAATGTCGCCAACTGAAAAACTTTTGTTGTGTTTTTCTTTATGAAGTTCTATAAGAAGTCCGTCACGTAAAAGAGCAATAGCTACTTCAGATGGCCTTGAATCGATAATAAGATCGTATTTCATGGCTTATTTTTTTACATAATTCTAAGTACTACTTGTTCTTATGTCTATTTTTTCTTGATCGCTTTTTTCTTTTGTGAGTAGCAATTTTTAGTCTTTTCTTTTTTTTAGCTCCTGACATAATTTATTTTTTTGTCTATTTGACATTATTTTTAACCTCATTAATAAATGACTTTGAAGGCTTGAATGATGGAGTATAATGAGCAGGTATGATAACGGCTGTATTTTTTTTAATGTTTCTACCAGTTTTTTCTGCTCTTTTTTTTGCGTTAAATGTTCCAAATCCCCTTAAAAACACAGATTCATTTTCTTTTATTGAAAATTTAATTTCTTCCATTGTTGTTTCAACAATTGCCATAACTGTAGATTTTTCAACGCCAGTCTTTTGTGCAATAAGGCCAACTAATTCAGCTTTTGTCATATAATCTTTATTGTTAATAATTTTATTAGGCTCGCAAATATATTTAAAATTATTAACCTATTCATTATTTTATTAGATTTGATCTTAAACTTAGATTTGTAGCTAAATGAATTTTTCAAGAAGTTTAATAGAGTGGTATGGCCATAATAAGCGTGATTTACCCTGGAGAAACACAAAAGATGCATATAAAATTTGGATATCAGAAATAATTTTACAACAAACTAGAGTAGAGTTTGGTCTAAAATATTATTTTAAATTTCTTCAAAAATTTCCAACAATTTATGCTTTGTCAGATGCTAAAGAAAATGAAGTTTTAAAAGTATGGGAAGGATTAGGTTATTATTCAAGAGCTAGAAATTTACATTTTACATCTAAGTTCATTGTAGATAATTTAAATGGAAAATTCCCAAATACTTATCTTGAAATTTTAAGTTTAAAAGGAATTGGTACATATACAGCTGCAGCCATTAGTTCTTTTGCTTTTAAATTACCATTTGCCGTATTAGACGGAAATGTAATTAGATTATTAAGTCGATATTTTGGAATTAAAGTTCCTTTTGATACTTCAAAGGGAAAAAAATTATTCCAACAATTATCTCAAGAATTATTAAATGAAAATATTCCTGACTTACATAATCAAGCTATAATGGAGTTTGGTGCATTAATTTGCAAGCCAAAATTACCAAAATGTGATATTTGTCATTTTAATAATTTATGTTACGCACATAATTATAATTTGGTTAAAAAACTTCCAATCAAACAAAAAAAAATAAAAATCAAAAAAAAATATATAAACTATCTAATAATTGAAAACAATAATTTCTGCTTTATAAAAAAAAGAAATGAAGGTATTTGGAGAGGATTATATGAGTTTCCAAAAATTGAAACTGAAGATAGTTTGTTCGTGCCAAATTCAAAAAATTTTTCAAAATATTTAAAGAATAAATATTCGATAATTAGATTTTCAGACATAATACTTCATAAGCTTTCACATCAACATATATATGCAAAATTTTGGCATCTCCAATCTGATGTCAATCATCTTGAAAGTTGCATCAAAGTAAGATTCAATAAACTTTCTAATTATCCTTTTCCTACCTTAATTTTAAATTATTTAAAGCATAATTTTTAATATAGATTTTATATATTTGTTTAAATAATAAATAAATGGCTGGAGTAAATAAAGTAATTCTTGTTGGCAATTTAGGAAAAGATCCTGAAGTTAGATATCTTGATAGTGGTGTTGCTGTAGCAAATTTTTCACTTGCAACAACTGAAAACTACAAAAATAAACAGGGCGAAAAAGTGTCACAAACAGAATGGCATAATATTGTTCTTTGGAGAGGTTTAGCAGAGGTTGCAGAAAAGTGGTTAAAAAAAGGATCTAGCGTATATATTGAAGGTAAAATTCGAACTAACAAGTGGGAAGATAAAGAAGGAAATACCAGATATAATACCGAAATATTGGCAGATAATATGACAATGTTAGGAAATAGAATTAGTTCAGATGTTAGCCATAAAATTGATAGTAAAACAGCATCTGAAATTAAAAGTGTCAATGACGAAAATGACGACTTGCCGTTTTAACTCAAATTAAATTGGAAGACCCCTCGCACTTATTTATACTTAATAAAATTATATTGTTGGAAATTTTTACGTTCGGTTTTCAACATACAATAATATTGATAATACTTTTTGTTTTTATTGTATTTTCAGCGTTTGTTTCTGGAAGCGAAATTGCTTTTTTTTCATTAAAATCAAGTGACATCCAAAAACTTAAAAATGATGATTCAAATAACGATCTAATTAAATTAATTGAAAGACCAAATTTATTATTAGCAACAATTCTAATTTTAAATAATTTTATAAATGTTGCTATTATTATTCTTTCTACATATTTCGCAACTACATTAATTTGCTTTCCAGAAAATTTAATCTTACAATTTGTTATGCAAGTTATAGTTATTACTTTATTTCTGGTTTTATTTGGAGAAGTTACTCCAAAAATATACGCAAGGGCAAACTCGAAGAATTTTGCTAAAATGGTATCTAAACCATTTGTTTTAGTTCAAAAATTAATTTATCCCCTAGCCTTTTTATTAGTTTCAACAACTAAAATCATAAACAAAATTTTTGGTAAAAAATATAAGGAGGTTTCTCCTGATGAAATTTCGAAAGTTTTAAAATTAACAGAAACTGATACTTCTGATGAAGAGGTTAGAATGTTGAAATCAATTATTGAATTTGGAAATATTGATGTTAAAGAAGTTATGAAATCAAGAATGGATATTGTTGCAATCGAGAAAAGTACTTCATTCCAAGATGTTATTCAAATTGTTATAAGATCTGGGTTCTCTAGAATTCCTGTATATGTTAATAATTTAGATGATGTAGTAGGAATTTTATACATAAAAGATTTAATTCCTTTTTTAGACAAAAAAAATGTAGATTGGACTAAGTTTTGCAGAGAGGCTTATTATGTTCCTGAAACTAAAATGATTAATGATCTTCTAAAAGAATTTCAGATTAATAAAAATCATATAGCAATAGTAGTCGATGAATATGGTGGAACATCAGGAATGGTCACACTTGAAGATATATTGGAAGAAATAGTTGGAGAAATCAATGATGAATTTGATGCTGAGGAAAATATATATTCAAAGCTGGATAACAACAATTTTATTTTTGAGGGAAAATTATCATTAATTGATTTTTTAAAAATTGTAAAAGGTAAATCTGATTTATTTGATAATATTAAAGGTGAATCAGATACAATTGCAGGATTAATAATAGAGAAAGAAGGGAAAATATTAAAAATAGGAGAAACATCTTATATCAGCCCATATACATTCATAATTGAATCAGCTGACAAGAAAAGAATTAACAGAATAAAAGTTAAAATAGATGAGTAATTTACGAATAATCTTTTTTTTACTTTTCGTTGTGTCATGTTCTGAAAATAATATTCCAAAGCCACGAGCATACTTTAAATTAAATCTTCCAGAAAAAAAATATGAAAGTTATAATTCTAATTGTAATTATACGTTCATGTTACCAACTTATACTACTGCTAAGTTAAATGTTGATTGTGACATTAATAATATATATTTTCCACAACAAGATGCCATATTACATGTTTCATATTTTAAATTAAAAAATAATTTGTTTGAACATTTAGAAGAGTCAAGAAATTTAGCTTACAAACATCAAATTATTGCTGATGGTATTACTGAACAAGTCTTTGTAAATGATTCATTAAAGGTTTATGGGGTACTATATGATTATTTTGGTGTTACTGCAACCTCAATACAATTTTGTTTAACCGATAGTGTTAATCATTTTTTTAGAGGAGCACTTTATTTTAATACTGAAATTAACGATTCAATTACTCCAATAAATATATTTTTAAAAGAAGATATGAGGTATTTAATTGAAACATTTTCTTGGAAAAAATAATGTTAGATTAAAAAAACATGTAAATTTTGTCATATATATCTTATTTTTATACTTTTGCAGACCATTTTTTAATATAATTCAGATGTACGCAATAGTAGAAATAGCTGGGCAGCAATTTAAAGTAAGTGAAAAACAAGAGGTTTTTGTAAATAGAATTGATAGTAAAGAAGGTTCAAAAATAATCCTTGATAAAGTTTTATTACTAGATAAAGATGGTAAAATTGATGTAGGTATCCCAACACTTGAGGGTATTGGTGTTACGGCTAAGATTGTTGAACATATAAAGTCTGATAAAGTTTTAGTTTTTAAGAAAAAAAGAAGAAAGGGATATAGAGTCAAAAATGGTTTTAGACATAGTCTAACAAAAATTGAAATACATAAAATTGGAGAAGTTAAATTATCATCCTCTACTAAATCTTCAACTAAGAAGAAAGATGTTAATGATGTTGTCGAAGTGAAGTCTGTGGCAAAGAAGACAACAGCAAAGAAGACAACAGCAAAGAAGACAACAGCAAAGAAGACAACAGCAAAGAAGACAACAGCAAAGAAGACAACA
>PBFG01000003.1 GCA_002718585.1 Fidelibacterota bacterium | reverse complement strand
CGCTTGCCGCTATGGGCATATCTTCGATATTATATACTTTTTTATCGATTTCTTCTTGAACGAATGGTTTTTCGTCAACAATATTTACACCTTCAACTTCCAACATTCTTTGCTTTAACTTCAAAAAACCTAAATTTTTGTTAAACTCAGGATAAAGAAGAAGTTGATCAACTAACATAAAGGTTTCATACATAACATGTTCGACCGATAAATTATATTTTCCAGGTTTCAAATCCTTTAATATAAAGAAACCATCATCTTCTGATATCGTTCCATCAACAAGTGTACTATCGGAAGATTTAAATAATTTTATTGTTGCGTATTTTACAGGGAAATTATTTGATTCATCTACAATCTCACCCTTAAATGAACCAAGTTTAATTGATTTAGAATCATCATTTTGAGTGAATAATAGTGTTGAAAATAAAATTAAAATTTTTATAAGCATAATAAACTCCTTTTACCGTTAATAAATTTAATCAACATATATTAGTTTTTTATATGATATGTTTTATTTTTTATTTATTGATGGGATTAAACCTGAAGTCATTACTGATAAAATTATAATTAATCCACCTAACCAACCAGTTATTCCTAAATGATTACCAGCATAAAAAACTGCAAATAATGCAGCAAATAAAGGTTCAAGACTCAAAAGTATAGCGGTTTCAGTAGCAGATAATATTTTCTGTGCCCATAACATTAAAATTAAACCAATGAATGTTGCTATTACCCCTGTGATAAACAATGCTATGATAACATCTGAAGTAAATATTTGTGTACTAAATACCTCTATACCTTCAAAAATTAATGAACAAATGAATGAAAAAATTGATACAAAGAAAACTTGTACAAGGAAAATTTTCAATATATCTACTTTTTTCCTTAAATACATATCTTGAAAAATAACATGGATAGCAAAAGATACTGCACATCCAAACGTTATAATATCTCCACCAACTAAATTTCCATTAAAAGGATCTAATAATATAAATAAGCCAATCATTGCTAAAATTACAATAATCCATATTTGATTACTTATCTTTTGAAGGCCTGTAATATGTAAAAAAATTGGTACAAGTATTACGCTTATACTAGTAATAAAAGCTGATGTACTTGAACTAGATGCAATATAAAGATTTGATTCTTCCCATAAGCCAAAATTTTGGAATGCATAACCTAAACACAAAACAACTCCACATAATAATCCACCTTTTAACTCATGATTATTAATTTTAAAAGAAGATTTATTTAAATAAACTACACCTAAAACAAAAGCTATCCCGAATCTTAAACTAGCAAAAATGAAAGGAGGAGCATGTGATAATGCATCCTGAACCATTTCAAAAGTTATTCCCCATACAGCTGTTATAAAAACCATAGCAATAATTGCCANAAAGTGATTTTTATTCAACTTTTTCTCCANTNTANAATGTTACAACNCCAAATGTAAAATCAGTATAACTCACATTTGAAAAACCAGCTTTNTTCATTTTATCACATACATCTTTTCTTTCCAAAAAATAATCAACAGATTCNGGCAAATATAGATAAGCATCNTTCCTTGATAAAATAGAACCAATNAGAGGAATTATTTTTTTAAAATAAAATTCAAANATTGGAGANAACCATTTNGATGTAGGCTTTGAAAACTCTAAAATNGCAATTTNNCCATTATTATCTAAAACTCTGTNAAATTCAGATAATGCTTTNTCATAAGTCCCAATATTTCTAAAGCCAAAAGAAATCGTCAAAGCATCAAATGATTTTTTTTCAAAACNTAACTTTTCAGCATCTCCAACAATNAATTCTATATTTTTAGAATATTTTTTTGCTTTATTCTTTGCAATAGAAATCATTTTTTTTGCGATATCTAAACCAATGACTTTNATATCGTATTTTTTATAAAAACCAAATGCTACATCACCTGTACCNGTTGCNACATCCAATAATTTTTGACCTGNNGTCATTTTAATTTTATTAACAAGTTTATATCTCCAATATCTATCAATACCAAAACTTGAAATAATATTTATAATATCATAGGTACTTGAAATATCATTAAACATTTGNTTAACATATTTCTTCTTTTGATCGCCTTCGTGAATAAATTTTGCCATTTGTCTTATTTATTAATTAATTCAAGTACTAAAATATACATTCTATACATGATTATTTTTCAATAGATTTAATATATATATTATGATAAAATATTTAAAACAATCACTGAAACTTATTAAAAAANATNCAATTTTATTNAGNTATACAAAAAAAATTAGATTTGATNATAGTTCNCTTTCATCTATTACAAATAATTTTAATCAATCATTTCACNTNGATTATAATAATGGAAGTGAATATNTAGGNATTAAANAATGTATAAAATATGANTTGAATTCTGGNCAAGAATTANAANGTTTAAAAAATATAAATTTCAATTATATCAGATATGGTTATNAAAATAAAAACTTNAAACTTTTTGGAGGCGTTGCATTTGATTTAAATGAAGATTTTAAAAAACCATGGGNAGGAATCCCNAAAATNTCATTTTTAATTCCTGAAATATTAATTGAAAAAAAGAAAAATCAATATTTTTTATCATTTTTTAAATTATTAAATAAAGATTCTGATATTNATTCAATCATGAATGANTATAATCTNTTTTTAAAAATATTTAAAAAAATAAATAATAAAAATAACAAATTGNAATTCATCAAAGATTCACCAAACTTTTATGAATATGAAAAAACTTTCAAACATATTGCAAAGCATATTAAAAATAAATCCATTAATAAAATAATTTTATCTAGAATTAAATCTTTTTCTACAAAAAATAAGTGCTTAGTTAAAAAAGCATCCAAAAATTGTACAAATTTTCATTTTGATTTTGATGAGAACAAACGTTTTTTGGGTTCAACCCCTGAGACAATAATAGATCTCAATAATATGAAATTTAGAACTCATGCTCTTGCAGGAACATTAAGGAAAAATCAAAATAAGATTAAAATAAATGACTTTCTAAAAAATAAAAAAGAATTAAATGAACATAAATTTGTTATTGATGATTTGTTAAAAAAATTAAATAAATTTTCAGATAATATTAATAAATCTGATAAACCTGAAATACTAGAATTAGAACATCTATATCATTTAAATACACCCATTGAAGGATTACTCAAAAATAAAACTCATGTTTTAGACCTTTTATTAAATCTTTATCCTACTCCTGCAGTTTTAGGAAAACCATCTAAAAAAGCAATGAGTTTAATTAAAAATTATGAATTAAATGATAGAGGTTGGTATGGTGGATGTATTGGTTGGTTTGATATGAATGGAAATGGTAGATTTGATGTTACAATAAGAAGCGCGCTCCAGATAAAAAACAAACTCTATTGCTATGCAGGTTCTGGTTTAATTGAAAGTGCGGATATAGAATATGAATGGTTAGAAACCGAATCAAAATTCAAACATTTAATTTCTTTAATAAATTAAATCTACAAAGATTTTTCTAGAACTCTATTTAACCTACTTATGAATTCATTAGGATTTTCGAGCTTCAAATTTTCTGCTAAAAGTGCTTGTTCATAAACCAATAATACTGAATCCTTAAATTGCTTTGTTTTTGACATTTTTAGCATTTTCTTAACAATTTTATGTTTAGGATTTATTTCTAAAATTGGTTTTGCAGCTGGCATATTCATTTGTCCCATTTGCTGAAACATTTTTTGCATTTGAGCTGTTGGGTCACTGCTATCAGCGACTAAACAAGATGGTGAATCTGTCAATCTAGTTGAAATTTTTATATCTTTAACTTTATCACCAAGTACAGATTTCATTTTCTTTATTAATGGATCACAATCATTACTATCTTTTTTATCATCATCATCTTGCAATTCCTCTAATGCATCTGAGTGATTAACTGATTTAAAGTTATGTTCTTTGTACTTAGAAACAGATGAAAAAACAAATTCATCAATTTCATTGTCCATGATTAAGACTTCAACATCTTTTTTGTTACATGCTTCTAATAAAGGAGAACTTTTAATTGTATCATAATTTTCACCGGTTATATAAAAAATTGATTTTTGATCTTTTTTCATATTTGAAACATATTCTGCTAACGAAATCCATTCATTTGACTTATTTGTTCTAAATCTTAGTAAATCCATTAACAGTTCTCTATTTTCAAAATCTTGATATAAACCCTCCTTAATTGGAACTCCATATTGCATGTAAAATTCNAGATATTTTGACTTATCCTTTTTAGCTAAATTTTCAATAGCTTTAAGAACTTTTTTAACACTATTTCTTTTAATCTTATCAAGAACTTTATTCTTTTGCAGAATTTCTCTACTTACATTTAATGGCAAATCTTCTGTATCTATGATTCCTCTAAGAAATCTCAGATAAACTGGCATTAATTCTTTATCATCATCTGTAATAAAGACACGTTTAACATAAAGCTTTACACCTGGTTTATAATCTGCATTTTGCATATCAAATGGAGCTACTTTAGGAACAAAAAATAATGTTGTATAATCAAGTGTTCCCTCAGCACTTGTATGTAAATGAAGAAGTGGATCTTCATTATCATTTGAAAAAGTTTTATAAAACTCATTATAATCTTTTTTCTTTAAACTAGATTTAGATCTTTTCCAAAATGCTGAAGCTGAGTTTACTTGATCAACTATTTGTTCTTCTTTTTCATCTTTCTTTTCAGTATAATGAAGATAGATTGGGAAAGCTATGTGATCTGAGTATTTTTTTATAATGTTTTCCAAAGACCATTTATCAGTGTATTCAGAACCCTGATCATTCAAAAATAATTTAATTTCAGTACCATATGAATCTTTTTCAACTTCTTTAATTGTGAATCCTGTTTTACCATCACTTTTCCATAAAAATGCAGTTTTTTCACCTGCTTTTTTGGTTGTTACTTCTACAGAATCAGCAACCATAAAAGAAGAATAAAAACCAACTCCGAACTGACCAATTAGATTGCTATCTTTTTTTGAATCACCTGATAAATTTTCNATAAATTTCTTAGTTCCACTTCTTGCAATCGTTCCAAGATTTTCAACCAAATCAGCCTTACTCATTCCAATCCCATTATCTGAAATTGTAAGTGTTTTATTTTTTTCAGAATTATCAAATTTTATATCNATTTGTGGATTGAATTCTAAAGATTTATANTTACTATCTGAAGTAGTCAAATATCTTAGTTTATCCATTGCATCTGAAGCATTTGAAATTAACTCTCTTAAAAAGATTTCTTTATTGGAATATAGTGAATGAATGATTAAATGTAGAAGTTGAGAAACTTCTGTACGAAACTTTTGCTTTGCCATTAAAACTCCAAATTATTTTTAAATTATTGATGTTAAATTAAAAAATCTAAGGAGTAATAAGCAATAAGTAGGTGAATTAATCTAAAACTATATTAATTAGTAGAATTATATCTTGAACGTTAATTAAACCATCTGAGTTAAAATCTGCAGTAGCATAATTCGGTAACTCTGTACCAATGATCATATTTACGACAATAACTATATCTAATACATCAACGGATTCATCATTATTAACATCNCCAAAAATACCGGTGCCACTATTAATAAACTCTATTAAAAAATCATCTAAAGCAGCTTCTACAAGAGAACCTCCACTTCCATCATCTCCATTATAAAAAGAATCTTCTGCAACAAATTGAAACTGCATATTATCAGTGAAATTTATATAATCTGAAAGTATTATACGTTTTTTGGTCCAAGATGTTACAGAATTAGATGTTATATCCAAATCTTGCCAACTTGTACCTCCATTATTAGAAACTCTAACTTGCCAAAGATCATTATTAGGATTATCACCAATATTATTTGTATACCAATACCAGTAAGAAATAATAATTTCTTCATATGATTCAAAATCAAATGATGGACTGAATAAAGTTGTTTTTCCACCATCTACATCATCAAAACCACCATTATTTGGATCTGCATCATTACCTGTAATAAAACAATATATTCCTGGATTAGGTGAATAGTCAGAACTTGGTTGAATTTGGATACCTTGATCATTGTATGTAGCAATAGGCTGAGATATTTCCCAAATACCTGCAGATGCGTCATCTGATGAATCACCTACTGTCCAACCTTGTTGACCTTGTTCAAAATCTGTAAAATATAAATCAGGCAAATCTCCAATTGTAAACATAATTGCATTATCTGGGACAACAGATGGAAAAGTTTCAACAATACCTTCTGAATTCACTGCTTGAATATAATATCTAACTATCATGCCATTGTAAAGTCCAGTTAATGCTGTAGAATAATTTCCATCAAATCCTTGACCATCCATCTCAACTGATCTATAACCATCACCAATATCATAATAAAGCTCAACAGCATCAATAAGTCCTGTATAAGCTTCTACATTTGCTGAAAAAATTAATTCAGGATTATCAAATGACATATCCTCAAATGGGGTGTGAGATATATTGATTCCACTAATTCCAATTCCATCAATGCCACTAACACCACTATTTAAAGGATCTAAATAATTTGAAAGCCCCATACCCCAAGCCATATCAACTCTTCCATAACCATGTGAATATTGTTGATCGCAATAACAATCTGGTGAGGGATCACAATAATTNGTATAGATAAAACTAGCAATTCCAACTTGACGGTTATTATTATCNAAAAGTGGGGATCCTGATGAACCNGGTATTACTCTTCCATCATTATATTGAAATTCCCAATANTAACCACTACCATTAACATTNGTTCCATCTAAAGTNATTTTTTTNATNCCTCCGCCAGGGTGATGAACTCCATATACATTTTGAGGAGCTGAACTTATNTTGGACCANCCNGCATAAAAAGGGTTNTAACTATCNGGTATATTTGATGTCATTTCNAATAAAGCAAAATCTGGACCATTATTTATATCTTCACTNGCNAGTAANGTTGAACCACTAATACTTTGATTTTGAGAAGCAAAAGTTCCATTACATGTAGTAGATTGNTANTTAAAAAGAAAAACATATCCNGCAGCACTTCCACTTACGCAATGGTCTGCAAATAATACATATGGTGTTCTATCATTTAGAGTATTGTTTACAATGGAAGCTGAACACAAACCTCCTCCCATTGAAACTCGAATCGTCGCATTAATTTGGTCTTCATAACCCTCTCCCTCAGGACAAACTACATTTGTATTACAATCTTCTCTNTTTGATTCTGAGTNTTCAGTAAAATAACCCATTATNTCTTCATAGTCATGAATAATTGTCCCAATNTTTAATNTGANAATATCTAGCTCTGATCTTGGAACATTTAACTCTATAATAATATNATCTCCNTTAACAACACTNGTTGGGAATACNAACGATTCTTTATTATTATTTGAATTAAATGAACCAATAAACATTGTTTGATCTANATCATANAAAAATAATGATGAATTTTCAGACAAATAAAAATCATCAAANATTACNCNTATACCAAATGCATCTAANGATTTTATACCTAAAATNTACGTNTGAATATCATTTTCGANANTNAATCTNGATTNNTCNANAAAATCAATATCTANATTATATTCTTCACCAAATTGAAAAACCATNGGGTGAAAGTCTCNATNAACCAANTTATCTCGATTAGGTTCAATGAATTCTACNTCTAAATCTCTATTATAAAANGTAGGCAATCCACCNTGNGAAATTTGAGTAAAAACAGTTGATAATAATATTGTAAAAAGAATAATTATTCTCATGNTAAAATATATTAAATTTCNATGATAATTTTATTTTAAATAAATGTAATGATATGTAATAAATGNAAAAAATGATTTCAAATATGACTTTTTCAGANNGCTTTGCTCAATTNNTNGANNTTAATAGAATTAAAGAAGTATGNNTATGTCCAGGNTCAAGAAATACNCCTTTAACCCTTTCTTTTCTAAAAAACTCATTTTTAAATTGTACAAGTTANATTGATGAAAGAGCAGCTGCTTTTTTTACCTTAGGAATTTCAAAAGCATCTGNTAAACCATCGGTNATTCTAACTACATCTGGNACAGCAGTTGCTAATTTNCTNCCTGCTGTAATNGAAGCTGACTTGAGTACAACACCTTTAATAATNATTACAGCNGATAGACCTGAAAGATTACAGANTACTGGNGAAAATCAAACAATTAATCAAAAAAATATTTTTGATAANTTTGTACGNTCNTCAATACANATTGAAGTATCAGCNATTGATTCNAATGAAATTTTTGAAAAAATGAACGATACTATAAATTCAGCNTTAGGAAGTTATGGGAATAATCCTNCAGGACCAATTCATATAAATNTAGCATTTGATGANCCTCTTGTAGATACAATTAAAAAAAATAAAATTANTTTTANAACNNANNATATAAAAACTNTATACAAAAATTTTAATCTTCCANAATNTGAAANACCTATNATTATTTGNGGTAACATAAAAGGTGAATATNAANCAAATGAAATCATTGAATTATCTAAAAAAATAAATGCACCTATTNTCNCTGATCCANNNTCTGAACTTAGATTTAAAATAAAACATAAAAATATTTTATCATATTATGATTNTTTTATAAAAAATATNATTGATGAACCTGATNTANTTATAAGATTTGGTAAAAAACCAGTTTCNAAAAANTTAAATAAATGGTTAAATAATTTTAANAATAAAACCATTTTATTCACNAAATANAATGGATATAACNATGATACAAATTCAATNTATTTAGCACGATTANATGATATTAAAAACATAAATAAAGCTAATCAANCGTGGATTCAAACNTTTATAAATTTNGAAGAAAACANTTCAAATAAAATTAAAAAATATTACGAAGANTCATATTTTTNTGAGGGCAANATAATNTATCANTTAATACAAAAAATGANTGNTAATGATAATNTATTTATTGGTAATTCAATGAGTGTAAGAAATTTNGAAAAATTTGTTCCTAATATAGATAANAAAATNAATATTTTTTCAAATAGAGGAGCAAGTGGTATTGATGGACTTATTGCAACAGGNATTGGANTCTCTTACTNTANTAAAAAAAATAAAACAAACATCATACTTGGNGATATTAGCTTCTTNTATGATTCTAATTCGTTATTGATTGCAAAACAACAAAATATTAATATTAATATTTTTATTATGAATAATANTGGTGGACAAATTTTTAATCAACTCTCCTTATGCACNAAAAAATGATAAANACTTTGAGAAATTTTGGATAACTCCTGTAAATCTTAATATTAAATCAATTTGTGANACATATAATGCCAATTACTTTNGTATAANNTCAATAAAAGAGATTAAAACAAATTTTNATNNTGTATTAANTCAAGATGGAATTAATATATTTGAAGTTATTTGTAATGAAAAAAATATTTTTAATATNGATTCAGAATTAACAAAAATCTANTATAGTTTTTCACCNTCNGATTTTGCAATTACCGCAGCTCCAACACTATCGCTTGTTATATTTACCATTGTTCTAAACATATCAAGTGGTCTATCAATAGCAAGCATTGATCCAACCCATAAAGCTACAGCATCACTTTTTAAACCAACAGCATCAGTGACTATAAATAACATCACAAGACCAGCACTAGGTATACCTGCTGCTCCAACTGATGCCAAAAGCGCAGTTATCACAACAATAAATTGCTGACTAGCATCTAATTGTATTCCTAAAGCTTGAGCAATAAATAAAACTCCTGCACATTCATAAAGAGCAGTTCCATCCATATTTATTGTTGCACCCATGGGTAGTACAAAACTAGTTGTTTCATTGGATGCTTTAACATTTTCATTAACACATTTCATTGTTACAGGTAATGTAGCGCTAGATGAGCTTGTTGAAAATGCTGTTACCATAGCAGTTGCCATTGCTTTGAAATGAATAGTAGGATTAACTCTTACAAAAACAAATATAATCAATGGAAGCACTATAAATAAGTGAATTGAAAGTCCTAATCCAATCGTTAAAGCATACATACCGAGTTCTTTAAAAATTGATAGTCCTGTATTTGAAACTGTTTTAGTCATTAAACCAAGTACTCCTATTGGTGCACATTTAATTATTGCTTGTGTCATTTTAAGAATTATATCGTAAATTGATTTAATAATTTTCTTAATGGTTGAACGAGAATCAGATGGTGAAAAATTCATCATCACACCAAAAAATAATGCAAAGAATATAACACCCAAAATATCCCCTTTAGCAAGCGCTTCTATAGGGTTGGTTGGAATCATTCTCTTTAAAATATCTAAAATTGAATTTGATGTACTAAGCTTACTGGTGTCATATGCTCCAACTTGATCAATTGTAACTGCTCCAACTCCAGGTTGGATTACGTTAGCAAGTGTCAATCCAATTAGTATTGCAAATAAACTTGTACACATATAATATATAAAAGTCTTAAGTCCTAGCCTGCCTATTTTAGATTGATTTTTTATAGATGAAATACCAATTATAATCGATGTAAAAATAAGTGGTACAATGACCATTTTTAATAATCTAACAAAAATATCTCCAAGTAAAACTATTAATGTATATGATTGATTATTTATAAAATCAATTTGATTATAGTATGTCCCAAGGATAGTTCCAAGAATCATACATATAATAATCTGCCAATGAAGCTGTAGTTTTGTAATCATGATTGTTTTATTCTTTTATTTAATTTGATTAATATTAAAAAAAATTTATACAAAAAAAAAGGGCCTTCGAAAAGGCCCTTTTTAAAACACAAATTATAATTTTAAATTAAAATTCGTATGAAATAGTAACTTCACCATTAGCTAAGTTACCTGCACCATAACCAGTCATAGTTGAGATAGGATCTGTAAATAATGTATTGCTTACTTCCATATCTAAAGATACAGAACTACCATTTGCAGTTGTCCAACCAAAACCAACACCAAAACCAGCATCAGTAGTGTTACCAGTATCACCATCTACACCATCGACATCATTTGAGAAAACATGTGTTTGTGCAACAAATGCTCTAACTGTAGCCCAATCTGTCATAGAGGCCTCAACAGCAAGTAAAGCATCTGGTAACCACATTTGAGTATTCTCTGCACCAGCTCCATCTTCAGATGTAGCATATGCAAATCCCATTGCAAGTAAAGCAGTAACGCCATCAACCGGCTTAACATGTGTAAATAGGTCGTATGTTAATACTGTACCTGTTGTACCCATACCATCATCTGTCATAGAAAGGCTTGCTTTTGCCATATCGAACAACCATGCATCGCACGCGTTTCTCCAGTTGACTGTAAGATCTGTTGCAGCATCATTAACACCATCATCAGTTGTTGAGTATGAAACACCTAACTCACCGAAGCTCATAGTTTGACCCCATGCAACATCGAAGCCAGAAACATCAACACCAGCTGTAGATGATGAAAGCATTGCAACTGATAAACCCATTCCGTCTTTAGCCCATGACATATTCATCCAGTCATTATTACCTGCAGCATCAAAATTAAAACCCCATTTAACATCATCACCATAGTTAATTGAACCAGAAGGAGTTCCTTCGACACCACCAAACTCTACCCAGTTACCATCATTTAAAGCGCCTGGATATAGTTCTACGTTTGCTCTATCACCAGGCCAGAATCCAGCATCTCCACCGAGTGCTTCAATTCTTGCGTTGGCGAACATTGTAGCACACAAAGCTACACTTATTAGAATTACTTTAACATTTTTCATGTTTGTTATTCTCCATTTGTTTTTTTTCTTTTACCAACTGTACCTAAAAAAACAGGCACAAACTTAATTACAGGTTATAAACGACTGTGAATCTTAAAAAGTTCCACAGTATTTTTTTGGGGGTGTATTTTATATTTACTTCCGACGATGATTAAACATAAAATAGCCTTGATGAGCCCCAATACCTTGCTAATATTACAAAAAACTAAATCAAAGAAACAAACTATTTAATGTAATACTTTAACTATTGAATAATTTAATTTTTATAAGTATATGATTTTCAATACTTTAGTTTAAAATAATATCTTAAAGTAATCCTTGGTCATATGGAAAATATATTTAAGTATTCTTAATATTTATGTATTATTTCTTGAATTTTCTTCAAATAATTAATGCTAATTTTATGACCACCGTTAAATTTTTCTAAAAAAACATTATTATGTTTTTGTTTTAACTCTTTGAAAATTACTTCTGATGATGAGATTGGAATAACATCGTCTTTTATTCCATGGCCAATAATAATAGGTGTATTAATTTGACTTTCATTGATTGTAAAAAAAGAATTTTTATCTCTTTTAAATCCTGCTACTGGGAATACTCCTCCCCATGGATATTTCATTTGCAATATTAACTCATAGCAAATTGTTGCACCTTGGGAAAAGCCTATAAAGAAAACTTTTTTTGAATCAATTTTAGATAAAATTTCATTTTTTAAGAAAATATTAAATTTTTGGACTGTTTCCTCTACTTCATATGATCCATCAGGATTTTGAAAAGACCAAGAAAATTGATTTAAAGAAATATCCATTTCATATGGTGCTTGCGGAAAATACCATTTAGTTTTTGGAATATTTATTATAGATGATAAACTTTTAAAACTATCTTTATTACCTTTCCATCCATGAATGAAAATGATAATTTTTTCAAAGTTTTCGCTATCAACTTGTGTAAATTTTAGAGACACTTTATATATTATATGTATTATTACTTTTTATTTAAAACAATTTGTATTGTAAATTTACGTCTGTTAAAACAAATTAATTTGTTAAAAATGATAATCGGAATTATTAAAGAAGTTCAAAAATACGAATCTAGAGTTCCAATAACTCCAGAAATAGTAAAAAAGTTATTAAAATATGAACACTCAGTTATAATTGAATCAGGTTCTGGAGATAAATCTTTTTATAGCGATTCATTATATAAAAATGCTGGTGCAAAAATTGTAGAATCCCCTGCAGAAGTTTTAAAGGGAAGTGATATTCTTTTTAAAGTAAATCCTCCTAGTGAAAACGAAATTAAGCAAATTAAAAGCAACTCAACTGTTGTTTCATTTTTTCAAATAAAAGATGAAGTTAAAAACATTCCCTATTACATTAATAGTAAATTATCTATTCTATCTATGAGCCACGTTCCAAGAACTACTTTAGCACAAAATATGGATGCATTAAGTTCACAAAGTAATATTGCAGGCTATAAGGCAACTATTATAGGTGCTGATCATATTTCTAAATATATGCCATTATTGATGACTGCAGCTGGTACAATTAAGCCTTCAAAAGTTTTAATATTAGGTGCAGGAGTTGCTGGTTTAGCTGCAATTGCTAATGCTAAAAGAATGGGTGCTCAAGTTTATGCATTTGATGTTAGGCCTATTGTTAAAGAACAAGTTGAAAGTTTAGGAGCAAATTTTATAGAAGTAGAAAGTGATTCTGATGAAGGTGTTGGAGAAGGTGGATATGCTAAAGAAGTATCTGATGATTACAAACAAAAACAAGCTGAATTAATTAATGAAACTATTAAAAGTATGGATATTATAATTTCTACTGCATTAATACCTGAGAAACCCGCTCCTATTTTAATTAGCAAAGAAATGGTTGAAAGTATGCAGCCTGGTTCTGCCATAATTGATTTAGCCGCAGTTAATGGTGGAAATTGCGAACTCACAAAATGTGATGATATAATCAGTCATAAAGATGTCATTATAGATGGTAGATCATATTTGCCAAGTACAATGGCACAAGATGCAAGCCAACTTTATGCGAAAAATCTATTCAATCTTTTCAATCACATATACAATGGTGAAAATCCACTAAATCTTGAAGATGAAATAACAAACGGTTCTCTTATTCTTAATAACGGAGAAGTTAACAATGAGATTCTAAGCAAATTTTTAGAAAAGGAGCAAAAATAAATGGATATTACAACTATAACTATTTTTATTTTAGCTGTTTTTGTGGGTTTTGAGATAATAACAAAAGTTCCACCGACACTACACACACCTCTTATGTCTGGTTCAAATGCAATTTCAGGAATTGCAATCATTGGGGCTGTTTTAGCTACAAATTTCAAAGGTGATTTAGGCATGTGGCTTGGTTTTGCATCAGTAATCTTTGCTATGATAAATGTTGTGGGAGGATTTATGGTTACGGATAGAATGTTAAAAATGTTTAAAAGGAAATAGATGAAGGATATATCTTATTTAATATCAGCGATTTGTTTTATTTACGGACTTAAAATGCTAAGTCATCCAAAAACTGCAAGAAATGGAAATATTACTGCTTCCATTGGGATGTTAATTGCTATAGTAGCAACTGTATACACAGGTACTGACTTAGATTTAAAAATGATAGCAATTGCAATGATAATAGGTTCAATCATTGGAGCATTCTTTGCAATTAAAGTTGAGATGACCCAAATGCCTCAACTAGTTGCAATATTTAATGGTTTTGGTGGAGGTGCTTCAGCCTTAGTTGCATCATCGGAATTTTTAGGTAGTGAAAGCTTAGTTAACCCCTCATTTGATCCATCACTAATTTTAATAATTTCAGTTTCACTTAGCGTATTAATAGGTACATTAACATTAACGGGAAGCTTCATTGCATTTGGTAAGCTTCAAGGCCTAATTTCAACAAAGCCTATAACTTTTCCAGGACAACAGCTTTTTAATGGAGTCTTAGCTTTATTTATAATTGTCGCATCTTATATGATTCCAAACTATGGTATTAATTCACTATACACTATTATTATCTTAGCTGGATTACTAGGTATATTCTTAGTTATTCCTATAGGTGGTGCTGATATGCCAGTTGTGATTTCACTTCTTAACTCATATTCAGGTATTGCGGCTGCTATGACGGGTTTTGTTTTGGTATCAAATAATCCATCAGCGGGTAATGCTCTTATTATATGTGGTAGTTTAGTTGGAGCATCTGGTATGATCCTTACTCAAATAATGTGTAAAGGTATGAATCGCTCACTTTCAAATGTAATCTTTGGGGCTGTTGGTGGTGAAATAGAAAGTGGATCTAACGATGGGAAACAAGTTAATATTAAGAGTTATTCTACAGAAGAAGCAGCTATGATTTTTGATGCTGCAGAAAAAATAATTGTTGTTCCTGGATATGGTTTAGCTGTAGCTCAGGCACAGCACGCAATTAGAGAAGTTGCTGAGTTCCTCGAAGATAAAGGTAAAAATGTATTATATGCAATTCATCCAGTAGCTGGCAGAATGCCTGGCCATATGAATGTTCTACTAGCCGAAGCTAATATCCCATACGAGCAACTTAAAGATTTAGATGAAATAAACCCAGAATTTGAAGATTGTGACGTTGCTATTGTTTTGGGTGCAAATGATGTTGTAAATCCAGCAGCAAGATCAGATAAATCAAGTCCAATTTATGGTATGCCTATTTTAAATGTTGATAAAGCTAGAACAGTAATTATTAATAAACGTACTATGAATACTGGTTTTGCTGGGGTTCAAAACGAATTGTTTGGATATGATAATTCAATTATGGTATTTGGTGATGCAAAAGATATGTTGATTAAATTATTATCAGACCTAAAAGAACTTTAAAAAAAATTTAGTTACTCAAAATAATTCCAACTAACAATATAATATCTTGAACATTCAAGAACGCATCACCATTTAAATCTCCAACTAATTGATCTAAACTTGTTGTATCTACATTACCCATGATTATTGATACTAAACTGACGACATCTATGATATCTAAAACGCTATCCTGATTTAAATCTCCAATCAAAAAACTGCCTTGAGTATTTAATGTTACTGGTATAGCATCAAAATTTACTGATGCATTAGTATTATTAATCACATAAGCATTATATGTGCCTTCTTCCATACCAGTCGTGTTAACATTTATAGCATATATTGCAGATGTACCATCTGTAAGTTGGTCGTTACCTGAAACAAAATCTACAGAAAGCCAATTTGCAGTATTAAATTCAACTGATAAATTATCATTTATGTAACTGTCATTATAAACGATCTGCAAACCATTCAAGCCATCAGGTGATTTTATTCCAACTGTTGCAGATTCTGTATCTCCAATCATATTGGAATAATTAAGTTGAATTAAACCATTATTATTTATAACAATTTGGAAATTATATATTCTATCGACATTTGTCCAATGAATAACATTATCAAACCATACTACCAGACGTTGACTATTAGTATGATACTTAACCTCACCCGAACCTACTTCATTACCGCTATTAGCTGGATTCAAGTCATCCCAAAATCCAAAAATTGAACCATTTGGTGTATCTTCATCAAATAATGACTGATTATTCCATCCATTATTATCTTCCTCAAAACCTATCCATCCATTAGGATTAATTAAACATTGAGAAAAACTTTCTGAATAAAAAGGAAATTCAAATCCCATATCAATTTGAACAGCAGTATCATTATTTTCAAATTCTAAAACTGTGTTTTCATCACTGATATCAATCCAATTATAATCTATAATATTTTGTGCTGTATCTGAATCTACATATGCATATCCATATGAATCAATTTGATTTGAACTAACAGGATAAGGAGCTGAACTAACTTCATAAGCTAAATTTGAACCTATCTCACCTGAATTTGTTATGATTAGATTTTCTGCATCAGATTCATTCAGAGGAACGTTAAAAGTAAACTGTTGCTGATTATATGAAACTTGTGGTAAAGCATAAGGTATAGAACCTCTAGTTGTAATAAAAAGAGCTGATTGATCTGTTAATGTTCTAGCACCATTTGCATAAGAATTATTAAAGGTGTATTGTAACCCATCATCTCCAGAATGATTTTCAATACCAACAGTACAATATTGTCCATGAATAACAGCACCATCATAGTTTCCAACTGGATAATCTCCAATACTATTATTATTAAATTCTTTGTATTGTAATTTCATTTCATCATCACCCGTTGGTGTTTCATTACCAGTATCATATAGGATTATCTGAAAAGCTTCTGTAGTATTTGAAATAAATGTTCTAAGATTTGACCATTCTATGATAAAAGAATTATTTTGCTCATCATGAAAAGCATATATCTCTCCACCATTGGTAGTCTTTAAATCATCCCAAAAAACTGCTACAATTGGAGAAGGTCCTCCAGGGCCAGGTAAAGTGTAATTTCTAAAAGAAGTCATATCTGTTTCGCCAAATGAGATCCATCCATTTGAACAAACCGAAACTTCATTATAGTCAATACCATAAAAAGTAAATGTAAAAGGTAATGATATGGTTGTGACATCATCTAAATTATCTCCACCATCATTTATGTCTAGTTCTTCACCTTCTCCACCAAAATCAGGATCTATTTCAATCCAATCATATTCAGGAGCAAGTTGATATCCAGTATCTCCCATATCATAAATATAATATCCATGCAAATCTGGACCTACAGGGTCATTTAGTGTAACATTTCCAACTTGCACAGATAAAATAGATTGCATTTCAAATCCACTATCAGATGTTAAATTAATTGATACTGGTATTACTGAACCATTAATTAAATCTGTTGAAGCTGAAAATACAATTTGATTATCTGATAAAGCAGATTGATTTTGTCCAATATAATTAAATAAAAATTGATTTGAATCAAATTCTAGTAAGTCATTTCCTAAGCCTATTTCTGCAATAGCATTGTTTAGTGACATTGAACCAGTATTATTGATTGAAAGAGAAACTTGACTATTACCACCAACAGTTAATTGAGAATCTAAATTATAAGAAAAATCAAGTATAGCTGAGCTAAAGTTTAGGGGAACAATGTAATTCCATAGTAAATCATCTGAAGTAGAAAATACTGTCAACCTCAGCATCGGGTCATCTAAATCTGTAATATTATTTGATGCCGTAATAGTAATATTATCAAATGTTAGACTATTACTATTAGTTGTAAAATTACCTAAATTTATATTTTCATTATTCGATAGAGAAATATAATTAGATTCTGAAACTATACTAGCGACTATTGCTCCATCTATAGCAGAACCAGATATATTTTCAATCTGTAAAGATAAACTTGCAGTCTCTCCAGGATTTAAGACTTCATTGCCATTACCATCATAATCATTAATACTTACGCTTGATTGATTTAAGCTTACCTGAGGTAAATCGTTAGAATATATAAAGAAAGATTCATCAGGTATATAATTTTGTTTTCTAGATGTTACATTTATATTGCCAGAGTTCATTGTAGATGGCAAATTGAAATCAGCGATTCCATTGACATTAGTATATTGAGATTCTAATATTCCTCCAAAGGAATGATAATCAGTTGATAGGGTTACAATTGCACCTTCAATAGGATTTCCTGATTCTGATGTAACTGATACTTGAAAATTATCAGAACCATTTATCACCATTTGATTATGTTGTACAACCATATTCTGAGGTGAAGATGTCCATAATTGCAAAGATGGATCACCAAGTAAGTTATTCCATGTCTGAAATAAATAAACGTTATCATTTGGATTTTGTGGATAAATTTCATCAATAGCTAATTTTCCATAAATATGTGCTTCTCCAGCTGTAAGTGATTCATGAAGAAAAATACCATCAAAAATACCCATATTTACAATATTATTAAATGCAGTATGAGTATAAGATTGAGCTGTACCAACTACCGCAACAGCACCTTTAGGACTAACCGACGTACCTGCTCTATATAACGATTCTGTCATGCAAGTAGTTTCAGTTGCAAAAGAACCGGTTCCACATGTAATCGTAGAAATAAAAGATAATCTGTAACCATTATTTAACTGTGCAACATCATTATTAGTAAAATTACTAAAACCATAAAATCCTCTGTAGTTTAAATATGCAACACCTTGATTTATTTGATTAACCATAAAATCATCGTAATTACTACCACCATATTGTGTTTCAATATCAGTTATGCCACCATGAGTTTCTGCAATTTGCTCAATGTATTGATTAGTAATTATTGTAGATATGCCTGAGTCTGATGGATCTCCAACTAAAGCCATTCTATTTAACCAATCCGTTTCACCTGAATAATTTTTTTCATAACCTATTATCTTGTTTATAGCTGTAATTAATTCAGTTGTACTTCTAATAGAAATTCTTCCTATAGATAAATCTGGTAATAAATCATTACCCTCAACCAAAGTATAGGGATGATCACCCTCACCTTGAGCTGATGACCAACCGTTACCACCATAAACTGTGTACGTAGGAACATTAATACTGCCATTAGCATCACCAATCAAACACACATGTTCAGGTGGATTTTGCCAATTATTATATGCATTTGTAATGTAATTTTTAATATCCGTAGTATTGCTACCTGTTTGAGAAGTCGAAACTACATTTACTACATAACCCTGTTTATGCCTCCATTCAACAAGTGGATTTAAGTAAGGTGATGAAGCAATATTTCCACCACATATATATAAAACTGAAGGTTTTTGGAAACTTCTAGAATCTTGATAGTCATTGCTATTAATAACGCTATTTTGATAAATATTTTCAAATACTCTAGATCTTGGAGTTCTATTGGAAATAGTAGTTCTTAAATTTAATTCTGATATAACAACTTCTAAATTATTAAAGACTTTTAATTGCTTAGTTTTAGGATTATACTCATATGGAGTTAACTCTATCGTTAGCAAATCATAACCTCTAATTGATGATCTTTTAAAACTTATTTTTGTTTCTGGGTAAACTTCATCTTTGCTATAGATTAGGTTATTTTTAATAAAAGTCTTCTCTTGATTAACATTATAAATAGGTTGTGATGGATATAAATCAATATTTTCATACAGGGTAAAATCATTTTCATTCAAAGATACTTCATAGTCGTAATTATAATCTATGGAATAATTGAATGTGTATGTAGGAAGTTCTGGTAGTCCCACATCTCTAGTATTTCCCTCTGAACCTGAAATAACGTGATAGCCTTCTTTTCTTTCAAAAGAAATATCACCTAAATTAAACTCAATCATTGTATTTTGAGAGTTACTATTTTTAAGCTGAAAATTTGTTTTTTCTGCTAATCCTACTGAACATATTAAAAAAATCTTAAATATTAATTGCATCGAATGCTCCTATTTATCGCAATCAATTTAATTTTAATAAACTTTTATAACAAAATATTGATAATAACAAAATGTAACAAGAATTTTACCAAAACATTAAAATGTTTTAATTATTATATTATAATAAATGGAAAACTTAGATTTAAAAAAATATAACATAAAACTTCTTATAGATTTTGATAGCACATTCATAAAATCTGAGTCTCTAGAAATTATATCAGATATATCTTTAGCACAAAATAAAAATAAAAATAAAGTTATATCAAAAATAAAAAAATTAACAGATTTAGCAATGAATGGGGAAATATCATTTGGTGATGCGTTATCAAAAAGAATAAAATTAATCAAAGCAAATAAAAACCATATTAATAAATCTGTAGAAAAAATAAAAAAAGAAATATCCTTAAGTTTTTACGAAAATAAGAGGTTTTTTGAAAAAAATTGCGAAAACTGTTATATTATTTCTGGAGGTTTTACTGATATTATAGAACCAGTTTTATCAAAATATAATTTTTCAAAAAAAAATATTTTTGCTAATAATTTTTTATTTAATGAAAAAAAA
Organism: Fidelibacterota bacterium; assembly: GCA_002718585.1. Taxonomy (GTDB): domain Bacteria; phylum Fidelibacterota; class Marinisomatia; order SCGC-AAA003-L08; family D37C17. The sequence goes on along the minus strand of PBFG01000003.1, from coordinate 30,712 downwards.
GAAATTTATTCAATTAATAAAGATAATCCATTATCAAAAGATTTAGGAAAAATAAAAGTTGCTCAGCAAATTGAAGGTGAAAAAATTATAATAGGTGATGGATATACAGATTATGAATTAAAAAAATATGGCGAAGCTTCACTATTTATCCAACATGTGGAAAATATTAATCGTAAAAGATTAAACAAAAATGCAGATTTCATTTCAAATAGTTTAACCGATAGTTTAATATTTTTAGAAGATTATTATGGTAAATGAAAAAAATATAAATTATCAAGATCTAATGCTTCACAGGGTTCACGAAATTCTATTAATTTCTAGCCCTTACGATGCATACATTCTTGAACAAGATGGTAAACTTACTGAACAAATTTTAACAGAATATATTGGAATGAATTTGAGCTATGCTCCTAGAGTTTGGAATGTTTCTTCAGGAAAACAAGCTTTAGAGATGTTATCAAAACGTAAGTTTGATTTGGTTATAATAATGATGAGAATTGTAGATATAAATTCAATATATCTAGGAAGTAAAATTAAAAGTCAATTCCCTAAAAAACCAATTATTCTATTAGCATTTGACGAATCTGAAATTAAAAGAATTCCTCGTGAAAAATTAAATATGTTTGATCAAGTTTTTATTTGGTTTGGTGACTCAAATGTTTTCCCAGCCTTAATCAAATTAATCGAAGATAAAAAGAATATCAGCAGGGATACAAGAAAAGCTGATGTACGGTCTATTCTAGTTGTTGAAGATACGCCGCAGCACTATTCAAGCTTGTTGCCTTTTCTGTACAGGGAGATTATATATCATACTAAAGAATTAATAAATCAAAGTTTAAATGATACCCAAAAACTTTTACATATGAGAGCAAGACCTAAAATAATTTTATGTACTAATTACGAAGAAGCAATTAAATTTATAAAAAAATATCATCTTAACTTGCTCGGTGTAATTTCTGATATGAGATTTCCTATAAATAATAAAAAAGAAAAATTTGCCGGTAAAAATCTAATAAAAGAGGTTAGAAAATTTGATAAGTCAATTCCATTTATTTTTCAGACAAACGAAAATATTTCAAATGACGATCTAAAAGAGCTATCTGCAAAATACTTAAATAAAAATTCTAATGCCTTTTTTCAAAATTTAAAAAAACTTGTCATTGATAATTTTGGTTTTGGAGAATTTAAATTTAGAACAAAAAATGGCAATGTTATAGGATTAGCTAAAAATATTAAAGAATTAAAAAATAATATTAGAAACATCCCTAAAGAATCATTGTCATACCATGTTTCAAATAATCACTTATCCAATTGGCTTGCTGCTAGAGGTGAATTTAATGTTGCATCAAAATTTAGAGCTATAGATTTAGATGATTTCAAAAACATAGAGGATAGAAGAATTTACCATTTAAAATTACTAAATGAATCAATAGATGAAAAAAAAGATCCCATAATTGTTGACCATTCCTTTGATAATTTTGAATATACTCACTCATTTATTAGGATTGGCTCAGGTTCATTGGGAGGTAAAGCAAGAGGCCTAGCTTTTGCGAATTCTATTTTAAGAAATTATGATTTTAAAAATCAATTTCCGAATGTTAATGTTCGAATTCCTAATATAGTTGTTATTAGTACATCAGAATTTGATGAATTCATGGATAAAAACAATTTATGGGATAAAGCACTATCAGATATAGATAATGAAATAATTGAAAAAGAATTCATCAAATCGAAATTACCAAAAGAACTTTCAAAAAAATTAAAACTTCTTTTGAAAAAAGTTAAATATCCTTTAGCCATTAGATCTTCAGGATTATTGGAAGATTCACAATATAAACCTTTAGCAGGTATGTATAGTACTTTGATGATTCCAAATTCAGATAGAAGTTTAGACAAAAGATATAATCAATTATGTGAAGCAATTAAAAGAGTTTATGCGTCAACTTTCTATAAAGAACCCAAATCTTTAATGGATTCTGTTTCTAAAAGGTATGAAGAAGAAAAAATGGCAGTAATAATTATGGAATTAATTGGCAAAAAACATGATGAAATTTTCTATCCAACATTCAGTGGTGTATGCCAAAGTTATAATTATTATCCCGTATCACATATGAAAAGAGAAGAAGGAATTGCATTTTTAGCTTTAGGATTAGGAAAAACAATTGCAGATGGAGAAAAGTCATTAAGGTATTCTCCGAAATTCCCTGATATAATACCCCAATACTACTCTACAAAATCTACTATCAATAATTCTCAAAATAAGTTCTTTGCTTTAAATTTAAATAAAAATATTGATGTAATAAAAAAAGGGGAATCAAAAAACTTACATAAATATAATCTCAGTCTTGCAGAATCTCATGGAGAGCTCAAGGTTTCAGCTAGCGTAATAAGTAATCAAGATAATATTATTAGAGAATCTCTCAGTTATGAAGGTGTTAGAGTTCTAACTTTTTCATCAATTATTAAATATAATTCATTTCCCCTTAATGAACTACTCAATACGTTTATTCAACAAGGTGAAAATTTAATTGGTTGTCCATTTGAAATTGAATTTGCTGTAAATATAAATGAAAAAAAAGAAGACGAATTTTGTTTATTGCAAATTAAACCAATGCCAATTAGTAATTTTGAAAATAATTTAAAAGCCATTGATAAAAATAAATCTAAAATTTTTTGTTCAAGTAATCAAGTTCTAGGTAACGGTACTTATTCAGATATAAAAAATATTATGTATATTAATTTAGATAATTTTAAAATTGATAAAACTCAAGAAATTGCTAAAGTCATTGGCGAGTATAATAATATTCTGGGCTCAGAAAATCCTTATTTGTTAATTGGACCTGGTAGATGGGGTAGTTCTGATCCTTGGCTAGGTATTCCTGTAAATTGGGAGCAAATAACTAATGCAAAATCAATTATTGAAATTGGAATTGATAAATTAAACCCAGACCCTTCTTTTGGAAGTCACTTTTTCCAAAATTTAACCAGCTTAATGATCAGTTATTTTACTTTAGGCTATCGAGATTATAAAAAAAATATTGATTGGAATTGGCTAAGTAAACAAAATCATATTAAAAAATCAAAATATGTAAATATTGTAAGTTTAAATGAACCCTTAATAATTCAAGTAGATGGTACAAAAGGTAATGGATTGATATTTATGCATAAGAAATTAAGTGAAACAATGAATGAAGATGAAGCATCTGGAATATAAAAAATACTTAAAAAATTAAAACTTATTCTGTAATTATATTTACAATTTCAATCACATCTAAAATATCTATATTATTATCAATATTTAAATCAGACAAAATAATTTGAAAATCATTTAGAACTAAATCATTAAAAATATAATTTACTATACAAATAATATCTACAACATTAATAAAATTATTTTGATTTATATCACCATAATCATATTTAAGAACATCTAAAAATAATTCAAATTCATCTTCTGTTTCACTTCCTATATTTAAATAAATTTTGCTTATATCATCACCTATATGATAATAGTCTGAGCTTTCAATAGAATAACTAAATAATGATGGATATCCTTGATTATTCTCTAATATAATACTTTGAACAAAATTCTCATTTAAATCCGATATATTAATAAAAAAATTTGAGAATGGTTCAAATGTACTCAAAGAAATAGATTCATTATTTAAAAAAATAATATCTGAAATTGAATCATCTAAATTTTGAGAATTATTTATGATGATGGGCATAGCATAAATTTGATCTTCGTAGTAATAAAAGTCATTTTCCATATCATCATACTTACCATTGAAAAAATTTCTCGTTAAAAATACTAACCATGTTTCAATAAATGTCGTTGAATAATCCGGGCTAGATAAAATATTATTCAATGATAAAAATGCATTATTTGTAATACTAAAATCTTCCCAAACTTTTTTTATAATTGAATTTTCATAATTATTATCTTGATCAATAATGGAAGATAAAAAATGTGCGTATAACGCAATACTATATCCATCGGTGTCTCTTATATCTTTATCTGGGTCAGTATAAAAAGTAGATAACCATCCTGAATCAATATAATCGTTTACGTTAGGATAAATTATGTCCTCAATCCAAGTTGATGACATTTCAAAGAAAAATAATGATTCTGTAGTAAATTGAAGTTGATATGACCTCTGAATTGCATGAAAATACTCATGAGCTACAGTAACTTTCATTGCATCTAAACCACTTGTATAATAATCACTTTCTTCATATTTATTATCAATTTTAATATAAGAGCTACCTGTATGCTCACCTAAAGAATTAAAGTCTAAATTATTTACTCCGTAATAACCTACTCCTAAATCTTCAACATAAATATCATAAACACCATCATCATCTGGATTAACTGGTAAAAAATTCATTATATCAACAATAATACTATCAACGTAATCAGCAGCAATGCCTACCTCTTCAATGTAATCTGGTAAACCATTTAAGTTATCATCATCTAAAATTGGTGAATCAAGGCCTGATAAATCATAATGTACATAAAACTTTCCACTTTGTGACACCATAAAGGTATCCAAGGAAGGTCTAGACCTTAGAATACTATCATCAAAGATATGAGTGTTTATTCCTTTAGGAAAAATTGATGAAATTAAAATTAATATAAATGATTGACATAAATATTTCAAAAACTATACAACTCCTTGATCAAGCATTGAATCTGCAACTTTTATAAATCCAGCAATATTAGCTCCTCTAATATAATTAATATAGTCATCTTCTGTACCATGTGTAACACACTGCTGATGAATATTTTTCATAATATTTTTTAATTTATTATCAACCTCTTGTCTGGACCACGATGCAAAAATACTATTCTGACTCATTTCTAATCCTGACACTGCAACACCTCCTGCATTAGCAGCCTTACCTGGAGCAAATAAAACTTTACTTTCTAATAGAACTTCAACCGCATCTGGACTGGTGGGCATATTTGCACCTTCTACTACACAAACACATCCATTTGCAACCAAGTTTTTCGCATCTTGAAGTTCTAATTCATTTTGTGTAGCACAAGGAATTGCAACATCACATTTTATATTCCAGGGTCTAGAACTTTCAAAATATTCAGCATTATATTGATCAGCGTATTCTTTTATTCTTCCCCTTTTATTATTCTTCAAATCAATCACATATTCTAACTTTTCGTTATCTATACCATCTTTATCATAAATAGTACCTGAAGAATCTGATAAAGTTACAACTTTACCCCCTAATTGATTTATTTTCTCAAGTGCATATTGAGCTACATTACCTGAACCTGAAATCGCAACAGTCTTATCTTTTATAGAGTCTCCTTTTAGTTTAAACATTTCTTCAGCAAAGTAAACTGCTCCATATCCAGTTGCCTCAGGACGAATCAAGCTACCTCCCCAATTAATACCTTTACCAGTTAAAACACCTGTAAACTCATTTCTAATTCTCTTATACTGTCCAAATAGAAATCCTAATTCTCTACCTCCTACTCCTATATCTCCAGCAGGTACGTCAGTGTAAGGTCCAATGTGTCTTTGTAATTCAGTCATAAAAGATTGACAGAAACTCATTACTTCACTATCTGATTTACCTTTAGGATCAAAATCAGCTCCTCCTTTTCCACCTCCTAAAGGAAGAGTTGTTAGACTATTTTTAAAAACTTGTTCGAAGCCTAAAAATTTTAAAATTCCAAGATTCACAGATGGATGGAATCTCAATCCTCCTTTGTAAGGTCCTATTGCTGAATTAAATTCAACTCTAAAGCCTCTATTAACTTGAATATTTCCTTTATCATCTTTCCATGGCACTCTAAACATTAAAACTCTTTCTGGTTCAACTAATCTATCTAGAATATTAGCGTGGATATAATGCGGATTATGTTTTAGAAAAGGCCATATTGATTCTAATACCTCTTCAACAGCTTGATGAAATTCAGGCTGACTAGGATTTCTTGAAATAACTTTTTCCATATAATTATTTAATGAATTATCCATTTATTAAATCCTTTCAATATAATTATTTTACATACTTTTAAATTTACTAAAATGTTTGTTACAAAGTATAGCATTAATGTTCTTTGTTTAGTGTAATCTTAAATCTTAATTTTATTATGTATTTTTACTAATATTTCATTTATAAATGATAAACTATTTAAATAAATTATTAATAACTAGGTCTGTAAATAATCCCTTATCAGTTTTAATTACATCATTATTGTTTACTTTCTTCATCGCATCTGGTTCAGTTTATGTGACACAAGATGATGATATGACAAACTTATTACCAGATGATATTGGTTCAAAACAAATTTTTGAAGAAATACAGAACGATTATGGAATTACAGAATATATGTATGTTGCGATTGGTAATAAGCATAAAAATATCTTCAATATTAAAGACTTAAATGTAATTTCAGATTTATCAAATCAATTAAGTGAGCTAAATACTGTTGATGAAGTAATTTCATTAACCACACTTGACAAAATTTCACTTGACCCAGCTGATAGCTCAATAGTAATAGATAGCTTGATTACTTCTCCAATTAATGATTCTAAAATATTTTCTGCAATTAATTATTTAAATGAAAATAAAATTATTAAATCTAGAGTCGTAAGTAATTCAAATGAATTTGCAAATATAATAATCATTCCAGAAAATATTGAGGGTGTTTATGTTGATTTATCAAAAGAAATTCATAGAATCACTGATAAATATGAAAAAAATTACGATCTATTTTATGGAGGTCAGGCATACGTTACTGGAGCAGTTCCAGAAATGGTACAAAAAGAAGTTCAAATCCTTTTATTTTTTGGTCTTATCTTGATGGGATTTATACTTTTCGTTAATCTTAGAAATATTAAAGCAGTCGCATTAATTTTATTCACTATTTTTACATCACTAGGTGCTATGTTTGGGTTCATGGGCTGGATTTATTATTTTACCGAAACTAAACAATTCTACTTTACCATGATGAATACATCAATGCCAATAGTAATGCTAACAATTGCTAATTCTGATGGGGTTCACGTTTTGAGCAGATTTTTTAAAGAATTTAGAAAATGTAAGAATAAAAAAGAAGCTATTGAGAATGCAATGAATAATCTATTTTTACCAATTTTTCTGACATCTATAACTACATCTGCAGCTTTCCTAATGCTATTATTTTCTCCCATTGTATCATTAACAGGATATGGAATAACTATTGCATTTGGAATTATGTGGGCATGGCTACTATCAAATACCATGTTGCCTTCTTTAATTATGCTTCTAAATTGGAATCCAAATTCAAAAGCAATATCTAAACCAAGTCTTGTTGAAAAAACAATGAAAGTATTTGGTACTTTAGTAACAAAAAGTCCCAAAAAAGTACTCTTTTCAGGTATTTTTATTACCTTATTTGCTATTGGTGGAATTTTTCTAATTAATGTTGAGGTTCAATATAATAAAATGTTTCGCGAAGGAAATATAATAAGAGATTCAGCTGAGTTTCTCGATAAATATTTAATGGGAAATGTTAATGTGATTTTGAGAGTAACAAGCGAATCAGGATATGATGGTTTGAAAAATCCAAAAAATTTGAAAGATATCCAAAAAATTCAAAACTATTTAGATACAACAAAAAATGTCACATCAACAATTTCAATAAATGATGTTATTAAACAGCTTCATAAAACAATTATGGATGACAATCAAGACTTTTATACTATTCCAGATTCAGCTCAACAGATAAATAATTTATTATTTTTATATGAGATGAATGAAGAATCTGATTTAAGTTCATTAGTTAACTATGATGGTGACCAAGGAATCCTTACGGGGTTAATGAAAACCTTTTCAACAGTTGAAGTGCCAATATTAATTCAAAATATGAATGATTTTATTGATAGAAATATATCTTCAATTAATAATGATTTGAAATTTGAAATTACTGGAATGATGATATTTATTGAAGACTTTATGTGGCTTGTTATTAAATCATCAATTTCAAGTATAATTCTTTCGCTCTTAGTAATTTTAACAATTTCTTCACTATTTTTTAGATCATGGAGATATGGTTTAATGTCAATCATACCTTTGTTTAGCGCTATAATTTTAAACTTTGGACTAATGGGCTGGTTTGGAATTGAGCTAACTCATTTAACTGCTATATTAAGCTCTATTATACTTGGCGTAGGCGTTGATTTTACAATTCATTATATTACAGAATTCAAACGAATTAAAGATGATAATAAAAATAATATATCTACTGAAACTATTGATAATGTTGGATATCCTATAATTTTAGATGCAACATCAAACATGGCTTTTGGTTCATTACTTCTATCTACAATAATCCCGCTAGCTCACGTAGGAGGATTAATGGTTTTCGCCATGCTATCAACATCAATTGGAGCACTAACATTATTAGCATCTGCTTTAGAAATTTTTAAAACTAAAATGAAATAATGAGGAGAAAATGAAATTATTAATAATATTTATTCTATTTAAAAATTTATTTGCAATGACTGGAATTGAGCTTGCTAATTTATTAGATGAAAGACCAAAACCTAACGATGTAAAATCAATCAATACTATGGTATTAATTAATAAAGATAAAAAAAAGAAAACCCTTGAATTAATCTCAATGTCTAAAGATGATAGTAAAAAGCAAATGATATGGTTTTTAAAACCTAGAAAAGATAAGGGGATATCTTTTTTGAAAATTGAAAAAGAAGATGAAGATGATTTTATGACAATGTGGCTCCCAGGTTTTTCTAGATTTAGAAGAATAAAAGCAAGCCAAAAAAGTGATTCTTTTATGGGCTCTGATCTTAGTTTTGAGGATTTAACAAATAGAATAATTGAAGATTACAACTACAAAATAATCAAAACTGATGAAAATGGATTTTATTTTCTCGAAAGTACTCCAAAAGAAATTGAAAGTGAATATTCAAAACATATTACAAAAATCAAAGAAGTTGAAGATGGAATATTTATAGTTTATGAAGAAGATTCTTTTGATAAAGAAAATAATTTATTAAAAAATAAAATTTTTAATTTTAAAAAAATAGAATCTTATTATGTAATGAATGAACTAATGGTAAAAAATGTACAAAAACAATCATCTACATTACTTACATTAAATGAAATAAAATTAAATAATGAATTTGAGGATAAAAAATTTATTCAACGAAGTCTCAAATTAATTCCCAAATAATTGAAAAAAAATAGATTAGAGGATTTTATAAAAAATCCAAAAAAATCCATTTGGAAATTATCAATCCCAATGATGCTTGGTATGAGTGTTCAAGCTATTTATACCTTAATAGATACTGCTTTTATTGGTAGGTGGGTCGGATGGGAAGCTCTTGCAGGTCTGGGTGTTGTATTTCCTGCTTTATTCATAATCATGGGAATAACATTTGGATTAGGCTCTGGAGCTACCACTGTTATTGCACAAAGTATTGGTCAGAAGAATAAAGAAAAAGCTGATTTTTTTGCACAACACACAATTATTTTAGGAATTTTTCTTTCTGCTATTTTTATAATAATTGGATTTTTTTTTGGAGAAAATATTTTATCATCTCAGGGTGCTAAAGAAAAATCTTTTATTTATGCCTATGATTATTTCTTTACACTAATTATTGGAACACCTTTTATGATTTTAGGAATTTTTTTTAGATCCATTTTATCTGGTGAAGGTGATACAATATTACCAATGAAAATATTAGGCTTTGGTACAATTTTAAATATTATTTTAGATCCATTACTCATACCTTACTTTAACGTTAAAGGTGCTGCAGCTGCAACTGTTATTAGTCAATTTATTGTATTTATTTCTTTTGTATATATAATAATTTTTAAAGATAGAGCTTACTTATCTTTAAACTTTAAAAATTTTAAATTACAAAACAAATATTTATGGCCAATCTTTAAGATTGGGATACCATCAGCATTGTCTATGCTAATAATGTCTATGGGTATTTATACATACAATATTATACTTAGTAAAACCTCAAATCCGGAAGGTGCCTTGGCAGCATACGCGACAGTTCATAGAATAGAGCATTTATTTTTTATTCCCTTATTATCACTATCTACAAGTATGATTACTATTGTTGGAATGTTTTACGGTGCAAAAAAATATAATTTAATTAAAATTATTTTAAAACATTGTATCAAATATGCCCTAATTATTTCAATTTCATTTGGTTTATTCTTTTTTTACTGTTCAAATATTATTCTACCAATCTTCATAAATGATACTGAAGTTGTAAAGCTTGGTGTTAGCTATTTTAATATTTTTTCATTTGCGGTACCTTTCGTAACTCTATCAATGATATGCAGTAGAACAATTCAAGGTCTTGGTAAATCTTATCCTATGTTTATAATTACATGCCTAAGAGTCATTATTATAAGCTGTTCATTTGGATGGTACTTTATTGTAATAAAGGAAAAACCAGTAGAATTTGCCTGGCTTTCAATACTCATTTCTTGCATATGTGCTTCTATAATTAGTATTATGTGGCTGGCATTCGAATTAAAAAAAATAAAAAAAATAATTTAATCAAGGAATAATCTTATGAGTAGAATATTTAATTCTATAATTTTTACAATTGTAATATTTAATCTTATAATAAGTAGTGAAAAAGAATTAGAAAAAGTTGACGTAAATCAAATTCAAAACTGGGAAAAAGAAGATAAAAAAATTCAAGACCCTAAACTTCAAAAACTTTTAGAAGAACTTAGAAATAATTTTAAAAATGATCGAGAAATTTTGAAAGAAGAATTCAAAAAAAATATTGAATTATTGAAGCAAGACTACAAAGATAAGAGAAAAAAAATTAAAAAGAAGTATTACAAAGAGAATCCTGAAAAAAAACCTCAAAAAATAAAAAAAAATAAAAAATTGAATAGTATGAAAAAAACTAAAAAAAAATTAGATAATTAAATTATAATTAAAGTGACTGAAAATAATTATGAACAAGTCTACTTTCTTTCTGATAAATCTAAAATTAGTGGGTGGTTTTTTAAATCTAAAAAAAATTACGAATCAGTAATTATATTATTTCATGGTACAGGATCACAAAAAGATTTTGGATTAAATATCATTGCTGAAGACTTTTCAAATCAAGGAATATCATCATTAGTTTTTGATTATAGAGGATTTGGTGATTCTGAAAATATTAAAGGTTATCCAAAAAGATATCTATCTGCTAAACACCAAATTGAAGATATTTTATCTGCAGTAAATTTTATGAGACGTGACAAAAAAATTAAAAAAATTGGTCTTTTCGGTGAATCAATGTCTGCAGCTCTAGCAATGATGGCGGCTAAGAATTTAGAAAATAAAAAGCAACCCATCCAAGCAGTGTACTCACAAAATCCTGCATGTTTTGAATTTCCTAAATGGCCGTTTGTTTTTAAAAAATTAATATACAAAAGCATTTTTTTAGATTTATTATTTAAAAATAAATTTATAAAAATATATCAAACATCGCCAAAAGATGTAGAATGTTATTTGCCAGATAGTTTTTGCTTTTGGCCTATAATACCCGAAAATAAGTTAGGTGATTGGAATAATAAAATTCCTGCAAGAAGTATATTTAATATAGCAGTTTTAGTTTTATCAGGTAAAATAAAAAGAAATTTGAAAAGAATTAAAACTCCAATTTTAATCTCCCAAGGTTCACTTGATAGATTTTTAGGATCTTCATATAAATCAATAGACAGAATATTCAATAATAATAAAAATGTAAACGTTGAAATTTATAGATATCAAGGTGAACATATATCAGCACTTCCTTTAGTTAATAAAAAACAATATGAAATTGATAAAAATAAGTATGAGCATGAATCCAATACATATTATCCAGATATTTATAAAAAATTATTCCCAATTTATCTAAAATTTTTCAAAAAGTATTTAATATAAAAATATCATACATGATTGCAAAAAAACGATACTTAACTAAAAGTAGATTTAATTTAGCTTTGACTTGCCCCACAAAACTATTCTATACAAATAAAAAGCAATTTACGAACTCTAAAAATGATGATGAATTCCTACTAGCTCTAGCAGAAGGTGGATTTCAGGTAGGTGAATTAGCAAAATACTATCATCCTAATGGTTACAACATTGATACTTTAGATATTGATGAGGCAATAGAACAAACTAACAAATTGTTACATAATGATAAGGTTATAATTTACGAGGCAGCCATCAAGTTTAACTATTTTTTAATAAGAGTAGATATTTTAGTTAAGGATGGTAACAATATAGATCTAATTGAAGTTAAGGCAAAATCTTACAAGTCAGAAAATAATTTTTTTAATAAATCAAATTATGTTAAACCAAATTGGATACCATACTTTTATGATGTAGCATTTCAATTATGGGTAATGGAAAGAGCCCTACCAAATTATAATATTAAACCTTATTTAATGTTAGCTGATAAAAATAAAAAAACTTCAATTAATGGTTTAAATCAATTTTTCAAAATAACAAAAACTGGTAATAGAAAAAAAATTATTGTCAACAAAACAATTAACTACGATGATTTAGGTAATGAGATTTTAATTAAAATTGATGTAAGTCATTTCGTTGAAATGATTTACGATGGTAGCTATAAAAAAAAGGTAAATGATGAAAGTTTCATTAATAAAATAAAGGAATATGGCGAATATTATAATGATGATAAATTTTATAAAACTAACTTAGGATTGAAGTGTAAATCTTGTGAGTTTAAAGACAAAATGAATAATGACAAAAGTGGTTATTTTCAATGTTGGAGCAAAGTTTTTGAAAATTTTGACATAGATGAACCAAATATTTTTGAAATATGGAATTATAGACAATCACAAAAAATTATAAATTCTAACCTTTATAAAATGAAAGATATTTACGCAAGTAGTTTTGTAGAAACTTTAAATGAAAGACAATATTTACAGGTTCAAAAGACAGTTAACAAATCCTTAATCGAAGATATCAAACCAGATTTATTTAATGAAATACAAAAATGGAAATTTCCTCTTCACTTTATAGATTTTGAAACATGTATGATAGCAGTTCCATTCCATAAAAACAGATCTCCATATGAGCAAATAGCCTTTCAATTTTCATGTCATACACTTTTCAAAAATGGAACAATAAAACATTATGAATGGATTGAGAATGATGCAAATAACTTTCCCAATTATCAATTTGTGAAAGAACTGAAAAAGATATTAGATAAAGATAATGGTAATATTTTTCGTTATTCAGCTCATGAAAATACTGTTTTACAACAAATAAGAAATCAAATGATTCAAGAAGATGAATCTAAATACAAAGAATTAATAGATTGGATTGATACAATTACGTATAGAAAATGTTCTATCAATCCAAAAAATAAAATCGTAGGAGATAGAAATATGATTGATCTGCTTGATTATGTGAAAAAATACTATTATCATCCTAAAATGAAAGGTTCAAATTCTCTTAAATATGTTCTTCCAGCAATATTTTCAGATAGTAAATACATAAAAAATAAATATAGTCAAAAAATAGACTTTGGTACACATCTTAAAAACAAAACTCTTTGGAAAATTAATGATCAAACCAATGAAATTTGTAATCCTTACCAATTGCTTGAAAATAAATATGAAAATTTAAATATTGATAAAGACCAATTATATTTTTTAGATGAAAAAATAGAAGATGGAGCGGCAGCGATGTTAGCTTATTCTAAACTTCAATTTACAGACATGACTAAAGAGGAAAGAAATATTTTAACAAAAGCATTATTGCAATACTGTGAACTAGATACTCTGGCAATGGTTATGATTTATGAACACTGGAACTCTTTAAAATAATTATTTTTTATTTATTAGGTAAACTGCCGAAAGACTGATTAATCCTCCTATAATTATATTTAAAGTAATCGGTTCATTTAAAAATATATTTGCAGTAACAAGTGCTATAAAAGGTACAGAAAAAATGTAAGCACTTGCTTTTATTGGTCCAAGCTTTGGAGTTGCATATAAGTACATAGATGTACCAAAAGACATGGCACCAAGAGAAACAATCATAAAATTAAAATAAAATTTTAAATCTAAATCTTTAAGATTAATCAATTGAAACTCTGTAAAAGGGAATGAAATTATTGTTGTAAAAAAATAACATAAAAATATGAAATGAAATGGCGGAGTATCTTTTTGTCCAAAGTTTGTAATTACTGTATTAATACCCCATGTTATTGCACACAAAAGGAAAAAAATATTATTTATATCAAAAATAGTTGAAAAACCTTCATTAAATACATTCATTATGATTAAACCGCCTAATAAACCAATAGTAATACCAAAAATTTCTTTAAGATTAATTTTTTTAACGATTACTGTCATAATAAAAAAAGTAAAAATAGGGTTCAGTGAGGTTACTAAAACTGCACCTTTTCCAGCATAAGAGTAATGTGTACCCATAAAAAAAAATAAATTATATATATAAAAAAGTATGCTACATGGTATTATGAATTTTAAATTTTTAAACTTAAAATATTTTTTAATATCATTTTTAATTATTAATGGATATATTGATATAAAACCAATTAGAAACCTAAAAAAAATTAAATTATTAAATGATAGATATTCATTTACAATTTTAGCATTTGTCCATGCAACCCCCCAACTGAACATTGCTAAAGCCATGAAAAAATTCATTGAAAATTTCGACATATTTTAATCTTTAAGTTTTAAAACTTTAGCAAACAACTTATCCATCCATCTATCAGGTAAAATTTGAGTAAGAAAATAATTCATGAAGTAATTTGGAGTAATAACATAACGCGTTCTAGGCTTATTTATCATCAAAATTTTAACTACTTTATCCCCAATGATTTTAGGATTTAAACCTTTAGAACCGGATTTTATGTATGCTTTATTAAACTGTCTTAATGAGTTCTCATATTCAGTTTTCAAAAATGGATTATCATCTATTTTAGGTACTTTATCCCATATTGCAGTTTTAATTGGTCCTGGTTGAATTAATACAACATCAACGTTATGAATAAGCAACTCTCTTCTTAAAGAATCAGTAAATCCTTCAAGTGCATGCTTGGATGCAGTATAAGGGCCCACAAACGGATAAGATCTTTTACCACTTATAGAACCAATATTTATTATTTTATTTTTCATTTTATAATCATTTTTATCGATTAACATCCCCAAAAATGATTTAGTAACTTCTATTAATCCAAAAAGATTAACTTCAAATTGTTTCCTAAATACTTCTACATCTAAATATCTTACAGGACCACCAAGTGCAATTCCTGCATTGTTAATTATACATGATAGATAACTGTTATTATTTTTTAATATTGTTTTTACTTCTTCTTTGGCATTTAAAATTTCTTCTTTTTTTGTCAAATCAAAAACTACATGTTCAAACTTCCCTTTAAAATTATTTGTAAAATAATCAGCATCTTCTTTTTTCCGAACACTTCCTATAACAAAAAAATCATTATTCAATAATTCCTCTGCTATTGCTTTTCCTATACCAGTACTTATACCTGTAACTAAAACTGTTCTCATATATAACCTCTTTTTTATTAAATTATTATTGCTAAAATTGGAACATATTTAAATTTTTTGCATTAAAAAAATACATAACTATAGGATTATTTAAATACATGAATAAAATTATAACGCTTTTAATATCATTATCTTTTATTTTTTCAAACTACAATCAATTTAACCAAGCTTTTATAGATGTTTCTAAAAATCAAAGTCCAACTATTGTTTCAATAGTTTCTGAAAAAACTGAAAAGATGAATAATATGTTTTTTTTCAATCCATTTGATGATTTTGGATTTGAAGATGATTCTAGACAACCAGAAAGAAAAGCACAATCATTAGGTTCGGGAGTAATTATTGATGAAAATGAAGGTTATATAATTACTAATAATCATGTTATTGAAGGTGCTGAAGAAGTAAGGGTTGTATTATTTGATAGAAGAGAAATTGATGCGACAATTGTTGCTACTGATCCGTTATCTGATATTGCTGTTATTCAAATAAATACTGATAATCTTCAAGAAGCCAACCCTGGGAACTCGACAAATTTAGAAATTGGTGAGTGGATAATCGCAATCGGAAGTCCATTTGGTCTTCACTTAAATCATACAGTAACTGCAGGTATTGTAAGTGCGACAGGCAGAAGTGATGTAATCTCAAGATTAAATTTTGAAAATTTCATCCAACATGATGCAGCAATTAATCCAGGGAATTCAGGAGGTGGCCTATTTAATTTGTATGGAGAGTTAATTGGAATCAATACAGCTATAGCGACTGATGGATTTTCAAGATCAAATGCAGGTGTAGGCTTTGCAGTACCAATTAATCAAGTGATGAGAGTAGTAGAAGATTTAATTGATGGTGGAAAAGTTAGAAGAGGATTTTTAGGCGTAACTATTGGTGCAATTGATGAAGATATGATGAAAGCTCTTAATCTAGATTCTAAAAAAGGTGTGCTTATATCTTTTGTATCAAAAGATAGCCCTGCTGATTTGTCGGGTTTAAAAGAAAAAGATATTATTAAATCAATGAACGGAATAGAAGTTCAAAATGTAAATGAACTTAGAAATAACGTTTCAAACGCAAAACCAGGAGATGTAATAAATTTTGGTATAATACGAGATGGATATATAAAAAATATTACAGTTACCTTAGGCCTAAGACCAGACCAAAAAGAAGTAGTAAATATTTTTTCAGGTTCAAGATCAAATAGTTTTGACCTACTTGGTTTAAAAGTCAAATCTAATGATAAAGGTGATGGAATAGTTATTACATCAATTGACAAATCATCTAATGCATATGAAAAAAATATAAGGACTGGTGATATTATAACAGAAATAGGTAGTACAATCATAAATTCTGTTGATGACTATAATTCAATTATTGAAAAATATAATTCAGGCGATGCAATCATGCTCAGAATTATAAGTAATGGTAACGCTAGATATGAAGCATTTGAAATTAATTAATAATAATTAACCCATTTGTTTTTCAAATGCAGAGTCATATTTTTTTGAGATATTTTTCCAATTAAATTTGTAAAATATTTCTTGACTTATTTCTTTAATTGTAGAAGAATAATCTTTAATATTTTTTATCACTGATACTAATTTATCTTTTAACTCTAAATCAGAATTATAAAATAAAAAATTATTTTTTTTGTAATTAAATAAATCTGGATAGGTCAGTCTTTTAGGTAATATTGGATAGCATCCATATGAAACTGCCTCAACAACACTTATTCCAAAAAAATCTTGATGTGAAGTAACTGGAAGAATATTTGACATTTTTAAATATCTTAAGTATTGAGTATAATTTTCACAATATCCAAAATGAATAATTTTATTATTTAGTTTATCTTTAGCAGTATCAAATATTTTTGGGTACTCACTATAATTTTCTCCAAGGATAATTAAACTAAAATCTATTTTTAAATCATTTAATTCAAATAGTGTTTCAAAAAATAATTTAGGATTTTTATCATACTCCCATCTATGGTTCCAAAGAATTATAGGATGTTCAATTTTCTTCAAATTATTTTCAGATAAATTGCAACCTATAGGTAAAACTGATGATTTTTTTTTAATTAGATCTATAGATTCTAAATTTCTAAAATCTGGCATTTTTTTTAAATATTTTCTTAATCCATTAATATAACTATCTAGATGGTACTGAGAGTTAAAATAATTATAATCACTTATTAAAGATGAAGTATAATTGATATAATAATAATTTAAATCTCTATCTAATTTTAAATCTTTGTCATTTGGCGACCATGGATATGATAACTGATTTTCATGAAAATATATTAATACTTTAGATCGAGATAAATTATCATTACAAAGAGATTTGAAAACAGGCAGATTTAACATATCAGAACATAGTATAATATCAAATACAATGTTCATATTGTTATATTCTTTAGCTAAAGAAATTGCGCCTCCATGCATGCGCCATTTCCATTTTTTACCAGGCAAGGAGAGAATTTCTATATTATGATTTGAAAATTTTGAATAATCATCAATCCATTTTTTGTGTGAACCTGAATAAAATGGTTCAACATATAAAATATTTAATTTATTGCCTTGCATATCAATCTATGAAAATGATGTACACCTATCTCATGTTGTGACGAATATCTTCCTCTATCATAAAATTTTGATTTAATACCTTTTTGAACACTTAAGACAATATCTTGATCTTCTTTTTCAACCTTGTCCAAACTAGCACCGGAGTTTGAGGGTTGTTTTTTACCGTTTATTGGATAAGATAAAAATCTAATTTTTGTTTTTTCTTTATTTATTGGTTCAATTATATTGATTGAAATACCCCAATTATAAAAATTCAACATTACATTTGGAAAAATCCAATAATAGTATGCATAAATATATTCATTACTATCTAAAAAGCCATTAGGAATCTTAAGGGCATTTTTTTTTGTTTTTGAAAGAGTATATTGGAGAACTCCATTTTCTAGAGTTTTCGTTTTATAAGAATCTAGCTCAATATCATCATTAAGTCCTTTGTGTACAAAAGAAACATGAAAACCTTCTAAATAATTTTCACAATATAATGACCAATGTACATCAATGATATATTCATTTGAAGCAGAGTTATCAAAATTCAATTGTTCAAATGGATACCAACCTAATCTTTCATTTATATCTTTAGTTATCTCTGATATATCTATTTTTGGATTTAATGATATAAAAATAAAATTCTTCCATTTTTTTAATGATAATTGAGTCAAATGATCAGACTCCAAAGGAAAATTTTTAACCTTATTGAATCCAGGAGCAGATAACATTCGACCTTCTAAGTCAAACACTCTACCATGATATTGACATCTTATATTTCTAGCATTAGTTTCGTTCTGACATAACAAACTTCCTCTGTGAGGACAAACATTACTTAAACAAATAAACTCATTATCTTTCTTAGTTAAAATTAAAGGTTCGTTTAATGAGTGATTGAGTAAAGTAAATGGATGAATTTTTGATTTTAATGAATTAATATCTGTAATGAATTGCCAGCTATTTTTAAATATTTTTTCTATTGATAAATCATAATATTCTGATTTCAAATAAAAATAAGATGGCATTGTTTGAGCTAAACTAATATCTTTATCAATAAATATTTTTTCTAACATTTATTTATCAGATAATAAATCAGTTTTTTTTATGTGAATGGTCCGTTGTGGGAACGGTATTTCAATTCCATTATCATTAAACGCATTATAAATTAAAGTTGAAAGTTCATCTATTACTCTGCCTCTAAATTCAGGCTTTTCTATCCATGCTAGCAATTGGAATTTTAGACCTGATGCAGCAAATTCTCTGAATCTTACTCTGGGATGTGGTTTTTTACATACATTTTCTGATGATATAGCAATTTCGTTCATTATATTTTTTACTTTATCAACTTCAGTACCATAAGCAACTTCAACAGTAATTCTAATTCTTTCTTTTTCATGAGTACCTCCACTTTCATTAATAATTTTAGAATTTGCTATAACTGAGTTAGGTATCGTTATTTCTATATCATCTCTGGTTTGTATACGTGTACTTCTAATTCCAATATCTCTAACATAGCCTCTCTCACCTGAATCTAAATTTATATAATCACCTTCCTTATATGGACTATCTGCCATTATGAAAATACCTGCAAATAAATTACCCAATGTATCTTTTGCCGCGAATCCAAGTACAACACTTATAATACCTGCTGATGCAATCCATGCTGTAACATTAATTCCCCAACAAAGCATAAGAAAATAAACTGAAAATAGAAAAATTATTATTTTACCTAGATTATCAAATAAGGGTATTGTTTTCTTTTTAATAAACTTGCTATCATCATCTTTTTTTGAAGCCCAATTTATAATAACTAAAAAAGATCTAAAAATTGCTAAAGACCAGTTAATTACAATTATAGACTTAATCAAGCTTTTTACAATAAAATCTAAATCTTGTGGAAGATTTATTGCTTTAAACGCAAAATAAAAACCTAAATAAAGTATGGTTTTATATACAGCAGGATGAATGGTTTCAATTAGTTGATCATCAGTATCATTTTTAGTTTTTAAAGCTATTTTTTTTAAAATATAAATGAAAACTCTATCAATTATTGATGCTAATAGATATGATAAAAAAATTAGAATTAAAAATAAAACAATTTGATTTTGTTTTATAAATTCAAATAATGTAAGGTATGATACTACTTTTTCCATCAGATAAATTTTAATTATTTTATTTATAATAGCGTTTTAATATACAAAACATATAAGGTTTGAGAAAGAGGCTTTTAGTATTCAAATATTTTATAAGTAATTATAACATAAAAAAACCCCTCTTATTCAAGGGGTTTTATATTTGCTCCGGCACCTGGACTCGAACCAGGGACACGTGGATTAACAGTCCACTGCTCTAACCAACTGAGCTATGCCGGAATATACTTTTTAAAAACGACCAAGTAATTTACACGATTTTATAAAATATCAATAAATTTATTTATACCAATTTTTCAGTAAATCAGATGATGATTGGATTTTTCCTCCACCTAGTCCCCAAATTAAATCTATATTGTTATCATTACAAAATTTTATCTCAGGGGTAGTCTGGTTTGTCCTATCACCACCATTACCAAAAAAAATATTATATTTATCAGAAAACTCAATATCAATTTTATGAATCAAATTACATGCAGTATCGTCACTATCATCAAAACTTTTTACTAAATCAATATATTTAATAGACTCTAAAATTTCTTTTCTTTCAACAAAAGGCATAAAAAATTTACCTTTTTTACGAATCAACCATTCATCTGAGTTTAACCCTGCTACTACCATCCCATTCAAACTTGCTTCCTTAAACATTCTAATATGACCTTTATGAATAGGATCAAAACCACCTGACAAAATAATCATATTTTTTTTTGCATTCATAATTCTACTTAAAAATTTATTAAAATTGAGTTAGACCAATTTGATCTGATGTAAACAATTTCTTTATATTCAGAAAATTTTGCTGCTTTTTTTAAAGGATCTAAAGTTCCTGAAAAATAATCTTCGCTAACTAAATTTATCTTTTCATATACCCAAACTTTATAATATCCAGGTTCTAATTTACTAAATACAAAATTATTATTAGAAATTAAATCAGTGTAAGTTTTTTTATTATTTATGTTTATTGCTTTTACGATTAAATCATATTTACCATTATAATCTATAGTACCAGATAATTTTCCAAAATTCTGATTTTCTAAGTTATTTTGTTTATCTTCAGTTTTTAATAGGATAATATCTTTGCATAAAAAATTATCATTTAAGTCCTTAATTTTATCACATTCAATATATATAGAATTATTAACTAATGTTCTTAAGGAAATTAAACTCGGATTTTCATAATTATAATTTAAATTAAACTTTAATGAATCTTCGTTCATTGTATAGAATGGATTAGATAAAGAATCTATATAAATAGGTTCACTAAATTGTAGAAAAAAATTATTATTAATATTTTTTTTATCAATTATTGAAGGAGGTAAAGTATCAATTACTGATTCTAATAATTTAAAAGAGTTAGAAATATCATATTCCTCTACTTGATTTGATAATTTTAAATTAATTTCTAATGAATCTTTAAAATCATAATTTTTAAAAATATAATTATCTTTATCAAAACATAACTTTTTAAAAAATGGTTCATTTAAGATTAAAAAATATTTTTCACCATTAGTTAAAATTATCTCTCCATAATTTTTATTTATTAAAGTAATATTATTTATATCAAAAAATCTTAAAGGTTCTGAAATATAAATGGGATTATTATCAAAATTAATTGGCTGATTAGATAAACCATAATTTTTAAATCTAATTTCTTCATTGAAATTTTCAGAAGATTGTTTTTCTATTGCAAGAATTATATTATTAGAATAGTCATCATCTTGTATTAAAAAATTAAATTTTCCATTTATATTGGATTCTGTTTTTGAAATTATTGATAAATTTTCATCTAATAAATAAATATGGTAAAAATTTAATGTATCAAAATTAAATAGTGAACCTTTTATATCATTAAAAGCAATTGAATTTTCTCTTGAAAAAGGAATTTGAATAGGGTTTTTTAAACTATTTCTACTATAATCAGTTAAAGTTCTGTTTATAGATATTTTAAATTGTTTTGGCCATTCTTTTTTGGGTCTGATTTCTACAGTATTATTTTTAATCTTAATTAATATATTTATTTCAGGCTCAATACTTATGGCACTTATAGCAGTTGATGGATATAGCCTTTCATTAAACGGCAAAATTATTTTTTGATAAGGTTCAATATTTAAAGTTGATTTTGGATAAATTTTATTACTTAAAAGAATTGGAGGAGATAAATCTTTTGGACCTCCACCAGGAGCAGAAATTGAAGCACATGTAGAAAAAATAAATATAGATATAATAGAAAATAAAATAAAATATAGTCTTTTATTCATTTTAAATCAGTCTGTATTTAGTTTTCTTTTTTTCTTTCTTTCTTCTCTACCTTTAGGGTTTGGTATAGGTATTGCATTTAAAAGACTTTTAGTATAATCATGTTGCGGGTTCTTAAAAATCTCATTAATGTTATTAAATTCAACCAAATTACCATGATACATAACAGCAACTTCTTTAGAAATATGTTTTACCACAGATAAATCATGTGCTATAAATAAAATTGTTAAATCAAATTCCTCTTGTAAATCCATCATTAAGTTTATCACTTGAGCTTGAATGGATACATCAAGAGCAGAAACCGGTTCATCTGCAATAATAATTTTAGGCTCTGTTGCTAAAGACCTTGCAATACCAATCCTTTGTCTTTGGCCTCCAGAAAACTCATGAGGATATCTAAATGCTTGTTCTTTTGATAAACCTACTTTATCCAAAAGCCAAAATATTTTTTCATCTTTTTCTTTCATAGTCAAATTTGTATGTATATCTAATGGCTCCTGAATTATATTTTTTACCAACATTCTTGGATTTAAGGATGAAAAAGGATCTTGAAAAATCATTTGAATATAAGGCCTTATCTCCAAAGTTTTCTCTGCATCTTGATTTAATATATTTAAATACTTATTTTTATATTTGAACATGATTTCACCATTAACTCTTACATCTGGGGCAGTTAGTTTTAAAACATTTAAAATTGCTTTACCCAAAGTAGATTTACCAGAACCTGATTCCCCAACAATTCCAATGGTTTTACCTTTCTCAATTTCTAAATCAAAATTTTTAACAGCATGAACTGCAGATACTTCTTTCTGGAAAATACCTCCAAAAATTGGGAACTCAACGTTTAAATTTTTAATTTTTAAAATTTTATTTTTTGGCATTTTTATTTTTTAAAATTTTAGGATTACATCTAACAAAATGACCTGGTTTTGCCTCGTATAATTCAGGTTCTACATTTGTACCTCCACAAGCACACTTAGAAGGTTCAAATCTACCCCAAAATTTACATCCATCACCCATTTCTAATAATGATGGAACCATTCCTTTTAGTGCTTTGAGACGTTTTTGTTTAGATTCCATTTTTGGCATTGAATCCATCAATGCCTTAGTGTAAGGATGTAAGGGATTATTGAATAATTCATTAATTTCAGCTATCTCTTGAATTTTACCACCATACATTACTATAACTCTGTCACAGGTTTCCGCAACAACGGCTAAATCATGAGTAATTAATAAAATTGCAGAATCATCTCTTTTGTCTTTTAGGTCCATCATCAAATCTAGAATTTGAGCTTGAATTGTTACATCTAATGCAGTAGTTGGTTCATCAGCAATTAAAAGAGATGGATTACATTGTAAGGCCATTGCAATCATTACTCTCTGTCTCATACCTCCTGAAAATTGATGCGGATATTCATTCATTCTATCTTCTGGATTTGGAATTCCAACAGCATCTAATAATTCAATACTCTTTGTGGTAGCTTCTTCATCAGTCATATTATAATGTCTTATTAATATTTCATTCATTTGAGTTTTGATTGTTAAAACTGGATTCAATGATGTCATTGGTTCTTGAAAAATCATTGCAATATCTTTACCTCTATAATTTCTCATTTCACGATATGACAAATCTAACAAGTTAATTCCCTTATACATAACCTTGCCGCTAACTATTTCTCCTGGAGGGGACGGAATCAATCTATTTATAGAAAGTGAAGTTACAGATTTACCAGAACCAGACTCTCCTACAATTCCTAAAACTTCCCCTTTATAAATATCAAAAGAAATGCCATCAACCGCTTTGGCTGTACCAGCTTCAGTATGAAAATATGTTTTTAAGTCTTGTATTTCTATTAGTTTTTCTTTTTTCATTTTATCTAAGTCTTGAGTGAATTTTAGGATCAAAGGCAGCCCTAACTCCTTCACTAATTAGTGTTATAAGGAATAATGTGACTGCAAGAAAAATCAAAGGGAAAACAACCAAGTGCCAATTCTGTAAATTGCCAGCAGCTTGATTAATCAACTCTCCCCAACTTGGAGTAGGTGGCTGTAAACCAAAACCTAAATAATCAAGTGAAACTAATGCAGATATATTCCCAATTAATGCAAAAGGAGCATAAGTTACAACCGGTGTTAATGCATTTGGTAAAATATGCTTAAACATTACATTCCAATGACTCTGTCCCATAGCAACAGCAGCTGAAACGTAATCTTTTGACTTTTCTCTATAAAACTCTCCCCTGACGTAATATGTAATTCCCACCCATCCAAAAATTATTAATAAAAGAGATAATAACATTAATGATGGTCTAATAAATGTAGATAAAATCATAATTGTAAATAAAAATGGAATAGAAGCATATATTTCAATTAATCTCAATCCATATAAATCCAATCTACCTCCAAAATATCCTAAAGTCGCACCAACAGAAATTCCAATCAAATAAGAAAATGTTGCAACTATTAGAGCAAAAGAAATGGAAATTCTAAATCCATATATTGCTCTAGCTAAAACATCTCTTCCTTGACTATCTGTTCCCATTATATGATATCTATCAGGAACGGTTGGCGGCCTATATTCATCTCTCAAACCATTATTATTATTATCGATTAATGGTTCTCCAATATCCCAAATTCCATTATTATTACTATCAGTATAATCTTCATCTAATTCTGTTAAAACTTCCTCATATGGATCGAATGGATATAGAGGCATAATAACATAATCACCATTATTTTTGTTTTTTAATTGTTGTTTTAAAATTCTATAGTGAGGCTTACCAAATCTTTTTTTACCTTTAATAAATTCTTGACCAAAAAATGAAGCCTCATAGTCTAAGTTTTTATATATTTTTTTAAATAATGGATAATAATATTGGGGTTCATCAACATGACTTTCTCCTTCATCCCAAACTTTATTATTATTCAAATCAACAAATTCTTCACCTAAGTCATATACGTTGTTAGTGTACTTAACCATTAAAGCTGTACTATTCACAAAAAATGTAGCTGATAAGGAAAAAATATACGTAGAAAATAGAATTATCAAAGAATAATAAGCTCTCTTAATTGTCTTAAATTTTCTTAATCTTTTCTTGAGTATGGAATCCGATTTATTAATATTTTGATTCATTATTTAAACCTTATTCTAGGATCAACAAGAGCATAAGTTAAATCCGAAATTAAATTACCTACTAACGTCATAAAAACACTTATGACAAGTGTTCCCATGATAATATCATAATCTCTATCAATTAAGGCACTGTATCCAAGTAGTCCCAATCCATCAATACCAAAAGTTTTTTCAATCAGATATGAACCTGCAAGAAATACGCTTATTATACCACCTATCCCAGTTGCAAGCGGAATCAATGAATTTCTTACAGCATGTTTAAAAATCACCCTTCTTTCTGACAATCCTTTAGCAAATGCAGTTCTAACATAATCTTGACTTAAATTTTCTAATAAAGAATTTTTCATTAAAACTGTTAATGTAGCAAATGAGCCTATCATATAACAAAGCATTGGTAAAAATGCATGGTGCAGCTGATCTTTTACTTTTCCGAAGAATGTAAGTTCATTAAAGTTTGAAGATCTCCATCCATGCAGAGGAAAATAATCACCTCCAAAATAAACCAAAAGTACAATGCCTAAAATATACCCTGGAATTGAATAACCGGCAAAAACTGCAATACTTGTTGAAACATCGAATCGACTTCCATTTTTAATTGCTTTCCATATACCCAAAGGTATACAAATAGAATAACCTAATATTAGACCTGTTAAGCCAAAAAACAATGAAATATGTAGCCTCTCACCTATAAGTGTACTTACGTTTTTACCCTTCTTTTCGGAATATCCTAAATATCCTTGTAAAATACCCTTAAATTCTTTTTTTACCAATGTAACTAAATTTTTATCACTATCAATTTTTTTTATTATCCAATCAGACATATACCAAGTTTTAATAATATTCTCATTTGATGGTAATTCTTCATANAATTCTTTNAAANTAGNATATTTCTCAACATCAAAATTATCNTTTAATTCAGGATTTTNAACNTCTGGNANATCAAATTCTAAACCAACACCAGTTTCAATAACGANTAATTCATTATTTTCATTTTCAANNACTTTAACATATTTTTGAAGNAANTATTCTTTATAAGTATCAAATTTTAAAACATCNACAGATTCACGAAAGGATTTATTTATTTTTATTATTTTACTTTTTGATTCNTTTGGATATAGNCCNAGCCATATTANATACCGAACTANNATAGGTTTATCTAAACCNTATTGCATTCTTAGCTTNTCTAGTAATTCAGGAGTTAATTCAGANCTATCACCAGAAATATCTGATGATGCCATTGANACTTCACCTGANCCTANNTTGGCTTGNTTTATTTGTCTTACTGCTCTTTCAAAAGGACCATCAGGNGCTAATTGAAGAATACAAAAAACCATTAAAGTAATCCCAATCCCTGTTGGAATCATTAATAAAATTCTTCTTATTGTNTATTCAAACATAANACTACTTTTTATTNAAATTATTCCAATAATCTACTACTTCAGGTTCAATNGGTATNTTATTACCACTNTTAATNGCATCTTTAAGTCTTTCTTTCTTNTCNGGATCAATCCACCACATACTAATTGGTGCAAGCCATCCACCNGCATATCCNACACCGTTNTCAGGTATACCNAACTTATCCCAATTTAAGCATCTATANCCATATGGNGCAGTCCANCTAAAAATCCAATGATATTCTCTNGTNGCTAAACTATCTAAATTTTGAAGAATTTCNATTCTNTCTTCCATATTCCANTTTAAGTTATATTCTTCGATTAATTTNTCTATTTTAGNATTTGCCATACCTGTAATATTTGTGACATCTAATTTTTCAGAATANTTTGAATGAAGCATCCCTTCNGGACTAGGTAATAANGAACCAACCCATCCACCATTATATAATTTAAATTTNCTATTCATAGCCATCTCAAAAGGATTTTGAATGACAACAAGATTTAATTTTATACCTATACTTTCTAAATCTTGNACAAAATAATTTAAAATTCTATCCCATCCTTGATAAATATGNAANTCNTTAATTTCAAAAATTTCACCTTTATCATTTGTNAGCCATGAGTCTCCTTCTTTTTTTGTCCAACCTGCTTNTTCTAAAAGNTCNAGNGCNTAATCAGGATTATANTCTTGNANAGGATTATCTGGATGTTCATACTTACTTCGAGGNAAATAAGAATTTTTTCTAACATACTCATTGAANAATAATTTNTCCATTAATTTTTCAACATCCCATAAATGACAAAAAGCTTCTCTAACTTTTATATTTGAAAAAGGTTCTTCTAATGTATTAAATGCAATTCCGCCAACTCCNGCTGGAGCAAAATTTATATATTTTTTTCTCTGNATTAANCCACTTTNNATTTCAGGGTATTCTTCTGCTACAAATCTTTGACTCCACCACTGAGCTCTNCCTACAGAATAAGTATCATAATCACCTGCAAAAAATCTTTCTACTTCTTGAGTTTCATCATTAATAAAAATAAANTCAACTGTATCAAAATTCCATANTCCAGTATTCCTTGCATGANTTTCTGCCCAATAATCACTTCTTCTATCNAGNACTGCTAAGCCATTATTTTCTTGAGTNGTTCTTTTAGTNTTTAAAATATAGGGTCCTGAACCAGGCATNAGTTCAAATTGATANTTTTCNACATAGGTAGANCCATCAATTTTTTCTAAATAATANGATGGGTATATAACTAANCTCGAAAAACTATAAATATTTCTCCATTCTTTTTTCTTTGATTTAACNCTTACAATATATTTACTCTCTGCTACTGGCCTTTCAAATTTATCACGCCAATAAGTATAAACATTTGGATCTCCATGTCCTTCATCAGTTAATATATCATATGTAGCTACAACATCTCTAGATGTTACTTCTCTACCATCNGAAAATCTTGCTTCNGGATTGATTCTAAANAGAAANGTCATNGAATCATCTAANACTCTCCAATGNGTAGCTAAAACNGGCTCTAATTTAAATGTTTCTGCATCAAAATTTAATAAAGGTTCATANACCATTGANTCAATTAAACTATTGAGNTGNCTNCTNGTTTCTTTACCAAATGCTCTTANAGTATTAGGNAAAATNTCTCCAGCTAAAAATTTNAGTGTATCACCTTTTATAGCATTAGGATCACCAATAATATTTATATNANTATTNGTTTTCCANCTTATTAATTCTGCAATTTCCTCAAANCCTGGTCCACCTGACCATCTTGAATCATCAAGNTTANTTTCAGATAAAACATTAGTCTCAATTAGATCAAAAGTCTTNTAAACTTTTTTTTCTGAATCAAAAAATCCCGCGATTCCNAAATTAAGTATCAAAATAAACGATAAATAAATCATAAACGCTCCAAATTGTATGCAGAATAATTTATGATTTATAATTTATTTTTCTCAGTAATATTTCTTAATTTTAANTTCTCAATAAATCGGAATTTTAATGGAACAAATAAATTTAAAAAAAGCTCTTCAAAAAACTAAAATCAAAGCTGANTGGATTGGTTTAAGAGAAGTAAAAGAAATTTCTACACAACGATTAATTCGTGATTTAAACCCTGGNTCTAATCATACAACAATNGACCATGGTATTATGGCAGAAGTTCTTTCNAATGGNCAATTTGGCTACTATGCTGTAAATNATATTTCATACGAATCTATAAATNTTGCTATTGAAAAAGCTCATAATCAAGCANTNAANGCTTCAAAATATTCTNTNCATTCATTTAATGAAANNGTAAGACCTAAATCNGTAGGAAGTTATCAATCCCCATACAAATTAAAAAATATGGAATTGGAACAGTTAATGGATATATTAATGAANTCNAATAAAGAACTTAAAAATTCANATAAAATTGTTTCTGCAATATCAATGGCTAGAATTGTTGATATGAATATGAAATTTGTTTCAACAAATGGTAGTGATTTTGAACAAAATTTCATGTATGTTGGTCCTGGTTTCAGAGCAATAGCACAAGATGGTAATATTGTACAAAGTAGATCCTATACAGACCAATGTCAGCAGTCTGGAATGGAAGTCTTTGAAGAAAATAGAGTTTTAAATAGATGTGAATCAATTTGTAAGGAAGCAGTTGAATTATTAACAGCAGAAGAATGTCCAACAGGTAAAATGGATTTAGTACTTCATTCTGATCAAATGCTACTACAAATACATGAAAGTATTGGGCATGCACTGGAGGTTGATAGAATTTTAGGAGATGAAAGAAATTATGCAGGCTGGAGTTTTGTAAATCCCGAAGATTTTGGAAAATTAAAATATGGATCAGATATAATGAATATTACTTTTGATCCATCTATACCTGAAGAATTTGCATCATATAAATACGATGATAGTGGCATGGAAGCTAAAAAAGAATTCATTGTTAAAGATGGTATTTTGCTAAAAGGCCTTGGTGGATTAGAAAGTCAAGAAAGATCTAATATTCAGGGTGTTGCAAATTTCAGGGCTTGTTCATGGAATAGAGCCCCAATTGATAGAATGGCTAATCTTAACTTAGAGCCAGGTGATTCAAGTTTTGATGAAATTATTAATTCTGTTGAAAAGGGCATTTTCATGCAAACAAATAGATCATGGTCAATAGATGATTTTAGAAATAAATTTCAATTTGGTTGTGAATATGGACAATTAATTGAGAATGGCAAGATAACTAAAACTGTTAGAAATCCTAATTACAGAGCAGTTTCAACACCATTCTGGAATAGCCTAAAGATGGTTGGTGACAAGAGTACTTTTGGTGTTTATGGAACACCATATTGTGGTAAAGGAGAACCAAATCAAAGCGTTAGGGTAGGACATGCATCACCTACATGCTTATTTGAAAATATTGAAGTATTTGGAGGAGCTTAAGTATGAATGAATATTTTAATAAGATTAATAATACCCTTTTTAAAAATCTGAAAGGAAATGAAATCCTTAAAACTAGTATTTGGGGTGAAAACAGTCAATTCATAAGAGTTAATGGTGCAAAAGTTAGACAAACTGGTATCGTAAACGATCTTACGTTTAACATAAAATTATTAAATGATAAAAAACAAGTTTCTTGCTCATCAACAATAACGGGTGTTTTTGAAAA
>PBFG01000002.1 GCA_002718585.1 Fidelibacterota bacterium | reverse complement strand
ACATTACCAGCCATATCATATAAACCAAAAGGACTTATACTATTAATTGTTACTAAATCTTCACAATCATTTGGATTTATTGCTTCTTCATCATCATAATAGGGACCACTATGATTACCTACATAACTCCATTCATTTTGATCATAAACTATCCACTCACAATCAACAGCACTTGTTCCTGCAGAAGCAGTCCAGTCTGTATTACCAGTTGAAACAGAACTTTTTCTAACTAATGTATGATTAAACGTTGCACTACTTTCACCGCAAACATCCCAACCTGACCCAGGATCTGGACCAAGAGATCCAATGGTATCAAATACAAATGTTCCAATATTATTAGTTAACGCTGTTGCATCATCTCCATTGCTTAAAGTTTGCGAAGTAAACATATCGCATCTACCAGCTATAGCAGAATCTACGTTTTGATGACAAACTACATATACATCACCTGGTAATACAACTTCACCGCCATTAAAATTAATATATGCAGGATAATCAAATACACCATCTTGGTCACATCCATTCGAGCATCTTGAAATACTATAAAAACCTAAATTAATAGTCTTAGAGGTAGGATTATAAATTTCTAAAAATTTATTATTACTTGATCCTTCTGCATATTCAGAAAAAAATAAATGTTCAGTAAACCCAATATTATCATTACACTGATAAGTATCTCCATTAAAAAAACCTATAGGCGTAGTGGGTCCACCTAAAGTATGGAACGTAAAATTACTCTCAACTGTATTTCCATTTTGATTAATAGAAAAATTATCACCAAATGGCCATTGATAACCAGTATTTCCTCTTGCTGCTTTTTCCCATTCGTATTGATCGGGCACTTCCATTCCATAATAGGTTGCAAATGCCCATGCTCCAAACCATGTCACCCCTGTAACAGGATGATTAACATTGCCTTCTTGAACTTCGAATATTCCATTATATGAAATTTTACTATTACTAAATTCAATAAAGTTATAATCTCCAGCAGGATGATTTGCATCTCCTGGATAGTAACCACCAAAAAAATCATCATTTACAAATGAATCATAACCACCAAGTAGACAATCTGTCGATCCAACACATTCTGCAAATGTACAATCACCTCCATCTAGATTATAGCAACAAAGATTTGCTCCAAAAGGTTGGTCATTACCATCACAAAAACCATCTGCTATATAAGCTGGATGCCAACATTCACCTGTACCATCGCAATCTAATATATAGCCTTCTTCAGATTCAGGGCCACACAGAATTGGTTCAGAACAATCCAATTCTCCTGAAGATAATTTATCCATCATAAAGAGTACATAATCTTGATCCGTTACTTCATATTTCATGATCTCATAATCATAATCTATAGTTCTTATCTCATCATTTTCTCCAAAAGTATACTCTCCAGCTGCTACTGTCACCATTTCAAAAGGTAATTCTTGATTACTATTGTTATCAACTAAGGCATAAGATGAACCTTGAATTTTAATTTTAATTTGATCACTATATGTTTCTCCGAATTGTTGTCCAAAATTCCACGTAAGTGTTTTACCATTGCCTGGCTCAATTATGTCTCCTAAATCACCTGAAACATTCGACATAATAGTATAGCTTTGTCCACCATCAAGACTAACTAGTACTGAAATCTCAAAAAACTCAAATATTGGGTCTGGGAGAAGATCATAGGTTATATCCACAATTTGACTTCCATCTGTTCTTTGTGAGGCTTGAATGTTTGTTATTTCAGCTTGTTGAGTAAATAAAAATGTTGAAAGGGTTAAAATAAAAATTATTCTTTTCATAGCAAAAAAGTCCTTTATTATTTTGAAATATTGACAAATATACAAAAAAAAAGCCTCTTATTAAAGAGGCTTTTAATAGATTTATATTAATGAATTAATTAATCATCACATTCATTATCTTCATAATCCCACTCACAATCTGGACTAGCATTACAATCACTAATATTTAAGAATTCTTCACAATCTATTTCAAAATCATCACACTCATTATCCTCAATATCCCACTCACAATCTGAATTTGAATTACATTCTAAAAAATTTAAATAATCTTCACAGCTTAAAGAGCCACCTCCACACTCAGTCCAATTATCAATTAATTGTCCATAGGGATTTATACCTGCACAACAATTAGATTGATTTCCGAACCACGAAGATATACATTCAAAATGAAATTCTTCACAAAGATAATGATTAGTAACATTGATAACACAATTATCTGGAAGATTACATAGATTATAAGGCAGCTCTTCTAAAAAAAAATTATCATCCAAATATAAGAGTTCTAAATAAGTTAGGTTTGAAATATTAATTGGTAGCTGAGTAATTTGATTATTTGATAAATTCAAAAAATTTAATTCTGATAATAAGTTAATATTATTTGGTAATTCTGAAATACCAAGATTACTTAAATCTAGACCAATAATTCTATTGCTAAATGTTGACCAAGTTTGAGAACCTAAATCAGTTGGAAGAGTACCATTTAAATTTGGATTCAAATTAATTATGTTTTGTAATACAAGTAAATCTCCACAATAAAAACCATCAGATGAAATTCCATTTTCATCACAAGATGAACAAACGCCAAAAAAACCTAGACACTCATCTTCATCATCGCAAATATTATCATTATCAAGATCTACACAATCATCACACACTCCATCATTTAAAATAAAATTAACTTGAGATACAATATCAATTACATTAATCATTCCATCGTTATTCATATCACCTTGACATTGTGAAAAGATAAAATTATACGTTACAAATAAACATAATAAAAATTTCATATTGATTCTCCATTTAGTTCAATTTTTTAAGAAAATGACACTTAAAGTTATTAATGAAATTTAATTATTTGCGAGTTATATTTTATTTTTCGAATGAGGAGTCTAATACTGGACGAAGTTTAAAATTCTAATCTAAAATCAAATTAACGATTAATAGAATATCTAAAATATTTAATTCATCATCCACATTAACGTCTGAAGCACAAATTTCTTGTTCATTTGCAGGTAATCCAGAGTCTACTATAATACCGACAAGTCTAATAATATCTAATATATCTAAAATATTATCACTATTCACATCACCTGCTGTACATTGTGGAGGCTCAGTATTGTCATCCTGACCTTGATCAAAAAAGGTAAGAATACCATCAACATATTCATCAAAAAATTCACCCTGTAAACCACCGAGCTCATGTGATGCTCCTATCGTTTTATAGTTTGATAAAATATTCTCATATGCAACAGCAGTTACATTTCCTGAAGAAGCATTTTCAAGTAGAGCATAGCCAGAAGAAGGAACTAATCTATCTATGTAATTATTTCCACCATCATAACTAAATAATAGGTNTTCTGTAAAAGTATCTTCAATACCTATAAGTGATTCTAAATCTGAAGAACCATCTGAGGATAATTGTGTATCTATACCAAACATCGAATGNAGTGAAGTATTTGTATCAAATGCCCANGTATCACCACCTTCCATGTAAACATTTTTTCCATCANTTAGCATTTCTGTAAATAAACTCGCATAGGANTCTTGAATTACAAAATTATTAGGATAAATACCCAAGAATATAAATGCTGTTTGGTAATTTTCTGTTTCTGGNAAATCTGTTGATGAAATATAGTCAAAACCCGTAAATCCAATGCTTTCAAAATAGCTTACCAAACGTAAACCAGATGTATGCATATCAGATGGATCCCAAATTAAAATTGAAGGGTGACCAACAACTGCAGTAAATGTTAAATTTGCTTGAGCAACACAACCATCACCACTAAAGTATTCATTATCACATGGAGCAACGTCACTATATCCCCAACTAATATTAAAATCTACAGATGTACCTGTAGGCGTGTCAGGATTAGCGAGTACTGTGAATTGTCCTTCATAGGTTGCATTTGAATCGATTCCATAAAATGTATTTTGCCCTTCACCAGATAAAATTGTGACATAAGGACTATCTGATTCAATTGTAGCACCAGGATAGTAGCCAAACCCAGCTGAACCCGAGTTAACTAAATCTAAATTAATCACTGCTTCTTCTCCAGCTTCCCAAATATTGTCCTGATTATTATCAACTAAGGTAGGATTTAGTATTTCAAAAACAGGAGCATTAACTGTAACAGAAAAATTAAAACTCCACTCATCATCACCACTGTCAAGCAAAACCTCAAACATTGCTTGATGCTGATCTGGTACATCATTAGAAATAGAAAAACTAATTGGAGTTTCAGTTGAAGCAATTTCATTAATAATTGCATATGCAATTAAGCTATTATCATCAATCATTGTTACATATTGATCATTTGAAGAAACACTAACATTTATTGCATTGGTATTTAATGTACCAACATTTTCAACATTAAGATTTAATTGAACTGTCTCACCATATTGAATTTGATTATTTAAACTATTAACAAGATCATAGCTATTGTAAGTAACAAATGCTCCATCAGGAACTATTATATTTAATGAAGATACAAGTGTATTAGCATTAAACGAAGTAATAACTAAATCAACTTGACCAGGCTCATTGCTAACCTCGCTTAAGTTAAAGACAGCAACACCTCCATCAGAAAAGGCAGACGATAATAATTGGTTATTTCTCGATAAGGAAACAAGAGCACCATCAATACCTAAATCAACAACAAATTCCTCTTCACCTACAAAAATTGTCTCATTATATTCCGCATTAATATTAACAGGTTCATCTGTTCTAATAAGTAAAGATGGATCTCCAAATATAGTCCAGTGGTTTGTTTCATTTATACCAGCAGAACCCTGTGCTTCATTCATATGCATACATCCATTTGCAATGATTCCACCATAGGATCTTGAAATATTACCTTCATAAGATTCTGTCAAGATAGAATTCATCGCCCATTGTCCATGCATCGGGGGCTCCCATGATTGACTTATAGTAGAACCTAAATGTCCAACTGCGCCAATAGCATTTCCCTCACTATCAGTAGCTCTAAGCCAAGCTTCACAAAAAGATGTTCCAAAATTATTAAATTCTCCTGGATTACAACCTACTGTAAAAATAAATGGAAGCTTTCCAGCATTATTTAAATTTTCGACATCATTATTACCAAGTGGAGCACCATTCCCCCAACCTGTGGGGCCTGCATGACCAGTATAATTAATTAAGCCAACACCTTCATTGATTGCATCCACTGCTTGTTGAACTGAGCCACCACCATCATAAATTCCTTGATAACTTTCATATGTATAGAGTGATAAAAAATCATTCCATAATAGTTCATTAAATTGATCATCAGATAAACCTCCAAAACCAGGTCCTTGTGTTGAACCTACACCAATAGCTCTATCTAAATAATCAGTATAATTTGGATTAATCTCATAATTTAATGTCCTATCAATTTGAGTTTGTAATTCATTTGGGTTATTCGCGGAAAATCTTCCTACTATAACCTCAGCAAAGGAATCATCACCTTCAATAAAACCAAATGTTGGATCAGAGGCAGCACCATTCACAATATGTGTAGGAATTTGATTAATATCACCAACTAATAATAAATAAGTCAAATTATTTTCATAATAATAATTATTGATAAAATCTTGAATCGCAGTAGTACTATTTCCTGCTACATTTAAACCTACAATCTCTGTTGGAATACCTTTTTTGTTTTTCCAATCAACAAAAGGTTGCATTTCATCTATGAAATCATCGTAACAAATAATTAACATACTACCTTGATCAGATAGATACTCAAATCTTAAATCATTATTTGAGTTAATAAATAAATCATCATAAATATGCATAAATTCGTTGTTAGTTTTAACAATGCTTGATTTTCTATCTAATGTATTAATACCTAATCCAGTATCAGATGAAATAGTTATATCAATTTTATTGTAAACTCTCAAAACCTTAGTTACGGGATTATATTGAACAGGATAAAAATTTACACCTTGACCTCTAACATCTCTTAGGATATAAGGATTTCCAAGATCAACCAAATCACCTGGATAAAATTTATTTTCTTTGTAATCATCATTGATCGTAAATGGAATAGATTCAGGATTTACATCTCTGGTTAAATTACCCTTAGATGGAGCAATATTGACATTCAAATATTCTTCGTATTCACTATTTGATACAATTATCTTCATTTTTGATTTATCAGGTATTATAATAGATGAGGAAATTTTAGGTAAGTCAGGACTTCCTTTTTCCATAATTGAAGTCCCTTTATCAACATAAACTTTGTATCTATTATTGATTTTGTCAACATCTAATAGTAAATAATCATTAACTGATAATGACATTGAAGTTGTATTAATATCTGATGATACAAGATTTAAATTAGCAGTACCATTTAAATTTTTAAGGTTGTAATCTGCTTCTGCAGACCAAACAGTTGACATCCAAAGTATCAAAATATAATATTTTAATTTTATATTCATTTTTTTTATTGATTTGTAAGAATTTACGATAAAACTAATAATATACAATGAGATATAGGTCACATTTACAAACTATTACATTATAATAGAATTAACGAGTATCAAAACATCAGAAACATTTATTTCGTTATCGCTATTTAAATCAAATGTACAATTATTATATATTGAGTTATTATTTATTATGACATTAATAAGATATACTATATCAATAACGTTTATGATTGTATCGTTATTATAATCACCAACGTTTGAACAAAATTCTAAATCAATTAAATATGCTCCTCCAGTTGAAGTACCAACCAATATTTTTTTTTGTTGATTATGAGAAATAAAAGCTGGTACTAAATTAAAGCCTAAAGTTGGAAAAACTTTTGATGAATCAAGTTGAAAATCTGCTTCGTAACTATCTCCAATATTTTCATAAAAAAAAATATTTTCGTACTGAGAGCCTACTATTAAATCATAATCTTCATCATTATCTATATCAAAAAATTCAATAGATGATTTATTACCCACACTAATATCATTATAGTTACTAGTTACCAATATAAAATCATAGTTTTCAATAGAACCAATATTCTCATAAAACGAAATATTTCCAGTTGATTGGCCAATAAATAGGTCTAAATCTAAATCATTATCAATATCAACCAATTTAGGTATTGAATATCCAGATAAATCAATGTCATTAATTAGAATATATTCTGAAAAATACGGCTCAAATTCATCACCTGTATTTAAATAAATACGAGTTGTCCCATTATATTCTCCAACAAGCATATCATAATCTCCATCTGCATCAATATCACCAAAATCTAATGATAAATTATAACCCGCATTACCACCAAGAAATTCACTATTTACTAAATTCCAAATTGGTTCTAAATTCGAATCATTTCCAATATTCTCATAAAATTTTACCTTACCATTTATTGGAAATTCTGACAGATCTGTAGCAGTACCTATAAATAAATCCAAATCTCCATCACCATCTATATCAATAAATTCAGGATATATATCAGAAAATAAATCAAGTGTCTCTATAAATTCTTGTGTTTCAAAATTATAATTACCGTTATCATTTCGATAAAAATAAAAATTATTAATCAATTGATATCCATATGCACCTGATAAAACAGTAACAAATAAATCCTCATCTCCATCATTATCTATATCAGTAAAGGAAGGCATATTTAAACCAGCTGATATAATTGGGGCACCAGGTGGAAATTGAGTAGAAATATTAATATCATCCATAATTGGATTCTCGGAATTCCCAATGTTTTCAATTATGTAAAGACTTTGTTGGAAAAAATCTCCCCAAGCTAGGTCATAATCATTATCGTTATCAATATCAACAAAATTAATTGCACTAGCACCATGCCTTTGATTTGATGGACCCACAATGTAAATATCTTCCCAAAATGTAGTAACCAATTGAAATTGAGGTCTATCTATTTCAAATCCAATATTTTCATAAAAAGTTACTGTTCCAATAATATTACCAGTAAAAAAATCTAGGTCACCATCATTATCAATATCTGTGAAAGTTGGGAACATTACAGGATCACTCTGTACAGGTATTGATATAACATCATACAGTGTTCCTACTTCAATAATAGTATGATCTAAGATGTCATAGAATATCATCTGATCAATATTCATTTTATCTTGTGTTATCAACTCAAAATCATTATCATCATCAAAATTGCCAATATAAAACCAACCGATTCCATTTATATCAAATAAACTAGGGTCAAATAAATCAAATTTTATGTAATCTTCATTTGAGTTGTTAATATAAAGCCTTATTGTTCCATTTTCATCAAGTAAAAATAAGTCTTCATCACCATCTTCATCCCAATCCAACCATTGAACTTTAGGTTTATTAAATCCACCTAAAAAGGGTTCTTCATAACTTTTTTCATTTACATTTAATGTCCCAAAATATTGATTAATATTAAAATTTTGGTTAAATAGAAAGGATATGAAAAAAGATATTATTAAAATCTGCGAATTCATTTTTAAATTATAAAAGGACTACTTTAAAGATAAAGTTAATTTAAACTCTGCAACAGGCTCTCTTTGAAATTTATCTGGCACATAAGCAATAACATTTACTTCTTCATTACATCTTTTTTTTGTATTAATTACTTTATTAATTAGATTTTTAATTTTTTCGCCATCATCACACTCAAATAAAACATCGCCTTCAGCTCTTTTTAGAAAATCTGCATGAAAATCTTTAAAAATTAATTTAACTTTTTTAGATGACTTTTGCATATGATGAAGAGCCAAATAGCCACCTGTCAAGTCAGCTCCAACTGCTAATGCACCAAAATACATTGAACCTAAATGATTTTTTGTTCTACGTTTAAGTTTAATTCTTATTACAATTTTTGAATCACTGATTGAAATAATCTTTGGCCTACAAAAAAAAATTAAAGGTATTTTAAAAAATCCCAATATTTTTATGAAAAGATTTGCTTTAGATTTTTGTGATAGAAATCTCATTTTATTTTGAAAAAAATTGTTATAATTAGTTACAAATAATATATCGTTAAAATTTGTATATTAAATATACAAATATCTTTCTAAAATCGAAATATAAAGGGAATTATGAAGAATTTATTTATATTATTATTTACAAGTTATATTTTTAGTGCATCAGTTAATAATGAATATGCATTAAATATCGCTGAAAACTTTTACTACTTCAAAAAAAATCCTGAATCAAATATATTTTCTTATGATTCAATACAACTTTTTGATGTAGAAAATACAAATACTTTTTATGTAATAGAACTTAATCCAACAGGTTTTATACTTGTAAGTGCAGACGACCTTATTAGACCTGTTCTTGCTTATAGCTTTGATGAAAATTTTAGATTTGATAATATTCCAACAAACATCAATTATATATTTAAATTATATAAAACAGAACTCCTTGAACAAGCTGAAGAAAGGCAGGATAGTGAATTTATTTCATCTGAATGGACAAAATTTTCTAGGCCTGTTGACTATGAACCTGAGACAAGAAATGTCAGTCCTTTATTAATGTCTAGATTTGATCAAGGTTCCTCTTGGAATGATATGTGCCCAGAAGACCAAGATGGTCCTGGCGGAAATGTACTTGTAGGATGTGTTGCGGTTTCAATGGCACAAATAATGCACTATTGGTCATATCCAAATGTTGGTGTTGGTTCTCATGGATATACTCATCCACAATATGGATACCAATTTGCTAATTTTGGAAATTCATACTATGATTATACCCAAATGGAAAATAATTATGCAACAACTGAATCACAAGAGCTTCTTTACCATTGCGGTGTTGCTGTCAATATGGGTTATGGTGTTGATGGATCTGGTGCAAATGTTTTTGGAAATGGTAACACAACTGAAAGAGCGATGAGAGATTATTTTTTATTCAAAAACAATCTAGATTCCGTTGAACCTTGGCAATATGGAACAGTTGCATATAGAGAACTTTTACAGACAGAACTTAACAATAATAGACCAATGATTTATGTTGGATATGATAATGAAGGTGGTCATGCTTGGAATATTGATGGTTACAGCGGAGAGTATTTTCATAATAATTGGGGTTGGGGTGGATCTCAAAATGGATATTTTCTATTAAGTTCACTAAATGGTTTTAATTCTGGGCAAGGTGCATTAATTAATATGGAACCTCAAACATTAGATAATCCAAATGTTATTTTACAATCCTTTGATTATGATGAGTATATTGGAGATGGTGATCTAATTGCTAATCCGGGTGAAACTATTAGTTTAAGTACTACTGTTGAAAATTTAGTACCCTGGACAGATGCAAGTAGTATAGATATGATACTTTCTACAGATAATGAAGATATAATCATTAACAATGAGCATGTAACATTTTTCAATTTAACAGCTGGAAATGATTATACAAATAGTAATGATCCTTTTCTAGTTTCTTTTTCACAAGATATAGATTTTAGTACCCACCAACTAAAACTAAATATACTATCATTTGGTTCAAATGGTGAATATCATGAAAATGAATACTACATTGACATAAGTGTGTCCTTAGACCAAGTTGGTTTCCCATATCAAACGACAGTCATTGATGAAAATAATGAAGAATATGATGCTGTTACCGTTGTACAATCTTCACCTCTTCTCTATGATATTAATAATGATGGAACACCTGAAATATTTTTTGGTGAAGATGGTGGATATTTTCATGGAGTAGATATTTATGGAAATTCATTGAATGGATTTCCTGTTCAAATTCCTGGAAATGATTCAGATATTTGGGGTAGTCCAGTTGCTGCTGATATAGATAATGATTACGTAATTGAATTTGTTATTTCATCAAAAAACAAACACTGTTATGTTATTAATCAATTTGGTAACATAGAACTTGAGTATGAAACAAGCCAATATTTAATGGCATCACCTTCGCTAGCAAATTTAGATAATGATGATGATTTAGAAATTATAATGTATGGCTATTCATCCTCAGGCGATATATTTGCTATTAATAATGATGGTTCATCTGTCAATAATTTCCCAGCACAAATAAATGAAAAAATTTTGAAGGGTGGAGCTATTTATGATATTAATAATAATGGATATGATGATATTGTTGTAGCAACAGAAAATGATAAATTAATTGCTATCATTTATGATGATGGAACAATTGAAGAGCTATTTACTTCCTCAGACAAATTTAAATCAATTCCATCAATAATTGATTATAACGGAGAAATTATAATTACAGCCGGTGATGAAGGAGGAAATTTCTATGGATTAAAA
The DNA here is from genome assembly GCA_002718585.1 of Fidelibacterota bacterium. Classification (GTDB taxonomy): domain Bacteria; phylum Fidelibacterota; class Marinisomatia; order SCGC-AAA003-L08; family D37C17. The sequence continues at coordinate 23,731 of PBFG01000002.1, read as the reverse complement.
TTGGATGGCACCTTAGCTTTTCATGTTATTACGGGTAATAATGTAAGATCTTCAGCAGGCTTTATAGAAATCGACAGCACACTTGGAATCTTTTTTGGTTCTGAAGATGGTAATTTATATGGTATAGATATAAATGGAAATAATTTAAATGGTTGGCCGCAAAATATTTTACAAAATAATACCGAAATTAAAATTAATTCTAGTCCAGTATTTGCAGATGTCAATGGTGATGGTAGCCCAGAGATTATAGCTGCATCTGAGCAAGGCCACTTAATAATCTATAATATTGATGGTACTCAATTTGAAAATTTTCCATTAAGTTATAACTATGGTTTTATTAGTTCTCCTACAATAGTTGATTTAGATGGTGATAATGATTTAGAAATAGTTATTGGAACCGCTCAAAATCTTAGTGTTATTGATTTAAAATATACAACTTATTCTGATAACTCTTCATATTGGAATACCTATCAAGGTGATTCAATGAGATCGGGTGTATATATTTACAGTGGAAGTAATATTGTGCTGGGAGATCTTAATGAAGATTCATTAATTGACGTTTTGGATCTTGTAATTGTTATAAATATAATAATTGGTAATGAAATTCCAAATACTAATCAGTTAATATCAGGTGATATTAATACCGATAATACCATAGATGTGCTAGATATTGTTCAGCTAGTTAATTCAATTCTAAGTAATTAGATTTTCTACATTCAGCTGATTTTCTCAATTAACTAATTTAAAAATTTATTCTATAAAAAAACAATCTCCCTTGCGGGAGATTGTTTGTGTCCATTAAGTAAGAGGCAAAAGGAATAAGAAGTAGGCAGAGAATAATCTCATAATTCTTACATCAGTATATTACTAACTAAATATTCATAAAAATTTGATGTAAGTCACATTAATAAACTATATTCCCAAATATCCCATAACGTCCTTTTGAATAGCTTTTTTAAGTTTAGTATCTTCTTTAAGTTTTTGTCTTAAATTTTCTTTTCCTTGCGCAATTTTATCTTCTTTATACGAAAACCAAGAACCAGATTGAATAATTGCTCCAGATTCTACCGCTTTTTCAATTAAATCACCCTCATATGATATACCTTGTCCATAAAGTATATCAAACTCTACTTTTTGAAAAGGAGGAGCTAACTTATTCTTAGCAACCTTAACAGAAGCTCTATTACCAATAATTTGATCTCCATCTTTTATCTGCGTTTTTCTTCTTATTTCTAATCTAAGAGATGAATAAAATTTTAATGCATTTCCACCTGTAGTTGTTTCTGGGTTACCAAACATAATTCCAATTTTATGTCTAATTTGATTTATAAAAATCACACAAGTTTTAGATTTATTTACGATTCCAGTTAATTTTCTCATTGCCTGTGACATTAATCTTGCTTGTAGTCCCATATGCGAATCACCCATTGTTCCTTCAATCTCGGCTCTAGGTACAAGAGCAGCTACTGAATCAATCACTAATACATCTAACTTACAACTCTTTATAAGAGATTCTGTAATTTCTAATGCTTGTTCTCCATCATCAGGTTGAGATATAAGTAAGTTTTTTGTATCTACTCCTATTTTTTCAGCATATAGTGGATCTAATGCATGCTCAACATCAATAAAGGCTGCATTGCCACCCTTTTTTTGTGCTTCAGCAACAATATGCAATGTAAGAGTAGTTTTACCTGACGACTCTGGACCGTAAATTTCAACAATTCTGCCTTTAGGTACACCTCCTATTCCTGTTGCAATATCTAAAGAGAGCGAACCCGTTGGTATTGTTTCAATATCCTTAAGTTTTTTATTACCATCACCTAAACGCATAATTGCACTAGGATCTTTTGCTTTTTTATTAATTTGATCTATTATTTGATCTAAATCTACATCATTTTTTTTTGCCATGATTCTTCCTTTAATATTCTCTTATTACTGCTACTAGTTTACCTTGAATGATAAATTCATCACTTTCATTTACATGTATTACATTGTATTTATTGTTTCTAGGGTGTAGCTCTATTCCATTAGAACCAATATAAAATCTTTTTAAAGTTGCCTCTCCATCAATACTTGCTATTACTGTATCACCAGGCTGAGCAACCTGTACTTTCTTAGCTATAATATAATCTCCATTCAATATACCATCATCTATCATTGAATCACCTTCCACTCTTAACATAAAATTATCTTTATTACAATAAGCCTCAGGTGCATCTATATATTCAGTTTGCTCAAATACTTCTATCGGAAATCCTGCTGAAACAACTCCTAGTAAAGGTAGCTGATTTTGAATTTTACTTTCTAGAACTGATAATGCTCTTTTACCATTAAATCCTTTTACTCTTTCAATCCTACCTTCTTTTTCTAGTTCTACAATATACCAATTAACGGTTCCTAATGAATTAAAATTTAATCCTCTCATAATTTCTATGAAAGTTGGTGGCCTATCATTTACTACTGTGAAGCTATTTATAAAGTCTAAAAATTTTTGTTTTTTCGGCGATAACATATTTACTCGTAAGTTTCTCGTAAGTATATTACAAACCAATTATCATACTAAGCAATATTTATTTTTATTATTAACTTAATTTTACTTTTTTAAGAATAGACGTAGCATATTCAAACATACCTGAGTTGCTATCCTTCTATGCTTTTCTCTATCCGGAATAAGGTTAAATTTTTTAACAACCTGACAATTTTTACTAGCAATAGCAATATAAATTAACCCTACGGGCTTTTCTTTAGTACCACCTGATGGGCCTGAAATACCAGTGGTTGCTATACCAATATTACTTTTGAATTTATTCATAACTCCTAAAGCCATTTGTAAAGCAACCTCACTACTGACCGCCCCTTTTTCAACTAATGTTTTTTTATTTACTTTTAAAATTTCTTCTTTAACTAAATTAGAATATGCAACAACACTACCAATAAAATAATTAGAGCTATTTGGTATATCTGTTATTTTTTTTGAAATATATCCACCCGTACATGATTCAGCAATTGCTATTTTTTTACCATTACTTATTAAATCTTTCGAAATTACTTGTTCCAATGTATCATCATTAAAACCAAAAATGTAATCATCAATTTTTTTTATAATTAAGTTTTTAAATCCATCTAATGGAGTATTATTATTAGACATTAATCTAATTCTGACTCCAGAATAACTTGGTAAAAATGAAACTCTAAAATTTTCTTTATTTTCATAAATCAAATCTCTTAAGATTTCGTAAAGCTTTGTTTCGTAAATACCTGCTGTTAAAATTGTAATATATTTTATTTTCTTTTTAAAAAAAGGATCAATAAACTTTTTTGAAACGTGCTCATGATACATATTCTTCATTTCTGCAGGCACTCCTGGTAAAATAAATAAATCTGTACCATCATGTTTTAAAGCCATACCAATAGCTGTACCTTTTGAATTTGGTATGATATTACTAACTGCTAAAATTTGAGATTGATTTTTTATTAATTCTCTGCTGATAATTGGATATCTTTTTTCTAATGACTTCATATATTTTAAATCACATATAAGCTCTGAATCAAAATAATTCATCAATGCATTTTTAGTAATATCATCATGAGTAGGACCCAAACCTCCAGTGATAAAAATAAATCGATTATTTTTTGATAATAAATAATCTAAACTAGAATAAATTTCTTCATAATTATCTTTAACAGTTAAATTATTTTTTACATCCAAAAAATCATATTTAGAAATCTCTTTAGCCAACCATGAAGAATTTGTATCAATTGTGAAACCATTTAATAACTCATCTCCAATACTTAAAATCGAAACATTTTTTTTCATAAAGATATTCCAAATAAAATTAAAAATGTAATTAATCCAGATAAGATATCATCAAGCATAATACCTATTCCATAATCAAAATATTGAGACCTAAAAATAATAGATGGTTTTATAATATCTAAAAATCTAAAAATTAAAAAAGCTAATAAATACAACTCGAAAACCTTAGGTATCAAAAATAATGCAATCATCATACCTGCAGCTTCATCAATTACAATGTAACTAGGATCTTCTTCTTCTGATTGTTTATAAAAGATATAACAACAATAAAAACCTAAAAATAAATGAAAAATTATAAGAAATAATTGCAAAAATAAATTATTAGGTATAAAAAAATAAAATAAAGTTACAAAAAAACTACATGCTGTTCCAGGTGCATACTTTATTTTTCCAATATCAAAATATCTTAGAAGAAAAAGATTTAGATTAGACATTTTTTCTATTCAAGAAGTATTGATAAAAATAATCTAAACCAGATATAACAGTAACTATTGTACAAATCAACATGATTATATATACGAAGAAATAGTCAATATTTAAAATTAAAATTAGAACGATTAAATGCATACAAATTACTTGAATCAATGTTTTATTTTTTGCTAGCTTAGAAGTTTCAAAATTATTTTTTTCACTTTTTGATAAATTTCTTAAAAATGTAACTAAAATATCTCTCAATAATATAATTACAAGCATCCATAAAGGGAAAAATTCACTATCTATAGTATAATACAAAGTAAAAAATACCGTTAAAACAAATATTTTATCTGCAAGAGGATCTAAATATTTACCTAAATCTGTTACTAGATTGTGCTTTCTTGCATAATAACCATCAAAGAAATCAGTTAAAGATATTAAAAGAATCAACAAAAACGATAATATATAAAAAAATTTTTCATTTTTACTCATAAAAAAAATAAAAAATGGGGATAGTAAAATTCGTGAAAATGTGAGAATATTTGGTATTTTTTTTTTAAACACTAGAATTCAACTCTATCATTAAGTGAATGTGTTAATGTAATCTCATCAACGTAATCAAAACTAGCACCTACAGGAACACCTCGAGCTAACCTAGTAACCTTAATTTGACGCTTTTTTAAATTTTCTGCTAAAAAACTAGTAGTCGCATCTCCTTCTGAAGATGGCTCTAAGGCTAATATAACTTCTTGAGATGAATTTAATCTTGAGTATAATGACTCTACATTCAAATCATCTGGACTGATTCCATCTATTGGATTAATTAAGCCTCCTAAAATATGATAAATTCCATTATATCCAGTTTTTTCAATAGCAAAAATATCTGTAGGATCTTTAAGAATACATAAAATTTTTGAATCTCTGGACAAATCATCACAAATAACACATTTAGATTTTTCCATAAAGCTATGGCAAATCTCACAAAAATCAATTTCATTTTTTACATCAATTATTGCATCTGAAAAAGGGAAAACTTCATCCTTATTAGTTTTTAAAATATAAATTGCTAATCTCTCAGCAGTTTTTTTCCCAATTCCTGGTAACTTAGCAAATTCATGAATCAAATTATTTAAACTTTCTGGAATTCCTCGCATAATTAAAATAAACCTGGTAAGTTCATTCCACCCGTGACTGATGCCATTTTTTCCTTTGAAATAGAATCAACCTTTTTAATCCCATCATTAACTGCAACAACAATTAAATCCTCTAACATTTCTTTATCTTCTTTCAAAATTTCTGGATTAAGTGAAATAGAAAGTAAATTCTTTTTTCCATCAACGACCACCTCAACCATTCCACCACCTGATTTACCCTCAATTTTTAGTTGCTCAATTTCAGATTGTATTTGGGCCATTTTCTTTTGCATTTGTTGGGCTTGCTTCATCATTCCACCCATTCCACCTTTTGGAAACATTATAATATTCTCCTTATCTTATTATTTCACCATCAAATTTTTCTAAAACATTCATAAATAAAGGATGTTCTTCATCTTTACTTTTATTATTATCATTATTATTTTTTAATTCAATCTTACTTCCCTTTTTAATAATGATTTTAAAATCATTGTTCAAAATTGTATCAAAGCCATCTTTAATTATATCTATTCCGTTTAAGATAGATTCATAAATGAAATCACTTACATTATTAATTTTAATAGTTATTTCATACTTCCTAATACTTTGTATTATCATATTTTCAAGCAGAGATGAAACTTTACTGTTTTTACTATCAATATAATTGATTATATCCTCTTGCTTGTTAAGAATTTCTTCTAACGTAAATTCTTTTTTTTCAGTTTTTTTTTCTACTGAAGTTTCATTTATTGATTTTTCATTTTCATTACTGGTATGTGAATCTATTTGATTTTTTTTCACTGTTTTATTTTGCTTAACTTGTAAAACAGATTTTTGAGTTTGATTTTGTTCAATATCCACATTGTGTAATTTTTCATTATCAGTTAAATCTTTTAAAATATCTGAAATATTAGTGAATTGATGATAATTACATAATCTAATCATTAGTAACTCCAATGCCAAATCAACTTGCTTCAGCTGTTTGACTTTCAATTCAAAATTTAAAATCAGTTCCATAATTCTAATAATATACAATTCATCTATATTACTATTTTCTTCCAACCATTTTTCTTGCTCTACATTACTATCTTTTCCAATTTTACAATGCAATAAAGAACGTAAAAAATTATTAAAACCTGAAATAAAGTCATGGACAGATACACCCTCCATGATTATATTGTTTAATACAGTTATATTATTATTAACGTCACCTTTAGATATTGAATCAAAGATAGTTAAATATATTTTATCACTTACTAAACCTAAAATTTTTTGCACTGATTTTAAATCAATTTCATTTTCACAATAATTAATTACTTGATCTAGATAACCCAATGCATCTCTCATACTTCCATCAGCTTTTCTAGCAATTAAATCTAATGATTGATCACAAAACTTTTTATTTTCTGATTTTAAAATTATAATTAGCTGTTTTTTAATATCACTCATTCCTAATCTTCTAAAATCATATCTCTGAGTTCTTGATAAAATTGTAGCCGGCATTTTATGAGAATCAGTCGTAGCTAAAATAAAAATAGTATGACTGGGAGGTTCTTCAAGTGTTTTAAGCAATGCATTAAATGCTTCCTTAGTTAACATGTGGACCTCATCAATAATATATATTTTATATTTACCATGGGCAGGAGCCAATGAAACATTTTCTCTAAGACTCCTTATTTCATCAATTCCCCTATTAGATGCAGCATCCATCTCAATGATATCAAATGATGAATTAATATCTTCGATTTGATTTAATTCTTTTGCTAGAATTCTTGCAGTTGTTGTTTTGCCTACTCCTCTAGGGCCACTAAATGTAAATGCATGAGATAATCTATTAAAAGCAATTGCATTTTTTAATGCTAGAGTTATGTGATCTTGCCCAATGATTTGATCAAAATTTTGAGGTCTCCATTTAAGGGCTAAAACTTTATATACCATATTCTAATTTTCTGTGCACCAATAGTTGAATTCCCCGTTAATATTGAAAGAAAAATCTCTAACTCAACATCAGGATTCTACGGCACATAAATATAATTCCTACCGTTGCTTCTTTCCAGACCTGGCGGGGTTCAGAAAATACTTATTGCGTAGAGCTAATATATCAACATTATTAATAAATCTTTTACAACATTCAGCAGTACCCGTCTATTGGAATTCAATCCTGCATATAGCGGGTTTCAGGTTACAGGAAACCGCTAACTTCCCATCTAGCACAGAGTTATTTCTTATTATTTTTTTTCTTATTTTCATAATCTGATATGTAAGAAGGCACTTCATCATCAGTTTCATTCAAATTAGAAACAGAGTTATCATACTTTAATTTATGATTTTCAAAGGCACTCTTTAATACAGATTCTACATCGTTTTGAAACTCTTCAATTGTTTTATTTAATCTTTTCTTAAGTTCTTCCAACATTAACGGACCATAATCGTTTTCTAATTGATTCATTAAATCATCAACTTGGATTAATAAATCTCCTTTTTTATCCGTATTAGTTGCTTTCTTTTTATTATTTTTATTCATTTTATTCATTTTTATTATCCTTTAAAAATAGTGCTCCATAAATAATTAATAGAGAAGCAATAATAAATAATGGAACAGATAAATAGAACCAAAAATTATTAGAACTATGCTTTTGTATGTAAAAACCAAGTACATATCCTAAAGATAAACCAAGCAGAGACATACCAATTAATACATAGAAAAAAGATTTAAAATTCATACTAAAAAGATGCTCCAATATTTAATCCAAAATTTAAAAAATCAAGTTCTTTCATCATGCTACCATCAAGATCTGAATCATAATATACTTGCGATAAATCGATAATCAAAGAGAATACAGGTGTAATTTTTACACCAATATTTGCTCCTAAAACCAGCTCTTGTTTATCAAAATCTCCAATGAAAAATATATTTTGAAAATAAAAATCTAAATTTGAAATATTTTTAAGATATCCATCTCCAATTGAAATATCAGATTCTAAAGTGTAATAGACATTATTTGCTAATAATGGAATCGTCTGTGTTAGTCTACTAAATAGAAAAGAAAAATCAGCTTTATTTCTAAAGGTATAATTATATTCAATTGTAAAACCTCTAATGGGTGAAGGATTAAATTTATTCAATATCATTGGATAAATTTCTTTTGGGAGCATAAACTCTGTCAATTCTTCATTGATTGCAAAACTATTAAGCATATCAATTTGTTCAGATAATAACATAAAGTTTTGATTGTTAAAATCTAAAGGCTGATCAATTTTAAAGTATATTGCTCTATTATAAAGATAATTAGTATTAAAATATGATGGATAAAATCCTGCAGAGTTATAATTATTTGAAAATTTAATTTCATGTACATTATGAAAACTTACTGATATACCAGGAGTCATCATACCCCAAACACCCTTTCTTTCAACAACCTCTACACTACCAACAGATCCAGTTCCATTATTTCTAGCATAATGAATATTTTCTGGATACCAAATTCCTACTAATTCACCAAATAATGAAACTTCATAATTCATATTTTTTATAAAATCAAAATTAAAATCGAACTCCGCTGCCTTCACATTTCTTGAAGGTAGTCCTTTATAATTTTCATAATCATTTGGAAAATCGTATATAAATCTGTATTGGCTAAAAATATTTAAATCTTGGAAAAAACCAAACCCTAAAGTTAACGGAAATCTGTGTGATAAAAATAAGGAAGAATGTAATCCTATCACTCCTCCCTCCCTAAAGTAATCTCTAATACTTGGAATAATGAATCGGAAATTTAAAAAATCATTTCCCAACTTATATTTTAAATCAATTCCAAAATTATTGTAGGGATAATCAAACGAATTTGAAATTGAATTAACTAAATATCCATTTCCAAAACTAACCTCTTCTAATTCTCCTGCATATAATTGAAAACTATTTTCGTAATTTTCAAATTCATAAATGAAATTTAATTTTTCAAGAAAGTTATTTTTATCATACCAATTACTTTTAGAAACTTTTCCATCTGAGTTTAAATAAAAATCCAATTTAGCACTAAAAGTAAAATTTTTATTTTTATAAAAAGGGAAAAACCCAATATTAAAAAAATTATCATTTCTAATATACCTGGAGCCTGAGCTAAAACTAAAATAAAATCCGTCACTTTTACTTGTCTTCTTTTTAATTTTTCTATATTGGGGAACTAAATCATCATTATGAAAAATAAAATCTAAATTATTATAATCAGACTTTTTTTGTTCGTTTATTTTATTTTCTAAAATATATTCAGGAAAATCACCAGAAACATTTTGTAAAACTTTTCCTATTCGATTTATTTTATAACCTATAAACTGGACTAGCTCAATTCTTGATTTTTTGTAATTATTAAAAATATCTAAATTAGATTTCAAAGAAATAATTTCATCTGAATTAATACTAGTAGAAACCCAAGCTGCATTATTATTTAAATAAATATCATTGTGTATGGTTTTAATGTAAAACTTTTCATCTATTTTAGCAGTTTTTCCATAAACACTTCCATTAATAAGAGATATTGTTTTTGAAAAATCATCGATATAAATTTTAATTTTTGTGTTAGAGTCTAATTTTATTAATGATGAGTTATCATTAAATAATATTTCACATGTAGAATTATCTACTGATGAAATGATATCATGATTAAAAATTAAATTTCCCAACAATGGATATGACTGCCTATCAAGGACAATATTTTCAACAGAACAATTACCATCAATAAAAGACACATATCCAATTCCATCTAAATCTTTAGAAATAATGAAACTTAGTAGTGTTATAATAATATATATATTTTTTTTCAACTTATTTTCTGCGGAGAGGGGGAGATTCGAACTCCCGGTAGACTTTCATCTACACACGCGTTCCAGGCGTGCACCTTAAACCACTCAGACACCTCTCCTTTATTAAATAACATTAAATTAAGATAGCATAATTTATATTATCTCTTATTTAAAAAAAAATCTTGTAAAATTTTCTTGCAATCATATTCTAAAATACCACCTTCAACAAAACTTAAATGTGGCATATCAAATTCTAATTTAGATTGTAAAATTTCTAAGTTTATTCCCTGATCATTTACCCCAAAATATACTTGAGAAATTCTAGAATTTCTAATTGCTCCCCAGCACATTAAACAAGGTTCTTTTGTTACATAAAGACTAGACTTATTTAACCTCCAATCACCTAGACTATCTGATGCTGAAGTGATTGCCAAAATTTCAGCATGAGCTGTTGAATCTTTTAATGATTCTACTTGATTATATCCTTTACCTATTATTTTATTATCTTTAACTATGACTGCACCAATAGGAACTTCATCTTTTTTTAAAGCATAATTTGCTTGATCAATTGCTTTTGTCATCCAACGCATATTATCATCAATAATCATAATGTATTTAGAAAATTTAATATGCTACATGAAACTATTCCAGCAGTTTCCGTTCTTAATCGGCTAGTACCTAAAGTGATTGGATGATAATTCATTTTTTTTGATAGTTTTATTTCATTAGATGTAAAATCACCCTCAGGACCAATTAAAATACAGTTTTTATAATTATCAGATATTTCTTTTCTGTAATGAAATAAATCTTTTCTGTATTCATTTTCTAAATGACAAATATACATATTACTTTTATTGTTAATATTTACAAAATCATCAAAATCAATAATATCATTAATTATTGGTATTTTGGCTTTTAATGTTTGTTTCATTGCAGATAATGCAGTTCTATGTAACCTTTCTAGTTTAATTTTTTTTCTATGTGTCCTTTCACATTTAATAAAAGAAATTTCATCTACTCCTATTTCAATTGACTTCTCAACAAACCACTCAATTCTATCATGATTTTTTACAGGGGAAATTGCAATATGGATATAATAATCTCTGCAACTGTAATTCTCAAATATTTTATCAATTCTAACATGACAATTTTTCTTAGTTATTGATACTAACTTACCTTGATACAAAGTTCCTTTACCATCAACAACATTTAAAGATTGGCCTTCTTTTTTTCTTAAAACTCTAATACAATGTTTTGATTCATATGTATTAAGTTTTATGATGTCATTATATATATCATCAGAATAAAAAAATTCCATTTATCTTAAAATTGGCTTTAATACATCAATTGAACCATCAATATCATCATATTGAGTAATATTTAAAATATTACATATCAGTGGATATATGTGTATTAATTCAAATGTTTCAATTTTTAAATTTTCTTTAATTTTTGGTCCATAAGCATAAAAAATTGCATGCATGTTCATTTGATTTGAATCATACCCGTGCATTCCTTTTACAGGTAATTTACCATTATACTTTTTAAAAATATCAGAATCATAAATCATCCAACCCTCGTCCGCGAGCAAAATATAATCAAATAATGGATTATGGTAGTGCAAATCATCGTTATTTAAAGAGGATACTATTCTTGCATTAGGAATGTTAAGTTGATTTAATAAGTTTTTAGATTGAGACGTATCTTTAATACTAACTATTGGACCCTCACCATCTATAATTCCATTAATATTAAAATCATCAATATTAATTACTCTATCATCAGATACTGTAACCATTCCATGGTCACTCAAAACAATTAAATTTATTTTGTTAAAAATGTCAAGCTTAGTTAATGACTTTAATAAATATCCTAAAACTTCATCAGATTTTTTAATTTGTTCATTAACCTCCTCTGAATCTGCGCCATAAATATGACCCGCATGATCGGGTTCATTAAAATACAAACAAACTAATCTTGGCCTTTCCTCCAAAGGCAAATTAAACCATTCTATAACTTGGTCAACTTTATTTTTAGGATTAACTCCGTTTTTGTAATTTTTATAATATGTTGGATAAAATCCTCCAATAGGAGCTTCAGAACCGACCCAAAAATAAGTAGCAGAAATTAAATTATTCTTTTCAGCAGTTACCCAAATTGGCTCAGCTCCATACCATTTAGCATCTTGTACAGTAGTTTTATTCTTATATGAATATCTTTCTAAATCTTCATTATCAAATATTTTTGAAAATTCATTACCAATAATTTTATGTTTATTGGTATAACAACCTGTAGCAATAGCATAATGATTTGGGAATGTAAAAGAAGGAAAGATAGGCTTTAGGGATTTTGACTTTGTACCCCACTTTTCTAGATAATCAAAATTAGGGGTTTCTAAACGACTAGTATAATCGTATCTGAAACCATCAAATGATACTAGTAGAACATACTGATCTTCATTTGATTGTGCTATCAAAAGCGAAAATATAATTAAAAAATATAATTTTACATTATTTATTTTCATCAATTTGCTTTAATGATTCTTCATATAATTTTTTACAATCTTCATAACCCCAATCAGGCCAATATTTTTTTGCTTGAAAAACACTATAGTATTCTAAAGCATTTTCAAGTAATGGAAAAGCTTTTTCTACTCCTCCACCAAAAGCAGATGGAGTATAAAATTTACTTTGACCTTCTAAAAAATGCGGACGAGGATTTTGAATGTTAAAAGATTTTGCTTTTTCTATACTTTTTCCTGAAATTGAACCATATTTCATTCCATTAACCATTGGATTTATAAATATTTTAGCAACATATATCATTGCTCTAAGTGTATGTATTTCAGATTGTGCTAATGAATCAATACTAGAAATATTTAAAGTATCAAATGGAGCAAGAATATCTAAGGCCTTATTCAAATATTCTTCTTTTATATCTGGTTCTTCCTTTATCATACTAATTTTGGTATTACAAAAAGCATAATAATAACTAGATAACCAATCAGTTTTTTGAACCTGTGAAATACGATAAAATAAATTTGATGTTTTAAGGTAATCAGACTCTGTTTGACTATTATCAAACATTTCGATTCCTTTATCCATTGATTTATAATATCTTTCAGAAAAATCAGAACAAAACAATGTACTAGCCAGCAATATATATATAATATTCTTCATTATTAATCCTCAATTGAAAAAAACATAAAACAACCAATGAAAATACTCCTTAAACTAGAAGGAAGTTTTTCTTTCCCATCCTCAATTTCTAATCCAAAAGGATCAACATATTCATATCCAAAACTATTTCTATAACCAAATGGATTAGAAATATTAAAGAAAATTACCATAAATCCATTGTCTATATTTGGTAAATAACTTCCACCTATATCAAATGATAAATAAGGTTTAGACTCATATTGTTGCTCATTCCAAATATCATAATAAGGGAATCCAGATGTGGCCGTTATAGCTAAACTGCTATTAAATCCAGCACCATTAGCAAGTTTAAAAGCATTTTTATAAATGAAAGTTAGTTTATGATTTGATGCAAAACTTGGAATAACTTCATTTGAAAATTGTTTAAACTTTCTTTTACTATCAAGATAAGAATATGCAATCCAAAAATCTTGTCCTAATCCATCAGATGTTTGATCATATCGCCAAAAAAGCTCTGCGCCTCTCGAAAATCCATAACCATCATTTAATAAATTATAAATACACAGATTACTAGAATCGTCACATCCATTTTGACTTTCCAATGTTATTAAATTATCGTACTTTTTATCAAATATTTCAAATCTAATCATTTTACCTTTTTGGGACCATTCAAAGTTTAAAATATGGTGAATTGATTGCTCAAAATCTAAATCTGAAAAGTTTAAATTCATATAATCAATATTATTATTCCTATACCATTGATCAAAGCCTATCTCAGGTGTTTGATAAAATTTTCCATATGCATAAGATACTTGTGAATTACGACCTAACTTATAAGCAGCTGAAAATCTGGGTGATATGGTTGATTTATCAAGAAATTGTGAATCTTCATATCTCAAACCAGAATTAAGTGCAAATTTTCTAAATAGTCTAAAATCAAGATTTAGAAAAGCAGTTGATAAAAATTCATCTATCTCAACTTTTTTAGGAGTCAATGAATCGAGATCGTAGAAATCTTCTTCATTTTCAAAGATATAACTTGAAAAATTACTTGATTGATCAAATGAATGCATTCCAAAACTAACTTTTGATTTGCCTAAAAATTTTTGAGTTAAAACAGCTCTAACCTGATATAAATCATCATAAGAATCTGCATCAAATCTAAAAGGTTCTCCATCATCAATTAAAGCCTTTGCATCATTTTTATTTTGTGAATAAGAAATTCCTAACTGAATATTTCTCTTATCAGTTAATTCTCCTTTGTAAGTTGACAGTATAAAGGTATTATCATTTTTCAAGTTAAAATTTGAACCTATTTCAGCATCAGAACTAGATGTTCCCAACGAGTATTCAGTAAATTTTCCTAAGTATTTATAAACACCTTTATCAAACTTTTTAGCATAATTAGTTTTAATTTCAAACCCTGATGGAGGTTTACTAAAATTGGTTCTTTCTTTAATATAATCAGATAAGAAACTTTCTCTATTAAAATCTTGGAAGTATCTTATATTTGTATAATCTAAGTTAATACCATATAAAGTACTATCATTACCGTATGCTCTTCCATATGATAAACTTAAGGGCGTTATACCAAAAGTATTCGCATTAAAATCACCAAATCTACTCCATGTTTTCAAATCAACAATAGCTGATAATGCCTGACCATATTGTGCAGAATAACCACCTTGACTAAACGCTGTACCTTGAAAATCAAATGGCTCAAATCTTCCACGTTGAGGAATATCTGGTACATCACTAAAATATGGATTTTGAATTAACATGCCATCTACAATTTGTTTAGCTTCTGTAGCATCACCTCCTCTGACATAAATTCCTTCTTTATCAGCTTGAGGTTGAGTTCCTGGCAATGCTTCTAAAGCACCTGAAATCTCACCTCTCGCACTTGCAATAGTTACAATATCAATAGGATCTAAAACAATTACTTTTTCATCATCACTAGCGCCAAAAGAACCAGCAGTAATAATAACTTCATTTGCTTGGGTTATAAGTTCTGTGAGTGAAATATCAAAAAACTTATCAGAGTTTATATCAAACTCCATCTCGTATGTCTCGAATCCTACATAACTTACAACTAAAGTTTGTAATCCTATTTCATAGGTTTCAAAGGCAAATTCACCATTCAAATCAGTTGAAATGCCATCAAATGTATCTTTTAAATAAACATTTGCATATGCAATGCCTTCATTTGATTCATTAACAACTTTTCCAGAAATTATAAATGGATAAATAAATGAAACCTGCAAAAGAATTACAATCTTTTTAAAATAATTCATTTTTTAGCAAAATAGTTAGTTATTTTTTCATCTAATGGACTTATGCTTTGAGAGAAAAATTCAATTAATTTACCTTCTTCATCTATTAAGTATTTACAAAAATTCCATGATGGAGCACTGTCATTCCATCCATTTAAATCTTTATTAGATAACCAAATATACAGTGGATTCTGATTTTCTTTTTTCTTTACAACTGACTTTTCAAACATTGGAAACGTTACACCATATTTTGTAGAACAAAAACTTTTAATTTGACTATTTTTAGCTGGTTCTTGCCATAAAAAATCATTCGCAGGGAATCCTAAGACTACCAAATCATCTTTGTATTTTTCATATAACTTTTGTAAATCAGAGTACTGGTAAGTGTAACCACATTTAGAAGCTACATTTACAACTAATATTTTTTTACCTTTAAATTCTTTTAAACTAACTTTTTCACCATCTATTGAAGTAAGTTCATAATCATAAACAGACTTTGAAAAATTTTTTAACTCAACTTTTGTATTTTTATCAAAATACGAATACAAAACTGAACAAAATACTACGATCAAAATAGGAATTATATAATTTAATATTTTCATAACTTCCATCTCCTTTATTTAATTTTTTCAGCATGATATAAAATATCATTAAAAACATCTATAACGCTATTTTCTGCGATTTTATTAATAATAAACTGGGGTACTCTAATCTTTGGGTTCATATAGTAAAAATGATAAAGTTTATCATTAATTATTTCCCATGCCCCTGCACCTTCATCAAGAATTTTATATGAATCAGTTCTAAATCTATCAAATTTACTGCTATTTTTATTCACTAATTCCCAATTTAGACGATTTTCAGATGACAAATACATTTTAAAAATAATATGTCTATTTTTTACAAGAGGAATCATATTAGTTATGCTTTGATATACATAAAGTGTATCTAATGTAGATTCAGTTGTTAAATTTTGTGTCGAAATTTTTTTATTTGATATTATTAAATGATAATTATCAATATCTCTAATAGTATTAAAAATCTTATTTTTCATTTTGGAATCTACATCTTTATGAATTTTGATAATTGGAAAGCTGTCATTATCCAACCTAAAAACTTTTATTTTATCTTCAGTGGTATATCTAAAATCCCAATTCATTGAATCTATCATTTTTGTTAAAATATGATTATTATTAGAAAAAAGTAAAGAAAGATATACTACTAATATAATTTTATGAATTTTCATTTATTTTAACCGATGTATAGTTGAGTATTAAAAAACTTAATGACCATAAAGGCACAAGGATAAAATATGTTACCAGTACATCATAATTAAAATTAATAATTTTAATTTTATTTGCTGATACATACATTAAAGGAGCAATAAGACCACCCATTATAAAAGAAGCAAAATATCTTTTGTAAATCCACTTAAAACTGTGGAAAACCGTCAATGAATAGCCTATCCATAAAATTAATATCCAAAAAGGTATAGGTAAAAATTTATTAGTAAACATTCCCTTGTAAGTCATCAATCCAGAAAAATAAAATAAAGATTCTAAGATAAAACCAAAAACTAAACAAAAAAGCATATACTTAAATTCTTTTAATTTGTTTTTTATTATAAAAAAATGAACTATAAAGTAAATAATTGCTAAAATAGGACCAATTAAGAATTTATTATTTGCAACACCCCAAAATGTTGTCCACCAATATGTATATAAATAAAAACCATTGAATAATAAGAAAAACTTATTTTTTTCCATTTAAAAGATAACTAAGATTTTCTGACTTAAATGCAATCGGCTTAATATTATATCTTTTAAAAATCTGAGCACTTTCACATGTATTGCCTTCAAGCAACATGATAATTTGATCTCTGGATATTGGAAACCAACTAAAGCGATCTAATAAAAGAGCCATCATATATACACCCATCGCTGGAGCTGGTACAGTAAACTTACGTTTATTGTATGCTTTCGAAATTATTGATATAATTTCATTCCATGTAAATGATTTTCCACCTAGTTCATAAACCTTTTTAAAAGAATGGTTATTTTCAATACAATCTGCAAAAATTTTTGCAACATCTTTTACATGAACTGGACTCATTCTAAATTTTCCTGCAGAAAAAATATTTACACCGCTAAAAAAAGATGGGGCTGGAAAAGGCAACGATAACATATCTTTTTTAAGTTCACTGCAAAACTCTTTTTTTCCATTTGAATCTCCAAAAACTAACGACGGCCTAATAATTGTCCAATTCTTAATATTATTTTTTAAATGAACATCAGCATCATATTTTGTCCTTTGATAACCTGTCCCATTTGATTTAACACCATTTGCTGACATCATTATAAACCTATCAATATGATGTTTTTTACACAAATCAATTACAAGCTTTGCACCTTCGTAATGTAATTTATCATATGTTACACCTTGCGATTTAAATTCTCTAATTATACCTATATTATAAATTACAGTTTCAGCTTCTTTCAGTACTTGCTCAACAACGTCCGCATCTTCAATATCACCATGGATAATATCACATTTATCAGCATCGTCTAATTTATTTTCACTACCCTTTCTAACCAAAGCAGTAACAGAATAATTATTTTTTATTAACTCTGAAACTATGTAGTTTCCTACAAATCCTGTTCCACCAAAAATTGCAACTTTCATATATGTCTCCTTATAGAATAGATAAATTTAATATTTTGTAATTAAAAAGAAATATAGCGCACGAAATGCACGTTTTATTTTAACAATAATAGTGCTTATAACCAAGGATTTTGTACACCCGGTAGGATTTGAACCCACAACCTCTTGATCCGTAGTCAAGCGCTCTATCCAATTGAGCTACGGGTGCAATTATTTAAAAAAAAACAAACACAATTAAGCAAGCATTTATTAAGTTATTAAATTAGCATTTATTAATATCTGAAACAAATAATGAAAAATAACAATTCTATACAATTTATTCATGCAAATGGATTTCCTACCAAAGCCTATTCAAGCTTAATAAACAAAATAGAAAAAAATTATAATGTTATTCCAAATGAACTTTTTTCCAATGAAATTAATTTACAAACTATTAAAGATTGGGATTTTTTTACAAAAAGATTTCTAAAAAAATTAGATAATAATAAAAAATACATAGGTATTGGACATTCAATTGGAGGAAATATTATCCTGAGATCTTCTATTTATAGACCTGATTTATTTTCTAAAATAATCTTATTAGATCCAACAATTTTCGTACCAAGATTTATATTCTTTTGGAAAATTATATCATTATTAAAAATGGATGACTACTTGCATCCTATGTCTAAAAAAACACTTTCAAGAAAAACAAAATTTATAAACTATGATGAAATATTTAATTCTTATAGAGATAAGAAAGTTTTTAAGTATATTAAAAATGAAAATTTAAAATTATATATAGATTCTATAACAAAAAAAAATGATGCAAATGAAATAGAGCTTACATATCCTAAAGAATTTGAATATAAAATATATAAGACAGGAATTGTTCATGATAATTTTATTTGGAAAAAATTAAAAAATATCGAAATTCCTACCCTCTTTATTACAGCTAAAAATTCAAATACTTTTTTAAAATCTGCAGAATTAAAAATAAAAAAATTTAAAAATCAAAACATATCAATCATCACAATCGATAAATATTCTCATTTATTTCCACTTGAGGTTCCTGAAAAAACTGCTAGAATAATTAATGATTTTATTATTTAAATAAAAAAAGGGATAAATACATATCCCTTTTTTTATGAATTTATTAATTAAAAAAGTACTAATTATTTAACTAAAACAGCCTTCTTAGTCTCTGTATAACCATTCATCATCATATTTATGTAATAAACACCTGATGCAAGTTCTCCTGCATTCCAAACAGCCTGATAACTACCTTCAGCCTGAAACCCATTATGTAGTACTGCTACTTCTTGACCTAAGATATTATAAACCGATAGGCGTAGATTACCTGCTTGTTCAACACTATAATCTACTTTTGTAGTAGGATTAAATGGATTTGGATATAAGCTTGTTATTGAAAAATTCTTCGCTTCTATCCATCTTACTGACATCTTATCACCTGCTAAATTTCCAGCTAAAATGTTTATATCATTTTCTCTATCTAGATTCGAACCATTGATAACTTTAATTGTTAAGCTTTCATCAAAAGTTTTACCCTCTAGAGAGTATATAAGAGCAATATTTTCATTAATTTCTAAATTTTTAGAAATTGTAAATAAATCGTTATTGATTATTTCAATATCTGATACCTCTTGATTGAACTTAATCTCTAATCCTGCAGCTGAGGCAGAATTAAAAGTTAAATATAAATCATTACCATTAATATCAGATGTTATATCAACAAAATTATCTGTAAATACATACTGATTTAAATTACCAAGAATGACATTAATAATTTGAATAACATCAAGAATGTTCAAACTGGCATCACCAGTCATATCAGCATCAGATTTTGCGCAGTCTGTGAAGTCGGGAGAGTTTAAACCACCAGTTAAAACCATATTAACAACATTAATAATATCTAAAATATCAATAACAAAGTCATCATTAACATCTCCTACCATATCATGACAGTCATCACAAACATCACCTAATCCATCATAATCACTATCATCTTGTGAGGGATTATAATCATTTGGACAATTATCATTATCAATTAAACCATCATTATCAAAATCAACTGAACCACATAATCCATCTGCAATACAATCCTCTAGCATTTCTTGAATTTTAAGTTTCGTTGAGTAAGTACCTGAACCATTACTTTTAAAATAAACTGTCATATTGTGATCAACAAAAGCAAAACTGGGAAAACCGTTTTGTGAATTAAACATATCAAATAATGCATAACCTGGATCTTCAACAATTAATCCTCCTCCATCTGGAGCCAAGTTACCCCACTGTTGACATGAATAGGGTTGACCAATATCGGATAATGCAGCAAATGTAAATATATTATCTTCATATGTTTCATAATCATCTAAGTATTGTGCTAAATAGGTATCGATTGAACCAACAGGACCCTGCTGGCTAGTTGCACATGGTCCTCACCATGTAGCACTCATATCAAAAAACATTACATGATAAGTTCCACCGTTGTAATCACCATTAAGATCGTAAAGAGAAAAACTGTCACCAACTTGATACTCATCACTAAATGTAGACTCATAACAAACTGTTCTAGACAATTGCTGATCACTCAAACTAACAGTCTGTCCAACATTATAAACACAAAAAATAAAACTGAAGTTTATAATTAATAATATAAAATACTTTTTCATTTTATAATTTCCTCTATTTAATTGTTAATGAGAGTGAGAACCACAAGGTTTAACAACTTCTGTTGTTGTTTTACTACAACATGAGGTTTTTGTACTGCAACATGAAGTTTTAGTACCACACGATTTATCTGTATCGCAAGAGCTCATGCAACAAACCGCACTACACACACCCCAAGTAAAAACAGCTACAAAAATAGCTTTTAAAGCTAAATCAATACAATCTTTCCAACAATTCCAATTTTCACATTTCATTTTATATTCCTTTATATTCCGCTAAAATTCTTAATTAAATCTAATATATTCTAAAGACAATGTCCATATTTATTAATTCAAAATTAAATTAACTAGTGATACAATATCAATTACATTTACTGTTGTATCATTATTTAAATCAGAAATCAATGTTTGATTGTATGTCAAACTAGAATTTAGAATTCCATTTACAAGTGATACAACATCAATAATATTTATAATGCCATCTAAATTTAAATCACCTGACAAAACACAATCCGAACAGCATACGCCTTCATCTGGTGGTAAATATACTCCATTTTCACATGGAACCCCCATTTGTTCTGCACAATCAATGATAATATCATACCATTCTCCTCCAAAACATTCAGAGGGCATGCATGGATCACTATTATCAATTTCTCCATCACTACATTCACTAGACTCTGGCTCATAATAATAATTATTAAAAGCTGAACCCCAATAATTATTGTTTGGATATCCAACAGCTAGAGTATACTTGATACCTGCAATATCATCTAGTCCATATTCAGTTGCATCTGAAAAATCATCGACAAATTGGGTATCATCGTACATTGGCATTGGTGCTATAATCATTACACACATTTCATATTCAAGCACTCCATCATTATCACTGTCTCCATTTATATCAGCACATCGAGTTAAAACATACTGGTCAATCTCAACTGGAGGATTAAAATCACTCCAATCAAGCTCCAAACTTCCATTGCCAGTATCTGTTATAGTAAATTCATCATATTCAGGTGTAATGTTATACATACACATCCCATTATCTGATGTGGCTAATGGATTATAATAATTATCACAAGGTTCATCATCAGAACAAGTATCACACTCAGGGAAATATAATGGATCAATTTCACCATCACACGATATTGCATTAGGATCTGTACATCCTGAAACTTCTGATGAATCTACAACACTAATTGTTCCAACCATTCCATTTGCTGCATGAGAACCAATACTACATATATATTCATAAACTCCAGGAGTATTGAATGTTAAGGTTCCAATTGTACATGAACCCGAACACGGAGATAATTCAAGAAGTTCAGGACCAGAAGTAACAACGACATCATGAAAACCACTCAAATTATTCCATGTAACATTATCACCTACTTCAATCTCTAAATAAGAAGGCGAATAATAATAGTTACCAGCATCAATTTCCCATGATGTAGAACTTGACTCCAATACTATAATTGTTCCAACTTGACCAAGAGATGCGTGACTACCAATCGAACAATTATAGTTGTAAGTTCCAGGTACAGTAAAAGTATGACTACCTATTAATCCAACAGAGGTTGGAGGCAAACTAAAATTTTCTGGATTTTCATATACTAAACCAGTTACAGCATTTACAAATGCATTTACATCGTGATAACCACCTTCATTTACCCAAGTAACAGTATCACCAACATAAATTTCTAATACTGAAGGACTATAATAAAAATTACCAGAACTTATTTGGTATTCTGTTGCATTTAATAAAACACAAGAAAATATTATTAAAAATATTTTTTTCATTTTTTCTCCTAATCTAATAAATCATTTAATTTTGTTACTACCGCACTTTTACTATCAAACAGATCTGTATACATAAAATTTGAATCAATTAAAATATACCAAGGTGAGGAATAAGAGACGTTCCAATCTCCTGACCCACTGAACCAGTTATTAATAATTCCTAGATCTCCTGGGCTCATACTTTCATTTATAATAATTGGAGTTCTATCATTACCTTGCTGCCCCCAATCCAAACAACTAGGTGGTGAGAATGGATTATCATTAATAACATTGATGATTGCGAGATCAGGATGATCTAAGTATTCAAGAATTACATCTTCCTCCAACGAAGGAATATCAGTAAAGCAATTAGCTCACCAATCAAATTCGTAAACAATTAAAATATTTTTGCCCTCAAAATCTGCAAGTTTTACAGAATTATCACAATTTTCAGGGTAACACAAATTAAATTCAGTTGTAACAGTTTCGCAACTTAACTGTTCACCTATCTGATATGGTGGATTACCATTTAAATCACACAAATAATCATTATTATTTTCATAATAATCTTCGCAAAGATTGTAAATACATTTAGTATTATCGATATTTACAGCATCTTCAAAATAATTAATTGCTTGAGAATCATTACATTTCGGTTCAAAGCAATTATTAGATCCATAACATACTCCACATAAATCTTTACTTGAATTTGGCTCAATATTGGTTTCACCACCAGAACACATTCCGCAATCATCCAAATAAGCTAAACCACCTTCTACTCCATTACAATCTTTCTTTGCTTCATTTGGCAAATCACAAGACGATATTATCAAAAAACAAAATAAAAATAAATATTTAATCATTTATTTACTTAACTAAAACAGCCTTCTTAGTCTCAGTATAACCATTCATCATCATATTTATATAATAAACACCTGATGCAAGTTCTCCTGCATTCCAAACAGCCTGATAACTACCTTCAGCCTGAAACCCATTATGTAGTACTGCTACTTCTTGACCTAAG
>PBFG01000001.1 GCA_002718585.1 Fidelibacterota bacterium | reverse complement strand
TTTTTTTCATATATCTTTTTGATTTTGCCATCCAGACCGAATAAAATTGTTTCGTAACTACTGTCCAGATGTTTCATTTTTTTATTTAAAGATTTAAAAAATTTATCGGATAAAAGATTATTCTTTATAAATGCATTATTACCTTTAATAACTATAACAGCAATGTCTCTCTCTATTAGTTTATTTTTATTTTTTTTTATTTGTTCAAATAAAAGTTTTTGATTTTTATTTCTAATTACTAATAATCTATTTTTCCATTTAAAATCATTTACATGGTTTATATATTTTAGTTTTTCCATTTTTTTATAATAAGAGTTTTTATGATTATTAGGATTTTGGCTACACCCAACAAGAAAAGTTAAAATTAAAAATAAATTAAAATTTATAAATTGTTTAAGTTGCATCTATTTTTTCTTTGAATGACCCTTCCACAAATCCATGCTATCAAATCCTCCTAATATGGATCCTAGAAAATCATATATAAATCTTGGGAAAATAGCTTTAATTATTGGAATCATTTTGATGAAAGTAGGCTCTAATACGAATAATTTATTTTTACGTACAGCTTTTATTATTTTCTTTGCAAGCTTTGCAGATGTAAGCATTGGTATAAAAGTTGGTTCCTTAACGCCATCAAACATNCCAGTATTAATNTATCCAGTACAAANAANAGTCATACCAACATGATTATNGCCATCTNTAATNAGCTCCATTCTCAATGATTCTGATAAACTTGTTAAAGCTGCTTTNCTTGATGCATATGATGTCCCTCCCGGAAGCGATGTAAAACCTGATGCNCTTGATATATTTACAATATGAGCACTTGATTGTNAAATTAAATCTTCNAAAAAAACATGTAATAAATTAATTACACCTANAGTATTGACATCATAAGTAAATCTATGCTTTTCANTNGATATATCTAAAAATTTTCCTCCAAAAACCACNCCTGCATTATTAACAATAATATCAATTTTACCAATATCTTTTACGATTTGTTTTTTTACTTTTTTGANGTCATCAATTTTAGTTACATCTAATTGATAACCATAGCATTTTACCCCAAAATCTTCAATTTCTTTTACATTAAATTTAAATTTATCATCTTTAAAGAAAGATTTGTCAANGTCACATATAATTATATCCGAACCATTTTTAGCAAATTCTACTGCAATATCTTTACCCAAACCTCTTGCTGCACCAGTAATTAAAACTTTTTTATTTTTTAAATTTTTCATAATTAATTTGAAAATAATCTGTGAGATCCAAATTGATTTTTAGTTACAGGTTTATCAGTTTCAGTAAAATATTTTAAACCCTTCATAACAGAATTAATATACTTTTGAAGCTGTGGTTTAATGAATAAAAAAAAGAAAAGAAAAGATATAATTTTTTTATTTTCATTATAAGCCCATGGATATATGTTAATTGATAAAGAGACTTTATTGTCTTTATCAATAACCCTCCAAATTACAGTTGATTTTCTACCATTTGCTTTACCTATCTCTAAATCGTAGCCTTTTTTTTCAATCCATTTTTTTATTTTTCTTTGTAGAATCAATCCATTATAATAATGAACTTCATCAACAGATTTTTCTCCAGGCCAATTTAAGGTAGGATTTTTTTTGCAGAAAGGATGAAAATTTTCAAGATTTGATGGAGATGAAATGATTTCCCACAATTGATTACTAGTTATTGGAACTTCTTGAGAAGCTGATATTTTCCAATTAAAACTATTCATAAATTAATATGAAATAATTATGTAAGATGAAAATGCAACTTCAGGACAATACCCATCACCACTACAGGTTGGAGCAGTTACACAATTATTCCCAACAACTCTGCAAGCAGAATAATCTATCACATTATCTTGTCCCATTTCTATATAATTTGTTATATCTGTAATGTAAGGCTCAACATCCATTCCTGGACACCATCCAGCTCTTCCATAGCCCCAAGTTCCTCCTTGGTTAGGTATTACACCTTGCTGTATAGTAGATGGTTGCATACAATAATTTGATGATGAAGCATTAGGATAATCTTTATCAAATTCAAATACACCGCCATTTAGTTCAAAAATATGTCTTGAATTACAGAATTCACAACAATTAAAACATCCTGCACTACCCCAGCCATGTCCNGTTATATACGCAACAAATTCTACTTTTTGTGCATTTTCTGGTATGTTAAAAACTTGAGGTGGCCTGTTTTCATTGTAACTAGGATTAAATTGAACAGTCCCATTCCATATTGGTATAATTTCTTGTGGAACTAATTGATTATTATTGTCATTATAAAATCTAAATTTTAAAGTAAGTAAACTATTTGGCCAACCAGTCTCCTGAAATTTAATCATCTTTTCTCCTCCAGGTCTAATGGCAGAGATAAAAGGAGATATATCAGTGAGATGATGTGGTTGTCTTCCAAACGGGGTTATCCACCTTGCAATTTCTAAGCAATTATTTCCATCAATATCGCATAAAAACATTAGTGCTTTTCTATCATAATCATCACACCCAGCATCACTGTAATTAATATCATCTCCGCATTCTATTTCAGTTGCACCTCCATCAAATAGACCACAATCAGGACAACCTCTAAGAAGTTCAACAGACATTCCCGAGTAAGATGATAATTGTTCATTGCTTGGGAAGTCAACAATTTTAGAAATTGTTGAACCCCACCATCCAGAATATAAGTCTTTATCAAAAACAGTAACTTCATCATAATTTCTATCGGGTTCGTATAATGTTTCTAATTCGTAATTGAAATATATTGCTTCGTGGGCAACATAAGATAAGTATGTGCCAGTGAAAGATGCAGGGTTACCTAGATAACCAATTTCCCTAATTCTTTGGAAGCAATCGATTGAAATTCCATAAGTACCTGATAGTGACTCTGATAACCAATTATTTAATTCAGATGTTTTTGCATTAATAAAATGAAGATGATTATTCCAATGAATTTGCTCATTTTCTGGNAGTGTTAATAAAACTTCATCGAAAGCAGATTTCATAAAATTAATATCTGATTCATACTGAGTACGATTTGAAACGAAAAAGTAATGAACATTAAGAGGTGAAATATTTAAAAATTCTTCTTTTGTATTTGAAGACCACAAGGCAGTTGAAGATGGTACGGTTGGATCGTATTGAATGAAAATATATGAATCTTGACCATTCCAATTCTCTTCAAAACTCCATAAAGGATCTACAGGTGATAAAATTAAATTTACAATATCAACTATATCTAAAATATCTACTACATCATCGTTATTAGTATCTGCTTGATTAAATTGATCATTATTTAAATTATTATTACCTAGAACTTGTCCAACAATGAGAATAACATCCTGAATATTTACTATTTCATCTAAATTTACATCTCCACTAAGTTCAACATTTAAATCAGGTATTAGAAATGGTCCTGCAGTATCAAAATATCCTGTTCCATATGGTCCATCTGAAAAATCTTCAGATATTAATATAGAAAGTAAAAATGAAAATAATAGTTTTTTGANCATATTCAGGTCTCCTTAATAATATGTAATATAATAAAAGAATAAATTTTATACCATTGAATAAATTATCACTAAATTATTAATAATAATTTTTATGAATATTAGAATTTCTATATTATTGTTTATTGCATTATTTTCTGTAAGCACATCACCTATTATCGCAGAATTTTTGAAAGATGTTCCGGCAATATCTATTTCGTTTTGGAGAATGTTTATTGCAGCTCTTATACTTTGGACGTATAGTTTATTTTTCAAACAAGGTAAAGTAAAAAGTAGTAGTAATCTTAAAAGTATTTATATAGCAGGTATTTTACTTGGAATACATTTCGCATTATTTTTTCAATCTATTAAAATGACNAAAATTGCAAATGCTACATTTTTAGGTACATTGGCGCCTCTTTTTACTCTACTTTTAGAATCATTTTTATTTAAAAGAAAGTTTAATAAGTTTGTAATAATGGGTTTGCTTTTATCTTTTTGTGGTGCAATTATAATATTGAGTCATAATTTTGATATGTCTCAAAAATATACGCTTGGTAATTTTTTAGCTGTATTGTGCTCACTATGTCTAGCAATTTCATTTATTATTGCTGAAAAAGTAAGACAAACTGAGAATACAATTGTATATACTAGAACTTTATATTTAACTGCTGCAATAACACTTTTAATCATAGCCGTTATGACAGGTTCTAATTTAGTTAATCATACTTTAAGTGATTATATTGGACTTTTATTTTTAGGGTTAGTACCAACTATAATAGGTCACAATATAATATACTATTCTGTTAAATTTGTTTCTCCTACGATTGTATCTTCATTTCCTTTGGGTGAACCTGTGATAGCTACAATTCTTGCATTTTTCATTTTTGGACAAATTATAGGAATCAATATAATTTTAGGAGGCTTGATAACCTTATTTGGCCTACTCTTAATCATTAACAAAAAAAAATAAATACAAAAATTTGTATTTTAAATAAAGAATTCTTAATTTTTTTTATGTTAATAAAAATTTATATAATTTTAATTTTATCTTCTTTGATTTATGCTCAACCTGACGAATGTTATAATGGACGATATCTAGATGAAATATTTGATGTTGAAGTTGAATATGAAGTTCAATACGGACAAAATATCAATCAGACAATATTAGGAAGCGAAACTACCGAAAACCTTTTTATGAATATTTATAAACCTATTAATGATGATTTATCTGATAGGCCTTTAATTTTTTTTATGTTTGGTGGTTCTTACGTTTCAGGCTCTAAAGAAAGTCCAGATATAGTTGCAATGTGTATGAAATATGCGAGTCGTGGATATGTTGCGGTTGCAATTGATTATAGATTATCTCAACATTTATTATTATTTAATCCTAATGAAGAAAACGCATATAAAGCAGTATTTAAAGCAGTTCATGATTTAAAAGCAGCAATAAGATATTTTAGAATGAATGATGCACTGTACAATGATTATAAAATAGATGTTAATAGAATTTTTGCAGGTGGATATTCAGCTGGAGCAGTCACAGCAATAAATGCTGCATATCTTAATGAATATGAAGAATTACCATATTTTTTAGAAGATGATTTTGATTCATTTGGAGGTTTTGAAGGGTTATCAGGAAATGAAGGTTATGAATCTAATTTCCATGGAATTGTAAATTTATCAGGCGCTGTAGGTGATCAAGAATGGATAGTTGAAAATGATATACCTATAGTTAGTATGCATGGAGATTTAGATGATGTTGTACCATATGACAATAGTTTGATAACATTATTTGGTCTTAATATCGCTGTTGATGGGAGTTACATAATTCATCAAAAAATGCAAGAGCTTGGTAATTATAGCTCATTGCATACATATTACAACCAAGGACATGATCCATATTCAAATATGAATTTTGAAGCTGAATATTCTAGTAATTTTTTATACGAAATTGTATGTGATCAAAACTCTTATCTTATGGGAGATGTAAATAATGATGGAATACTTAATGTGCTTGATATTATTATTTTGGTAAATATAGTTTTAGGTTTAGAAATTGAAAGTAGTAATTCAGATGTTAATGAAGATGGTATTGTGAATATTCTTGATATTATTAATACTGTTAATATTATTTTAAATAATTAGTTCTCGAATATTTTATTATCATTTTGAAACGCTTTAAATTCTAAAACATTGTTTGATGGGTCTTTAATAAAAAAAGTGGCTTGTTCTCCAGTTTGTCCTTTGAATCTAATATTTGGTTTTATGACGTAATTAATTTTTTTTCCGTTTAGGTAAGTAACAAGATTTTTCCAATCGTTCATTTCTAGTATAATCCCAAAATGTCTAGATGGAATTTTTTTACCATCAACTAAATTAATTTTATCTTTTTTATTTTTTTGATCAATAAGATGAGCTGAAATTTGATGTCCATAAAAATTGAAATCAACCCACCTTTTTGATTTCCGTCCAACTGAACAATTTAGATATGAAACATACCAATCAAT
Source organism: Fidelibacterota bacterium (assembly GCA_002718585.1). GTDB lineage: Bacteria > Fidelibacterota > Marinisomatia > SCGC-AAA003-L08 > D37C17. Next base: position 33,049 of record PBFG01000001.1, on the reverse strand, counting down.
TGTTTTTTTAATATCATAAACGGGAAAAGCTAAATGAAATGGTCTCATTGATTTCATAAAGCTAATTTATTACTCTAATTTTACCACACTTTTCTTCACCATCAATAATTGCACAAAATTCTTCTGTAGTTGGATAACTAAAAGCACCACAATTATTAGCATCACATTGTCTGAAGAAAAAATCATATCCACTGGTATTACTGGGTATTGTTTCAGTATATGTATCCCATGCAACATTATAAATCCATTCACATGACTCATTAACGCATGTAGTTTCATCATAATAAACTGAACAATCAACATTGTTGACTATTGACTCACTTGTAAAAGAACAATAATAATCTGTATCAGAAGTATAAATAGATATATCTTGATTAGATGAATTGTGCCAATAAAGAATAGTATTTGTAGAAATATTATGAGTCCCTATCCAATAACAGCCATAACTATCTGGTTGAATATTACATGTAAATTCATCCTCTCCACCATAATTCGAACATGTATTTAAATATAGAGGATTATAAGATTTGCAAAAATTATCTTCAAATAAAAAATTTAAATCGATAAACCACTCATCAGGGTTTTGAATATTACAATCAGATGGGTTGCAAACTAATTCTCCNGTTGGACATTCGTGATTGGGTCCNNTTCCACTGCAAANTCCGCATTCATCNAAATCTATATTATTACCACCGCAAACTCCNCAATCATCCATTTCAACTCCATTNGGGCAAATAAAAGTTTCAGGTTCATCACAACTTATNGNTAAAATTAATAAAATANTTAAATANTTCATTTTNTAGTTTTTGATTNAANANATACATCATAATTATTTTGAATATTTTTTAACCAATTTTTATTTTNATTTTTAAGATAATTATCGAAAAAATCAATNAATGTANAANTTAAATCAANATTAATTTTTTTACCNTTTTTACCAGATAANCCTAGNAATCTACTCCAAAATGTTAAATACGATATATCNGAATAATCCATATGTTTTGTATNATTAATTTCNAAAATGAAAGAGTCATTTGANCAATTATTATAAAATTTNGTTAATTGTATTTTNTTNTAAGGAGCATCAAGCCAACTANTNTGAGGTTGNCCNATAAATAAAAAAGGNATGTTAATACCTTTATCAATGATTAATGGAGGTATTGGNTCAAACCANCCATCTAAAGTAACACATGCTNTTATTCTATNNTCATTATTTGAGCTTAACGCTGCNGTCCCACCACCAAATGAATGACCAAAAATTCCTATTTTTTCTATATCACAATTNTTTGCATAAAAATGACCTTGTGACTTCAATAAAGTTATTGTATCGATTAAAAATGANACATCACTAGCTCTNGTCTGAATCTGAGGTATCCTAACGCTATAAAATTCTTCAACNGAAACATCATCTGCAAGAAATGAATCAAATTCAGCAAATGTTGAGTCATTAAAAACTGTGATATTTGCATCATANGTATGTTCAATTGAAAATACAATATATCCTTTACTCACTAAAGATTCTATATTAATTGTATTTTGCATTCTATTTCCACCCAGCCCATGCGAGAAAATAATANTGGGNAAAATTTCATTTAATGGTTTAGCCTTGTAATAGGAATTAGTTTTTANAGAATTAACATGATTAATAATTTTTTCAGAAATNTCTAATCTNTTTGCAATGAAAGGAACTTTNATATCTTTGTAATCAAGNTATGGGAAGAGAGAATCTGATTTTGATTCAGCAGGATACCAGCCTTGAACGATAATTTTNCTATTATCATTTATTTCAGTTGTAAAATNTTCAGATCTATTTTTGTCTTCNAAAATCATTANATCTGTTCCAATGAAATAGTCTCCTNTTGGATTTGGTANATCCTTTAATGGAACAATTANTGAACAACTTTGNAAAACTAATAAAATNATTANATATGATATGATTNTNTTCATTTAAANTTTAATTTTACCTAACAAGATATCTTTTAGCATTACCCAATCTCCNATTAANCTATAAATAGGATATTTAAAAGTTGCAGGTTTATTTTTTTCAAATATAAAATGTCCTANCCAAGCGAAGAAATAGCCAAACAATAGGGATAAAGGTATTAGATNATATTCTNGTAAAAAAATAATNANAGATAGAAAAAATAGAGCAAAAAGTGAACCNATTACATGTAAAAGTTTATTGATTTTGTTTTTATGCTCTGATAAATAGTATGGNTAAAATTTTTTGAAAGATGTAAATTTAGTACTGCTCATTNTCTAAATTTATTAAAAAATTTATAAAAAGTGAAAAATTATAAAGATAAAACNGTTTTAATTACAGGTGCTTCATCAGGTATAGGTGAATCTTTTGCCAAACAATTGGATGAACTAGGTGCTAAATTAATATTAACTGCTAGAAGNNAAGATAAGNTAAATAAATTAGCATCTCAAATGAATGATGCGATAGTNATTAGTGGNGANTTNTCNGATAGAAAATTTCCTAAAAAGTTATACAAAGAANTCAAAAATAAAAAACTAACTGTAGATATTATTATAAATAATGCTGGTTTTGGNTATTCTGGNCCTTTTTTAGATTCAGAATTNAGTGGCTATGAGGAGATGCTGAATTTAAATGTTTATTCATTGATGGAATTAACATATTTATTNATGAATGATATGTTGAAAAGAAAGAGTGGTGGTATAATAAATGTTTCATCATTGGCATCTTATCAACCNTTACCTTATTTTGCAGTTTATGCCGCATCAAAATCCTTTGTTACTTCATTTTCTTTNTCTCTTCANGAAGAATANAGAGAAAAAGGAATAAATNTTTTAGGTGTTTGTCCAGGTTATACGAAAACAAATTTTAATCAAAGAGCTCACTTGACACCAACGAATGTTCCTGGTTATATTATGAGTTCAGATAAGGTTGTCAAGCAATCTTTGAAAGCATTTTCGAAAAAGAAATTTGTTATTATTAATGGTAAAATAAATCTTTTAGCACGTTTTTTTATGGCAATTATTCCAACAGGGNTAGCAATGCGTGTATCAAAAAGAATTATTAANGGAGGAATGGATAAAAAAAGATGGTAAAATTAGCTAAAATAATTTTTTTATTATTTCTGAATTTTTTAATATCTCAAATTCCAAGTGAAAGATTATTTGTTACAATGCAAATGACCGATCAAGTAGGANTAATTAATACTGAAAATTCTTCTGTTAATCAATATATCGCATCAGATATGGAAGAAANTGATTCTGAAATAAGNTGNATGNTTTTAGANGAANCAACATGTGGNTTTNTTGAAGGNTGTGAGTGGTCTATGGGTATGTGTATGGGNACNATANATNCTAGTGGTATNGATACTCCACATTTTATTGTNATGGATGAANAANTAGGNTATTGGTTTTTNACNACNATGACAAGTGGATATGTTGCACAATATTCTTTNGTAGATAATCATCTAATTGATTCTTTTTATGTTGGAGATGCACCAGCTTTACTTACNATNGANACNNTNAGAANAAANGTNTATTGNTCAAGAACAATGCCAATGAGTGGAATGGGNATGGGNGATATGATGCCNAGNTCAGAATCNAATAAAATTCAAGNANTNGATTATGGACCNANNGGANTNTCTGAATCAAATATTTCAGANTANGANATNGNNTCACCNGCACCTCATGCNATTGCNATNAGTGAAGANGGNAATGAAATTTTTACNGCAAGNAATACNACTGATTGGTTATANAAAATAAATACTNTAACTGNNGAAATTNCNGGNGTTGTAATGGATNTAAATNTTAATAATNNNTCTNNTCAAGTNATTCAAAGANTAAANCCNATACANTGTTTATCNATTGGNAATAAATTATTTNTTACATGNTCAGCNGGAACTTGGTNNAATNCATTTACAGGNGAAAATTCTGTNATNCCTGGACAATTACAAATGTGGAATAGTNATACAATGGAGTTAATTGATTTTATTGAACTTGGTAATTATACTAATCCATGGCACATAAAAGAGTCACCTACTGATGATGTGATTTATGTTTCTTTGGGAGGAGATAGTGAATATGAAACAGAAGGTGTTGCATGTGTAAGTTTTACAGATAATATGCTTTCGCTTGATTGGCTAACAATAAATCCTATATTTAATACGTTGCATGGAGTAGATGTATCTTCAGATGGTGAAAAAATATATGTATCAGCTAGAGCAGATGGATTTATACATATCTTAAATAGTAGTGGAGTTTATTTAGAAAGTATTTCACTTGGTATGATGTCAATGCCAGGAGGAATCTGTATTACGAAAAAAGGACTTCCTATTTTAGGAGATAGTAATAATAATAAAATTATTAATGTAGTTGATATTATTAAAATTTTAAACTTTGTTATTATGGATGATATTTTGCTTTCACCTTATGAAATTTTAGCTTCAGATTTAACATTGGATGGAGTTATTGATATTACAGATGTTGTAAGCATAGTTGACCTTATTATAAATAATGAATAGAAAAGAATTTATTGAAAAATTCTCAATTTTATCATTCGGACTAGCAACAATCCCCAAATTATATGCAAATAATTTAAACCGAAATGAAATTCCAGGTTTGAAATCTGATATTAATGGAATATTAGATTTGCCTGAGGGGTTTTCGTATTCTATTATTTCTCAGCAAGGTGATAAAATGGATGATGGGTTACTCGTACCTTCAAATGCAGATGGAATGACATGCATTGATATGGGTAATAATAAAGTGGCTTTAATAAGAAATCATGAGATAGGCCATGTCCCTAGATTATCAACTTTTTTCAGAAACAATCCATTTGGTAAATCTTATAGGAAATTTAAAAGAGAAAACTCTAAATATTTTTATGATATTAAAAAAAATAAAACACATTGTTTTGGAGGAACATCAACTATTATATATAACCTAGTAACTGAAAAAGTTGAATCACAATACTTGAGTTTAGCAGGCACTCTAGTTAACTGTAGTGGAGGAAAAACACCTTGGGGCACATGGATTTCGTGCGAAGAAACTACTATTGATAAAGGCACAGGGATAACTAAAAATCATGGTTATAATTTTGAAGTTGTCCCTTCACTTACACCTAGGCTGACAAAGCCAAAACCTCTTAAAGAAATGGGTAGATTTAGGCATGAGGGAGTAGCATTTGATCAATCTGGGAATGTTTATCAAACAGAAGACAAGTCTGATGGATTATTTTATAGATTCGTTCCAAATGTTAAACAGAAATTAGATAAAGGTGGAAAGCTCCAAATTTTATCTTTTAAGGATTGGAGGGGAATTGATACAAGAAATTGGAAAAATAATTTAGTTACTTCAAATCAGAAATATAAGGTTAGGTGGATTGATATTGATGATGTTGAATCACCAAATAATGACCTAAGAATCAGAGGTAATGCCATGGGAGGAGCAATTTTTGCTAGAGGAGAAGGTATCTTTTGTATGGATGATACTATTTTTTTTACTGCTACAACAGGTGGCAAAAACAAATCAGGACAAATATGGAAATATGAGCCTTATAAAAATTCATCAGAAGGAGAAATTGAATTATTTTACGAATCTAAAAATTCAAATGATTTAAACATGCCAGATAATATCGTTTTGGCACCTAATGGTAGCGTTATCGTTTGCGAAGATGGTAAGGGTACTGATAGACTTGTAAGTATCAATAAAGAAAAAAAAATCTCCTACTTAGCAAAAAATGCTTTAAACAGTAGTGAGATTGCAGGTGTTTGTTTTTCGCCTGATCATAAGACTTTATTTCTTAATATGTATAAACCCACAATTACATTCGCAATTAAAGGTCCATGGGATAAAGTTTAAAATATGAATGGAATTATTGCTTTTCTATTTTTAGGATAATCAGAAAATTTATTCTTATACCATTTATGATGAGCTACTGCTCTTGGGACAAGGTTGAAGATAGTCCAAAGTACAAAAGTAAATGCAGGCAAACTCCAAACCATTATTGCAAATCCTAGCCATTCTATTATCTCTCCAAAATAATTTGGACATGAAATATATTTATACATAAAATTTTGAGGTATTGAATATCCATCACTTTGTTTTCTAAGACTAAATAAAATTTCATCTGACTTAATGTTTATAAAAGCTCCTATAATAAAAATACTAATGCCTATAATGAAGTTAGGTGAAGTAAAGTAATTATTATAGGATGATTGAACTAGATTTTCAGAACCTAAATAATAACCATTAATAAAACCATTAATAATATTGAATAGGATAGCAGATGAGACTACAATGACTGCAGTATCTTTAGCATTTTTTTGTCTTATTGGAAAAATAACACTTCTATTGAAATAATGTCCTACCCATAAAGTAAAAAATACCCACATTTCAGGAGATTTGATTGAATCACCTGTAATAAAAAAATATCCAAACATTAAAGGCGAAATAATCTCTTGAATGAACCATCCCCATTTACCATCCATCATTGGTCCCATTTTTTTGTTATGCCTACCGTAAGGAGCAGTTATAAAAAAAAGAGAAAAAAATGTAAAGATACCCAGCGCAAGCCAAGGATAGATAATGTTTTGATATATAAGCTCTAAATTCATAGTTCTTTAATAGAATAAGATATATACTATCATCATTATGACAACTGTGATGATTGGAAGATATTTTATTTCTTTATTTTTCATATTCTTAATTTATAATTTTATAATCATTTTGATAACAAATTTCTCTAAAATCACACTCATATCGTAAACTGGGTTGAAATTTTTTAATTTCAATACAAATTATAAATGAATTGTTTATCATATATAAAACAAAAAACCCCAACATTTCTGTAGGGGTTTTAAGTGGCTCGAGGCGGAATCGAACCACCGACACAAGGATTTTCAGTCCTCTGCTCTACCAACTGAGCTATCGAGCCTAATTTTNTATATAAAAAAACTCGCTAAATTTATTAATTTTATTATCAATTCATAAATAAAAATTATATTGATGACATGAAAATAGTTGTTGCAACACATAATAAAGATAAGTTTAAAGAACTTTATCATGGTTTAAAATCNTTAAAGATTGAATTATCAAGNTTAGAAGATTTTCCTGAAATAGGNGAGATTATTGAAAATGGTAANACTTTAGAAGAAAATGCTTTAATNAAAGCAAGAACAGTAAATCAATTAACCTCACTACCAGCAATTTCNGATGATACTGGTTTATTTGTTGATGCTTTNAATGGANATCCNGGTATTTATTCAGCAAGATATGCAGGAGAAAATAGTACTTATTTAGATAACGTAANTAAAATGCTTCATGAAATGAAAAATNTTCCAGAAGGTAANAGACAGGCAAAATTTANTACAGTAATGGCATATGTCGACGGAAAAANGGAACTTATTGCTGAGGGNTTCGTTAAAGGAATTATATCTAATAAAATAAAAGGTATTGGAGGTTTTGGGTATGATTCTATATTTTATNTANGTAATAAAGGAAAAACTTTTTCAGAAATGAGTATTNAAGAGAAAAATTTAATTTCACATCGTAGTAGAGCTATTGATGCCTTGAAGGCTAANTTAGCTTCCAACTTATCTAACCTGAATATAGAGGAGAATGCCTAGCGAAAAATTGCTAAGGTGAATAATTTTTTATATAAAANTTTTTTAAATGTTTTAATCATTTTCATTTGTGTNAATGTATTATTTNCACAACAGGATTCTTCTATTATTTTAGGATGCACNAATTCATTTGCTAATAACTTTAATCCNTNTGCTACANANGATGATGGNANTTGTNAATTTGGNTTTGAAATTGAATTCAANGATTCTACTTTNACAGATTTTAGNAGCATTTATAATCTAAATGTTNACATAGAAACAATAAACTTTGTAAATCCTTTTTTNATACCNAANGATTCAAAAAATAATACNTGGGATTANATNAANAGTAATAANNTATATAATTTTATTAAAAATNATGATTATTTATTTGGTCAAAACTATTTTTTAAATCCTAAAAATATTCTAANNAATAANCCNATANAAACAGATATTAAATTATCATATGATAAAAATTCATTCATCTTTATTGAAAAATATNAATTTAATGAATTTGAAAANAATATGACACTCCCAGTTNTTNTNAAAATNAGTGATTATTTNCAAATTCTAGGTTNTCAGTTAAGAGTNATTCAATTTAGAAAGCTTATAGTCGAAAGTTTTAAGGGTAAAGCTAAGGATGCAAAAGGTTCAAGTAATATTGTTCTTTTTCAAACAGANAGATTATCAATAGAACTATCNGGACAAATTACAATAAATGGTTCATTNAATTTTACTGACCAAGAAGATAATTTNACNAATCAAGANGGACAAAACTTCACNTTGAATATTAATCAAACTCAACAATTTAATTTAGGTGCATATATTGGAGATAAACTTTCAATTACAGCAAATCAAAACTCNCAATCAGATTTTGATTGGGANAATACATTNAAAATATTATATAAAGGATATGAAAACGAAATTGTTCAATCTTTAGAAATTGGAAATATTAANTTATCTTTAGCTCATGGAACATTAGCTTCTGTATCTATGGGCTCAAGTGGATTATTTGGAGCAAAACTTGTNAAAAAGTTNGGACCATTAGATATATCNACTGTAATTGGTAGAGAAAAATCGATAAAAAATTCAAAAAGTTATTCAGGTGGNATGAATCAAGAAGGNTTTACAATAAATGATTACAANTTTATAAAAGATAAATATTTCTTTATAGATACAAGATTTAAAGCTCAATTTTANCCANTATCAGAAAATAATACATATGCTCATGAATATGATTCGAGGTATGTGATTAAAGATTTTATNTTATGGAAAAGAGANAATCAAAATGCGCCAACAAATGGGGTCCAGCCAGGTGTTGCGTANTTAGANCCTNCNTTGACAGGAGAAAGTTTAATAAGTGGAATTAATGCTGAATATGGTTCATGGTATCAATTACAAGAAAATATTGATTATATCATAAANAAAAATTTAGGATATATTAGANTAATTACTCCAAGCACATCTGATATGGTGGCTGCACATTATACNATTATTGATGAAATAACTGGCGAAATTCTATATGCTGATACACAGGTTGAATTTGATGAATGTTTGATTGGAGANCCAATAGAATGTATCAATTTAGATATTAATGAAGAGGGTATATCATTTAATGAAAATAATTTAATTCCNGGATTCCAATCAAAGGATATATGCTTGTTAGATGAATGNTCAAATAATGATAACGATTTAGTTGAAGGTNTAGATTATTATAATCTTAATGGCATATCTGGTTATCAAAANATTGATTTGAGTTTAAAATTAATAAANGATGATCAGCCTCATACTTCTACNACTAAAACATGGCCTNTAATGTTTAAAAATGTATATTCAATGGGAGCTTCTAATATNGANCCTAGTTCATTATCAATTGATATTATTTATGCAGGTGGACAATCAGGAAATGAAACNGTAAGTNTACAAGGNAATACTTTTTTAAATATTTTTGGTTTAGATTCNAGNAGCGAAAGTGGNGAAATTGTNGAAGGAGGAGATGGAAAGATTGATCTTAATGGAAATCTTTTTAATTTAGAGTATGGAGAAATTATTTTTCCATTTCATTATCCCTTTGCNTNTGATAGCCAGCCTTTTGTNTCAGATTATGATTCTCCNCCTAGAGATGACAGATTTTGGGGTAATCCCCATCCTGATTTAGATGATATTTTTCAAGCNGATCTCGGAGGTTTACAACAAGATGAATCATTAAATTATCAAAATTATACACAAGGTCCAGCAATGTATTTTAATAATACATCAAATTCTACTCCAATGACCTCNGANTTTAAATTTAAGTTACAGATACAACATTCATCTCAATCATCAACAATATCTTTAGGATTTATGGTAATNGANAATAGNGAAAGAGTAATTTTAAATGGAACAACNACACTTGTAAAAGGNACAGATTATCAAATAGATTATTTNACNGGNAACTTGACNTTAATNTCTGCTAGAGCTACAGATCCATCAGCTGATTTGAGAATTACNTACGATCAAAATGAATTAATATCGTTTGATCAGAAAGTTTTAGCAGGAACATATATGGTTTATGAGATTAATGATTTTACAAATNTATATGGAGGNTTGTATTATTANGCTCAAACNCTTTCAGAAGAAAAAGTAGATGTTGGNTATGAACCAATGGAAAATTTTTTNTGGCATATCGGTGCNAATTATCAAAAAGATTTTAANGANTTAACTAAGAAAATNAATAAGGAAACTCATTTTGATTTTAGTAAAGATATAAGCTTTCANTTTGGTTCAGAACTTGCACAAGTTTTNCCNAATCCTAATCCACTNGGAAAGGCATATATAGATGATTTTGAATCTTCTAANATAACAACATATATTTCTNTAGGNTTTAGAGATTGGATTAGNGCATCNAANCCAATGGCATCATTTAATACTTTCGATGAAAATTTTAATAATATANTAGTTGATTATAATCAATATAATAGACTAGATATGTTTTTTTATAACCCTTATGTNGAAGTAAATACAACAGAAATATGGCCTGANGTNAATGTTACTACAACTGCTGATAACCAAACNACACGAACNCTTTGGCTCCAANTAGATTCAGAACCAGATTATCTTGATATAGAATNAAATTCAGATAATTATAGNTACTGGGATGGTATAATTTATACACTTAATNGAGCTGATCAAGATCAATCAAATAATAGGTATTTNGATATATGGATGAATGTAAATGGTAACTCTGAAGATTTAATTTTNAATATTGAATTAGGAACATTGAGTGAAGATATTAATNATTCAGGNGAACCNTTNGANTCNGAGGATATACCCATTGAAGGTTTNACNCAAGGTAATGGNCAGCTCGATCAAGGNGAAGATGTGGGATTGGATGGATGTGCNGANGAATTNGAAGATGGATGGGGAGGTTGTCTNAGTGGNAATCAAACATATTGTGAGTTACTTCAACAANATTCAGATTTAATAAATTCTTATNTAAACTATAATGGAAATTGTANAAACTTTAATGANGATCCNAATAGAGANAATTATTATTATACTTCAAATTCNAATGACTATAGTAGAATAAATGGAACTGAAAATAATAGTTCAATCAATAAAATNCCAGATACCGANGATGTAAATAATGATAATCAGTTAAATGTGAGTAATGAGTATTTTTCTTTATCNTTTAGTCCTATNGAAGAGATTAATAATTATTTCAGCGGTTCTTCTTATGTAGATTCTGAAAGTGGTATTGATGNTGATAANGATGGAAGATCTGATTGGAAACTTTTTAGAATTCCACTAATTGATTTNGAAAATTCTTTAAAAATAGGTAANCCNAATTTTACTAAAATAGAAAAAATGAGANTATGGATTTCNGCAAGTAATTTNGATAATTCAAATTTAGTTAAAATTGCNAAAATTGAATTAGTTGGNAATGAATGGGAACACCTTGGNNGTATCAATAGTTATGANNTCGGATCAATGAGTTATAATGGTACNTATTTNGATTCAAANGACTCATTGGATATTAGAGATGATATAACAATTGAAGTAATTAATAATGAAGAAAATCCAAATTATATTTCTCCNCCTGGTGTTTCAGGTGAATATAACGAATATGAAGGTCGATTTACAAAAGAGCAAGCATTNTCGCTAAATTTTTCTCAAGTNAATAATAGTGGNGGTATTGANTCAGATGAAAGTTATTTTATCAATAAATCAACNGGATATGGTACTATGGATAACGATAAGAGGAATAGTTTTTTTGCATATAAAAATTTAGAAATGTTTGTTAATGGTGTTCCTCANATNAATANTTCAGGGAATACATGGAATANTGAAGAAGTAGAATATTGTATTAGACTNGGACGTGAAAATAATTATTACGAAATAAGNCATCCATTTTTATATAATAATTCTTTAGAGTTATGGGATTCGGTAAATGTTAATTTGGAAAATTTATCNAGATATAAATACGATAATATTTCNACTGATGTTNNTANTGGAGAAAGTTTTGAAGATACNGGTATTGATGGATGTTATGATTTTTATGAAATTGGCNATGGNCAATGTCTNCCTTTNGAATTTCAAANTGATCCTAATATTTTAGTTGATATATGTAACAACTATTANGATTGTGGTCAGGTCAGTTTTTCTGATTGTGAAAATGGTTTTGATTCAAACTTTAATGATATAAGNGGAATATGCTATCCAAGTGAAGATGGATATTGTGCAAATTTNAATTATAATAATTTATTTAATTCNAGTTCTGATGAATGNTTAAATCTNGANGANGAATTTTGTNCAGGNGGTTGCTATTGGAATGNTGANGATGAAGTNTGTGATGATATATTAGTNAACCCCCAAGATGTTTGNACTAATCAATTNCCTAATCAGCAAATCATTCTTGATCCAAATAATGATAATTATTCTTCNAATAGTTTAGGTACAGANGGAAATTTTACTTGGGATGTTTCAGAAGATGGACAATNTTTNGAACCAGTTGTTAATGATGATAATTATGGTGAATTAACNGAACNAGATTGTTCACTNATTGAAAATTCTATNTGGTATGNNGNTTNTNATATTNANGGATTAGGTNTATGTGGAAANGGAATTTTTGATGATATTGCTGAAGGTGAATATGACTATATAAATGATGTTTGGATTTGGGATAATCCTTCAGATATAGATNATGTTTGTTATAATTGNTCACAATTAAGTATTAAAGGTGAACCCTCTGTAAGTAGNATNGATTATATTATGTTTGGAATAATAAANGANTCTGAAGANACAATTTATGGAAANGTATATTTAAATGAAATTAGATTGACAGGTGTTAANAAAGAACCAGGNTCTGCTTTAAANCTAAATGCAAATTTTGATTTTGGAGATTTATTTTCTGTAGGTGGTTCTTANACTGAAACTGATGCTAATTTTCATGCTNTAGAAGAAAGAATAAAATCTTCNAAACATGTAAAAAAATATCANCTTTCNTTTTCTGTTAATACTCAGGAATTTTTTAAAAANGATTTATTTACCAATCCGATAAGTATGACCTATAATAGGGAAATAAAAGCAGATAAATATAAGCCTGGAACAGATATTTTCTTTGGTGAAATTAATAATACTCCTGACTCGCTAATTACATATTATAATAGCGCAACATTGAGTACAAGTATGCAAACTAAGCTTACAGATTTACATGAAAACTTTTTATTTGAAAANATNATNGATAAATCTAGTTTNTCTTATGTTTTAAATTGGTATACTAAAAATAATCCTTTNCAAGGATACAAAGAACAAACNAGTTATAGACACACNTGGACTTATAAGTATCTTAAAACTTTNGAAAAATCAGAACTNTATTTATTTGAAAAATTTTATAATNCTGAAGATGGNAAGGANGGATTTTTNAGAAAAGAAATAAAAGATTTATATATAAGTTATTTACCAAGTAAANTTGAGTACAATTCNACATTGAAGAGAACNAATGCNATNAATCTTAAAAGCATNTCTTTTGGTGGNACNACAACTTATGATACTACTTCTACNGTNGATAGAAAATTTGTATTTTCAAATTTCAAAGTTTTTAAAGATTTTTCATTTGATTANAATCATGTAATGAATAGTAATTTGAGTATGCAGTTTTCTGATAATTCTTTTCAATCAAAAGCTCAAGCTTTATTTGATTTTATTAATGTCCCAGGCCAAGTTAATTCATTTCAAGAATCTTTTATTTTTGATTATTCACCTAAGTTTATGAGTTTAGATAAATGGCTCTCACCAAAATTTACATATAAGCCGAGTTATAAATGGAAGAGAAATTCATTGTCGCAAGATCAAGTATCTACAGCAACATTGAGTTCAAATGGAAATTTTAATACTACTTTTTCATTATCATTATCTAATTTAATTGAGAGGTTTTATACTCCTGAAAATTCAACTACTTCTCGAAGAACTAGTCGTTATTCTAGTAGGTCTAGTCAGAGTTCTTCCAACAGCAGCAATGATAAACCCTTTGAAATAAAAAATATCTATATCAAAAGTTTTTTAAAAATGATGCATCAGATGAGTAAGAAATTATCAGGTTTTAGTATAAATTATAAAAATGACGTATTTAATGAATACAGTAATATTATAGCAGATTTTGAACCAGGCTATGATTTTCGTTTAGGTCAAGAAACATATCCTGTGAATTTTGATAGTTTAAGTACAATCGTTGCTAATAATAATCAGCTATTTTATTACAAATATCAACAAAATAATGAGTTCAGAATTTCGACAAATTTACAAGTAACTCCAAAAATTTCTATTACAAGTATTGAATATAAGCAAAGTCAAAACAAAACATTTCCAAGTAACTCAGATTCAGTAATAACAGATAATCAAACATTTATGCCTATAGGTCTAGATGGTAATTGCGGTATTCCAATTTTTAATTGGTCAATAAATGTTAGCAGTTTACAAGAGTTTTGGAATTTAAATAATACGTTTAAAAGTATTATTATGAGTCATCAATTTAATGGAGAAAAGAAAGAAACTTATAAAAATGAAGAATTGCAAACAATAGTTTATACTAGAAATTTTAATCCTTTTGTTGGCTTAACTTTCAGTTTTAGAAAGCCTACAGGTATGTCCATGAGTTTATATAATAATAGAACTTTAACAATTAATAATCAAAAATTAACTACAAATGAATTTCAGGTTGATAGGTTAGTAACAGAGCAACTAACCTTATCAATTGATTGGAATAAAAGAAAAAATCAAGACGTTAAGTTTTTTAACAGAAATATTGAAATTGAAGAAGAAATAAGATTAAGTTTAGACATTACTAAAGATAATAACTATACTGAAGTGTCAACAGGGAATCCAGAAAATCCATTTGTAAGATCTATTCCATGGTCAAAATCATTTACGATAAAACCAATGATGACATATAGTTTTAATGACTGGGTTACAGGAGATTTTTTTGTAAGTTATAAATCAAGTGAAACACATACAACTAACCAAAAATCAGATTACAATATTGGTTTTGATATAAGGATACGTTTTGAATCTAGCAATTAAATTATTAATAGTTTTTTCCACTGTTATATTTTCACAGTCAATACCATACTTTGATAGCGAAAAAGCTTTTAGCTATATTGTAAAGCAATGTGATATGGGACCTCGTTATCCTGGAAGCGACGGTCAGATGAAATTTGCAAATTATTTAGAAAACTTTTTAAAAAAACAAGATGGAGATACTCTAATTATTTATAAACATGATTTAAAACACCCTTATGAGGAAAAAGAAATAACTCTAATAAATTTTTTATATAGATTTAATAAAAATCTTGAAAATAGAATGATGTTTATGGCTCATTGGGATACAAGAGAAATTGCGGATATGGATAAAAACCCTGAAAATAGAGATAAACCAATTTTAGGAGCAAATGATGGTGGCAGTGGTGTTTCAATTTTAATGGTATTATCTGAAATCTTATCAGAATTTCCATTAGAAAATATAGGTGTAGATTTATTGTTTGTTGATGGAGAAGATATGGGTAGAAATGGAGAACTAGAAAATTTTTGTATTGGAACAACAAAATTTTGCGAGGTTATACCTGATCCTTATCCTAGATACGCAATTTGTTTAGATATGGTGGCTGATAAAGATCCATCATTCCCCATAGAATATTTCTCATATATTCAAGCTCCATGGTTAGTTAATGAAATATGGAGTTTAGCAAATGAATTAGGATACGAAGAATTTAAAACTAATATAGTAGGACCTATTTATGATGATCATAGAGCTCTTTATTTAAATTCTTATATACCTGCAATTGATATAATAGATTTTGATTATCCTTATTGGCATACAATTCAAGATACTCCAAAAAACTGTTCTGCAAAAACTTTAAAAATAGTAGGCAATGTTGTTACGGAATACATTTATAGAAAAGACTATGCAGGTAGATAGCCAAATTTGGTATTGTTTAGAAATTTGTGGTGAAAAAGAAAGAAGAGAGATTTTTATTTCTCTTTTAGATGAAGAAATCTCTGGAATTACTGAAAATAATGACAATTCATTAATTTATTTTAAAAAAAATTATGAAGATAGTATTAGCAAAAAACTTAATGAAAGTAGTCATATAACTAATTGGAATTGGAGTATTGTTGAGGAAGAAAATTGGAATAAATCTTGTGAGGATTTTTTTAAGCCTATTATTATTTCAAATAAGGTACAAATTATACCAAAATGGTACCCAGAAGATAATAATTATATGAATATTATAATTAATCCAGCTTTAGCATTTGGTACTGGCCATCATGAAACTACATTTTTAATGATTGAAGAAATAATTAAAAAAGATCTAATGAACAAAACAGTGATCGATATTGGGACAGGATCTGGAATTTTATCAATTTTAGCAAAAAAAATGAATGCGAAATCAGTTTATGCTATTGATAATGACTTGCTAACAAATAATAATTTTTATGAAAATTTAGAATTAAATACAATTAGTGATATTGATTTTGAAATTAAAGATTGTTTTGATTTGGGAGCAATTGAATTTGATTATATTTTTGCAAACATAAATTTTAATGTTTTGAAAAAACTTATTCCAATGATTAAAAAAAATGGAACAACCTTAATTATTTCAGGTGTTTTATTATCTGATAAAAGTAATGTAGTTAATACATTAGAAGAATCAGGGAAAGAAATAAAAAATATTTCAAGAAAGAAAGAATGGATATGTATTACTGCAGAAATTTAATATTCATTACTTTATTTAATTATATCTTATCTGGTCTACCTTTTTCTCCAAGTATCAATAATGAATCTTATCGATCAAGAGAATTAGTAGTAGGTTGGCCTAGCTTAGGAATAGTTGATATTAGATCTGGCCCAAATAATTCAATAATTGCTGGTACAGGGTCAGGCGTTGGGCTAATACAAAATTCATCTAATCTTAATGAAATAGAAAATAATATATATTATATTTCAGATTCTAATTTGCCTTTGGGTTCTAATCCTTCATTGAAAACCTATGATAATGGAAATTTTATTGTTGTTTCTGGAGTAATAGGTACATCTGAAGAACCTGAGGGAACTGGAATTGGATGGTCTCTAGATGGTGGAAATACATGGAATTATATTAATCAGCCAGTAGATCAATCAGATGAACAATACGTAACAAAGTATTGGAATGGTTATGCTTTTAATCAATTATCAATAACAACTGCAGTTAAAAATGTATCATATGATGTTGATGTTGATTTAGAATACGAATATATTTATGCTACAAGTTGGGCAGGAATGCTTCAACGTTTTAAGTATACTGATTTAAATCCATCATGGGAATTAGTACCACTTCCAATGGATGGTCAAGATAATTTATCGTGTGATTTTACATGTGATCAAAGCGAAAATCAATCTTGTTGTTTTTATACTGCTAATCAAAGTCCTAATCAAAATTGTGATAATATTCCGTCAGATTATTTTGCGAATCCAGTTGATATAACTGGATTTGATAATCATAAGGCTTTTTCAGTATATATTGATGAATTTTTTAACTATATATGGGTTGGAACTGCATTTGGTATTAATAGGGGAGAAATTGTATCAGAGGATTGTATTAATTGGGTTCACTTTACTAGAGAAAATACTAATACTTCAATCCCTTCAAATTGGGTCACTGGATTTGAAAGACAGTTTTTTCAGGATGGATCTTCTAGATTATGGGCTGTTACTTGGGAAACAAATAGTAGTACTCCACATAAACTTACCTATACTGATGATAATGGTGAAACATGGTTCAGTGATGATGGATTACAACAGGGTATTGGAGCAGTGACATATAGCATGGATGCCACTGATGATGCAATATACGCATCTACATCTAAAGGTTTATTTGAAATTAATCCTTTCATTTACGGATGTACTGATTTTGCTGCTGATAATTATGATTTTAATGCAACAGTAGATAGTGGGAATTGTGAATATTTAAATTCAGATGAGATTAATGATGGCTGTGATTTAGAACTTAATTACTTATTTTTTAATGATATTGGAAATAATCAGTATCAGGTTTTGTATAATTCAATAAATACTATTCAAGCTATAAATTTTGATATTATTGGTGCAGATATTTTAAGGGATGAAAATAATTTTTTATTAATAGAAGGGGATGGGTTTTTACCATTTTGGATATGGGATGAGTTTCAGCCAAATAATTCTGATTATTATGGTGGCAATTTAGATGCTTCAGCAAATTTTCCTGGAATTGAACCAGGTTGTGGAGTTCTTCTAACTTTGACTTTAAGTAATNCACCTTTAGGAATTTCTGNNATTTNAGTAAATGNTTCTGAATGCTATAATTNTTATACNTTNGGTTCTGAATGTTTTGANGAATCNNAATGGGNAAAAATTGAAATNCCNNANTGGATTTTTGATAANTTATTTATNGAAAANGAACAAAATAGCGNATTTAAAGTTTATACATCNNATGTTAATGATTCAAATGGATTATTTATAGGTACAACCAAAGGCTTGATCATAGCTGATATANCAAATAATTATAATTTTTATCAACCTNCATTATNTAANGTATGATNNTTTTACTATTTNNCCAAATCCTTATTATATTGANAATGAATCACCTGTTATTTTTAAATTGGAATCTAATTCTTTAAATCCAAAATTAGAAATTTTTGATTTTAATATGATGANAATAACAACATTATCNNCAAACNTTAATGGTGGTTGTCANGCAGATGGAGAATTGNTAACATGTGGCTGGGATGGAAGAACAAGAGATGGTAGAAGAGTTAATAATGGAGTCTATTTTTGTAAATTAANTCTTAATGGTAATGTTTACTGGCAAAAACTAGGAGTTTTAAATTCTAATTGAAAAGTAAATTAATCATATTATTTATATTTTTTGGTCTATCTTANNCATCAATGGGTGGGATTACAGGTAGTTCTTATCANTATGGAACAAATGCNAGATCTATAAGTCTNTCAAATGCATTAACTGCAAATTATAATAANGGGTATAATCCTTTGACAAATCCTGCTCTCTTAGGTTTAGTTAAAAAAACTGAGTTTGGTTTTTCTTATTTTAANTTATCTTTAGATAGATATATACAAAGTTTTTCGATAGTAATCCCATCTCCACCAATTGCTTCAATAGGTATATCTTCACATACTNTAGGAACAAAAAATATACCTGGGATGACTTCTGGAAATGTTTCAACTGGTTTTTATGATGCATGGGAAGGTTATATTATGCTTTCTTTTGGATTAAATTTGGGTGATTTCTTNTCAGGCATTAATTTCAAGATTTTGAAGAATCAAATTTCAAGNAGTAGTGCTGATGGTATTGGTTTAGACTTTGGTTTATTNTATTCANATNTATCAAATGTTAAATTTGGNATTATGTTTGAAAATTTATATTCAAAATATTCCTGGGANATTCAAAATGGAGATGATAATATATCTTATGATGAAGATTTTCCACTAATTGTAAAATTAGGTTTAGCAAGTGTTTTTTTTAAAGACTGTCTAATTTTGTATCAATTAGATTTTTTGCCTGATTATGATNAAATTTTAAACAAAACTGGTTTAGAACTAACATTTAATAANATGAAATACAGATTAGGTTTAAATGATAAAAATAATCAATTAAATTATTCAATTGGATTTGGTACAAATATTTTTAAAACAAAAAATGACTTAAATATTTCTATGGACTANGCANTNGATATGGGTTTAGTTGATGAAGGNANAAGTCATTTATTTACNTTTATNTTTAANAAATGAGAANATTAATAATTTATACTTTTATAGCGATGTTAANTAACCTATGGAGCCTNGGAGTAGATGCTTTATTAATTCCACAAAAAGCAAATATTTTAGCTNTATCNGGAGCTGGNATTGGAGGAAACGTTGATATTGGGATTAATCCGTCTTCTTATGAAAAACCCTATTTTGGATTTTCTAGNAATACTTGGNTNGGNGGNGTNAAAGGNCAAAAGTCGACTTGGATTTTTGANGGTNAATCAAATCGCTTTATCTCTTTTGANTCAATGGGAGTNGACGANATAGAATTTCATACTGATAATGATTTTAATCCTGAAGGATATATTTCAGCAAATTGGTTTTCATTTGATTTTGGAANCAAGTTNNACATATCAAATAATCAAAAATTTAATTTAGGNATNAACATAAAATTAAATTATTCTAAACTTTATACTGATAATTCATGGGGTTATGCTTTAGATTTAGGAGCAACTCATNAAATTTATAATGATTTAAGTNTTGGCTATGTAATTAAAAACTTAGGAAGTCAGTATTATTCNTCAAATGAAAAAGAAAAAATTGAACCTCTTTTNGGCATTGGNATTTCGGATAAAATGAAAATTTTAAGTTCAGATATATTTTTTATGAATTTATCTTATTATATAGATTTTATAAATCATCAAAATNATAATATTTATAAATTAGGTTTACAAACTAGCTTCCCNTNTATTAATTTTATGTTTGGNACCAGTCGTTCTAATGATTATAATGATTATTCTTATGGATTTAGCTTTAAATTAAATGATTTTATGCTAATATTTGGAAATATNNATCATGANAATAATGCATTAGGNAATCCNCANTCAATTGAGTTAAGAAGATATTTTTAATTTTCTATAACAAAATAATAAACCTTCGATAATCATCCAGAAAATTAAAGTTATTAAAAAGGCGTTAATTGACTTTAGNAGGATTGTTGTAGATGAATTAAATTTAATTATTAATGCAGAAATTGTTATTGCTTTAATNACAATCATTGGAATAACTAATGGAATAATATTTTTACCCTTTTTAAAAAAGTAAATTGATATTATCATTAATGTTAATGCAGCAAGCATTTGATTACTGGCTCCAAAAGTTTGCCATAATTCATTTCTTANNCTNTCATTAGTNGCAATAAAATAAGCNGGAACAATTGAAAGAAGNGTTGCTATTATTTTATTTTTTAAAAAANATAATTTAGNGGCATCACCAAATTCTNNAATGATATATCTTTGAATTCTAGTNGCNGAATCTAGAGTAGTNGCAGCAAAAGATACAACNAGAACAACAATTAAGGTTGTTGATATCTCCTCCNGGTAGGCCTATCTGTTGAAGTAGTCCACTGCTGCCTTCAATNAATACATTTAAAGCATTGGATTTAGCGCTATTGAAATCACATTCCCATGGNAGACACATTTGTTGATTTACAAATGATAATCCTGCTACAGCAGCTATTGTTGCAGCTAGTGCTAGTGAACCNTCTCCAAGTGTTGCTCCATAGCCTATAATTCTTGCATCTTTCATTTTATTTACTTGNTTTGATGTAGTNCCTGATGAAACTAAACCATGAAAGCCACTTATTGCTCCACACGCTATNGTAACAAAAAGAAATGGTATAATTGGAGGACCTTTNTCGATATTTGTTATTGCTGGTGCATTTATTTGAGGNTGAATGATTAATATTGATAAAAAAATNAGGCTTAATCCAACAATTAATTGGTGGCTATTAATGTAATCTCTNGGTTGTAGTAAAATCCATACTGGGATTAAACTAGCAAAGCTTGAATAGATAAAAAGTATTATAATCCATGAATACTTAACGTTTTCTGGATTTACGCCAAATACCTCTAAATTAATTGGATTATTTGATCCTATCCATACAAAAATATACAATGTTATTAANGCAACAACTGATGGTATAAATGCATTTTTATTTTTTTTATGTATGAAGTAACCAATTATTATAGCAATTATAATTTCAATGTTAACTGGTAAAACGGCNGTAGAATATTTCGTAAAAAGCCCAGCNATAGCATTTGCAAAAACAGCTAGNACTAGCCAGGTTAAGCACATAACAAAAATTAAAAACATAATTCTTATTCTATTATTTAGTGTTGTTGATGATATATCTGCTATTGATTTGCCTTTTTCTTTTANACTNANNACTANTGCACTAAAATCATGAGTGGCTCCCATAAATACAGTACCTAAAACAACCCANAAAATTGCTGGTAGCCAGCCCCAGTANACTGCTATGCATGGCCCAATTATTGGNGCGGCACCTGCTATNGATGTAAAATGATGTCCAAATAAAATATGTTTATTTGTTGGNACGTAGTCAATATTATCNCTATAATCATGCGCAGGTGTTTTTTCATCATTNCTTAGTNCNAANATTTTTTCAGATAAATATTTACTGTAAAATTTATANCCTGCTAAGAAAAATAATAAGCATGAAATTGTTAATATTGCTGAATTCATAGATTAACTTTTATAATTATTAAAATTTATTAAAAATGGTTTTTTATTGCTATCCCATANCTCAAATTTATGCATTACTGAATTAAATAAACTTGAANCTATAAATTNATTTAACCAATCNCTTAGGTGNTTATAATTANAATTAAACCATTTTATATCNGAAAANGCAAANTGTCTNACAAATGGGAAAATTGCTAAATCNGTTATTTTTATNGAATTNCCNAATAAGATANTTANTTTTACTTAAAATTTTTTCATACTTNTNTAAGTGATAGCAGCATTTTTNTCTATANAATTCTTTTGTTNTATCAGGAAATCTTACATGATATTTATATTTATCTAGCCATTGTTTGAATTCAAAATCATTACNACTTATTAGTTCAAGTTCATTTTTATTATTAAGTAAATTTTGTNTTTTNTTCTNATTAATAGCCCAAATCATTATATCTAAACTTTCATCAATAATTTTTTTATTTTTAGTAATNAAAACTGGGACAGTNCCTTTNGCTGATACTTCATACATTTCTTTNGGCCTGTNTTTAAGAGATATNTCTCTTAGTTCTACTTCTANGTTAGAATATGAAATTGCCATTCTTGCTCTAATTGCATAAGGNCATCTTCTGAATGAATATAAAATATGATTTTGCATANAGATNTAATTAAAATTTAGAATACGTTACTAAAAATACTTTTAAAACTAATNATTTTACATAAAAATACTAATAAAATTATCTTTTATTTTTGGTTCTTGGAATGTAAATTTTNGNACTAACCTTGCGTGTNAAAAAAGATTTTCGAAAGTTATTTTAACTAATANTTAAATAGGAGGAAATAATGTTAAAACNAGCCCGTTTTACGTTAATTTTTGCAATAATTTTATCTTTTAGCTTTTCATCAGATTTATTTTTTTCAGAATATGCTGAAGGATCCAGTAATAATAAATATATAGAGATTTATAATCCAACAGACCAAGTAGTATACCTATATGATTATGCTTATCCAACTGTAAGTAATGCTCCAACTAATATCGGTGTATATGAATATTGGAATAATTTTGAAGTTGGTGCATCAGTAGGACCTGGAGATGTTTATGTTGTCTGTCATACTTCTTCTGATGAATTAATCTTGGCAGAATGCGATGAAACCTACACATATATGAGCAATGGAGATGATGGAATGTGTTTAGCTAAAGGCTCTCAAGATAGTTATGAATGTATAGACTGGATTGGAGATTTTAATGGTGACCCAGGTTCAGCATGGGATGTTTGTGGTTTGGGAGATACAAAAGATAATACATTAGTAAGAAATCCTAATATATCAGAAGGTAATGATTGGGTTTTTTCATCTGCAGCTGAAACGTGTGAATGGTCAGTTTATGATTCTAACACATGGGACTATTTGGGGTATCATAGCATAGAGGAACCTGGTGCAGACTACGTTGTTAATTCAGGTTCTTATTATTATACTCCAAATACATTAGAGATTGAAGTTGATGAAACAGTAGAATGGGTTAACGATGGAGGTTTTCATGATGTTGTGGTTACCTCCGGGCCAGATATTTTTTCACTTCCTGCTTGTTCAGGACCATGTACAATTGGAAGCTATACATTTTCAGTTCCAGGAACATATGAATATATTTGTAGTATTGGATCGCATGCAGCAAATGGAATGGTTGGAACTGTGGTAGTTAACGCAGCATGTGATGATGTAGATACTGATGGTATCTGTGATGATGTAGATGATTGCATTGGAGCTTTAGATGATTGTGGTGTATGCAATGGAAGTGGTATTCCTGATGGTTATTGTGATTGCAGTGGAAGCGTACTTGATTGCGCAGGTGATTGCGGAGGAACAGCTACCATTGATGAGAATGGAAATTGTTCTGGTACTTACAGCGTACTTTTTAATTTAGATTTGAGTAATAAATTTGCCGAACAAATGATTAATTATTATCAAGATGGCGATGCGATGCTTAGAATAGTGACTATTGATGGAGAGTATATTCCAGGTTCAGCATATTATTGGTATGGAATGCAAGATAACCCTGTTGACCCAGGAATAGGGCAAGTATATGTTGTAGTAGAAAATCTTTTACCTGGCGTTACATATGGTTATAATTTTAACTATAGCGGATATGAATCAAACGATAATTTAGCTGATTGCGCGGGAGGACAGTACGGAAACGATAGGTATATTTCAATGCCTGAGCTCGATGAGGTTGATGGAGGATCAATGATTAGCACAGAGATGGTATGCTGGAATTCATGTGAAGAATGTTCAGAAGATGCAGATATACCAGGCTGCATGGATGGAACGGCTTTTAATTATAATCCTAATGCTACTGTAGATGATCAATCATGCATTTACCTGCCAACAGAAGTTGCTAATTTGTTTTTCTCAGAATATGCAGAGGGTTCATCAAACAATAAATATTTAGAAATTTATAATGCAACTGATCAAGATGTAGATTTAAGTGGCTATTCTTTATCAAGTTGTTCAAATGGATGTGATAACGGTACAAACTGGGATTATGCTGATAATGTAACATTTGAAACAGGAACAATTGTTTCAGCAGGTGATGTCTATGTAGTATGTCATGG
This sequence comes from Fidelibacterota bacterium, assembly GCA_002718585.1. GTDB lineage: Bacteria > Fidelibacterota > Marinisomatia > SCGC-AAA003-L08 > D37C17. The sequence goes on along the minus strand of PBFG01000001.1, from coordinate 8,069 downwards.
AAGTGCCGATAATAGTATCCAAGCTGAATGTGATCAAACATTTACTTACTTAAGTAATGGTGATGATGTTTTTGGTTTAACTCAAATTGAAACTGGTGCGATTTTAGATATAATTGGAACACTTGGTGAAGATCCAGGAAATGGCTGGGATGTTTGCGGAACCCCTGATGCCACTAAAGATCATACCCTCGTTAGAAAATCTGAAATTACTGTAGGTAATACAGGAAATTGGGAAGCTTCTGCTGGTGATGCAGATGAATGTGAATGGATTGTTTTAGAGCAAAACAGTTGGACTTATTTAGGTAGCCATCCTCATGATTTTAGCATGGCTGGATGTACAGATATGGCTGCATGTAATTATGATTCTGGTGCCTCTTCTGATGATGGTAGTTGTTTATATCTCGACTGTTTGGGAGAATGTGGTGGTAGTGCTGTTGAGGATAGTTGTGGCAATTGTGAGGGAGATGGTAGTTCTTGCGTTGTGAATGTTTTGGTTACTGTAGACATGTCATTATCCAGTGTTGGAGGTTTGGGAATGAATACTCGAATAGCTACAATTGATGGTTCTTATAATCCTTCTGAATGGTTTGAAATGGAAGATAATTTAGATGGAACTTATTCATTTAGCTTTGGTATGTCTGCTGGAGTAACATATGGATATAATTTTAATAATAGCATTGGTTCTGGCTATGAATCAGGTATTAGTTTAGGTGATTGTGCATCAGGTACTTACGGAAATGATAGATTTATATCGGTTCCTGCTGATGCTGCTGCGGGCTCAGAAATTGTAGTTCCTGCTGTTTGTTGGGAATCATGTGAAGCATGTCCAACAGATATTCCAGGTTGTATGGATGAAACAGCTGAGAATTATAATCCCAATGCTACAATAGATAATCAATCATGTATTTACGAATGGTCAGAAGTTGCTAATTTATTTTTCTCAGAATATGCAGAAGGCTCATCAAACAATAAATACTTAGAAATTTATAATGCAACTGATCAAAATGTAGATTTAAGTGGTTACTCTTTATCAAGTTGTTCAAACGGATGTGACGATGGTACAAGCTGGGACTATGCTGATAATGTGACATTTGAAGTAGGAACAATAGTTTTAGCAGGTGATGTCTATGTTGTATGTCATGGAAGTGCTGACATGCTAATACAAGCCGAATGTGATCAAACATTTACTTATTTGAGTAATGGTGATGATGTTTTTGCCTTGACTCAAATTGGAAGTGGTGTGATTTTAGATATGATCGGAACAATTGGTGATGACCCAGGAAATGGCTGGGACGTTGCTGGTATTGTTGATGCTACAAAAGATCACACACTTGTTAGAAAAGCTGAAGTTACAGTTGGTAATGGAGGTTATTGGGAAGCTTCTGCTGGTGATGAAGATGAATCTGAGTGGGAAGTTTTTGATCAAAATACATGGGTTTATTTAGGTTCTCATCCACATAATTTTGATGCTGCTGTTCCAGGTTGTACAGATATGGGCGCATGCAATTATAATGCAGATGCAACGGAAAATGATGGTTCTTGTACATATCCAGAAGATAATTTTGATTGTGATGGTAACTGTCTTTTAGAAACAGATTGTGCAGGTGAATGTGGTGGTGCAGCCGAGCTTGATGAGTGTGGTGTTTGCGAAGGCCCAGGCATAGCAGATGGTGTATGTGATTGCAATGGTACACTTCCAAACGAAAACTTTGATTGTGATGGAAATTGTTTAGTTGAAGTTGATTGTATGGGTGTTTGTGGTGGAGATGGAGGTACATATAATGGTGATGCAAATGGTGATGGATTAGTAAATGTAACGGATGTAGTTTTAACAGTTGGTTTAATTATTAATGGTAGTACTTTTACACCTGAACAGCTATGTACATCAGATTTAAATCAGGATGGATTAATTAATGTTACTGATATTGTTTTTCTTGTTGGTATAATCATCAATGGAACCGCATCAAGTTTTAGTGATGATTTAATTGATATTGCAACTGAAGCTATTATTAAAGTTGATGGTAACAGTTTAAATATCAATGGTATAAATGGTACTATATCTGGCGTTGAATTGACATTAAGTCATGATAATAATTTTAAAATTGAATTAGAAGATGTTGATATATCAAATTTAGAATTTGCATCAGCTAAAAAGATTAATTTAAATACAACAAAACTAATCTTTGTCAAAAATGTTATAGAAAGAATTGCTGTAACTAAAGGTGATTATGAAATTACTGATGCAATAGTTGTATCAGGGAATGGAAGTAATGCAAGAGAAATACATTCAAATATTATGTATATTCCAACAGAGTTTAAGTTAAAATCTGCATATCCAAATCCATTTAATCCAATAACTACTTTGGAAATGGAAATACCACAAACAGGTTTTGTATCTGTTAAAGTATTTAATTTAGTTGGTCAAGAAGTCGCATCTCTTGTAAATACTGTTGTTGAGGAAACATCATCTTTTCAATTACAATTTGATGCTGAAAATTTACCAAGTGGCATATATATTGTTAGAGCAGAAGCTTTGGGTTCTGTCCAAACCCAGAAATTAATGCTTCTGAAATAATTTGATTAAAAAAAAGATTAATAAATATTAACTTTAGGGGCTTTTATTTTCATTTTCAATAGAAGCTTCTAGCATCTAGAGGAGACTTTATGTTTAATATAAGATTGTTTACTTTCATACTTATGTTTTTTTCAATTTCATTTTCTCAAGTATTTTTTTCTGAATATGCTGAAGGTTCAAGTAATCATAAATATCTTGAAATTTATAATGGTACATCTGAGATACTGGATTTATCAAACTATGCTTATCCAAATGCCACTAATGGTGCGAATACAGATGGAACATATGATTACTGGAATGTTTTTTCCGAAGGAGCATCTGTATCGCCGGGTGATGTTTATGTTATATGTCATCCAAGTGCAGATAATTTAATTCAGTCTGAATGTGATCAAACTCATACCTATTTGAGCAACGGAGATGATGGTTTTTGTTTAGTCGAAGGTACTGAATCCTCCTTTAATATTATTGATTGTATTGGAACATGGAGTGCTACAGATCCAGGGAATGGATGGGATGTAGCAGGTGTTAATGATGCTACTAAAGATCATACTTTAGTTAGAAAATCAAATGTATTATTTGGGAATTCAGGGGACTGGTCTTCTTCAGCTGGTACGAGCGCAGATGATTCTGAATGGATTGTATACGAGCAAAACACTTGGGATTATTTGGGTTCACATTCTATAGAAAATTCAGGTGAGATTTATGGATGTACTGATTCTGCTGCATGTAATTTCAATTCAAATGCAACTGTAGATAATGGTTCCTGTACATATCCAAGTGATTTGTTTGATTGTGATGGTAATTGTTTACAATATTTGGATGAATGTGGAACTTGTGGTGGAGATGGAACAAATTGTGATGGAACAGGTCTATATTTTTCGGAATATGCTGAAGGCTCAAGTAATCATAAATATCTTGAAATTTATAATGGTACATCTCAGACAGTAGATTTATCAAACTATGCTTACCCAAATGCTACAAATGGTGCGAATACTGATGGAACTTATGATTATTGGAATTCGTTTGATGCTGGNGCAACNATNGCTCCAGGTGATGTTTATGTATTATGTCATCCAAGTGCAGATGATTTTATTCAAGCNGAATGTGATCAAACTCATACNTATTTNAGTAATGGTGATGANGGATTTTGNNTGGTNGAAGGNANTGAATCATCTTTTTCTATTTTAGATTGTATTGGAACATGGAGNGAAACAGANCCAGGAAATGGATGGGATGTAGCTGGTGTTACTGATGNTACGAAAGANCATACTCTTGTNCGTTTGGGAACTGTANCATCNGGTAATTATGGNAATTGGGAATTNTCTNCAGGAACTAGTGCNGCTGATTCGGANTGGGTTGTTTTTGAACAAAATACTTGGACTTATGTNGGTTCNCATCCTCATGATTTTTCAAATATTCCAGGNTGTACTGATTCTGCNGCAGCTAACTANAACCCNAATGCAACATCNGATGATGGAAGTTGTCAATATGCTCAANTGGTNACNATACANGATATNCAAGGTACTGGNGANGTTTCTCCGCTTGANGGACANATTGTTCAAACAACAGGAATTGTTACAGGCGTNTCTTACGCTGGNTTTTTTATTCAAAATGGAACTGGCCCATGGTCAGGTNTNTGGGTATATNTAAGTTCTCCTACTGTTTNTTNAGGNGATGAAGTACAAGTTTCTGGTAATGTNGAGGANTATAACGGTTTNACTGAAATTGCAGCCNCNAGTATTGTTGTNCTCTCATCAGGCAATGCNTTACCAGNTCCAGAGTTATTATCAACAGGAATGATATCTGAACAATATGAAGGTGTNAGAGTAGAATTGCTTGGNGCAACATGTACAANNACTCCNAACGAATATGGAGAATGGGAAGTAAATGATGGNTCAGGACCACTTTTAATAGATGANAGGCTNGCAACCCCAGATGCTCAAATTTATCAAGGATTTGTTTATGATGTTGTTGGNGTTGTTGATTGTTATAATACATTTAAACTTCAAGCTACAGAAATNAATTNTGAAGAAGGTCAAAANATTCCTCCAACTGCAGTTGCTGGTGATGATTTNTTTGTAGANTATAATTTTGTAGTAACCTTAGATGGTCANCAAAGTTATGATTCTGATGGTTCAATTNTTAGTTATTTTTGGAGTCAAANAGAAGGAGTNCCTGTTTTTTTTGGTGAACCNGAATCTCCTATCATTAGNTTTGTNGCTCCAAATGAGTTTACAACTATAGTATTTTCTCTGCAAGTGACTGATAATGAAGGTTCAACTNNNACTGATTTTATTACTNTNAATGTAGGNAATCCTTCTATTTATGATATACAGTTNACNGNAGATGCTGGTAGCGANCCGGATTGTTATCCTTCATCATATGTTGGNCAAGAATTAACNTTAACAGGTATTGTTACAGCTGTTAGAGATTTTTCTTCATATCCTAATTTTTATNTACANCAAGATGGAACAAGTGAATGGGGTGGTATATANGCATATGTTCCATCTGGTATNACAGCACCATCTATTGGTGATAATATTTCCGTTACTGGAATCATAGCNGAAAATTATGGTGTAACTCAAATNACTCAAACNTCAAATGGTGATATGCCAATAANAGTAAATTCAACAGGTAATACNTTAGAGCCAGTTCANATATCCGTNTCAGGTTTNGGNCCTGGTAATGGTTGTACATCTGCNTCAGGTTCACTNGAAAGTATGTTTNTAGANNTTATTGATTTGTCATTGATGAGTATTGANCAGTATGGTACTTGGATTGTTTCTGATTCTNANGGAAATTCTTACATGATTGATGANTATATGTTTAACAGCGACCTTGGTCCNTTCCCAGCGCCAGCAATTGGAACAGTAATTTCANCCGTTAAAGGTGTTGTTGGNAATTATTTTGATTATAAAATTTATCCAAGAAGTATTAATGATATTGTATTTGGTGATGGTGGAGGTGGTACAGACTATATTGATGCTAGTATTCTTGAAGTTCAAAGTTTTACTGAATCTGGAACNGNAGATGATTGTTATCCCAGTTTGCTTTCAGGTAATTATGTTAGCTTAAATGGAATTGTGACTGCTGTTAATCAAAATTCATCTCATCCTGATTTTTGGATTCAAGATTTTTCAACAAGTGCACTTGGAGGNNTATTTNTATATACNCCTTCATCTTTTGAGGCANTGCAAGTTGGAGATGAGGTTAATTTAAATGGNCAAGTTGAAGAATATTANGGTCTAACAGAAATAAAAAATATCACTGATGTGGAAGTGGTNTCATCAAATAATGCNANACANCCTTTAGATATACTTACAGGAGATTTAGGAACTTCTTGTAGTTCTACAGGAGAATTATATGAAGGGATGCTTGTAAAAATATCTGATGTAACAGTTGACAGTATAAGCGTTGAATATAATTCAATTTATTTAAATGATGGAACGGGNTCAGTAAAAGTTGATGATTATATATTTTATGATTACGATTTACCAGANACTTCAGTTGATTTTACAAGTATTTCAGATTCTTTTGTATCTATAANAGGTGTTGTNCATTATTATTTTGGTGAATATGTCATTTATCCAAGAAATTGGGATGATTTTCAAATNANTTTNGAAGAATGNNCNTACANTGGAGATGCAAATTTGGATGGTGTTGTGAATGTTATTGATATTGTCCAAACTGTNAATGTNATCCTTGATGAGAATATTATTCTAACNGANTCAGAATTGTGTANNATTGATTACAANAGTGATGGNATAGCAAATGTCATNGATATTGTTGCGCTNGTAAACTTAATATTGGGNATNGAATGATAAAAAATNTTGGTTTAAATTTTTTGTTTTTAAGTTTTTTNTTTTCAGAAGCTGATCATATAATTTTTAGNAAAATAACTATTACTCCAAATAATGCNGANATGGTAGCAATACATAATCCTACTNAAGAAGCTATTAATTTATCAAATTATTATNTATCTGATGCTGAATATTCTCTTNTTGGACGAAATTATTATAATTTACCTTCNGGAAANGATTTNTGGTCAACATTTAGTAGTGACTTTTTTGTTANNTTNCCAGAAAATTATATAATTAATGCTGGACAAACTATTGAAATNGGTTTACACGATANAGNATCATTTAATACATTTTATGGTTATAATCCTGATTTGACNATACANGATAATATGTTAAATGTCCCAGAAAATGAAAATACAATTGGNTCATCAAATNATNTACTTGGANACAGCTATGAGGTTTTAATATTATTTTTTTGGGATGGAATAAGTCAAACCGTAAAAGATGTTGATTATTTTTACTGGGGTAATGAGCAAGGCCTTGATCAATTTGGAATTAATAAAACAGGTGTTGANNGNTATTACGATGATACATCNTTTGAAGTTCAAAGTCAAAATATTTTAAGTACTCATATTGANGGACAATCATTTTTACGTAAATCTAATGTAGAAATTGGNGAAAATNTACCAGGAATNGATGGATTTATNTNAGGNAATGGTATTACTGNGCATGATGAAACAAGTGAAGTTTTCAATGAGTCTTGGGAAATNATNACTCAGGTTGGATGTGGTATCCCAGAGGATCCCNTTATTCAATGAAGATGCTTTGACTCAGTGTCCTGATTCAAANAATAATGGTTTTGGTGATTGTTGCGCAGCAGAGTCTATNACNCATTCAATTGAAGAAATNGTAACNGGGACTGCTTCTGGTTTTACTGCNACAATNAGAGGACTCATTNTTGGATTTGGTGATTATCGTCAACCAAATAATGGNCCACAGGTAATTGAACTAATGGATCCTGAAACAGGACATGTTATTGATTTNGTAATATGGGATTGGGATGTAATAACACCTACACAATCAAGTGTTTCTTATATGGTTGANCCAACAAATTTAACAGATTATGTTATATTNGCAACTGGAACTGTNGGTATTTATAATGGNTCATTTCAATTTACAATTGATTCAGAAAATAATATTACTGAATATTACGGATATAATCCTCAGGGNGAGTTTNTNTNAGATGAAAATATTAAGGAAGTTNAAATCATACCAGCTCCATATGTTNTAATTCCAACNTTAGGAGANCGATTAGANTACAGATTTACTGTNCCTTCAAATTCGAANGTTGTNATAAGAATTTTTGATTTNAATGGAAANTTTGTAACNAGCTTNCTGGATGATTTCTTTATTTCATCTGGTACNATTGAGAGATATGATGATGGNNCAGATTGGGATGGNAAAGATCATCATGGACAAATTGTAGCGCCAGGTACATATCTTATNCATATAGAAGCNACAAATTGGNTAACTGGACAGTATTCAACAGATTCTGCTCCAATTGTTGTAGGGGTATATAAATGATTAAAATTATCATATTTTTAATATTCACTTTCACTTTAAATGCACAAGTTATTACAAATAATTCTTTTAATAGTTCTAATTCAATAGCAATGGCAGGAGCTACTGTTTCA
>PBFG01000033.1 GCA_002718585.1 Fidelibacterota bacterium | reverse complement strand
CCAAATGAACATACCGTTACTTTTGATATAGATGGAGTTGAAGATTGTGGTTTTGTTAGTGTTACAGGAACTTTTGATAATTGGTCTGGATGGGGTGCTAATACTGATACTAATATGCAGGCTGAAATTGCTGATGGAAGTTATGAGTTTGTGATACTTTGTGTAGATAATACCAACGATGGTTGGTGGAATGATATTTGGAGTAATTCAGAAATGCTTAGTGCTCCAGTATATTCTGAATGTGACGTAGTTCAAAATGGTGAAAATTCTAATTATGGATTTACAGTAAGTGGAAGTGATTTAACTGTTGAGTATTGTGCAGGATCATGTGATGCAACATGTTCGACTAATGGAGATTGTTCTTCAATAATTGGAGATGTGAATCTTGATAATGTCATTAATGTTGTTGATGTAGTTGCACTTGTAGGGCATATTTTAGGTACTAGTCCTTTAACTTCTATATGTGAAGCTGATACAAATAATGATGGAATTTTAAATGTTGTTGATGTTGTCGCTTTAGTTGGTATGATTTTAGGTGACTAGAAAAATTAATAAAATAATATGTTTAGTTTTTCTTTTTACTGGTTTGATTTTTACTCAAACTACAGGAAAGATATCTGGACTAGTATTTGATAAAGATAATAATCCTGTAATAGGTGCTAGTGTTGCAATCATCGAATCAAATATTGGTACGGCTACGGATGTAGAAGGTTATTATTATATAATAAATGTTTCTCCGGGCTCATACATGTTAAAAATCAATATGATTGGCTATAAAGCTGTAACGGTTGAAAATGTAACTGTTTCAGTAAATAAAACAACTAGAATAGATATAATGCTTGAGGAATCATTTGTACAAGGTGAAGAAGTTATTGTCACTGCCTCAAAAATTTCCACTAAAAAAGATCAATCAGGTACAATTAAAAATATATCAGAAGATCAAATTGATATACTCCCAATTAAAGATGTTCAGTCAATTGTTACCATGCAAGCAGGAGTAGTTGATGGACATTTTAGAGGAGGAAGAAGTACAGAAGTTACATACTTAGTTGATGGTATGAGAACAGATGATGCATACGGTGGAGAATCACAAACCGTATATCTTGAACCATCAGTCTTAAAAGATCTAGAGGTGATAACTGGAACATTTAATGCTGAATACGGACGGGCTATGAGTGGTGTTGTGAATCAGGTTACAAAAGATGGAAATAATAATTTAGAAACTTCATTTTCTTCACGATATGAAAATTTTTTCAGTACGAATAATGATATTTTTGTAGGCTTAGATCAATTTAATGTTAATTTAAATCAAGATTATAATTATCAACTAAGTGGNCCAATTGTTAAAGATAAAATATTCTTTTTTATGAATTTAAGATATCAAGATAATTTAGGNCATTTAAATGGATATGATTTTTTCAATGTTTCNGATCANAGTAATTTTCAATCAGANAATCNATCAAATTATTATTCAGAACATTCAGGCTCACATGTTTTTGAAACATATTGTTCAAACTCGCNAGGTGGAGAAATTTTTGATCCAGAAACAGGTAGTCATATTATTGATGATTCTGAGTGTATGCAATANGGTGATTGTGANTTTTTAACCCTAGAAGGTGATTCATACTATTTTTTGTATAGNTCTGCATCAACAGTTGTAACTCAGTCACAATGTATTGANTATTCAAATGAAAGTGANGAAATANTAACTAGATTTATTCCTGCTCAAATAAGATTAGAATCTGATGCTTTTGTNCCAATGAATAATTTTATTTCATCATCTATTTTAGGAAAGATAACTTTTAAACCATCTTCNAAATATAAGATTTCAGTAATGAATACNTTAAATAATTACGAGGGCAGTTGGTTTAGTAACTTTTATAAATATTCTCCTGATTCAAGATCTTCCAATTTTTCTGATAATAATTTTACATCAATTTTTTTGAATTATATGATAAGTTCATCATCGTTTATGGATGTTAAATTTTCATATAATTTGAAAGAGAGTGGTCANTANGTNTATGAAAATCCATTNGATTCTAGATATGTTTCAAATGAATTATCTGCAAGTGAATCAAGTTTCTTACAAGGNGGTCATGATAAGGTTCATAACAAATCNAATATACGTGATTATAATTTTAAGTATGATTTGAATACTCAGCTTAATTCAATTCATAATGTAAAATTTGGTTTAGATATTTTTGCTCACGATTTATCNATTAGGAATTATACTATNAAAGATTTGTACCCTGATAATCCTTTTTCATATGTTCCAACTATTGANATAGGAGATTCTTCNAGTTCTTTTTCTGAAGAATATGATGTAACAAGNTATGAATATTCAGCATATCTNCAAGATAAAATGGAATTTAGTGATATGGTTATAAATTTTGGTCTCAGGTATGATATGTTTGATCCTAATACNTANGTTCCNTCAAATTACAGAGATCCAAGAAATGAATATTATAATGCTTTATGTGGNGAANTAATAACAGATCCAGATCCTNCATGTGAAAGTTTAGAATTTTCAGTACCAATAAAAACAGATATTCAATCTCAAATTAGTCCAAGATTTGCTTTGTCTTANCAAATAAGTGATGCTTTATTAAGATTTAGTTATGGACATTTTTTTCAGATGCCACCTTTATATTCAATGTACTCAAATCCTACTTGGTTAATTTCAGCAAATGACTTTCAAACAATTTTAGGTAATCCAAATTTAGANGCTGAGAAGACGGTTAATTATGAATTTGGGTATTGGTCTGAAATAAATGATTTAATGAGTTANGAGATAGTTGTNTTCAATAAGGATATATACAATTTNCTGACTACGATTACTCTTCAAAATGAAAGTGAAGTTAAATATGGATTATATTCAAATAAAGATTATGGAAATGCAAGAGGACTTGAGTTAATTTTTGANTATATTGATGGCCCTNTAAATCTTGTTGCTAATTATACATATCAACATACAAAAGGAATTGCTGATTCTCCNACTACNTCATTTAGTNGGGAAGGTGCTAATCAAGATCCAATCACAAGATTACTGCCTCTTTCTTGGGATCAAAGGCATACTTTTAATTTAACTTTCGGTTATAATGTTGAAAAATATGGTTTTACTTTGAGTTCATATTTTAATTCTGGTACTGCATTTTCTTTCNTTCCAATTTCTACAAATTCGCTNGCTGCNATTAATTTGGAACCTAATAATGCATATAAACCTTCAAACTTTACAGTTAATTTATCCAGTTACTANAACATCCCTAAAATAAATGCTAGGATAACATTTGAGGTTTATAANCTTCTTGATGCCCTAAACGAGTATGTAGTTAATGCTCAAACAGGTCGNTCNTANAGTGCAATACTAACTGAAAGTTCATCNCTATCTTTTAGAAATAATTATACATCTATAGAAGATACGTACCAAGANCCAAGTCATTATGGTGCTCCCCGATCAATAAAAGTAGGTATTGATTTTNGATATTAATGAAATTTATTTTTAAAATATTATTAATTGTTTCTTTAATAACTGCAAACCANTATAATGGNCCAGATGATCCTGCTGGTGATCCTGGAGCAACTCAGGGNGGTAGAATGAATGGTAATAGGGTATTGCTATATTTTGAAAATAATACTCAGTTATCTGACTGGCAAGACGGAGGNGGNAGNCATTTACTTTTTGATGTTTCTATTTGGCCAAATGANGGAACAGGTTTTCCAATGCTTGATGGTGTTGCTCTACTNGTAGGAGCAAAAACATATATACAAAATGATGGTATTAATACCAATATTGATACTGTTGTAGTGGATGACTTAATAGAAATAAATAACCCAAATAATAATTTGCATGAAGTATATTTTCTGCAAACTGCTTATAGAGAAGAGATGGATTATGATGAAGATGAAAATATAAGGTGGGGTTTACAGCCAGTTTTTGGATATACGAACCCAAATACATTTATCAANGATTATCCAGCAATGAGTAATGATCCTAACAGTTGGCCATCTGCATGGCCTTCAACTGGNTCNCAAACAAAATGGCCTGGNGAATGGGATGGAAGATTTGGAAGAGGAATACAATATGCTGANTTAGAAACATACTTNGTTGCTAATGATGCTCANGATCAGGAATATTTACCTCTTAATACTAGATGGGAGTGTAAAGATCCATCAGGTAATGTAATTGGTAATCCAACTCAAAATTTTAATGAATGTAGCGAAANTTGTNTTTTTGATTGTTCTCCACAAAGATTNTTCGAATATTACCCNAGACCTGGTAAATNCATTCAAGAAGGTACAGTTGGAGGTCAAGGTGGTGCACCATGGGGTGGAATCGGTATAAGAGTTGAAGCTAGAGCATTTCAATGGAANAATCCTNTAGTTAGAGATGCTTTATTTTGGGAATACAATATTACAAATATCTCAGATTACGATTTAAATGAAATGGCATTNGGCTANTGGGTAGATAATGCTATTGGAGGAGACGCAGATGATGATGAGTTGGGTTATTTTGATATNGACTTAGATTTATCATATTCATGGGATGACTTAGATGGAGGATTTGCTGGAGGTACACCNGGAATAATGGGTTTCGCTTTTTTAGAAAGTCCAGGTATTTCTNATGATGGNATAGATAATGATAATGATGGNTTAATTGATGAATCNAGAGATAATGAAGCAGGTAATTATCTTGTAGAAGAATCCAGATATGAGGGTGATGAAGATGGTGATTGGACACCTGCTACTGATATAGATGGNAATGATATTTTAACTGGAAATCAAACATGTGTTATTATAAACGATGANGTAGGTTTAGATGGTGTAGGTCCAAACGATATNAATTATTTAGCACCAGATGAAGGTGANTGTAATGGAAGACCTGACTGTGTTGAGGGTGTAGGCTGTGAACCTAATTTTGGTGAAACAGATATATCNGAATCTGATATGCTNGGATTAACAACATTTAAATTGTTTCCTATAGATGGTCATCAAGAAAGTGCAACTACAAAATGGTTTAAAAATGATCAAATTATGTGGGATTCACTTATGGTTGCATCNGATCCAGAAAATGCATTTGATACATTTGATCAAACTCCTGCAAATNTAGTCCAGCTNTTTTCNTCTTCTATTTTTGCTTTAGAAAGTGGTAGAACAGAAAGAATTTCAATGGCTGAGATTCATTCTATGGATGATATCTCAAATATTTCTGAAAGTGGNCTTGANCCAGATGCNCCAGCNTTATTCATTTTAAAGCANACAGTTCAGCTNATTTATGAGACTGATTANAGGTTTGCNACTCCTCCAAATTTACCGACNNTTACAGCTGAGGCTGGAGATGAACATGTTATTTTATCATGGGATAATATTGCTGAAAGTTCAGTTGATAGATTTTTACCTGATAGTCTTCAGAATGATTTTGAGGGNTATAAAATTTATCGNTCNACAGANAAATATTTTAGAGATGCACAAATAATAACTGATGGTTATGGAAATCCTATGTTTTACGATCCTATTTTTCAATGTGATAAAATTGATGGAATTCAAGGATTNGCAGATTATGCAACAGTTTTTGGAGCAGCATATTATTTAGGTGAAGATACTGGTATTGAACATAAATTTATTGATACTGATGTAGANAATGGTAGAACATATTATTATGCGGTTGTAGCTTATGANTATGGTTTGCCACCGATTGATCAGCTGGAAAGTGGNATACCTCCNTCTGAGAATAAAGCTTTGATTCAGCTTGATGAGAATGAGTATGTNGTACGTACAGGNCAAAATGTTGCTGTNGTTATTCCTAANAGNGCNTCATCAGGGTTTATTGANCCTTCAATAAATATTCAAAGTGGAATTAATAATGGTTCNGGTGACATTAGTGTAGATGTTTATTCTCCTGGATTAATTGAGGATAATCAAGAATATATTTTAACTTTTTNAAATGAAACTGATAATGAAAATTATTTNTCAGCAANTGGTTATGAAATTTTNAAGAAAGATCCTTNNTGTTTNCCATCNTATGAATGTTCTGANTCTGAATATAANAGTCAAGNTTNATGTAATNATGCTAATGGTTGTANTTGGATNGNAGTTGAAGATGGANATGATTATTGNAATGANATTANTTGTGAAATNTNTNCTGAAGATGAGTGNTTAAGTGAAGATNNTTGNNTNTGGNNTGATTTTACATGTCAAAAATNTAATTTTGGTGATGATTATTGTGAAANTATTTTAANTGAATCTNAATGTGANNNTNNTNTATCATGNGGNCAATGGAATNAATATAGATTAATGGCNAGCGATTNTGGTCAGNTNACTGATNTGAATGAAAATTTTAATTTTGTTCAAAATAATANTCCTCANTATTCGTATTGGACTTTNGATCCAAATAAAANAATTTCAACTGATGTANTNGANGGTCTTGTTTTTTCAATACANAACATTGANTCAGGGTCTTTTGCAAATNGNGGTTGGTTACCAGGAAGTTTTTCAATNACAGATCCNATTATNAANATCAATGATAGGGTTGCAAANATAAAAACATCTAATGTTCAAATTNAATTTTCANATNNAATANTNTANANNAGTCCTNNNNTATTANTACAANCTACCNCNNACTNNNCTTNTTANTATCAATTATTAGATGAAGAAGATNTNGANATAGGGTTGNATACTGGAAGTGATATTGAATTTATTCACTGANAATGAANNTTGGTCTNTTCCNNTTNATTTTNATTTTGTNGTNAAAACAAATTTACATNNAGATAATCCAGATANTNTNGANTTNNTNGTNNTAGATATNAATNNTAGTGGANANTANGANNAATNTGANGATAANATTTTAGTTGGAACNNCNTANGTNGATNNTTNTTNTGGANNNNCTNTANGNTTTTGGGNNNANACANANTTTTCNTTACAATTNGCNGGTGATACTAGCCCAGGAGATATTTATGTNNTGAATTATGAATCTCCTTTTTTATCAANNGATACATTATTTGTTCATACTAATGCTCCAGATTNAGTAAATNTNCAATTNCATGATTCAGATATGGATAAAATAAAAGTTGTTCCAAATCCTTATGTTGNNGCNAANCTTATGGAGGAAGCTTTTTCNAATCCTAACCAAAGNCAAGAAAGAAAAATTATGTTTACACATCTTCCNTCTATNTGTACTATAAANATTTTTACNGTTAGCGGNGTATTAGTNGATNTNATAAANGTTAATAATGGATATGANGATGGAATTGCNTATTGGGATTTATTAAGTAANGAAGGACTTCANGTNGCTGCNGGNATGTATATTTATCATGTCCAGTCAAAAATAACTGAAAAAAGTAAAATTGGTAAGTTTGCAATTATNAAGTGAAGAAATTATTTTTAAATATTATTTTAGTTTCATATTTATTTTCAATTGANATTAATGGAAATGGAACAACGGGTGCTAACTTTTTAGAAATTGATNTTGGNAGTGCTGCAACNGCNATGGGTGGTGCTTATGTTAGTGTAGNNAATGATGTTTCATCTGCATANTGGAATCCTGCNGGGCTTGGTTATATTAATAACAAACAGACATTTTTTATGTATCAGCCTTGGATTGCTGATATAAGTAGTATGTATGCAGGTTACGCAATGAATTATCAAGATTATGGTACAATTGCTTTTACTATGAATTATATTGGATATGGTAACGAACCAGTAACTACAGTTTCACAGCCTGAAGGNACTGGNGAATTTTATTCTGCAAGTGAATTTGCTGCAAGTGTATCATTTGGTAAAAGATTAGTTGATTGGTTCTCTTTTGGTATTACAGGAAAGTATATTTCATCTAGTNTTTGGCATATGAATGCAAGTGCTGCTGCNATNGATTTTGGGGTACTTGTAACAACNAATTTCTTCTCTCCAACAAATCAAAGAAGTCAAGGTATGAAAATAGGTATGAGTATTTCAAATTATGGTACTAGGCTTAGATATGATGGTATAGATCTTTTAACTCCAATAGATCCAGAGCCAGATGAGTTTGGTAATTATGATAATGTTGANGGAATTTATAAAACATCAGATTGGGAATTACCATTGATTTTCAGAATGGGTATTTCAGTNCAACCCATTTATTCTCAGAATTTTCGATCACTCATTTCAATTGATGCATTACATCCCAATAATAANAATGAATCAGTAAATATTGGTTCCGAACTTACTTATNTNATTCCTGGTAGANTATCTNTATCTGCTAGAGCAGGATATAAAGGATTATTTCTTAAAGATTCTGAGTANGGTTTGACTTATGGTGGAGGTATAAAGTTTTATTTATCTGANTTTAGTGCTTTTGATATTGATTATACTTTCAAAAGNTTAGGTATTTTAGGTGATATTCATCTTTATACTTTTAAGTTTTCATTTTAGAGATGTANTCCNCAATTTTCTTTCTTTTTTTTTCATTATCCATTTGTAATGAACTTGATGAANATATTTTAGTTCAAATNAAGGATAGAAAAATAACCAAAAATGANTTTATCAAAAGATCNGAGTATACAATAAGGCCTAATTATTTGAAAGGTCAAANTAATNTAGAAAAAAAAATTATTTTGAATTCCTTAATTGCAGAAAAGTTAATGGCNATTGANATAGAAGAAAGTTATTTATCTAATAAATATACAAATAATTTNATTGAAGGTTATAAAGAGCAGTTAATGAGAGAAAGTTTTTTGGAAAATGAAATTTATAATTCCATTATTATTGATTCATTAGAAGTAAANAATTATTTTAATAATATTTCAAATCATTANAATGTTCAGTTTTTAAGTATTAAAGATAGNGACTTATCTTCAANAGTAGACTCTTTACTAGAAAATGGTAAAGAATTTCATCAAATTTGTGAAAATTTTTTAAATCTTAAAGAAATTCCAAATAGAAAAATAAATTTTTTTGAAGAACCTGATCCATTCATAATTGAATCTGTATTTTTTAATCCTTTATCAAAAAATCAAGTTGTTGGACCTATCAAAACAAAAGATAAAAAAAAATTATATTTAAAAGTTCTAAGCTGGGAGACTAATCCTCCAATAACTATATCAGAAAAAACAAAATTATGGAGTGATGTTAAAGATAAACTTTATATTTTAAAAAGAATTTTAGCTTATGATGATTTTACGTCAACTCTAATGAAAAATCAAAAAATGGAAATTTTTGAAAAACCTTTTTTAGATTTTTTAAATTTTTATTACGAAAAGTATTTTGATAGCATCAATAATAAAAAAATATTGAATTGGGATAGCAGTTTTGTGAATGAAAAGATGTTGAGTATTGATNTAGATGAACAATTTTTAGTTGTTAATGATGAAAAATATACAGTTGGGGATATACAAAAACTTATTGAAAAACATCCTTTGGTTTTTAGAAAAGATCAAATTAGTAAAAATGANTTNCCAATGCACTTAAAGTATGCTATTGCAGATTTGATAAGGGATGAAAAAATCACATTTATTACATATATTGAAAAGTATGATGAAAAACCTCATATAAAGAAAGATGTTTCAGTTTTAAAAGATGCAATTATGTTNAAATTACATCTAAAGACATATTTAGAGGGTAAAAATATTTCAAACGATGATTTTAATAAAAATTATGAAAACGTTATAAATGATTATTTGAACAAATATTATGAGAATTTGATTGAAAAATATAATGACGAAATAAAAATAAATTATGATCTTCTAGAACAAATTAGAATAACAGGAATAGATTTATACGCCTATAAAAAAGGATATCCGTACCCTTTTGTTGTGCCAGATTTTCCTATTATTACTAATAAATTTGAGTTAAACTTTGGAGTAGATATNAACATACCTTAATAAAATGAATTATAATTTTAAAAACATTAAAAAGCTTTATTTTTTTATAATTTTGTTAATCTCAAATACTTATATTTTTTGTATCCCCGTTTCTTTTCAAATAGATATGCANAATTCTTTTTTACCNAATGAAAATTATAATAATATTGTAGTTAATGGTAGTTGGAATAACTGGCAAGGGTGGGGGCTTCATTTATTGGATGAAGATGGTGATGGCATTTATGAAGCTACAATTGATCTTGAACAAGGTATGTATGAATATGTGATATCTGCTACAGGACCAGCAGATAATTGGAGTGGGTGGGGTGAAGTAGTAAATGCACCTCTTGGAAGTTTATGTGATTGGAATCCAAATGATNAATGGGCCAATTATGGTTTCGCTATAAATGGAAATACTAGTTCAGTTAACCAATCCTATTGTGCTGGAACATGTAATCCTTATTGTATTGATGAACAATTGNGCGAATCTTTTTTATTAAATCCACCNAATAATTCATTCGCNCGTATGA
This sequence comes from Fidelibacterota bacterium, assembly GCA_002718585.1. Classification (GTDB taxonomy): domain Bacteria; phylum Fidelibacterota; class Marinisomatia; order SCGC-AAA003-L08; family D37C17. Next base: position 5,114 of record PBFG01000033.1, on the reverse strand, counting down.
TTCACATACCTTTTGAATGGAATCAATTACCAGATGCTGTTTCTTACAATTTGCAGATTGTAAATNATTACAATGAGAANATGTTTGAAAATAGTTTAATTNTAGATACTCTCATTAATGATATTACATTTATTGATACAGAATATTTAGACTGGAATAATGATTATTGGTGGAGAGTTAGGCCACAATATAATGATGGTAGTTTTGGTGAATGGAGTACTGTTTTTAGTTTTAGAGTTGGAAGTAAAAAGTTTACTGAAATTAATGCAGATATTTTTNATCAAAATCAGCTTCAGGATGGTCTNGTTGCTTTTGCAGGCTTTGGTGGAAATCAAGAGACAGATGTATTTTCTGGTGTGATTGATAAATATGGTAATGAAATTTGGAATGATGGATATATGAGTTTTATGTTGAATCATATTAATGAATATGGTAACGTTTATGGATATAGCAATAGAAATTGGCCTCAAAATACAGGAAGTCAAATAAGTTGGACTCATAATTATAACACCAGTTTTATATGGAACGCACCTACATACGATATTAATGTTGACTTGCATGAATTTAAACAAATCCCTAATGGTAATTANATGGCTTTTGTACCTGACAATTCTCAANTGGGNCCTATCCCCCAAGGAGATTGGTCTTTCTTGTTTCAATCAGTNGGTTATCAAGTTGATGGTATAACAGATGAATATCCATATATAGGTATGAGAATAGTTGAATGGGATAAGGATGGAAATGAAGTATGGAANTGGAACCCTTTTGATCATTTTGATAAGCAACATACTGATTTATATGGAGGTTTTTGGTGGCAGGCATTTGATCAAGGAGCATTTGATTGGATGCATTCCAATGCTTTTCACTTCGATGAAAATGAAAGTGTAATCTACGTTTCACATAGACATTTATCAAGGATTAGTAAAATTGCATATCCATCTGGAGAAGTTATTTGGAATATGGGAATGCCTGATGGTTTTGGAACAGGTGGTGANAATATTTGTACGGATCTTGGATTTAGTTTCCAGCATAATATTCAATTGCTTGATGATGGCAGTTTATTGTTTTTTGATAATGGAAACATTAGCACGATTCTAAATGAGGATGATAATTTTCCGACAACTAGAATTAGGAGAGTTAGAGTAATTGATAATAGNTATTGTCAGACTGAGTGGGAATATGTACTGCCAGTAAATTTATTTGGTGCTGGTATGGGAAGCGTACAATTACTTGATAATGGAAACTATCTCATTTATACTTTTGGTAATGGAATGGGTCAGCAAGAACCNACACTANGAGAAGTTAANTCTGATAAAGAAGTNATTTGGAATTATCANGGNGATNTAAATGCNGTATGGTATAGAACNTATAAAATTCCTTCACTNCATCCTGAAATATTTAGTATAGTTGTAGATAATTTTACGAATATTGATGGAGAAGATCTCGTTGTTGTAGATGATATTTTAAAATTTATTATTACAAACCACAGCGGATATAGTAATACTTANAGGTATTCTTTATCAGACCNTNTGGATGGAGGTACTCCATNATTTGAATACACAGAAGGTGAAATAACAATAGATCCTTATCAAAGTTCAGAATTATCATTTTTGGTTACCCAATTAAATCAATCTAATTCTTCAATTCGTTTACAAATTCATCCAGTTAATCATGAATATGCTGCAAAAGAATTATCTTTTAATTTGAATGTTGAAGCTCAACAGGTTTTTGGTGATATTAATCTAGATGGTATTGTGAATGTTATAGATNTTGTATTACTTGTTAATGTTGTTTTAGATGGAGATAATAATTTTAATTTGGGTGATTTAAATAACGATGGCAGTATAAATGTTGTTGATATAGTTCTACTAGTTAATCAAATTTTAAATACTTAAATTGTAGGGTGTTTATTTAAGTCTTTGTTNAATTATAAATAATANGGGGAGAAAATNATAATGAAAATGAAAAGTATAATAACAGTATTTTTATCTTTGTTTNTNTTTAGTTGTGGAACAAAGACCATTGATCCAGGAGCAGGTGGAAGTTGTCAGCCAAAATGGTGGATGAAAGCAGAATCAGATAGTAATGTTGTCTACGGTTATGGTAGAGAAGGATCAAGAGATTCCGGAACAGCAATAGCTTTAAGTATGGCTGAAGCACAAAGAAATGCTCTATCTCAGATTAATTCGGAGATTCAAGGAGAAATAGGTAAAGCAGTTGAAGAATTAGAAAGAGAATCTAGAGGTGAAGTTAGTGAAGATTATAGTAAAGGTGTCTATAATGAACTAAGAGTTGATTCAAATGCCCCATGTAACTATTGCAGTCGTGCTGACTCAGAAGAATGTGTGGATGGTAATAAATTAATTGTATTTACTAAAGTTAGAGTTAATGTAGAAGATTATCTAAATGAGGAATTACGTGAGAAAATGAATTCATTACTCTCAAAGCCTGAAGCCTTATTAGATAATGTTAGAAAAAAATAAAATACTCCTTTTATTTATATTATCTGTAAATTTTTTATTCCCACAACTTATAGCGGGTTGTGGGAATGAATTACCTAGTGATAATAGTTCATACGAAAAATACTTAAACTGTAAGTCAAAAAGTGGTTATGATGACTACTTTATAGGAGATGTCAAATCCCAAGGTAAAAAATTACTAGATAAAAAAAGATCTCTTTCTGACTTATCAAATTCTATTAGTGTCTATATAGAAAGTTCCATTGACAAATCATTTTATGAGGAAGAAGTATGATATACGAGAGATGGTGAAATTATTGAGCAATTTAATGTTGAACACTATTTAGTTCATACTTTAAAATCAGAATCTAATAATTATATTAAAAATCCTATTTTTCGAGAGCTTCTAACATCAACCGGTGTAAAACATTATGTGACTTTTAAAAGTAAACGAGAATTTGCTGATGAAAGTGATGAAATTAATAATGAAATATTAGATCAACTTAAAAGCTATTGGCAAACCTATCAAAATTCAATTAATGATAGTGATGAAAAATATCAATCCTTAATAACAAGTTATTTACTCAGTAATTGTGTATCAGGTGCATCATTTGGTGATGACAAAGCAGTTTTAAAAGAAATTTTAAAAATCAAGAAAGATGTTTACTTAGAATTTGAAAATTATTTATCTGGTATAAATTTTGAAAATTTATCGAAGACAACATTACAGGTATCAGTAGGTGAGAGAATTGATGAAGAGTTTAAAATAAATATTACCACTAAAGATAAAAATGCAGTTGTCCCTAGTAAGGTTAAATTATTTATAAACACAGGTGAATTCCAGAAATCTATTTTTACAAACTCAAAAAAGAATTTTTCATTTAAAATACCCGTTATTAATTCCAGTACTTCAAATCAAATTATTTATTTTTATCCAGATTTACCTCCAATACCTCAAAATGAAATCATTGGGGAAAAATTAGAAAATGAAAAAAATAAATTAATCTCAAACCTGAAAAAGCGTTCCGAATCAAATGATTTTGGAAGTATGAGAATTAAAGTTGATCAAAAGATAAGTTTATATTTCAATGAACAGGAAATTGTAAATTTCTTTGAAAATAATAATATTTCTTTGATTTTTAATAGAGAGACGAAAGCTACAATTATAGATTATATAGTTGATGAAGGATTTAAAGATATATCTAATATTAAAATTTCAAAAAAAGCTGAAAATATTATCAATATACCTATTTCATTTGAAAAAGGTAAAAAAGATAATAAGTATGATAAAATAGTTATAACATGGTCTGATAAATTAAAATCAAAATTTAGTTTAAAGAGCAAATACAGTCCTAAAGAAATAAATGAATTTATAGATTTTGCTGAACAGAAAAGTAACTTGGTCGATATTATTAGAAATTTAGTAAATCGAAAAATTAAGACTTTAAAAAAAGTTAATATTAATTGTTTGCTCTGTAGTAAGGATGAGATTAAAATTTATACTTCAACTTCCGGTGTTAAAACAGTTAAAGGTAAAGATTCATATATTTTTGATAAAGGTTCTATTGAAAAAATTGAATTTTTTAGTAAGACACGAAGACAAAAATTCAAGTATTTAACGATTTTCAGTAGGGATATTGATAAATCGTTATTGTTTTCAAATACAACAATTGAGCTATCAGACATATTAAAAAATTATTTAGTTGATAAAAACTTATATGATAATAATGAAAATTTGATTGAAGGTTCTAGAATATGTTTTCAAGAAAAAAATATAACTTATAATGCAACAATTCCTCCGGAATATTTAAGTAAAAAAATCAAAGTAATCTATAATGGTGAAAAACAAATAATTCAAGATGATGGATCGGTTGTAATAAATAAAAAAAATACTGATAAAGGTAATTTGATATTTGAAGCAAATGGTTTATCAATTAAAAAGAGTTTAAATAACAAAGATAATACAATCGGCAGTTTGCAAATTAAACCTTTTACTAAAATAGATAGGTACAATGATAAACCTATTTATTTAGAATGGCAAAGATCCAGACCAAAATTCAGTGATATATTTATACCCGGAGTGAGTAATATCAATTTATTAAGAGCTGAAAAGAATTCAACATTCTGGGGGTATGTAAAAATGTTAACCTTCGCTGCTTTAGCGGGAATTATTATTAATGAATCTGACCTTTATAATGAACATTCAAATCAATATAATCAATATAAACAATCTTACAACAACTGCTTAGATTGTCCAGTAGAGCAATTAAGTAGTTTAAGAATCGCTGCAACTGAAAGTTATGATTTAATGACTGATCATCAGCTAAAACAGAATGTAGCTATGATTGGTTTAGCTAGTTTATATACTTACAATATAATTGAATTTAGTATAAAGCTTGGTAACAAAAGGAAAAGAAAATGAAGAATCGTATGATTATATTTTCATTTATGTTTCTTATTATAATATCTTGTGATAAAGAAAGTAATAATCTTTTCAATTGCCAAGATCCCAATAACGATTGTTATTTAAATCCGATTCAAAATATGATTATAAAATCATATTCTCCATCGGAAATAGTTATTTTAGGTTCTAACTTAAATGATTTTGAAATGATTAGAGTTGATAAAACTATAAATAATGAAATAGATACTATT
>PBFG01000035.1 GCA_002718585.1 Fidelibacterota bacterium | reverse complement strand
TAAAGATGTTTTATTACTTGGTAGAGATTCTGATTTTATAGAAAGATTTAATAAAACGGGTATTTCACTTGCTAAAAGCCTTGGTACAAATGATGCACTTGGCACAGTGCCTCGATACATAATGGAACTAGTTGCATTTGGATCAATGATTGCAGTTGTTCTCTATTTAATTGCAAATTATGAGGGTAATTTAGGTGTAATCTTACCAATACTATCCGTGTATGCTCTAGCAGGTGTTAAATTATTACCGGCATTTCAATCAGTTTATACCAGTATCGCCAAAATAAGAGCACACTCTCCAGCATTTGAGTCAATTCAAGATGATTTGACTCATTCAAAATCAACAAAATTGTCAACATCAAATTCTGAAGATGCTTTCTTAGTGCCTCAAAAAAAAATCTCACTTGAAAATGTAACTTTTAAGTATCCTAATAAAGAAGAAAATGCTCTAAATAATTTAAATATATCGATACCAGTTAACAGCATAGTTGGAATAGTTGGCCCATCTGGATCAGGAAAATCAACATTAGTAGATATACTTCTTGGATTAATAAAACCTCAGCAAGGTCAATTAAAGATCGATGAAAATATAATTGATAATAAAAATTGTCGCTCATGGCAAAATACAATTGGATTTGTTGCACAAAATATTTTTCTTTCAGAAGGAAGTATTTCAGAAAATGTTGCTTTTGGAATCCCTAAAGATCAAATTAATCAAAACCAAGTCCTTAGAGCATTAAAACTTGCACATTTAGATGATCTAGTTAAAAGTTTTGAAGATGGTATTCATACTAGAGTTGGTGAACGTGGAATTCAACTGTCGGGTGGACAACGACAGAGGATAGGTATTGCTAGAGCCTTATATTATAAAGCTGAAGTACTTGTGTTTGATGAAGCAACTAGCTCACTTGATGGAATAACAGAAAAAATGATTATGGAAGCAATTCATAATTTTAGCGGACAAAAAACAATTATTATGATCGCTCATCGCTTAAAAACAGTTCAAAAATGTGACCAGATATTTTTTGTAGACAAAGGTAGAGTGATTGATAAAGGCACATATCAAGAATTAATTAAAACTAATGAACAATTTAAAAATATGGCAGCAAATGCTTAAAAAGAGGGTATTGAAATGAAAGTACTATTGTTAGCAGGTGGATATGGGACTAGGCTTAGCGAAGAAACAGATATAAAGCCAAAGCCAATGATTGAGATTGGTGGTAAACCAATACTTTGGCACATTATGAAAATGTATTCACATTATGGCTTTAATGAGTTTGTTATTCTTCTAGGCTATAAGGGTTATTACATCAAAGAATATTTTGCTAATTATTATTTACATCAAAGTGACATTACTTTTGATATGTCAGATGGAAATATGGAGGTTCACAACAACTCCAGTGAACCTTGGAAAGTGACTCTTCTTGATACGGGCTTAAATAGTATGACAGGTGGAAGAGTAAAACGTGCAAAGGAATTTATTGGAGATGAACCTTTTATGCTTACTTATGGTGATGGCGTTTGTGACGTAAATATTAAAGATTTAGTTAATTTCCATAAAGCAAATAATACTAAGGCAACAATGACTGCTGTCAAGCCAGCTGGAAGATTCGGAGCATTGGATATTAACTCAGACATAGTAAACGAATTTGTTGAAAAACCGGAGGGCGATGGAAATTGGATAAATGCAGGATTCATGGTTTGTGAACCGGAGGTTTTAGATCTTATTAAAGATGACTCAACTATTTTTGAAAGATATCCTCTTGAAACATTGGCCAAAAAAGGAGAATTAGGAGCATTTAAGCATGATGGCTTTTGGCATTGCATGGATACCCTTAGAGATAAAATAGCACTTAATAAACTTTGGGAAGATAATGAAGCTCCTTGGATGATTTGGTAATGCAAGGCTTATTTGAGGGAAAATATAAGGATAAAACTGTTTTAATTACAGGGCATAGTGGTTTTAAGGGTTCATGGCTTGCATTCTGGCTTGTTCAAATGGGTGCTAAAGTTGTTGGATATTCCCTAGAAGCGCCCACATTTCCCAATCATGTTGATCTTTTGAACCTTAACATATGCTCTATAAAAGGCGATATTAGAGACAGTGATAAATTAAATAAAACTTTTAAAGAGCATAAACCGGAAATAGTATTTCATTTAGCAGCTCAACCACTTGTAAGGTATTCATATAACAATCCTGTCGAAACATATGAGACAAATGTAATAGGTACACTTAAAGTTTTTGAGGCTTGTAGAAAACATAATGTCAAAGCAATTGTAAATATTACAAGTGATAAAGCATATGAAAATCAAGAGTGGACTAAAGGGTATAAAGAAAGTGATCCTCTTGGGGGATATGATCCATATAGTTCATCAAAAGGATGTGCTGATTTACTAACAAACTCTTACAGGAATTCTTACTTCAATATTCAAGACTATAAGAAAACTCATGATACGCTTTTAGCATCATGCAGAGCAGGAAATGTAATTGGAGGCGGAGATTGGGCAAAAGATAGATTGATTTCAGACATAATGGTTTCAGTTTCTCAAAACAAAAAAGTTATAATAAGAAGTCCAAAAGCAACAAGACCATGGCAACATGTTCTGGAGCCACTTAGTGGATATCTTCAAATTGGCCAAAAACTTCTTCAAGAGAAAGTAAAGTATGCAGAAGCATGGAATTTTGGGCCATCTGATAAAGAAAGCATTACCGTTGAACAGGTTGTTAAAAATGTTAAAAGTTATTGGGATAAGATAGATTATGAAATCAATAACGATGTCACTCAACTTCACGAAGCAAACTTGCTAAAACTTGATTGTTCAAAGGCAAATATGATTTTAAAATGGCATGAAGTATGGCCAAGTAAAGTTACATTTGAAAAAACAGTAAATTGGTACAGAAAATTTTACGAAGATCAAAAGGTTGTAACACTAAATGATTTACAAGATTACCTAGAAGACGCAAAAACAAAGGGCCTTACCTGGACTAAAAACTAAATATTATTAATTCTAAAGGTAAATTATGGAACCAAAGAAAATTGTATACTCGAAACCCTCAATAACTGAATTAGAGATAAATTATGCATCTGATGCAGCAAAAAATGGATGGGGAGACGATTGCTATAAATATATAAACAAATTTGAGGATATGTTCAAGAAGCATCTTGGAGTTAAACATGCTATTGCAACTTCAAGCTGCACCGGGGCAATCCATATTGGCCTTTCAGCACTTGGTGTTGGTCCTGGTGACGAGGTTATTGTAGCTGATATAAATTGGATAGCTTCTGTGTCTCCAATTACTCAAGTTGGAGCCAAGCCAGTATTTGTTGATGTTGATGAAAATACTTGGTGTATTGATACAAGAAAAATAAGAGAGGCAATTACAAAAAATACAAAAGCAATAATGGCAGTTCATATTTATGGAAATATGTGCGATATGGATGAGTTGTCTCAAATATCAAAAGAATTCAATATTCCAATCATTGAGGATTCTGCAGAAGCTATTGGTTCAGAGTGGAATTCAAAAAAGGCAGGATCAATGGGAGCATATGGAACTTTTTCATTCCATGGAACAAAAACAATATGTACAGGTGAAGGAGGAATGTTTGTTACTAATAATGACAAAATTTATGAAAAATCATTAACACTTAGCAATCATGGCAGATCAAAAAATCAAAAGAAACAGTTTTGGCCAGACATGATAGGCTTCAAATATAAGATGTCTAATCTTCAAGCAGCAATTGGATGCGCCCAAATAGAAAGGATTGATGAACTTCTAACAAAAAAAAGAGAAATTTTTAATTTTTATAAAAATAATCTTAAAAATCTACCATTTAAGTTTAATCCTGAACCTGAAAATACCAAAAATGGATATTGGATGCCGACAATCATAGTTGATGAAAATGTTGAATTCAATAGAGACGATGTTATCAAAAAATTTAATCAAAATAATATTGATGCAAGAGTTTTTTTCTGGCCTTTGAGTTCATTACCAATGTTTAGAAAAATAAAAGAGAATATAAATAGCTATAGCTTAAATAAACGAGGAATAAACTTGCCTTCATATCATGACATCACTAAAGAACAACAAGAGAGAGTTATAGGAGTTTTAAAAGATATATTTTAGTGAAATATATAAATATAAAATTATAAATATGAGAAGAATATTACTTTGGGGAGGAAAAGCTAAAGCAAGAATCATTGAAAAAATGATAATTGATCAAAAAGATAAAGATGTTGAAATACCCTTTATTTATGATCCTTTTTTAAAACAGTTACCTTTTAAAAGTTCTGCAAAATTCATTTCATCATCAAATGACTTGAAACAAGCCTTACCTGAAATAACCCATTTTATAACTTGCATTGGAGGAGAGCATGGTTATGCTCGTTATAAAATATCCTGTGAATTAGAAAAGTTAGGCCTAAAATCAGTTGATGTAATTAGTTCAAAAGCTATATTGGATGACATTGAAAATAAGGGTAATGGATTTCAAATTATGCCAGGGGCAGTAATACATAAATTTTGTTCAATAGGGGATTATTGTGTTGTTAATACTAATGCAACTGTTGATCATGAATGTATGATTGGTAATGGAGTTCACATTATGGGAGGTGCTTCAATTGCTGGTCAAGTTGAGATAGGTGATTTTTCAACAATCGGAACAAATGCAACAGTTTTGCCTAACATTAGAATTGGAAAACACTCTTATATTGGTGCAGGAGCATTAGTCAATAAGGATGTTAATGATTATGAAGTAGTTGTAGGTGTTCCAGCAAAAAAGATTCGAAAACATGAACCAAAAGTAGACTTATCATTTTTTAAACAATAGGGATTTAGATGAAAATAGCAGCAACTTCACCAAGTTTTTCTAAGAATAAAAAATTACAAAAAGAGGTCTATAAGTATTTTCCAAATGCTAAGTTAAACTTAGAAGGAAAGAAATTCAGTCAGAATGAACTTATTGAATTCTTAAAAGATGCAGATGCTGTGATTGTAGGACTTGATCCTATAAATGAGGAGGTATTAAATGAATGTCCCAATATTAAGATAGTAGCTAAGTATGGGGTTGGATTAAATAATATCGATATTGAATTATGTAAAAAGAGAAAAATTTCGATAGGCTGGACTGGCGGTGTGAACAAACTTTCAGTAGCAGAGATGGCATTAGGCTTTATGTTAATGTTTGCAAGAAATTTGTTTATAGCTTCAAATGAACTTAAGTCAGGTAAATGGAATAAATCTGCAGGTTTTCAACTTAGTGGAAAAACTGTTGGCATTATTGGACTTGGTCATATTGGTAAAGAGATTGTAAGGTTAATAAAGCCATTTGGATGTAATATATTAGCCAATGATATTGTTGATCAAGACGATTTCTTCATTGAAAATGATATAAAAAAAGCTTCCAAGCAAGAAATATTTAAGACCTGTGATTTTGTGACTATTAATACTCCACACAATGATACTACAAACAATATGGTAGACATAAATGTGTTAAAAATCATGAAAAACAGTGCTTATATTTTAAATATTGCACGTGGAGGCATTATAAATGAAGGAGACCTCAAGTATGCTTTAAAAAATAATATTATCGCTGGGGCTGCCATAGATGCATATTCAGAAGAGCCTCCTTCTGATAAAGAATTTCTTGAATTACCCAACCTTATTTGTACACCCCATATTGGTGGTAATGCAAAAGAGGCGGTTGAGGCAATGGGCATGTCTGCAATTAAACATTTGAGGGAATTTTATAAGTTATGAAAAAAGTAGTTGTATTTGGTGGTAGTGGATTTTTAGGAGGTTATGTTGCTGATGAGTTAACAAGAAGAAACTTTGATGTAACAATTGCCGACTTAACTGAATCCAAATATCTTAACGATAATCAAAATTATAAAAAAGTAGATATTTTAAATATTGATGAGATTTTAAGTGTACTTAAAGATGCCTCTATTGTTTATAATTTTTCAGCAGTTGCAGAGCTCGAAGAGGCAATTGAAAATCCAAAAAGAACTTTCGATGTAAACGTTATTGGAAATTTAAATATTCTTGAAGCTTGTAGGCAAGTTGGTGAAATAGAAAGATTTATTTATGCAAGCAGTGCTTATGCACTTAGTAGCGAAGGATCATTTTATGGTATTAGTAAACAAAGTAGTGAAAAGTTAACAGAAGAATACTATAAAAAATACGGACTCAAATATACTATAATTAGATATGGTTCTTTATATGGTGAAAGAGCTAGTCATAATAATTATATTTACAATCTATTACTAAACGCTATCAAAAGTGGAGAATTACATTATAAAAAAGGCGATGAAGAAGACCTAAGAGAGTATATACATGCTGCAGATGCTGCAAAACTTTCAGTTGATGTTATTTCAGATAGACAATATGAAAATAATCACATAATCCTTACCGGAACAGAGAGATTGAAGAGAATAGAGCTACTTACGATGATAAATGAAATCATGCATAACAAATTGAAGATTAAACAAACCTCTGGGAGTAATACTGGACATTATAAAATAACTCCATATTCCTATGATCCTATAGTTGCAAAAAAACTAGTGGCAAACCCATTTATTGATTTAGGACAAGGCTTATTAGAGTGCGTTAAAGAAATCAATAAAAAACTTAATCAAAGAGATTCGTGACTCTCGATTTAATTAAAAAAGCAAAAGTAATTTTTTGGGATTTTGACGGTGTTATCAAAGAATCTGTATCGGTTAAATCAGATGCTTTCAAAAAGCTATTTCAACCATTTGGGGTCGAAATTGCAAAAAAGGTAAAAAGGCATCACGAAAAAAATGGCGGAATGTCTCGTTATGAAAAGTTACCTATATATTTAGATTGGGCGGGCAAAGATCATTCAAACAGTCTTGTTGATGAATACGAAAAAAAGTTTTCTGACTTAGTTATAAATGAAGTAATAAATTCTTCATGGGTATCTGGTGTATTAGAGTATTTAAAAACTTTTGCAAACAAACAACAATTTTTTATAGTTACAGCAACTCCACATCAAGAAATTCTTCTAATACTTAAAGAGTTACAAATAAAAGAATTGTTTAAAGAAGTTATAGGATCNCCAATCTCTAAAGATGTTGCAATTAAACAACTAATAAATAAATATTCAATAAATATAGATGAAGCAATAATGATTGGAGATTCAAGTAATGATTACTTTGCAGCCATTGAAAATCAAATCCAATTTATATTACGAAAAACTGAATTAAATAAAAATCTACAAAAGCAGTTAAAATGTAAAACGATAAACAATTTTTTATATGGACAGACTAAAAAAAATTAGATCAATAAGAGAGAAACTTGCTGAAGGGCATCTAAGTATTGGAAGTTGGATGCAATTGCCAAACTCTTCAGTTGCTGAAATTATGGGACAATCTGGTTATGATTGGGTTGCAATTGATATGGAGCATGGAGCTATTTCAATTAATCAGTTGCCAGATCTATTTCGTGCATTGGAGATGGGCCAAACATTGCCATTAGTCAGACTAGCCCAAGGTGATGCTAAAGAATGTAAGCAGGTTTTAGATGCAGGTGCAGGTGGTCTAATAATTCCAATGGTAAAAAATGCAAAACAGTTTCAAGAAGTCGTAGGTAATGCTTCGTGGCCTCCATCAGGTAATCGTGGGGTTGGATTTTCAAGAGCAAATCTTTTTGGTAAGAATTTTGAAAAATACATTGAAGAAGCTCAAAAACCATTTTTAGTAGCTATGATTGAACATATTGATGCACTTGATGAGCTTGATGATATCTTAAAAATCGATGGCCTTGATGCAATATTAATAGGTCCATACGACCTCTCAGCGTCAATGAACTTAACCTCTAAGTTTGAAGATAAAAAATTTTTAGACGTAATGCAAGAAATAAATANCAAAACAAAAAATGCAAAAGTTGCATGCGGTATCCATGTCGTTGAGCCAGATAAGCTTCAACTTAACAATAAAGTTGATGAAGGATATAGATTTATTCCTTATTCTATAGATGCTGTTGTTTTACAAAAATATGTTAGGAACCCAATTTTATGAAAAACGTAGGTGATTCTGGTCTTAGAAATGANGAATTTAACGAATCATTTACTAGAGATAAAATTATTCAATCTTGTGTTAAGAATAAAAAACCAGTTATATTTGATATCGGTGCACATCATGGACAAAGCATCAAATATTTAGAAGGAATTTTTGAATCTCCTCTTATATATTCATTTGAACCAGACCCCGACTCATTTAAGATTTTGTCAAACAATATCTCCGAAAATAACAAAATATTTAACTTTGCCTTTTCAAACATAAGTGGAGAAAGTTCTTTTTATCAAAACAAAATTAGTCACACTAATGGTTTGTATAAAGTAAATGTTGACAGCAGTGATTCAATAAGAGCACAACAACAAAATCTTGATTTTTCAAAAGAAGTAAATTCAAAAATTGAAGTTGAGACTCGTACTTTAGATAGTTTTTTTAAAGATTATAAAATTGAGAGAGTGGATCTTATGAAAATTGATACCCAGGGTGCAGAGGAATTGGTTCTAGAGGGAGGTAAATCATCTCTAAGTAAGATAAATGCAATAATTTTAGAAGTGTCATTATTTGACTATTATGATCATAAAACCTCCTTTTCAGATATTGAAAAGTATCTATTGCCTATCGGATTTGAGTTATTTAGTATCTTAGAAATTTCCAATAATCCTATGAATGGTCGAACAGATTGGGTTGAAGTTTTATATAAAAAAGTATCTTGAAAATATTAGCGTTAATACCAGCTCGAATGGGAAGTAGTCGTTTTCCTGGTAAACCTATGGCGAAGATTCATGACAAACCAATGATTGGCCATGTTTATGACAATGTAAGAAGGTGTGAACTTATTCATAAAACTGTAGTAGCTACTTGTGATGAGGAAATAGCTGGTTATATAAGATCTATAAACGGACATGCTGTAATGACTTCGAGTAGTCACGAAAGGGCATCTGATCGGTGTGCAGAAGCTTTAAAATATATAGAACAAGAAGATAATATNAGATATGACATTGTTGTTATGGTCCAAGGTGACGAACCAATGACTCATCCAGATATGATCTCTGAGGCAGTCACTCCCATGTTGCATGATTCTAAAATTATAGTAACAAATTTACTTGGAGAAATTAAAAGCAAGGATGAATTTGAAGATAGAAATTGTATTAAAGTTGTCTGTGATTTGGATAGCAACGCTTTATGCTTTTCAAGAGAGCCTATTCCAACTAGAAATTTTGGAAATGTCTCAATGAATAAACAAGTTTGCATCATTCCATTTAAACGTGATTTTTTATTAGAGTATACAAAGCTTAAACCAACGCCGCTTGAAATCTCAGAATCTGTAGACATGATGAGAATATTAGAACATGGTAAAAAAGTAAAAATGGTGCCCACAAAATTTCAAACCTATCCTGTGGATACTAAAGAAGATTTATTGCGAGTAGAAAAATTAATACGGAACATAAAAAATAATGAATAGAATTTTTAAGAAAAAGATCGATGTAAGTGTCTTGATTACCTCTTATTCGCAAAGAAAAATTACTCTTGAGACTGCAAATTATTTTTCTCAAATTTGTAATGAAGTAATTTTAGTAGATGAAGAGCAGCCTTATCTATCTGAAGAAGATGAAATAGAATTAAAAAAAAAAGACATAAACTACATTCCTTATAAAGCCTCTAGTTCAGAGAAAGAATACAATTCTCCATATGAAAAACGTTTAATTGCAGCTAAAAATGCAAAAAATAAATATGTAGTTCATTCTAATCACGATGAGAGATACACATATATGGGATTATTAGCTAGCGTCAATGAACTAGATAATGATAAAAATTTAACTTTTTGTGCAGGTCAGGCTATTGCAATTAGAGGAAATGGCAACGATATCCATTATACCCGTCAATATGAAAATCTATGCGGATATCAAAACAATGATATCTTAGAGCAAAGGTTATACTACCACGCAAAAACCTATGCACCTCTGGCACATTACTCAGTGTGGCAAAAAGAATCGTTTATTAATGCAATGCAAAAATCTATTTCAGTTCATGACTTAATGCCAAGCAACACCATTATGGAAGAGGTTATTTTTGAGCTTGCGGCTGACCTTGTTGGAAATTCAAAAGCTACAAATGAGTTATATTGGATTAGAAATAGAATTAATAATCCCAAAAATAGAACATATGAAAAGGGTGAAAAGGCATTTGAAATTATTCAGAATAAATTAACCTTATTATTTAAAGACTATGACAACATTCAAATTAATATTATTGTTAATTTTTTTAGAGATAATTTCCCTTTTGTTAAACAAAGTTTTATAAATAAGATTACAATCTTTATAAAACGAATGATTCGAGTGATTTTTAAGAAAAGAAAGCTTAATGATTTAGATAACTTGTTAAATGATAATAATATTAATTATGAAAGTCATGACATATCAAATCTAATTAAATCAATGAATCTCTAAACAGGCATATTTTGGAAATAAAATAACTTTTACTTATGAAAAAAATAGTTTTTTTGTTGATAGATATTGTCCTTTTGACTTTGGGAATAGTTTATTCAATTTTTAAATATAGAAAAGTTGAAGGCTTAGGTTGGAATCAAGAGAATTTTCAAAAAACCCTTCTCATTGCTAGTGGCCCATCTCTAAAAATTGATATAGAAAGAGTTTTAAAAGAAAGTTTACATTCAGAAGTGTATGTTCTTAATTATTTTGCCTCAACCAAATATTTTAAAAAAATTAAGCCAGAGTATTATGTTCTTACTGACAGAATTTTTTGGAGTCAGGACACAACTGAAGATTTTAAAAAAGACAATGAGAAACTATTTAAATGTCTTGATGACGTTAAATGGAACATGAATCTAATCTGTCCTGAACGAGGATATAAATGGATTAGTGACCGCTTAGCTCAAAATAAATTTATAAAAATTATTAAAATTAATTCTGTAAACATAGAAATTAAATCTGAGAAAATAAATTTGTTTGCGCTTAATAGAAACATTATTACACCTCATTTTGTTAATGGTTTTATTATGGTCCTATGGCATGCAATTTATAGAAAAAAATCAAATATTGAAATTTATGGAGCAGATTTCTCATTGTTTAAAGAGTATGTAGTTGATCAAAAAACAAACGAGCTTTTTAATTCAGCCTCACATTTTTATNAAAATAGTAAAGCGCTTGATGAAGTCACAAATAAGTATCCTAATGAACAAAAAAAAATGCTTCATGACAGACTTTTTCAACAATGGAGCTCTTTTTATCAAATGTATTTACTTTCAGAATNAGCAAAACTGAGAAATATCAAGATTACAAATTTATCTTCAAACTCATTTCTAGATTGCTTTGATAGAACAAAGTAATTCATGATTTTATAAGAATCAAAGTGTTTAAAATAAAGAAAATAATATTAAGCTTAATTGATTTCTCAAAAAAATCTTTATTTTTATTAGANTTAAACGAAGCTGAGTTGAAAGGCTTTATTTCAAAATTATCTAAACTTCGATTTTTTCCTTATACAAAAATTCAAGTTCCTTTTAATTTAGGAAGAACCATAAGGGGCATATCATTTAAAGAAAATATCATGCTAGATCCAAATGGCAAATTGTGCAAAAACATATTTAATGATATTTCAGAAAATATTCTATTTGACGATATTTCAACAATTTTAGAAAAAGAAAGAAAGCGCAGTGCTGCCGATATAGTTGGNCTAGAGAATAATATTAATTTAAAAAATTATCCAGCTTGGGCAATAGTAATGCCATGGGAAAAATTGAGTATTGAAGATAAATTTGAAAAATACCCTGAAACATTTTATGAAAACAGACTCACAAGAGGTTTTGTTTTTGAAAATAACTCAAGAGCATCAATAATAAATATGATGTACTCATCAAAGTTTGCTGAAAACAGAGTAAAGCAAATGAGAGAACTTTATAAAATAATAAAAAGAAATGGATATGTTGAAAGAGATTCTAATTTACCAAAAATAAATATTTTAATAAAAGATCATGAATGGAGATGGTTTATGGGTGATGGAGGTAATCATAGATCTTATATTTTATCTTGCCTTAATCATGACTATTTTACTGCAAGAATAAACTCTGTAATTGACAAAAGCCAGGTAAATGACTGGCATAATGTTAGGAATGGGACTTATTCTGTAAGTGATGCAGANTACATTTTTGATAGTTATTTTGATGGAACAAATGTATTAAGAGGAATTGTATGAACAATTCGAATACCTTATGGATGAATACATGAAAATAGTTCATATAAATAATGCTGATAATTCAGGTGGTGCTGCTAGAGCTGCATATAGAATTCATAATTCACTTATTGAAAAAGCTCTTCATTCTCGCATGTGGGTTAATTTTGCTAAGACTGGTGATTGGACTGTAATTGGCCCAAAACGAAGATGGGAAAAAGCAATTAAACAAATGCGAAGTCATCTAATAGCGCCTCTCTTAGGAACTATGCAAACTCAAAATAACATACTACATTCGCCTGCAATTCTTCCATCTTCATGGAGTAAGCGTATCAATAACAGTGATTTCGATATTGTAAATCTTCACTGGGTTGGAGGAGAAATGNTATCAGTTAAGGATATTGGCCGTATTAAAAAACCTACAATATGGACCTTACATGACATGTGGGCTTTTTGTGGTGCAGAGCATTATTCATTAGACAAGAGATGGTGTGATGGATACAAAAAAAATAATCGACTCTCTAATGAAAGTGGCTTTGATATTAATCGATGGACTTGGAAAAGAAAGATAAAACATTGGAAGAATCCAATTCAGATTGTTGCTGTAAGTAATTGGTTAGCAGAGTGTGCTAAAAGAAGCGAAATTATGAAAGATTGGCCTATAACAACCATCCCTAATTGTTTAAATACTGACATTTGGAAACCAGTAGACAAAGTTTTTGCTCGTAAGTTGCTTGGATTACCAATTGACGCTCCAATTGTTGCTTTTGGAACATATGGAGCTAACTCTTCATACTACAAAGGCTTTGATCTGCTTCTAGATGCATTAAAGCATCTTGGTGGTCTTACAAAAGATGTTGAGTTAGCAATTTTTGGTCAAACAGAGCCCAAAGAAAATCTAGATCTTGGATTTAATGTTAATTTTATGGGACATTTTTATGATGACCTTAGTTTACGTTTATTTTATAGTGCAGTTGATATGTTAGTTGTTCCATCACGAAAAGAAGCATTTGGACAAACTGCAAGCGAATCAATGGCTTGCGGAACACCTGTTGTCGCCTTTGGAGCAACTGGATTATTAGATATCGTAGATCATAGATCAAATGGTTATTTAGCAAAACCATTCGATACTGAGGATTTAGCAAGTGGAATAAATTTTATTTTGAATTCAAGTAATTATGATCAACTTTGTAAAAATGCCCGAGAAAAAGCTGTTAAGAAATTTGATAGAGGTGTGGTTGCAGATAAATATTTAGAAATTTATAGTAAGATTTTAAAATGACAGAAATATTAATAAACACTCCTTCAAGATATTCAAATAATAATCTTTCTACCGTAATCATTTTAATAATTTCGATATTATTTGCATTAATTGTTGGCTCTGGCTTTTATGGATACGGCAACGACTTCTACTCATCATATTATAAAGCAAATCTTGATTGGGGAGGTATTTTTGACCGACTTGGATTTATTTTAGCGACGGCCTCTATAAATGGTGTTCATTTGGGTGTTCAAATAGTAACTTTCATCCTTACAATTTCTGCAGGATTTTTGATTAGAGAACATATCAAATTTAAAGAAAGTTATTCTTTAGTATTTTTTATATTGTTATATGTTACAGCCATACACACATGGCCAATAATTATGTCTACTAGCAATGCCATGAGACAAGGTCTTTCAATGTCGTTTATATTTTTAGCCTTTGTTGCAGGCTCTAGAAAAAAAATTTTATGGCTGGGGGTTTTTTCAATACTTGCAACTTTAACTCATAATAGTGGCATAGTTCTATCTTCAGTTGTTATATTTTCATATATTGTTAAAAATCTCTTAGATAATTATTCTCCAACAAGCAAAAAATTCTTAAACTTAATTATTGGAATATTTTTGCTAATAATGTCATTTTTCGTTATTAAGATAGCAGGTCTAAATGAAGTTGGTAGGCCAAGTAAAATAATTGGTGGTGACTTNAGAGGAGCCTTTGTTTTTATTGGAACTCTTTACATCATTCTCTCATTTTTTTATAAAAGTATATTATCCAATACATTTAATTTGAGTTTATATTATTTTAGTTTTGTGGCTCCATCATTATTACTTAATGAGTTAAATTGGGAGTATGAAAGACTTGGTATGATGATGTTGATACCATATATCTTGTCTTATGGAATTTTATTAAAAAGATTTTCATATCAGATATATCTAATTTTAGTTTTCTTACTATTATTATTTTTAACAATTGCAACAGGTATGTTCGCTTCTTTAAAATAAGTGATTTACATTTTAGTTCCAACATTTGCAAGAATAAATGAAACAAAAAGGTTTTTGCTTTCTCTTAATAAAAGCATAAATCAAGACTATTTGACAATTATTGTAGATGATCATCCTGAAAAAATAACATTAAAAAATATTAAGCAAAGTAGTTCATTAAAAGTAATCTCGTCTGAAAAAGAACTTTGGTGGGTAGGGTGCATGAATTTAGGCATTAAAGTCCTATTAAATGATTATCATCTCAATGAAGAAGATATAGTAGTTTTTGCAAATAATGATATTGAAATTGATAAAATCAGCTTTAACAACCTCCTAAGCCATATTAAAGAAAATAATAATCAAATAGTTCATCCAAGAACGTTTGATCAAAATGGTTTAGAAGTATCAAGTGGAGCAANAATATACAGCTATTTCCCATATATAACTATTCATCCGAAGAAATTCTTTGAGGAAAAAAAATTAATTGATATGGGTACTGCAAGATTTCTCATGATGAGTGGAGCAGTGCTTAAAAAAGTTAGAAATATCAATAATAATTTAATACAGTATGGCGGTGATAATGACTTTACTTTAAATGCAAAGCTTTCACATAACATTAATACATATATTTTAAGAGATGCAAAATGCCTACTTGATAATACTCAAACAGGAATAAAAAATTACAACATCAAAACCATAAGAGAACTATACAGAAGCTTTTTTTCTGTAAAATCTCCTAATAATATCAAGTATAGATATAGGCTTTTTAAAAAATTTTATGGCAGAATTGCAGCTTTTTTCATAACAACAAGCATGACTTTAAACACTATTGTAAAATTTATGTTTAGTAAGCTAGTAACATGAATTTACTTAACAAAAAAATATCGATTATAGGTTTAGGGTATGTTGGNTTACCTCTTGCAGTAGCTTTTGCAAAAAAATTTCAAGTAGTTGGTTATGATATTGATGAATCTCGAATAAAAGAGCTAGTTGATGGCAATGATAAAACACTTGAAGTTGAAAACTCTTTATTGCAAGAAGTAAAGTCCAATATTGAATTTACATCTAATTATGAAAACATTAGAGATTGTGATATTTTTATTGTTACTGTCCCGACTCCGATTGATAGTGAAAATCGGCCAGATTTAACACCTTTAGTTCAGGCATCCAAAATTGTTGGAGGTGTTCTGAAAAAAGATGATTTAGTTATTTATGAATCTACTGTATATCCTGGTGTAACAAAAGATATTTGTGTACCAGAATTAGAAAAATCATCAGGTTTAGTCTTCAATAAAGATTTTTACTGTGGTTATTCTCCAGAAAGAATTAATCCTGGTGATAAAGAACATACAGTCACAAATATACTTAAAGTCACGTCAGGCTCAACACCTGAAATTGCAAAATTAGTTGATAATCTCTATAGAGAGGTTATTGAAGCTGGAACTCATCTTGCGTCTAGCATAGAAGTGGCTGAGGCTTCAAAAGTTATCGAGAATACTCAACGAGATGTAAATATAGCATTAATTAATGAATTAGCACTTATTTTTGATCAGATGGGTATAGATACCAACGAAGTGATTGACGCAGCTGCAACAAAATGGAATTTCATTAAACTTACTCCAGGATTAGTTGGCGGTCATTGTATTGGCATCGATCCATATTATTTAACATATAAGGCTCAGGAAATAGGCTATAAACCAGATTTAATTCTCTCTGCTAGACAGATAAATAGCGGCATGGGTAAATTTATTGCTGATAAAACGATTAATGAGATCTTAAATGTTGGAAAAGTTATAAAAGATTCTAATATTTTAATTCTTGGCTTAACTTTTAAAGAAGATTGTCCAGACATAAGAAATACTAGAGTTATAGATATCATAAAAATCTTTAAAGACTCCGGAGCAAATATTGATGTTTATGATCCATGGATTGATTTAAATCATAGCCACCCAAGTTATACAATTATTAGTGATCCTTTGAAATCTAAAAAAAAATATGACGCAGTTGTTGTCGCAGTAAGTCATAAACAATTCAAGAAATATACGCCTGATGACTATTCTTCTTTGTTATCTGACAAAAAAGTTATCATTGACATTAAAAATATTGTTAAGAACCCAACTTGGAGACTCTAAACATATCAAAAATCATATAAAAAGGCACAGTATCTTATGGTGATATAAAATACCTTTTTATATGAAAATTATATATCTACATCAATATTTCAAATTCCCTTCTGAATCAGGTGGAACTCGTTCATTTGACCTAGCATCAGGTTTCATTGAGTCTGGACATGATGTTGAAATGATTACATCTACTTCTGATGAAAAACATAAAACTAGTAAAAGATGGTCAAAAACTGTTAAAAATGGTTTAGTAGTTCATTATGTATATTTGCCATATTCTAATGAAATGTCCTATATACGTCGTTCAGTAGTTTTTTTTAAATTTCTATGGCTTTCAACTTTTAAGTTATTATCTCTCAAAGGTGATTTGGTTCTTGCAACTTCAACACCACTAACTATAGGAATACCAGCACTTATAAAGAAATGGTTTCATAAGACACCATATATATTTGAGACNAGGGACATATGGCCTGAAGTTGTAATAGCAATCGGGGCTATCAATAACAAAATCATTCATTACTTACTGTATTTTTTAGAAGGCCTTATTTATAAAAATGCAGATGCAATTGTTCCTCTTTCAGTTGATATGAAAGATTCGATTACATCGAGGTATCCAAATTTAGATTCATTACCAATAAAAGTAATTGAAAATCTTTCTGACATTGATCGTTTTCAAAAAGGTTTTAATGAGGAAGTATCAATTTTAGAAAAAAAAATTGGATTTCGTCCAAGATTTACTATCTTGTATGCAGGCACTTTTGGTCGAGTAAATGGACTTGATTATGTAGTAAAATTAGCAGCTAAATTAATTAATCTAGATTCAACTATTGTATTTGTGTTACTTGGTGATGGCTCCGAAAAAAAAGAAGTTATTCAAAAAGCTAAGGATACAGGAGTATTAAATAAAAATATTTATATACTCAATTCAGTTACAAAAAACGAACTGTCTCAACTATATTATGAATGTGATATGGGAAGTTCGTTCGTTATCCCAATAAAGGAGTTATGGGCAAATTCTGCAAATAAATTCTTTGATACACTTGCTGCAGGTAAACCAATTTTAATCAATCATAATGGATGGCAAAAAAATTTAATATACAAGAAAAACATAGGATTTGTGCTACCCACTGTAATTGATAACAATGCAGTAAAAGAATTTGCGCTATATACTAATGATAAAGCATTAATTTTAAAACAACAAAAAAATGGACTTAATGTTGCCAGAAGAAATTATGCTACAGACATTGCAGTTAAAAAATATAATGAGATCTTTGAGTACATAAAGAAATAGCATGTATAAGTTTTTTCTAAAAAGAGCTATTGAATTTATATTATCTTTATTAGGATTGGTATTTTTAATGCCGATATATCTTGTAATTATAGTCATGGTAAGAATTAATCTTGGCTCACCAATATTTTTTAAGCAGGAGAGACCGGGTTTAAATGACAAGGTATTTAATATCTATAAATTTAGGACAATGACAAATGAGCATGATAATTATGGAAACCTTTTACCAGATGAAACTAGACTGACCAAATTTGGAAGATTCTTGAGATCTACTAGCCTAGATGAGCTACCAAGTTTATGGAGTGTATTAAAGGGTGACATGAGTCTAATTGGACCTAGACCATTGTTAGTAGAATATTTACCCTTTTTTTCAGAAAAGCAAGCAAGACGACATGAGGTAAGACCTGGCATAACAGGATGGGCACAGGTCAATGGTCGAAATGCTATTTCATGGGAAGAAAAATTTGAGTTAGATGTATGGTATGTGGATAATTTATCTATAACTTTAGATATAAAAATTATATGGTTAACAATTATAAAGGTTCTATTCCGTGATGGTATTTCACCTAATAATAAAGATATAATGCCGAGATTTGATACTTTGATGATTGAAGGCGAAGATTCAAATGAAAAGTAGAATTGCTGTAAAATAGCAAAAAAACAAGGATAACCATAAGTCAAAAGGAACAAATATATTTAAAATTATAACTATATGTTAGATAGCAAGTTTTCACCATGGCCTTCTTTTACAGATGAAGAAATTAATTCTGTAAAAGATGTATTGATATCCAATAAAGTAAATTACTGGACTGGCGAAGAATGTAGGAAGTTTGAAAAAGAGTTTGCAGCTTGGTCGGACTCAAAATATGCTGTTTCACTGGCTAATGGAACTCTTGCCCTTGATATTGCATTTAAGGCTTTGGATATTGCTGAGGGTGATGAGGTTATCGTAACATCTCGAAGTTATATCGCGTCAGTTACTTCTATAATAAATTCTAATGCTAAACCAATTTTTGTTGATATAGATCCTGAATCTCAAAATATTACACCTACTAATATTAGAGCTGCTATAACCTCAAAAACTAAAGCAATTGTTTGTGTTCACTTAGCAGGATGGCCATGTGAAATGGATGAAATAATCACTATAGCAAACGATCATGACTTATATATTATTGAAGATTGTGCACAAGCACATGGTGCCAAGTACAAAGGTGTATCTGTTGGTTCAATAGGCCACATTGGATGTTGGAGTTTTTGTCAAGACAAAATAATGTCAACAGGCGGTGAGGGAGGCATGGTCACAACTAATGATAAATCGCTTTGGTTAAAAATGTGGGAATATAAGGATCATGGTAAGAGTTATAAAGCTGTGTATGAGCAAGAGCATCCACAAGGATTTAGATGGATTCACGAATCATTTGGAACTAATTGGCGAATGACTGAAATTCAAGGAGCTATTGGCCGGATTCAACTAAATCGCATGTCTGAATGGACCCAAATTAGAAATCAGAATGCTAACATACTCATTAAACAATTTGAAAATCATTCAGGTGAAGGAGGAGTTATTCGAATTCCATTGTTGAATAATAATGATGGATCTATTCATGCTTACTACAAATTTTATGCATTTGTAAGAGATGAATCTCTGAAAGATGGTTGGGATCGAGATCGAATAGTTTCTGAAATTATCTCAATGGGCATTCCATGTATGCATGGTTCTTGCTCAGAGATTTATTTAGAAAAGGCATTTGATAATACTGATTTAAGACCAAAAGAAAGGTTACCTGTTGCTAAAGAGTTGGGAGAAAGCTCAATAGTTTTTTTAGTTCATCCAACTTTGAGTGAAAAGGAAATGCAAAAAATTGCTGAGTCCTCAATCAAAGTTTTTGAAAGGGCTAAAAAATAAATGATTAAATTTGATAACTTAAGTGATGAGACTCCATATAGAATTTTTAGAGAAAAATATGAAGATTCTCTTAAGGCAAATCAAAAAATCATTGAGGCTATTTGTATTTCTTCTTTTTCATCTAAAAACAAAGAAGTTAATGCTAGATTCGTCAATTTAAAGATTATAAAAGATAAGGAATTTATCTTTTTTTCAAATTACGAATCACCTAAATCACAAGACTTTATATCTCATGACCAAATTACAGCTTTAATATATTGGAATAGCACAAACGTACAAATTAGAATGAAAGCAAAAATTCAAAAAACTTCAAGGGATTTTAACATTGAATATTTTGCTAAAAGAGATAAGAAGAAAAATGCATTAGCAGTTTCCTCAAATCAATCAAACAAAATAGACTCTTATGAAAACGTTCATGCAAATTATGAAAAATCTCTTCATGAAGATAATTTGGAAAAATGTCCTGAATATTGGGGTGGATATTCATTTGTTCCATATTATTTTGAATTTTGGGAAGGCCATGAATCAAGACTTAACAAAAGAGAGGTTTACGAAATCAAAAATAATGAATGGGATTACTTCATTTTACAACCTTAAAATATTTGCGAAATTTATTAATTAGTATAAAATTCAATCCACATATGACCATATACACACCTTTATTTAACAAATCTTGTTAATCGTTTAATGTCAATTTCTCTTTCTATAATATTTATTTAAAAGGTATTTCTTATAGCTACTCAAAGAAAAAATTCAGTTCCGATAAACGATAAAATTAAAGCTAGTGAAGTTTTGCTAATCGATGCCAATGGAGAAAAAAAAGGTATGGTACCGTTATTAAGTGCCCTAGAAGCTGCAAAGGAATCATCATTAGACTTAGTTCAAGTATCTCCATCCGATGCAAATCCAGTAGTTTGCAAACTTCTTGATTATGGAAAACACCTATTTGATAAGAAAAAGAGTATCTCTGCTTCAAAATCAAAGGTAAAAAGAAATACAACAAAAGAAATAAAATTTAGACCTTCAACGGATGTTGGCGACTACAATATTAAATTAAAAA